>PBVT01000081.1 GCA_002728755.1 Myxococcales bacterium
CGCACCTATGTGTGGGTGGGAGACGAGCCGATCGATGATCAATTGGAACCAACAATACGGCAGAGCATGATCGAGGGGCGCGCATTCGCCGTCGGTGGAGCCTTCCTCGAAGTATGGCTAGTGGGAGCGCTCGGAGCCGACGATGACCCACACACCATCCGAGAGATACGCCATGAAGCGACGGATGTGGCCCATGTTCGCGTACGGATTCAGGCCCCCTCCTGGATGCCAGCCAAACGACTGCGCATCTATCATAATCGAGAGGTCGCCATCGATACGAACCTCGAGATCGGACATGGATCGGGTGCGCCCGTCGTTCGCCTCGATGAGGTGTTTACGATCCCGGTCGAAGCCGACAGCTTCTTTGTGGCCCGAATTGACGGAGAGTCCACTCCGCATCCATATCTCAACAGTACGCCAATCAGTATATCAGGCGTGCTTCTCCTCGACGCGGATAACGATGGGACCTACACCCCTCCAGGGCTGGCCCCGTAGTCCGACAGATCAGGCGAATCGAACGTACTCGAAGTCCTGAGGTCGTCCGTTTACACCCTTGGCCGGTGCCGCGATCCAGTTCGCCATCTTTCCTGGCTCGTAGACCTTGGTCATCAGAGATTTCACGTAGTCACGATCCGCCTCGGACGGAAGGAACGTAGCACGCTTGCTCTCCCATTCCTCGCGTGTGATCGGTGTACCATCGGGAAGGGCTGCGAAATCCATGAATACGCCCTGTAAGCGATTGAATCGGGGCGATGGAAGGCTCAACCGTTCTGGGCAGCCCGCCTTGGCGAGGCTCTTATTCCAGCGGTTCAGCGCGCGCTCACAATCGCTACGATAGGAATCCTGCAACACCGCGTTCATCGCACGTCGCATGGGGATATCCTCGGTCATCACACCGCCCTTATCGTCGGGACGATCCAACGAATAACTTTCCCCCAGAGCTACATGGTCCGCATACCGTCCTTTCGTGGTCTCTTTGTAGCGTCCCTTCAAACCAGTGGCGAAATAGGTCGCCGCATTGGAAGAATCTTCGCCCCCAAATAGATCCAGCGATGCCGAATACCATTCGTTGATGTAGCGCTGGATAATATCCAGAGGTATACCGCCCAGCTTACGTACGTCGCCATTTGGATCCTGCATCATCAACTCGGCTGTACGACGAACAACGCGATCCACACCTGTCTCTCCCACAAAGAGATGAAAAGCCTCTTCGGTGAGCATGAATTGGGTGGCGCGGGCCAGAGGGTCGAAAGCACTCTCCGCCAAAGCAGCGAGCTGATATTTGCCATCTCGATCCGTAAACATCGCAAAGCAGAAGAAGCTCAACCAATCTTCAATGGGCTTATTGAAGGCTTCGAGAATTCGAGGCGAGTCTTCATTCCCTGAACGACGAACCAACATATCTTCGGCTTCCTCGCGACCATCCCGCCCGAAATAGCCATGGAGAAGATGAACCATCGCCCAGAGGTGGCGTCCTTCCTCGACATTGACCTGGAAGAGGTTACGCAGGTCGTACAAACTGGGCGCTGTTTGTCCCAGAAGGCGTTGCTGCTCTACGGAGGCAGGCTCCGTATCACCCTGTGTCACGATAATTCGACGCAGTTCTTTTCGGAACTCACCCGGAACTTCGTTCCAGGCTGGCTTACCCAGTTCATCACCAAATCCGATGGTCTGTTCCGTGGCCCGAGGCGTAAGGAAAATCCCCCAGCGGTACTCAGGCATCTTGACGTAGTCGTAATGGGCCCAGCCCCCCGCATCTACACTTATGGCGGTACGCAGATAGATATTATCGGCTTGAAAGCCTTCTGGACCCATCTCATGCCACCAATCCAGATAATTCGGCTGCCAACGGAGAAGCGCTTTCTGAAGCTTTCGATCGCTGTTCAGATCAACATTATTGGGGATGGAGTCGAATTGGCTGATGCTCATATCATGTTCTCCTATAGTCGAACTCGGGCCGTTCCGGATCACCGTACAGCGTGAGAGCTCCTTTTTCTCCGGTGGCGTTCGGCCGGATGAAGATCCAGTTCTGCCATGCGGAGAGACGTCCAAATATCTTGGTTTCCATGGTTTCTGGGCCAGCGAAGCGAAGGCTGGCTTCGGAACCGGTCAATGCGTCTGGGGACATACTGGCACGCTCTTCAATGGCCAGGCGAAGCTCATCTTCCCAATCGATATCGTCAAAGACAAACGTAACAAGACCCAGCTCATCGGCTTCATCCGAATCGAGGGCGTCGGTCTGAGACGTAAGGCCGCTTGCGTGGTCAGCCGCTCCCAGGAACCGTGTTTCCAGGCGAGATAGACCATTACCCATGGGAAGAACGCCATGATTCATCGCGCTGAGCTGAATCGCGACATCATCCTCTTCGAGCATGTAGCTACGGTCGGCCGCGAACGCCAACTCCAGCAGCGAACCGGCAAAGCAGGACCCTTCGTCGATCAAGGCGAATAGGCTCTTACTCGTGAGGTCGAGTCGTTTCAGAACTCGCTTCATCAATAAGACGACTTCATTTACAAACCAATGATCACGACGGTTCAGCATGGCCTCGTCGAGTGCGCATACCGTCTCTATATTCCCGCGCGTCTCCAGAAGTACCAGCCCGATCTCGGGGTGATTAAAGCGTAGACGACAGAGCAGATCATCGAGCTCACGGAACATACGGAGAGGATACCAGCCCGAACCCAGCTCGGTCGGCTCGCTCGGAATTTCGGGTAGCTGGTCGGGAACTGTGATTGTTATGGTCGCGGTCCGTCCAACGGGTCCAAACCGAAGATCTACATGTTGGTAGTGAACACCATCTTCGTCGATCTCGGGAGCCACCGTATCCAGTTCAATACCCTGGCGTTCGGGATGCCCATCACCAGCGATCTCAGCAATACGGGCTGAAACTTTTTCATCAAACTGCGAAGAGGGGAAGGTACCGTCTACGAGATCCCAGTCCACCGCCTTACGCCCCTTTAAGCCCTCGGCCAGAGTCACAAAAACATCGGAACGATCCCGACGGACCATCCGCTTATCCACCAGGCGCGTTAGACCACCCGTACCGGGCAACACTCCAAGATACGGTATCTCGGGCAGAGCCACGGCCGAACGTCGATCATCCACGAGATAGATCTCATCGCAGGCCAGCGCCAACTCGTAGCCACCACCAGAGGTGATGCCATTCAAAGCCGCCACATAGGTCTGACCACTGAATTCGGTGGCGTCTTCAATCCCGAGGCGTGTCTCGTTGGTATACTTACAGAAGTTGACCTTGAAGGCGTGGGTTGCTGAACCCAGCATAAAGATGTTCGCGCCCGAGGAGAACACGCCTGGGATCGCACTCGAAACGCTCACCGCACCCACCTGGGGGTGTTCAAAGCGAATCCGGTTCACCGCATCAGCCAACTCGATATCAACACCCAGATCGTAGGAATTGAGCTTCAGCTCATAGCCCTCCCAGAGCCCTTGATCTTCTTTGATGTCGAGCTTAATGGACGCCACACTACCGTCCACATCCAATTGGATATGGCGATACTTCGACGGATGGGTGTCAAAAGAAATGTTCGAAGGAATATTGGTCTTTTTTGATGTACTCATGGGGGTATTTCTACACAAAGACGGCCAAATGTGCAAGATATTTCTTTACAGGACCAGAAAGGTGCATTATATTTCACATCATGGTGCAAACAGATCCACAGAATGACTTCCCTATACTGTCTCTTGTGGGGAGGCGTGTGCGCCGACTTCGGAACCAACGAAAGATCACGGCCAAAGAGCTCGCGGTAAGTTCGGGTCTAAGTCCTCGCTTTATCGCGCAGTTGGAGGCGGGACAGGCCAATATCGCCATCGGACGATTGGCTCGTGTCGCACAGGCCCTAGGGGTCGGCGTAGAGGAACTGGTGCACGATCCCACGAAGGCGTCCGGGCCGTTGGCCGCGCTTCAAGACCGTCTCAAAGGCTGTACCGCCGACGAGTTGAATGCATGTCTCGCCAGTGTGCGCTCGATCCTCGGAGAACACTCTACAGATGCCATCGCCCTGGTGGGTCTGCGAGGTGCAGGGAAAAGCACCCTTGGCCCCATGTTGGCGACCGATCTGGGCTTGGAATTTGTAGAGCTCGACGAAGCCGTGGAGCAACGAGCAGGGTTGACCCTCTCAGAAATATTCGCCCTCCACGGCGAGGAATATTACCGACGCCTGGAGGTGGAATGCCTGGTCGAGCTTCTAGCCGGCGAACAAGGAATCGTTCTCGCTCTATCGGGTGGCCTACCTCAGAATGAACGGGCATGGAATCTGGTACGGCAGCAATGTACCACTGTTTGGCTCCAGGCAAGCCCCGAGGACCATATGAATCGAGTCCTGGCACAGGGCGATCACCGCCCCACCGCCGGTCGCGAGAATGCGATGGCCGAGCTTCGTTCACTGCTCGCGTCGCGCGACCCCTTCTATCGACAGTCGGCGGTTGTCATCGACACCTCCAGCCAGAGCCTGGACGGTCTCCGCCAGACGCTTTCGAATCGTCTACATAAAGCCGGATTCGGGGCCTGAAGCCCGCTTTACGGATTACAGAGCTCCCCTGCACTATCGAGGAAGGTCCAGAAAACCCGCGGGTGGTTAATAGTTTTTGAGATACCGGTGGTCGGATCCACTTCCGTTTCAGAATTCACATGGGTACCCATCAAGAGAACCCCGTTTTCTGGTGTCAGAACCGCTCGTTCCAGACGAGTCGTCTCCCAGGTATCGGAACTCGAGGGAATGGTGAGGTCCTTTCGGCTCCACAACAACTCTCCACTGGTTTCGTCCCAGGCGTAAGCCAACGGCACCTTTCCAGCCGACGTGTCGGTTTGACCAATACCAACCAGTGTCCCGCTCTCCGAACGTAACAGGTCCGTAAATTGGGTTGTTAACCATTGCACCTCACCATCAAATTGAGGGTTCTCTTCCCTGGTTTCCCAGATAGTGGTCCCCTCTGCGCTAATCCGTCGGAGCACATAATGGTACGAATTCGTGTCATCGGGTTTCTCTTCAACATATATGCCCAGCACAGCCAAATCCCCTCCGTCTAGAACCTCGACATCGAAGAGTCGAAACTTCGTAACATGAGGAATTTCAGGCTCGAGATAGAGCACATCGTTGAGAGTTTCGGGTCTATAGCGAAGGAGTACACCAACCCGATTGTTGGGATCGTCGGGTGCAGACTCTGGGGGCGCCCAACCAGCCAGATAGTTCGTCTCTCCCGAGGTCGCCCAATTCCCCCGAAGGTCAAGGGATTCAAATCCAATCGTATCCCGGCGAAGCGGCTCTATATGGGTCCCTTCTGGCCCGTCGAATCGAAATATCACAGCCTCCCTGATGTCTTCATTATTGGACACCAACGCTAGTAGTCGACCTTCGGTATCCAGGGTCGTGATCTGACGCTGTATTGCAGCATCTCCCCAATCGGATCCATTGAGCATCGCATCGCCGACAGGCTCTCCCGATGTGGTCAGAGTTGTATACCCAGGTCGGATTTCCGTCCTACCGACGACCAGAAGAAAGCTGCCTACCTGCAAAATCTCCTTCCCAACACCATCCTCTCCTATGACGACTTGCTGGGACCACTGGGAGACTCCTCCGGCGTTGAGCAATACAACGATATCCTTAAGCTCGTCACCCGTAGCATAGATGGCCACCGCTCCCGATTTCAGACCTGTGGCCGACTTCAGAAAGCCTTCGGAGGGAAGCAGGCCGTCAGATCGCGGCGTATTAACACAGACCTCCCCACTACATCGGTCGATGGTGCACGCTGAAGAGTCCGATTCACATATCGTTCCGTCGGGTTTCCCAACACAGAAGTCCGCTGGTCCATCGTCCGAGGGAATGACCTCCGTCGTCTCCGTCGTCTCCGTTGTCTCCGTTATCTCGGTTGTCTCGGTTGTTTCGGTTGTTTCAACAACCTCCGTCGACGACTCCCCCTCTGGACATGATCCAGCCTCGCAGGACACCGCGACGACCACGTCGCTACAGCTTGTGCCCATTACGCATAGAACCAATCCTATAAACAAACCATGCTTCATTTTTGCTCTCGCTGCTTTGGAGTCCAAAGACATAAACTATTCATCGTCCGAAATAATCCGATAGAGCTTCCCGGCCGCGACACATTCAGCCTTTGCTCCCTCACATAAATCGTCCTGGCAAATACTGCGGTTATCTGCAGCTGCCCGATACGCCGCCCGAACCACCGCGTTGCGAATACTGCCACCGCTCAGCTCAAAGGAATGGGCCAGAATATAGGTATCCACATCCTCCGCGACCGGCGCTTCTTCGGGGAGGTGGTGTTCCCAGAGCCGTTCCCGCAGGTCCGGTTCAGGAAACGGGAAATGCACCTTAAAGGACAGGCGGCGCTCAAAGGCTTTATCAATGCCCTTCTTGAGATTCGTTGTGAGAATACAGATGCCATCATGGCTTTCCATGAGCTGCAATAAGACATTCACTTCCATATTTGCGAATCGATCGTTGGCACCTTTTACATCCACTCGCTGGGAAAAGAGAGCGTCGGCCTCATCAAAGAGAAGTATCGTTCGGCTTCCCCGGGCCTCATGAAAGATTCGTTGTAGATTTTTCTCTGTCTCCCCCACCCATTTGGACATGATATTCGCCATGCTCACACGGTAGAGGGGTAAGCCCAACTCGGCCGATAAGACCTCGGCTGACAGGGTCTTTCCTGTTCCAGGCTCCCCATCAAATAGCATCGAAAGACCCCGTCCCCTCGACGTGCGGCCACCAAACCCCCAATCATCAAAGACCTGCTCCCGCACCCGGGCGGCGTCGATAATATCTTTCACCGTGGCAGCGGTGGTGTCGTCCAGGACCAGATCCGTACTATCCAAACGCGCAGTCACCTGGTCCGCTAATGTATCGAGCTTATGGCGCACCTGCAGAAGAGCCCCCCCCATCAGCTCCTCTTCGCTGACAGCACCCACCTCGCAGGCGGCTCGTGCCACGGCGACCGCCTTCTGAATCGCACCGGGGGTCAGGTCAAAACGCCGAACAACCTTTTCAAGGTCCAACCCCTCTTCCAGGGGCACACCTTGCAACACCCTCGACCACATATCGACCTTGTTCTGCCCCCGAGGCGGGGCCAACGATATCATGGCATGACAAGCCTGCCCCAAACTAGGATGTGCCATCCCGGGATCAGACGAAGTACAAATCACCGGTCCCGGCAAAGAGTCCAGCAGCGGATACCATCTGGAATCGGTCGAATTGGCCGTGGTGGAACGAGGGAAAAACTCTTCCATCGGTTCTAATAATAAAACGGCTCCGAGATCCTGCACCAGGCTTCCCAGGATGGCCAGGTTCTGATGAAGGCCGCGCCTTGGATCGAATAGAGACGAGGGGCGAGCTGATAAGACCCGTCGACCCATCGCATGCGCCAAAGCATGGGTCACCGTCGTTTTCCCACTGCCCGGACCACCAAGGAGGATCAAAGCCCAGGGCTCCTTCATAGCCCGGAAGCGTTCGAGTAGGCTTCGTTGCTGGCTGGACAGGAGCAAGGTGTCGAGCCCATCCGTAGGCGACACCAGCTGTAGCCCCGGTAGCGCACGATCCGGCCGTCCCAGAGCCACCGCTTCCATACGCCAGCCTGGAATCAGGGTTCCTGTAGACAGAGTCAGCTGGGACTCCAGACGCCCACCATCTTCACGAAGCTCCAACCAGCCGGCCTCTAATAGTTCTGTCAGCCCTTCCGTTGCATCCACATCGCTGGCCTGAGGCCATGGCGATAGATGCCCCATCTCCGGTGAGGACTCACCGAGACGAGCTTTCACAATGCCTTCGAGAAGCTCTCTGCATTCCGATGAAAGAGGTTGGGCGATCTGCTCCATCACCGCATCGACCCGGCTACTGTCCGTTGTCTCCTGTGGGACCGTCTTCGCCATTTTATACCCCTCTTCTCCTCAATCGTCGTACTGTACCCCACCCGATGCGTCCGCGCTAGGGGCGATTCGAGATTCACGGATTGGGATCTTGACCCAGGTAATACGATTGCCTATGCAGATTGGCATGAGGCTTAGAGTGAGAACCCCCCACTCCCCCACCAGATGGATCGGAATCGTAGCTGTCTGGGGGACCATAATGTACGGATTCGCTCCGGCCGCATTCGGCCATCCGGCGTTGCACGATACGTTATCCGAGCTTGATCAACATCTGGATGCCGACCCGAACCAGAGAGAAGACCGGCTGCATCGAAACCATATCTATCGAAAACTCGGGCGATGGCAGGACGCACTTGTCGATATCAACCGACTCGAGAAGCAGTACCCGAACGACACAACCATCCGTGGTCTTCGAGCGCAGATCCTGGTGGAGCTCGGGCAGCTATCACGCGCCGAAGACGCCCTTATCCCTCTGCTGAACCGAAAGGCTGCCAACATACCAACCCGAGATCGCGCGGATGCCCACGCCCTGATGGCCCGGATTCTGGACGCTAGCAACCGAACGGCGAAGGCTCCCCAGCATCTCGAAACGGCTTTGAACCTCGCACCGACCATGGAGCGCGTTACGACCCTGGCACGCCTCTACGATCGACAAGGCCTGTATAAACAGGCCCGTGACACATGGCGAAAGGGTCTACGTATCTTTCCAGAGACAACCGTATTTCGCCTTGGACTGGTTGCGGCGGAACGTAGCCTTGGCCGCTACAGCCATGCCATACGAGCATTGAATCCAGTGCTCGCTCATGCCCGGGTACAGAGCCGCTGGTTACGTTTACGAGCCGAGTTATACGAACAAAACGGCCAACCGACCGAGGCTGCGAACGATCGAAAAGCGGCACTCAAACAAGCCAACCAAAGGGTCCGAAAACGACGTACACCACTCAGTCTTCTGGAGCGAGCGAGAGCCCATCAAGCCCTCGGCAATACAAACCATGCCCTCGGTGATGTGAACACTGCTCTGACTCTACAGCCCGGACTGCGCCAGGCCCACGAACTTCGCCAGGAACTCGAACTTGGTTCCAGAATCAAACACTAAGGAACGCCCATGAGACCAATCACCATCGCCTTCTCCGGCCTGCTCTTCCTTCTGCTTACACCACTGGCATTGGGTGCTACTCTGGTTCGGGGTCCCTACCTTCAGATGGGAACATCTTCGGAGATGACGGTGGTGTGGCGCACCGACAGCCCTACCACTGGCCGCGTCCTGGTGGGCCCCCACCCTCTGGTTTTAGATTCGGTCCATACATCCGAAACGGAGGCCACCCAGCACGCCATCCGAATTACCGGCCTAGAAGCCGATCAGAAATACTATTACGCCGTTGGAACGGCCGACGAGGTCCTCGCCGGTGGCGAAGAGGAATTCTTCTTTGTCACAGCGCCTCCTGTAGGAACAAGCAACCCAACCCGTCTATGGATTGTCGGCGATTCCGGGACCGGTACATCGGCCCAGCAAAGTGTCACGGATGCCATGCTCCAATACTCCATCGGAGACCGGCCTGACATCTATCTGCATATGGGCGACATGGCCTATTCCAGCGGCACCGACAATGAATTTCAGGAGCGGTTTTTCGATATGTATCAGCCGATTCTTCAAAATACAGTCTGTTGGCCCACGATGGGGAACCACGAAGGGAAAACCAGCACATCGGCCAGTGAATCCGGTCCCTACTACGATGCGTATGTGCTGCCCCGGGCCGGTGAGGCTGGCGGGCTGCCGAGCGGAACAGAGGCCTACTATTCCTTCGACTACGCGAATATCCACTTCGTTGTACTTGATTCACACCAATCGTCTCGAGACGTAGACGGCCCTATGCTCACCTGGCTGCAGGAAGATCTGGAGGCCACCGACCAGGAGTGGTTAATCGCCTATTGGCATCACCCTCCCTATTCCAAGGGTACCCACGATTCCGACACCGAGGGGGCATTGATCGATATGCGTGAAAATGCCCTACCCATTCTCGAGGCGGCCGGAGTCGACCTTGTTCTGGCCGGCCACTCGCATATCTACGAACGATCCTATCTGGTGAATGGAGCCTATGACACACCAACAACAGCCGAAGGCCACATCCTGGATTCAGGGAATGGCCAACCGGGTGGTGATGGTCCCTACATCAAGAAAACTGGTCTGAACCCCAATGACGGCGCGGTCTATATCGTCGCCGGCCATGGTGGAACCGGACTGGGGCAAGATGGTGTCCACCCGCTGATGGTTTTTATCGAGACCGAGTTGGGATCGTGCCTTATCGATATCGATGGAGACCGCCTCACTCTTCGTAATGTTCGCTACGATGGTGTCGTTTCGGATTGGTTCACCATCGCGAAGGAAGAAGGGTTATACCTGGGTGCCCCGCAGGCCAAAGAAACCCTGGAGGCGGGGGCCACAACAACCATCCGATGGGATACCGTGGGAGATATACCGCTCGTCGACCTTCATTATACCCTGGATGGTGGTGAACATTGGCTCCCCCTATCCTACGGCTATACGAATAGCGGCCAATATGGCTGGAAGATCCCAAATGTGAACACCTCGCAGGCTGCAGTGCGAATTCGAGATAGCGCCAACCCCTCCGCTACGACGGGCACCCCCCAATGGTTCATCATCAGCTCCATCACAAGCTCCCTGGAGCTACCGTTCGGATCCGATTGGAAGTATCACGACCAGGATGTGGACCCGGGGGCGGACTGGAACAGCGCTACCTTTGATGACAGCAGCTGGCCTACTGGGCCGGCGCAATTGGGTTTTGGTGATGGAGACGAGGCCACCACCATATCGACTCCCAGCACCAACGTCCCCAGTATCTATTTTCGAAGGGCCGTAACTCTGAACTCCGGCGTGGTGGGTGGCAGCTATAAGATTCTATATGACGACGCAGCGTCCGTATGGATCAACGGCCAGCTGATCAGCTCGACAAATATGGAGAACGGGCTCGAACACGGGACCTACGCCAGCTCGTCATCAGCCGATAATACGGTCGACCTGGAGGTGACTCCCTCGGGGGACGACAACCCATTCGTACTGGGGCCGAATATTGTAGCTGTGATGGTAAAGAATCGAACCGCAACCTCTAGCGATCTATCATTCGATCTGGAGCTTACGGTGGATTCGGAGACCCTTACGGCCGGCGCAAACAATCCTCCCGATGTTGTGGATCCCGGACCCATCGACCTGACCGTCGATGCTCTTTGGGAATTCCAGATCGTCGCGTCCGACCCGGACGGTGATGAAATACTGTATCTGGCCGATCTCCTACCCGAGGGAATGTCGGTGGATTTCCGAACCGGATCCATGTCCTGGACCCCCTCAGTCGAGCAGCTGGGATCCCATACGATCGCCCTGGACATCTTTGACAAACGTGGTCTGTACGAAGCCCTCGTCCTTCATCTCAATGTGGTGCCCGAAGGAACGGTAGACACGGGTACCAGCTCGAATGACAACGGAGCGAGCACAGATACAACGCACGGTGAAGATATCGCGCCAGCGCCACCAAAGACATCCGGAGGTGGCTGCAAGGCCGGTTCTGGCTCTGTCCCGAGCGCGCCCTTATTCGTCCTCGTCCTTCTTTTGGTCGTACAATGCCGTCGGTCAGGGCGTAAATGGCAAGGCTGACGACGGGACGAACTGGCCGGTTATCGCTCGCTTCATCGCTCCGGTTAGACGCAGATACCAATCCGAAGGCAGCGTCGTTCCATCTTGCCCCAGATGCATAAACTGCCCCGTCGTGGGGAGCTGACTCACGGATGTGGCTGCCTTGAATATCGCCGTTGATTCGTCGACTTCGTCAAACATCGCCACATATAGGAACTGGGGATTCAGATCATACAGTCTATCGAATTGATGCCAGAAGAAGTCTCCTCCGTGTCGTGGGACCTGGTTCAACGGGCCGTCGTGTAGATTCGCCCACGAGAAGCCAGGCCAGACCACCGGCGCATAGCCCAGTCCGACGCTATTGGCGTGGTTCGTATCGGGCTGAGCAAAGTTGTTTAGATTGGAATTGAACGATGTGTTGTCAGCGTAGCGGCCCACAGACCATGGGCTCACGGTATCAAACGAGTCGTATACCGACTGGAAACCAGGTTTGCTGTCCCCGTTGGATGTCCGCCATTGGTAGGGAACGCCGCCAACAAGATGCACCCGGTACTGGGATGGAGCGTCATTGGTGAAGTAATTGATCAGCTCCATCGCCTGCTCGACGGTGCCAGGACGATCGTTTACGCCCAGTCCCCAGATGGCCATAACTGGCAGACCGTTATGGCGAAGATAAGCCGGATTCTGGGTGACACCCATCGAGTCCACAAGGAAGGTCCAGTCGTCTTTCAACTGCTGTACAAAATTCTCCGGATCGGCACCGGAGATATCGTACATAATCGCGAATGTGCGGCTATGCTCTGTTGCACCAAGGCAGACGTTCTGCGTCACCTTGTTTCGGAACGTGAACAGGGCTGGGACTGCAATATCGGACAGGAAACGCTGAAGGAATACCCCGTCGAAACCAGCAGACGCCATCCATTCGAAATGGCGACGAACGGTGGTCTCGTTATACGATGAAAAGACCTGTGCGGTACTACCGTTGGGCAGAGACATCTGGGTATCAAACCGCTCCTCCGGCCCAAGTTCCGACATATCCGGCCAAAGATCGAAGTCGGCATTATCGGCCGTTGCTCCTCCACCGGAGAACCAGTGGAACCAGCCGCCACCAGCTCCGTCTCCCGGAGCGCGGAACCACCCCTGATAACCCGCCATCACCTTACCATCGAGGGTGTCCGGGTCGGTCGGTGGGCTCTTTGTCGTATCGAGACATAGCTCGACCCAACCACTCACCAATGCCTGACCAGAACTTCCCACCACGGTATTCGTACCACCGCAGGATCCAGGGAACGCATGCCAATGCCCCATGGTCTGCCAGCCACCGCAACCGTTCGGGGTGACCGTGCCACAATCGTCTAGCCTTGGCTCAAGCTTAACTCCGAGGCCATCCTTTACACAAAGGCGTAACCAGCCCGCTACGAGTGGATTATCATCTCTGTCATAGCCGCGAACCTCTGCACCACAGCTCTGGCCGATATGAAAGTCACCCTTGGGGGAGCCATCACAGATATTGGTCGATGAAGAGCAATCGTTGAGGGTGATCGCCATGAATACCTTGTCGGGTTCGGCCGAGCAGAGATAGAGCCAACCGTCATCCACCATAAAGCCCTGGTAATCGTATCCATCGGGGTTTCCATCGAGGGAACCGTTCGCCCCTTGCCAGCGCCCTGCAACACTATAGCCCTCTGGGCAAACAAAGTTTGGAGCGGAAAGCGGGGTGCTTAGAATCATGGACGTCGGAGCGCAGGTTCCAAAAACACAGCTCTCACCTGCGGCACAGTTGGAACAATTCCAGCCGCCATTCCCGCAACTGAAGTCTGAACCACAATCCGCCGGACAGGTCGTCGTGCCCTCACCGCCATTGCAGGTGCCATCACCACAATTGGTACCGCAGTCTCCCGGACAGGTCGTCGTGCCCTCGCCGCCATTGCAGGTGCCATCACCACAATTAGTGCCGCAGTCTCCCGGACAGGTCGTCGTGCCCTCGTCGCCATTGCAGGTTCCATCACCACAATTTGTGCCGCAATCCCCCGGACAGGTCGTCGTACCCTCGCCGCCATTACAAACACCGTCACCACAGTTGTCGCCACAGTCACCCGGGCATGTGGTCGATTCTTCACCGCCATTGCAGGTACCATCACCACAGATTACACCACAATCATCTGGGCACGAGGTGCTCTCCTCATTGCCATTACATGTGCCATCACCACAGCTCGAACCACAGTCCTCTGGGCAACTCACAGAGCTCTCGTTGCCGTTACAAGCCGAATCACCACAATCGGATCCACAATCGGCAGGGCATAGAATGGACGACTCTGGCGGGTTACAGACCCCATCCCCACAGTTCGTTCCACAATCCTCGGGGCAGTTGGTCGAATCTTCATTTCCATTGCAGGCCCCATCCCCACAATTCGTTCCACAATCGTCTGGGCAGTCCGTCGTCCCTTCGGTGCCGTTACAACTGCCATCCCCACAAAAAGGAGCCGGCGGAGGCGTTGTGTCAGCGATCTCTTCCATGGTGTCTGGGGCGATATCTTCGACCGTATCGGTGCTTACAACATCGACACCGGTGGCCTCAACAGGATCGACGATATCCTCGTTCTTTGCTGGATCGGCTTCAAAACACGCGGCCGAGGCCAAAACCAGACCGACCAGGATGAATCGCGCCAGATTACGCCAACGATTAGAGTCCCACGCCCACATACAACAACCTCGATACAAACTTGCTCATTACCCAGCTTCCAACTCCGGGGCCAAATGGCCCCTTGCGGTGGAACCAGGTTGCAAGTTCAGTGCCAGAAGAGCGATATCGCGGCCCAAGCTTACGTGGTAATCCCGGGAATCGCCACGCCACGTTCGTGTGCAACCTCTACAGCACGCTCATAGCCAGCATCGGCATGTCGGACCACACCCATTCCTGGATCCCCTTGTAACACACGCACTAAGCGCGCATCGGCCTCTGCTGTGCCATCGGCCACGATGACCTGACCCGCGTGAATGGAATAGCCAATTCCCACGCCACCACCGTGGTGAACACTGACCCAGGTCGCCCCATTTACAGCATTCAGGAGCGCATTGAGAATCGGCCAATCGGCTACAGCATCCGAACCATCCTTCATCGCCTCGGTTTCGCGATATGGGCTTGCCACGCTACCTGAATCCAGATGATCGCGACCTATGACGATCGGTGCCTTCACCTCGCCCTGTCGTACCATCTCATTGAAGCGCAGTCCGGCTTTCTCGCGTTCCCCATAGCCAAGCCAACAGATTCGTGCCGGTAGCCCCTGGAATTGAACGCGCTCTCTCGCCAACTTCAACCAACGTTGTAGATGGGCATCCTCTGGGAAAAGCTCGGTGATGGCACGATCCGTCGCGTAGATATCTTCTGGATCCCCAGACAGCGCCATCCAGCGGAAGGGTCCTTTGCCTTCACAGAAAAGGGGGCGGATATAGGCAGGTACAAACCCCGGATAATCAAAGGCGTTCTCTACCCCACCAATCTGCGCCTGTCGTCGAAGGTTATTGCCATAATCGAAGACCGGGACACCGGCTTCATGGTAGGCCAACATCGCCTGTACATGTGTCGCCATGCTCGCCTGCGACCGCTGAACATATACATCAGGCTGACTCTCTCGAAGGGCTGCCGCTTCCTCCAGGCTGAAGCCCACCGGGATATACCCATACAGTGGATCATGCGAAGAGGTCTGGTCGGTAACCATATCGAATTGGACACCACGCCGAATAAATTCCGGATGGGTCTCCGCCGCGTTGCCCACCAAGCCAACGCTAAGGGCTGTATTACTGTCTCGTGCCTCTTCGACCCAGGCTAGAGCCTCGTCCATATCGTCGGTCATACGATCCACATAACGAGTCTCAAGGCGTCGCTGAACACGTGTTGGATCGACCTCCACCGCCAGACAGACCCCGCCCTGCATCGTCACAGCCAGAGGTTGCGCGCCGCCCATTCCACCCAGACCGGCGGTCAGGACGACCTTTCCGGTCAGATCGGAACCGGGGCCGTAGTGTTTCTCTGCGGCCGCTCCAAAAGTCTCGTACGTTCCTTGTAGGATCCCCTGTGTGCCAATGTAGATCCAGGACCCGGCCGTCATCTGGCCATACATCATGAGTCCCTGGGCCTCCAGGCTGTTGAAGATATCATCCGTCGCCCATGCGGGAACCAACATCGAATTCGATATCAGAACCCGAGGCGCATTTTCGTGTGTCTTCATCACGCCTACGGGTTTGCCCGATTGAACGAGGAGAGTTTCATCATCTTGCAGATCACGTAGGGATTGCATGATCCTTCGCAGGGCATTCCAGTCTCTTGCCGCTTTGCCACGTCCACCGTAGACCACCAGATCAGCCGGACGTTCCGCTACATCGGGGTCCAGATTATTCAACAAGCAACGGAGCGCTGCCTCCTGGCCCCAGCCCTTACACTGCATGTTCCGTCCACGAAGAGCGCTCAGTTCTTCCTCGTTCGTCATACCGGCACCTCAGACTCAGCCTTCTCGACGGCAATTCTCGCCCGTTCACGAACACCTGCCGGTAAAACAACCCAACCGAGGAATGCATATAAGAACATGCAGAGGAACATCCAGTCGCCGATATAGAACGGCGACAACGTCTTCAGGCCGAGACTCAAGAACACGACCAGACCTGTACATACGACATAGGAACCGAAATAGAACCAAACCTTTGGGGGCACACGGCCGCTCTCATGGTGATGATTCAGATATGGAAAGGTCGACATATTCAACAGACCGAATACCAGCACCATGCCAATACCAACCAACTTCAAGGCTGGTGGTCCATGAAAGAAATGGGAGTTCGCAATAGCGGCAAAAGCAAAGGCGCTCGCAGGCCTTGGGAACCCAAGCCAACACCCTGAGATGTCGTACTTGTACGTATTGAATCTCGCAAAACGTACGCTACCGCAGAAGAGCGGGACCGCCGCGATCGTAAAGGAGCAGGCCGTCGCCATGAACTTCGTCATTTCGTAGTCATTACGAAAAACCGGGAAGTAGGCCGCGTATAGCAGAAACGCTGGCGCGACGGCGTAGGACATATGGTCCGATACGTTGTCGAACTCGGCACCAAATTGGTTTTCGCGGTTGGTCAACCGCGCCACGATACCGTCGGTGACGTCGAAGAACAGGGAGCCGAACAGCGCCAATGCGCCATATAGAACCCCATACTCCATCGACAAAACGACGGATGCCATACCCGACAACAGGTTTCCAGCGGTAAACATATCTTTCAAGGCAAGCCGCATCCGGATCCTTCTCTGGCGATTTCATCGGCCTTATAACACCTAGATGCGCTCTGGTCATTCCTGATCTTTAACTTGCACACGCACCCGGCGATCTGTACCTTCGTGGAGCGTTTTTATCCGACGTGTTCGTCAACGGAGGTACCGATGGCTCAGATACGACAATGGCTGCTCATATTTGGCATCTGCACTATCACCACCCTGAGTCTCTATACTCACGACGCAAATGCGACGGTGATACCGAACTTTACTCTGCCGCAGCTCATCGACCGAGCAGACATTATCGCGGTAGGGACAGTAACCAAATTGACGGCAACTCGCTCCGGGCCGCATCAGTTTATCTATACGGATTATACCCTCCAAACGAATGACGTCTGGCTCGCCCGTGGGACGGCACGACAGCTGAAGGTGGGAGCACCTATCGAATTACGTCAGATTGGAGGGGTACTGGGAGACGTGGAACAGAGCGTCGTTGGTACCGCCGATCTGCGCGTCGGTGACACGATTATTATCGTAGCCCGTTTCGTCGAAGGGAGAGCGTACCTGGTCGGCATGGGTCAAGGTGCACGATACCTATCCAATTCATCGGTCTTGACGTCCCGTCCGTCGAAAGCCCTGGCAAACCGCAAGGTCCCTGGAGAACCGCTACAGCACTTTAAACAGCGTGTCCGTAATCTCTTGGACGAGGTGGGCCAATGAAGAAATTCTTCTCGCTTCTGCTGTTCTGCCTCTTTCTTCTAGGTTCCACGCTCTCGGCTACAGCGTATATTTCACTAAAAAACCAGGGTGGTGCGGAAACAACCTGGGCGAAGACAAATGTCCCCTGGTATCTCAATCCCACGCCAGTACCGGGGATTACCTACGACGATATGCGTGATGCTATCCACGCGGCTTTTGATGCATGGGAAAATGTATCATGCTCGGGACAAAGTTTTTCCTATATGAGCCCAAGCTCGAATCCACAAAATGGTGCCATATATGTCGAAGCCACCAATGGAGAATGGGATCCATCGGTAGGCGACGCGGCTGCATTTACCGTATCGGAAAAGAAGTGGAATGGTGAGATCAAATACTCGATCATCGTCTTCAATGGTGTCGATATCTCCTGGACAACCTCCTCATCGGCATCCCTTTATGGGTACAAGACTGACATACAAGGGGTCGCAACCCACGAGATCGGCCATGCTCTGGGTCTGGATCACCCCCATGTCCGTGAAGCCACAATGTTCTTTTCCGGCGGCTCTTCCGAGCTCCGCTCTCTCGACAACGACGACGTGAAAGGCGTCTGTTATCTTTACCCGACGGGCTCCTTCACCACAGGTACAGTCTGTGATTCCTGTTCGGGGCATAGCAACTGTAAGGATAACGTCTGCCTGAGTTTCCCCTGGGAATATAATGCCGCATTTTGTGGTCAGTCCTGCAATACGGGCACGGACTGTCCCAAGGGGTTCAGCTGTGAAAATGTAGCGGACGCGGGGAACCAGTGCGTACCCACCCATGACTATTGCAGCCCTTCGGGCGGAAATATCCCAATGGGCGAATATTGCTGGGGTCCGGGTATGTGTAATTCCGGTATCTGTATTCCCACCGCAGGCGACGCCTATTGTACGCAGCAATGTAATACGGCCAACCCAAATAGTTGCCCAGCAAACTACGCCTGTTACGGGGGTGGAACCAGCGAAGGGATCTGCTTCAAGAAAGGCAGTAAACAATTTGGAGAAGAGTGCACTGCTCCGCTGGAATGCGCGAGTACAGACTGTTTCTCGGGTCAATGCTCCAGCCTATGCGATACCGACGATGACTGTTTTGGCAGCAATATATGCGCCGTCGGTCATTGCATCCCGCCAGGTCCCTTCTTCTACGGAGAGCCCTGCGACTCTCATCTCGACTGCTCAACAGGCTATTGCGCCACAGGCTTCGACCGTTACTGCAGCGAGGAGTGTACAACAACATCGGAGTGCCCTCCCGGCGCGTCCTGTATCTTTGGAGGGTACTGCGAGAAGCTGAGCTTCTCGGCGGAAGGTGAGGTCTGTCAGGCGGATGGCGATTGTGCACCTGGTTTGGATTGTATTCAGGACACCCCAGCGGGCTTCGGAGAGTGCCGACAGATCTGCGATCCGATTAACGACGCCGGTTGCCAGGCCGGAAAGGTCTGTCTCTGGTTCTTCGAGCCGGCCGACCAGAAGATTGTTGGCGGCTGCGTGGAAGACACCGGCGGAGCTAGTGTCGGTGGTGTCTGCGGTGGGGGCGCCGGTAACTGCCAACCCCATTTGATCTGTGCAACGATTACAGGTCCAACCGGCACCTGTGTTCGAGACTGTCGTGTGAGCGACAGTGCCGGCTGCGACCCGAGCGCAGGCTGTGTAAGTCTGAACGACACGTCCGACCCATTTCATGGGGCCTGTATCGATGGCATGGGAAATCCTCCCCCGCCAGATACAGGGGGGGACGACACGGGGACAACACCCCAACCGGATACCACAAACTCGGCTGATCTCGGGACAACCCCGATCCCGCCTGTGGGCTCCTCCAGCGGTGGAGGATGTAACGCCGGAACATCCAATAGCTTCCCCACACACCTCTGGTTCCTGCTAACGGGACTACTGGTCTTGTACTTTCGACGGCGGCGGTTGGAGATATGAGTGAAGACGCCCGTATCGTGGTTTATGTCACCGATTATTGCCCATATTGTGTGATGGCCAAACGACTCTTGGACGCCCGCACGATTCCCTATCGTGTGGTTGAGATTCAAGATGACGAGACACGCCAGAACATTGTGGAGCAAACCGGGTGGCGGACCGTACCCGTGATCCTGCTCGATGACGAATTGATCGGCGGCTATATGGAGTTGGCCAGTCTGGATCAAAGTGGCGAACTAAAAAAACGGCTGGAGTCCGCCTAGGACAGGGCCCATATCAACGCCCCTTCCACTCCGGGTCGCGCTTGGTAAGAAAAGCTGTCAGCCCTTCCGCTGCATCTTCCAAAAAGAAGTTGAGCCCAAGACCATCGGCTCCCATGGCAGCCGCTTCATGGAGCGGCAAATCGGCCATCCGGTGGAAATGCTGAACACCGAGGCGATGCACAGAGGCAGAAAAGCTGCATAGCTGGCCAACGTACTCGTCTACATGCGCGTCCAGATCGTCATCTGCGACAACCCGCGTCAGACAATTATTCTCCAAAGCCTCTGTTGCGGTCATTCGCTGGCCTCGAAGCAGAAGATCCATCGTGGCCTTTCGCCCCATATGACGCAGAATCAACGGCATAATCATCATAGGGAAGAGCCCCACCTTGATCTCCGGCGTTCCGAGGGTCGCGGACTCGGCGGCGATGGCAACATCACAGGCCAGGGCCAAACCAAAGCCACCACCCAATGCGTGTCCATTAATCTTCGCTACCGTCGGTTTGCCTACGTGCGTAAATGTATCGAGGAGCTCTACAAACGCGAGACGTTGGGCCTGCTGTTTTGCGACACCGCCCATCCCCCCTGGGTTGAGATCGCCACCCGCACAGAACGCCTTTCCGGCCCCGGTTAAAACAATCACATGTACACTTTCGTCGTTACCAGCGGTCACTAATTGTACCCGCAATTCATCCACCAACTCGGAACTGAGTGCATTTCTGCGCTCCGGGCGATTCAAGGTAAGAGTACGAACTCCCGCATTGTCAGATACGGTTACAATCGACGACATGCGTCCCCCTCAAAATTTTCGTTGGAGGATCTCTGACCCGGCAAAATGAGCCGATCCACCAAGGTCTTCATCAATCCGAAGAAGCTGGTTATATTTCGCTATCCGGTCCGTCCGTGACGCGGATCCGGTCTTGATCTGGCCCGCATTCGTGGCCACAGAGAGATCCGCCAGAGTGGTGTCTTCACTTTCGCCGCTGCGGTGAGAGACCACATTCTTATACCCGTTCTCTTCGGCCAGAGACATGGTCTCAAAGGTCTCGGTCAACGTACCGATCTGGTTCATCTTGATCAGAATGGAGTTGGCGATGCCTTCGTTGATACCACGAGCCAATCGAGTGCGATTGGTTACAAATAGATCATCACCCACCAGTTGGATCGTATCTCCCATGGCGCTGCTCAAGCTGGCCCAGCCATCCCAGTCATCTTCCGACATACCGTCTTCAATGCTAACGATCGGGAAACGATCGACCAGGCCCTTGTAGAAGCTGACCATCTCCGACGAGCTCAAACTCTTCCCATCGAGTAGATAGTTCTCATCCCGGTAAAACTCCGTGGCTGCCACATCGAGGGCTAAGGCCACCTGACTTCCCGGTGTATAGCCGGCATCGGCGATGGACTGGACCAAAAGCTCCAATGCGACTTCGGTGCTGTCCAGGTTGGGTGCAAACCCACCTTCATCCCCCACGCTGGTCGCCAAACCACGTGACTGCAACTGTCCCTTCAAGGTGTGAAAGATCTCTACACCGGCACGAAGAGCCTCCGGAAACGTCGAAAAGCCGTGGGGTACAATCATAAATTCTTGAATATCGATGGGGTTATCGGCGTGAGCCCCCCCATTGATGACGTTCATAAGAGGTACGGGCAAAACCCGAGACTGCACTCCACCGAGGTAGCGATACAACGGTACGCCGAAGTACTCGGCCGCTGCATGGGCCGTAGCCATGGATACCGCCAGGAGAGAGTTGGCTCCAAGTCGGGTCTTATTCGGTGTCCCATCCAGTTGAAGAATCTCCCGGTCCACCAGCGCCTGATCGGCCGCATCAAAGCCAAGGATGGCGGGCCCGATCTCTTCTTGCACATTGCTAACGGCTTTCTGGACCCCCTTGCCAACATATCGACTCGAGTCGCCATCGCGAAGCTCCAAAGCTTCGTGGGCACCCGTGGACGCACCGGAAGGCACGATTGCTCTTCCATATACGCCATTCTCCAGGTGTACTTCCGCCTCGACCGTGGGGTTGCCCCGTGAGTCCAAAACCTCCCGAGCACGAATACCGACTATCTGCGTCATAGCTCACCTCTTTTTTGCGCGGATCCATTGCGCGTGGTGGTGAAACTTACGTCATTCCAGACCCCAACTGTCAAACGATTTCGAACATAGGTTGCGCGATTTGCGCTCCAGTGCGAAAAACGGCATCGAATGCAGATTCTCCGGTCGTCGTAAGCCATTCCGGTAGGGCCCGGCGACGACGGCTCTTCCGACTTTCCGCACAATGATCACCATGAATCCAAACGATCTGGCTACCCAGGTACAGGCACGGCTTCAAGCCTCCGAACCATTGCGTAAAGAGTTCGTCGAACTGGTTCTATCCTGGTTCGAAGACCAACCCGCGTCTCAGCTGGCAGATGCCGAGGACATCACAACGATTCTGGCAAACGCCTTCCTCTCGGACCTGGGTCAACAACAGATCGAGTCTATGGTGCAATATCTATGGAGCCCCGAGCAGCTCCCGCCCGAACTAAATGAGTCCCTCGTCGGGTCGACCGTGCCAAATACCGTTATCGAAGCCGTGGAAGAACGCCTGGGACGTCCATTCTCCTATCCGCCGGGGATCTTGGAAGATGTGCTCGATCCCGCGTTCATACGCCGAATTCTGGCCGAGGCTTTGGCCGACACTCTTGAGGATTTCGTACAGAGGAGTCCACTTGCTGGTTCGTCCGGAATTCTCGGCTCGCTGGCTCGCGGAGCTGGTCGCGTCGGTCAAAAAGGGTCCAGCTTTTTCTCCGGTGTCGGAGCCGAATTACAAAAGTCCCTATCCGCACAGGCAAAAGACTTCGCCCATCGCTCGGCAGATACATTTCGACAACAACTGACAACGCGCCTGCGATCACCAGAAAACGCCGAAGAATTCGCCGCGGCGCGGCATCAGCTTCTCACGAATATCCTACAGCTTCATTGGCAAGACATACGTGAGCTTGGATCCGATCCGGGGCCAGAAGAGCTCGCTGCATGGCTTCAGCAGATCCTGAAGACAAACCTCCTGCGAGATGAGGTCTTGGCTGCCATCCAACAATATATTGAAAACCAACTTACGGCCCATAGAGACCTCTCTGTGGGGGAGCTTCTCCACCAGACCAACGTCCGCGAATCGGTGATGAGCCTCCTTTCCAACCAACTCGACCGAGCCATCGCAACCGTAGTGGAAACATCGGAATTCCATCGCTGGTTATCGAAATGCTTTTCCGATCCTGATGAGTCCTGAGCCAATGGCTACACACCGGGTTCAAGGAGGCGACACGTGATCCGTAGATACCTATTCCCTATACTCCTCGCAGCCGTTCTATCGCCCACTTGGGCGCAGGCCGGTCCAAACCACGGCCCCACCGCTCTCAATAAATCAGCAAGCGAGCCCGACGACGATAGAGATCGGCCCAAACCGGCTCCCTGGGATGTTGAGGCCAAACATGGTCCGACCCAGACGATCACTATCGACACATCCACGGGTACCTGGCTGAGTTTAGACGTCAGCCCCGATGGTAAGACCCTCGTATTCGACTTGCTTGGAGACATCTACAGCCTACCGATCGACGGTGGAGATGCCACCTCTCTTACCAAAGGCCCAGCCTGGGATATGCAGCCCAGATTCAGTCCAGATGGAAAAGAGATCGCCTTCACAAGTGACCGCGGGGGCGGTGACAATATCTGGGTCATGAACAGGGACGGGAAAGGCCCCACGGCGATTACAAAGGAGACCTATCGGCTGTTTAACAGCCCGACATGGACTCCCGATGGCAAATACATTGCCGCCCGAAAGCATTTTACTTCCCGTCGTAGCGTCGGCGCGGGCGAGATCTGGTTGATGCATCGTCATGGTGGGAGCGGCGTCCAGATGACGAAGCGAAAGAACCAGCAAAAGGATCTGGGAGAGCCTACCTTCTCACCCGATGGTCGCTACCTGTATTACAGTCGCGACGCTACGCCTGGTGACCGGTTCGAATACAATAAGGATTCCAACAAGCAGATCTACGCCATTGAACGCATGGATCGTCGTAGGGGAACGATCGAACACTTTCTGGGCGGCCCGGGGGGGGCCATTCGTCCAACCCCCTCTCCCGACGGAAAATGGATGGCCTACGTTCGACGTATTCGGACCCAGAGCGTGCTCGTACTGCACGATATGAGGTCTGGTGCAGAACGCATCCTCTACGACCAACTCGACCGTGACCTGCAGGAGACCTGGGCCATCCACGGAGTCTACCCCTCCATGGCCTGGACCCCCGACAGCAAGAGCGTCGTCTTCTGGGCGGGTGGCCATATCCACAGGACCCATATCAAAACAGGAAAAACACAGAACATCCCCTTCCGGGTCGCGACCACCCGTAAGATTACGCGAGCCTTACGAAATCCAGTATCGGTTGCCCCTGAAGAGTTCGACACTCGTATGTTACGCTGGGTAACCGTGGCCCCAAATGGTCGCTCCGTCGTCTTTCAAGCGCTCGGCCATCTGTACATCCGAAAGCTGCCAAATGGTCGCCCTCAGCGTCTGACACGCGATAAGAACGTCTTTGAGTTCTACCCGTCATTTTCACGTGATAGCCGTTCCATCGTCTACACGACATGGAACGACGAAAAGCTAGGCACCGTCCGTATTGTATCGGCTGGAGGAGGTCGTAGTCGTGCACTGCCGACGAATCCCGGTCATTATATCGAACCCACGTTCAGCCCCGATGGAAAGTCTGTCATCTACCGGAAAATCAGCGGTGGATACCTTGTTAGTAAGCTCTGGTCTCGTTCCCCTGGACTTTACCAGATACCGGTACGAGGTGGTCGACCAACCAAACTGCATATATATGGCGGCCAACCACATTTCGGTGCTGATCAAGATCTGCTCTTTTACAAATCCTCAAAGGGAGGAAACCAACTCAAAAGCCTCAACCTGAAAACGGGCCAAAAGCGGGTCTGGGCCAAGAGCAAAGCAGCAACGTCTTTTCAGGTCTCTCCAAACGGCCAGTCTCTGGCCTTCCAGGAGCGCTACAAAACCTTTGTTGTCCCATTTCCCGCCACCGGACGAATGATCGAGGTCGGACCCCGTATGCAAGGCCTGCCTGTGGCCCGGTTATCCAGCGGCTCCGGCGACTACGTACATTGGTCCGGCGATAGCAAGAGGCTGTATTGGTCCCTGGGCCCCGATCTCTTTCAGTACGACCTGGCCAATACACAGAAAGAAAAGCCACCCAAACCGGAGTCCGTACGAATCGGTTTCTCCGTGCCCACCGATACCCCCCGAGGGGTCATCGCGCTCGTAGGTGGCCGCGTGGTCACCATGCGAGGTGACGAGGTGATCGAACGGGGCACCGTGCTGATCAAAAAAAATCGGATTCAAGCTGTTGGATCATCCGAAACCATTACCATCCCACCCAACGCCCATGTGGTGGATGTAACGGGAAAAACTGTTCTGCCGGGTATCATCGATGTTCATGACCACTCCGCGCATACCCATCACGGCCTCACCCCGCAGAAAAACTGGAGTCACTATGCGTTACTCGGGTTTGGCGTCACAACCGTGCATGACCCGTCCCACCGAAGCTCATCGATATTCTCAACCTCTGAATTGGCACGTGCCGGACGTATCACGGCCCCACGAATCTTCTCGACAGGTACGATCCTCTACGGGGCTAGTGGAGAGATCCGCGCCGAAGTCAACAACCTGAACGACGCACGGGACCACCTTCAAAGAATGGCTGCCTATGGGGCTATCTCGGTCAAAAGCTATAATCAGCCACGTCGAGATCAACGCCAACAGGTGCTCAAGGCTGCTCGGGAGAAGGGGTTGATGGTCTTGCCGGAAGGTGGCGCTCTTTTTCAGCATAATATGAATATGATCGTCGACGGCCATACGGGAATAGAGCATGCGATTCCATTGAGCCGTGCCTACGACGATGTGATTCAATTATGGGCCCAAAGCGACACCGGGTATACACCCACATTGAACGTGGCCTATGGCGGCTTGGCTGGAGAGGTATATTGGTACCAGAACACCGAGGTGTCCGATCATCCAAGGCTACGAAAGTTTGTCCCCCGATCGATTCTGGACCCAAAATCACGCCGCCGTATGCTTGTTCCGGATGGAGATTGGAATCACATCGAGGTCGCACGATTTGCGAAGCGCCTCATCGATCGAGGTGGACGTGTTCAGATCGGAGCCCATGGCCAGCGGGAGGGACTCGGCGTTCACTGGGAGATATGGACTCTCGTCGACGGTGGTTTCACCCCATTCGAAGCCCTTCGAGCTGCGACATTGCACGGTGCCTGGTATCTGGGGCTGGACAGAGATCTTGGATCCATTGAGCCGGGTAAATTAGCCGACCTTTTTGTGGTCAATGGGAACCCCCTGACGGACATCCGAAAATCAGAACTCGTACAATTCACGATGGTCAATGGCCGTTTGTACGAGGCCAGCACCATGGCTCAAATTGGAAACGAAAAACGTCCTGCACCGGAGTTTTACTGGCAGCAGGACGGAGTACTTCCATAGGGCAGTCCTGCATATAGGCCATTTTTTCCTCTGAGAATTGCCCCCCTTTACTATACGTATCGCGCGAGGTTCGTGGTTTTGCGTCGGGGCGGGTTTCTTGACCGCCCCAAAACCCCGATGCTAGCATTTCATCGAAACTTGCCATGATCATTAACTAATCTAGATCACGAATGGCGATGGAGGAATAAGGGAGCACAGAGGGGCAAACCGTGCCTGCCTGGTCGTATATCGCCAGCAAATATTTCAACAGGGTTTGGGTGAACAGTTCATGAATAGCGACGATTTTCCGCCGAAAGACGAAAAGGGTAAAACTGACAGTGCCGAGAACGAAGAGGCTGCTCCATCTGAAGTGGATATGTCTCTGATCGGTGTCTACAAAACGCAGGTCGGCGAGTCCGATGACAACCCGTGGTCAGGGGCTGGATCGGTAGATCCAACCGACGCAGAAAAGCTTGCCCCGGCCCCCCCACCTGTCCCAGGCGCCCCCCTCGACATCGAAGAGGAGCCCGTCGCTGAGGTCGCTCCTGAAGAGGAGCCCGTCGCTGAGGTCGCTCCTGAAGAGGAGCCCGCCGCTGAGGTCGCTCCTGAAGAGGAGCCCGCCGCTGAGGATGCTGCGGGAGAGGATACGGAGATAGCTCTCGAGCTCGACGTTGAAGCGACCGATGGTGAAGATAACGATGCCCTGTTTGATGCGGTGGCCAGTGAGCTGCAGGTCAGTGAAGACGGAGCAAGCGACTCCGACGGCAGTGGAGAAGAGAGCGATCTTGAAGCCTTCCTCAGTGATGGTGGAGACGAGGACGAATTTCCAACCATCGAAGAAGCCGCCTTTGACGCCTCTTCTCTGGAAGAGGAATCCACAGACGAAGACGCGCTGCTCGAATCCCTCAATATGGAGATGGACGAGCTTGGTGGTGATGGACTGGAGCTCGATGTGCTACCAGGTCTAGACCCCTTGACCGGGTCGTCGCCCATCAGCAGTGATGTTCCAGTTTCGATGCTGGAACCAGAGCCACAAGGATCATCGTCAAAGAGCGTTGTTCTGGCATTAATCCTCGGGATTATCGTTGGAGCCGGTGGGCTATTCGGCGTGGTTAGCCAGGGAATCGTCAGTCTTCCTGGAGCCGAAAAGGTCGAGAAAAAGAAAAAGAAAGTCGTTAAGAAAACAGTTGCCGGTGGCCTCAAGTTCGACAAATTGCCGAAGGGCTTCAGTCATCGTGGTCTTGTCTATGAGCACAAGGCGCTAGAGTCGGACACACCAGATGGTTATAAGAAGACCATTGAGGGGTTAGAGAAGAAAATTGCGAAGCTTCAAAGCGACGTGGAGGGTGCGGAAAACTCCTCCAAAAGCCGTCTAAAGAACGAGCTGGAGCAAGAACTGGTACGGGTCTGGGCCATGTATCATGAGCGTTTTCCTATGGAGTTCACCAAGAAATCACTCGCAGGGAAATGGAAGGGTATTCGTAAAGGTGCTCTAGGGTATAGCGGCAAAGAATGGGCTCCCAAGCGAAGCGCTGCGTTGGTTCGCGCATTCGACAAGGCTTCGGACCAGAACTTCAGCCAAGCAATGATCGAGCTTCAAAACTACCTGACAGCATACCCGCAAGGCGGTCAAAACGACTTGTACCTGGTCGGTAGGCTTCTTTACCGGCAAGGTCGGGTGAAGGATGCGGCCAAGGTATTTCACGCTGCACTGGCTTCAAGCCCCAAAGATGTCCGTCTGAATTACTCACTCGGTCAGACCTATCTGCTTTGGAAGGTTCTCGAAGACAGTCAACAGATTGATCCCCCAGAAAAACCCGCTCTGGAATTAGCCAAAACCCATCTTGATAAAGCGACCAAGGCAAATCCAGACCACCATTTTTCGACTCTGGCGACAGCAAAGCTGGCCCTCATGCAAGATGATCGAGATTCAGCCCTCGAGCTGACCAACAAGATCATGAAAGACGAGAAGGGAGAGTCGAAGAAGTTGGATCGTTCCACCTCGTATGCAGCCAATACAATCCTGGCAGAGATCTATCGTAAGCAATCCCAGGTTGAAAAAGAGTTGAAAGCTCTGGAAGTCGCAATGGAGATCCAGGAGAGTGAAGAGCTCATCGTACGGATTGCCCAGATCTACCTACGGGGCCGCCCTGGTGCGAACGCTGACGAGGAAAATCGTAAGACCGGCGAATACCTCTCCAAATGTAGTGGTGGGAAATCAGATGATCCCCCCAAATGCTCAAGCCCGGCCTATTACCGCGTAAAGATTCAGCACCTAGCCAAAAACGACACAGACCAGCATTCCTCTCTGCTTCTTGAGCAGATGATTGAGAAAGCCCGTGCCGCGTATCCTTCCGACCTGGAAATCCAGTTACTGGCTGGAACGATGTGGATGGATAAGAAAGATAACGACCGAGCCCTCCAAGTCTATCGCGAGGCTCTGAAGCGCGCTCCGAAACGCCCCGAAGCGTATCTCGCGATCGCCGATCTTCATCTGGCCTCGAAAACAAACCAGGGCAAGATCAGCGCTGCAAAGATTCTCGACCAGGGGATTCAGAACGTCACAAAGACGGTTCCACTCTGGGAAAAGAAATTGGAAATTGCATCGGGCCAACCCGAACAGCAGATTCAAATTCTCAACACCCTGATCAAACTCGACTCCAGTCGACCCGTGGCAGAACAAGATGCATTATTCCGAATGAAACTGGGGGTTGTGTATCGTGATCTGGACCGTACAGACGAGGCACTCGCCCAGTTCGACCGCGTACCCGTTGTGAAGTTGAGTGGTGATTATCTGAAGGTCTATATCAGCCTTCTCCTGGGGGCTTCGACCACCGCTTCTGGAGAAAGTGGACTGGCCAAAGCGGAAAACCTGGCAGCAACCTACATCACCAACAACAACAAGGATCCACTGGCCCATATCCTTATGGGTGAAGTTCTAGTCCATAAAGGGGAGCTCGCGAAAGCCGAGAACCATCTGAAGCGCGCCACCGAATTCGCCAAGATCGAAGACCCACGGATCTATGATTTGCGCGCTACTATCGCCAAAGAAAACGGAACTCTGGACATTGCCGAAGAGTTCCTGAAGAGCGCGGTGGACAAGGCCGTAGAACAAAAATGTGAAGGCGCACAATGTGCTTCAAGAGACATCTACGCGGTCAAGCTTCGCATCAAGCGGGCGGAGACACTTATTGATCTCTTCCGCGCCAGCAAGAAGACGAACCCCACAGACGCCAAACAGAAAAGCACAGAGGCCCTGTCGGTACTCGACAATGTGATCGAGAGCGTTTCCAAAAAGAAATCCAATGCCATTCCGGTAACGGACGAAGTTGTCGCCAAAGCACATCTTCTCCGAGGTAACCTATATTATGCGTCATCCGAGATGCGAATGGCACATGCAGATTTCAAACAGGCTCTTGCCCTCGATAAATTCAATACCGACATCAAGATCAGTTACGCCACTTCACTCATCCAGAGTAAGCGCATAAGAGAAGCCAAGACGTTACTGAACTCGGTTGTTAAGAAAGACCGCTTCCATGCCCTTGCAAACTATCAACTAGCACGTATTGCAGAGCGCCAGAACGACAGAAAAGCTCGGTTTGCTCATCTTTCACGCGCAGTGAAGAGTGGCGGGAGTGAGATCCCCGAAGCCCATCGCGAATTGGCCGACCTATATTGGTTAAAAAACACGAAAGAGAATAAGGAACAGGCCAAAAAGCACTATCGGCAATACCTGGACCAGTACCAGAAAGCGAATTCCACTCGACCGTCGGATGCGGACGAGGTGGAGCGAAAGCTGCGATAGGCTCGGCGCTAGATACTTCGAATGAATTCAAGACCTCTCAGCTGTAGAGGTTGGCTTATAAAACTCGACTACGATAATTAAAATCTCGCTACGGCGGGAATCTATGAATCGGTTGTCCATACAACCGTGGAATTCAAAGCTCCGGAGGACACATGCACAAACTGCCACAACTGCATATGCAGGTTCCGGATATTGATCCCAGCGAAACTGCGGAATGGCTGGAATCCTTTGACGCACTCGTAGAACAGGGGGGCCTGGAGCGTGCCTATTATATTCTGACGACGCTGCTTAAACGTGCGCATCTGGAACGTGTACCATTGCCTGCCCTGGTACAGACCCCGTACGTGAACACCATTCCGCCAGGCAACGAGCCGACCTACCCTGGTGATGAGGACATCGAAAAGCGGATTCGACGTTATGTACGTTGGAATGCCATGGCCATGGTGCACCGACAAAACGAGAAAGTCCCTGGAATTGGTGGCCACCTCTCAACCTACGCATCTGCATCAACCCTGTACGAAGTGGGGTATCACCACTTCTTCCGCGGTAAAAAAGATGGCTTTGGAGACCAGGTGTTCTTCCAGGGTCATGGGGCTCCGGGTATCTACGCCCGCGCCTTTGTCGAGGGGCGAATCACAGAAGACCATCTGTTGAATTTCCGCCGAGAGGTGAATGGTGGTGGGCTCTCGTCCTATCCCCATCCCTGGCTCATGCCCGATTTCTGGGAATTCCCGACTGTGTCCATGGGTCTAGGACCCCTGGCCGCGATCTACCAGGCGCGCTTCAATCGTTATCTTCATGCTCGAGGGATCTGCGACACAAGCGATACGAGAGTATGGTCCTTTGTTGGTGACGGCGAATGCGACGAACCCGAAACCCTCGGGGCCCTTCATGTGGCTGCCCAGGAAGGTCTCGGTAACCTTACATTTGTGGTCAACTGTAACCTCCAACGCCTCGACGGCCCTGTTCGTGGTAACGGGAAGATCATTCAAGAATTGGAAGCGACTTTCCACGGCGCAGGTTGGCGCGTGATCAAGGTTGTCTGGGGACGCGAGTGGGATCCACTACTTCAGGCGGACGACGAAGGTGTTCTTGTTCAGCGTATGGGCGAAGTCACCGATGGTCAGTACCAGAAATACGTGGTGGAAGATGGAGGGTTCATTCGAAAGAATTTCTTTGGAACCGATGCTCGCCTTTCACGGCTCGTAGATAACCTTAGCGACGGGGCTCTTGAACGCCTACGTCGTGGAGGCCATGACTGCCGAAAGGTCTACGCTGCGATGCAACAGGCCTCCGAGGGAACAGACGTACCTACCGTCATTCTTGCCAAAACGGTCAAGGGCTGGACGTTGGGTGCCGGTGCCGAGGGGCGGAATGTTGCCCATCAGGCCAAGAAACTACGGCTGGAAGAGCTAAAAGCGTTCCGCGATCGTATCCATCTCGATATACCTGACGAGGATTTGGAAGAGCCCCCCTTCATCCGTTTCTCGGATGATAGTGAGGAATACAACTACCTCATGGAGCGACGGAATGCCCTGGGAGGTCCGGTACCGGCCCGAGCACAACGAAAAACGCAGGTCCAGGTTCCTGGAACCGACTGGTTTGAACGCTTTATGGATGGCTCGGGTGACCGCGAAGTATCAACCACAGGTGCCTTTGGTCGCATACTTGCCCAGCTTATGAGCGATGAGGATATTGGAAAACGGATTGTCCCCATCATCCCCGATGAAGCGCGTACCTTCGGTCTTGATGCGCTGTTCCATCGCTATGGCATCTACTCGTCGAAGGGCCAACTCTATGATCCCGTCGACGCCAAACAGCTGATGTACTACCGAGAAGCCAAAGATGGACAGGTCCTTGAGGAAGGTATCTGTGAAGCGGGTTCCATGGCGAGCTTAACGGCCGCGGCCACCGCGCATACCTTCTTCGGCGAACCCATGATTCCGTTCTATATCTTCTATAGTATGTTCGGGTTCCAACGAACCGGTGATCAGGCCTGGCTACTGGCCGACCAACGTGGGCGTGGCTTTATGCTTGGTGCGACTGCAGGACGTACAACACTGAATGGTGAGGGGCTTCAGCATCAGGACGGCCATAGTCTACTGCTCGCCAGCACCAACCCCTGTTGTAAGGTCTATGACCCAGCATTCGCTCATGAGATCGCTGTAATCATACAGCAAGGCATGAAGGAGATGTATCAGGAAGAGCAGGATGTCTTCTACTACCTTACCCTTCAGAACGAAGCCTACCCCATGCCGAAGATGCCGGAAGGAACCGCTGAGGGGGTCATCACAGGTATCTATCGCTATCGTGATGCGCAGATCGACCAAGGCCCAGAGGTCAACCTCTTTGGTAGTGGCTCGATCCTTCTACAGGTCTTGAAAGCACAAGAACTGCTGGCCGCGCATAACGTACGTGCAAATGTCTGGAGTGTAACCAGCTACAGTGAGCTGCGCCGCGAAGCGTTAGCCTGTGAACGATGGAATATGCTGCATCCCGAAGACGAACCACGGGTACCCAAGGTCCAACAGATCCTCGGCGATCTCGATGGTCCTGTGATTGCCGCCACCGACTATATGAAGGCAGTGCCCGATCAGATCTCCCGTTGGGTTGAACAAGACTTCTACCCGCTCGGAACGGACGGCTTTGGTCGGTCAGACACCCGGGAATCGCTTCGGCGCTTCTTCGAGGTAGACGCCGAGTGCATTGCTGTCGCTGCTCTTAAGAGATTGGCAGATCATGGTGCGATCTCGACCAAGACAGTGAAGAAAGCCATGAAGGATTACGACATCGATCCAGAAAAGGTCGATCCAGCGATTAGTTGACCTCCATGCAATCACCACCCAGGAGCTGGAACGGAAAAGTGGCATTGGTGACCGGTGCCTCAAGTGGTATCGGCCGTGCCGTATGCCAGGAGCTGGTAAAGCTGGGGATGACGGTGATCGGAGCCGCTCGTCGAACCGAACGCTTAACTGCACTGCAAGAAGAACTAGGAGAAGACAACTTTGAGGGGGTAGAGGTCGATCTCCGCTCAGAACCGTCAATCCTTCGACTCTTCGAGACCATCCGCGCACGCCATGGGGGAGTGGACGTTCTCGTTAATAATGCTGGCCTTGGTCATAAGGCGACCTTAATGACAGGAGAGACCGACGCGTGGCGTGAGATGCTGGATGTCAACGTGCTGGCCCTATGTATCTGTAGCCGCGAAGCCATCACCGATATGCGAAGCCGTGGCGATAACGGGCATATCGTACATATCTCTTCGATGTCGGGTCATCGCGTACCCGGAGGGAGTGGTGTATATTCGGCCACAAAATTCGCGGTGCGGTCCCTGACAGAGGGGCTACGAAAAGAGCTCCGAGGGGCCACGAGCAAAATTCGTGTATCGGCCGTCAGCCCTGGCTTTGTGGAGACCGAGTTTGCGGAAAAGTACCACCAGAGCAAGGAGGCTGCGGAGCAGACCTACAGCCAGTTTCCCGTACTCCAATCGGAAGACATCGCAGACGCCGTACGGTTTGTATTGGAAGCCCCGGAGCATATGCAGGTGCATGATATGCTGATTCGACCGACCGAACAGGTCAGCTGAATATAGCCAGTTAAGGCGTCAACTGGTCTGGATAGCTCAGCTTTAGATAGGTCTTCTCGGAGAAGCTGCCGGATGCAAAGCTAACCTCGGTGCCATCAGGCCAACGGACCTCTACCGTGTACGTACACGGGAAATCACCGAGTCCAAATAATAGAGCCTTCGAGTCCATGGAATTATGCATCCCACGGCTCAGGTGCACATGCCGGGTCATCACCCCATCGGCGAACCGGATTTGTACGCGGGTTCCCACCGCGTCCCGATGCACGGCAACCCCATCACCGGAGACCTGCAGCCCTATCCAACGGTTCGAAGAGCCGATATCGTTTCTGAAGAGGAAGTTTGGACGCCCTCCACCAGTATCTCGACCACCTACGAGTAGATCCAGGTCGCCGTCATGGTCGATATCTGACCAGGCGTGATTCTGGGCCTTCTTCATGGTGGCCAGGTGCTTGCAGAATCCCTGGGCATGGCAATACTCATGTTCGCCAGTGCAGTCTGAAGCTGTGGTGCAGGGATGACGGCAACGGTCCTTTAAGCATTGTTCGCCAGCCTCCGTACACGTCGAATCATTCACACAGGACGTAAGGCTCGCGCGCACGCCGATGTCGGGGATGTTGATCCCACTGGCGATCCCTACGCTCTGAAAGCTTCCATCGGCCTGTTGGTGCATCAAACCAAACCAACTCCGCTGCTCGATCTGGCTGACAGGATCGTAGCTACTGTCGTATTTGCTGTCCCGAGAGAGTGAGAGATCCAGACGACCGTCGTTATCAAAATCTACAACGGCACCATCCACATCGCCCTCTGCGAAAGGAAGCCCCCGTTCATACCCCTCATTGGTGAAGGTGAATCCACCCTCGGGTCCCGAATTGATCAAGACAAGACTCGGGTCTGACCACTTTCTATTCGGCGTCCCATCCTCAGGATGTGAAATGGAGGTCTGAAAGATATCCATGTAGCCATCGTTATTGATGTCCGCGCAGGCGAGACCGAAGCCATTGCCCCCCATATAGGACGTTGGACCTTTCCCGGGCTCCGGATCGAGACCATAGCCCGTACTCGCCAGGTAGGGATTTCCTCCCGCCTGACTGGCAAAGCCAGCGTCCACCGCCACGTTCTCAAAGCTCCCATTATTATTGCGCCATAGGATGTTCCGGCCATTACCATTGCTGACCCCATAGACCGAAACAAAGATGTCGAGATCGCCGTCATCGTCGTAATCACAGACGACCGTGCCGTTGCTGAGCATCGGAGGGTTGTTCTGCAGGTTGGCGCTCATATCCACAAAGCTGCCCGTTCCATCACCAAGGAAGAGCCCGTCGTAGATCTGCTCAGCCGCCGTGATCCCTCCACCGGTATGACCGTTGCCCATATACAGGTCCAGGGTCGTGTCATTATTGAAGTCTGCGAACACCGCGTTCCCCGCGTGGGTCTTATTGGTATAGCTCTCAAAACCCGAACCGATCACGGCTTCGAAGTGCCCCTCGCCGTCGTTCAAGAAGATCTGGTGGCTGAGCCCCGGAAAGGGGATGTCGATGCCCGAGAAGACGTCCTGGTCGCCATCGTTGTCTACATCACCGAAGGCGAAGAAACCGGATTGTACATTGCGCAGACCGCTCTCATCGGAGAAGTCGCTGAAGGTGCCGTCCCCATTATTCATGAAAACCAGGTGCTCGAAGGGGACACCATTTTGTGGGTTCGGATAGAGGCTATGCATCACAATGTCGTCAAAACCGTCACCATTGATGTCGGCAAAGCCCAGACGACTGTGGTCGTTTATGATCGTTCCTACGGGGGGATTTTCCGAGTAATTCCCTACCCGAATACCGCTCTGGTCTGAGATATCTGTGAAGAAGTTCTCCGAGGGCACAGGAACAAGCCCCGGCTCACAACCTGGAATGGACACATCCGCCTTGATCTCTTCCCCATGGATCTCATTGGTGGAGGTGCCAGTGTCGGATTGCGCTCCATCAGCCGGGTTGGTGCCCTGGTCTGCAGTTGTGGCTCCACCGCCGCCGCAAGCCCAAAGGAAAAGGATAAGGAGCGTTGTAGATCTCATTCTGCAACCTCTCGATAACAAAGTACTCCACCATGCCGATAGGGGGGTCTTATTCACCGCGCCAAGAGCCTGGTGCACCCGTATTCGACCACTCTAGAAATCGTCCTTACAACAGAGGACACCACCCTGAGAGCTATCCAATTTGATCACGTTATTCGCTTCCTGTGTCGTGTTGCTCCCACAATCCCAGACATCGGAATGGTCCTCACCCAGAAATACATTCCAGTAGTCCAGGGGCTTACACCAGCCGCAACCACCGGAATTGGGATTGCAGCTTACCTCGGTCTCCTCCGCATTCCAGGAGCAGCTACAGTTCGTGGTCGGCTTGTTCTTTAAAGACTTACAGCGATCATGGGAACCCAGGGTCAACGGGGCACAGGTTGCCTGCGTGGCTGGGCAGCCCAAATCGCCACAACCAAAGAGATCGTTGGAGCTGGTCGGGTCTCCAATCGTATCTGGTGCACAGTTAAACGCGCCTGTGGATGAGATCCGTGCCAGGAAAAAGGCCGGGCTTTGTGCATCATCCATGATTCCATCACAGCCGCCCTCGTTGCGGATCTGCACGTCATCCTTTCCTAGGCAGACATGCCAACCGGCACTACAAAGATCTTCTACATTGCAGCCCGACCCAGTGGAATTTGTACCCGTATTTCCCGCCTGACGGTCACAAGCAGGCTCCGGCCCATCCGGCCCTGTATGATGTATTCCGGGAACATCCCAGGCTCCACCACAAGCGGCCAGGAAGGGGAAGGCCCCCATATTCAGGAAGCCTTCACGCGTACCGTCGGAACAACCAATCGAATCGACCGGCGGTGGCGGATCTTCACATAAGCCCTCTTCTGTACAGGACTGCCCATCATCACAGCTTCCACACAGATTTAGACATCCATCGCTACCGCAATCCTTATTTTCACAATCCGGTATACAGCAGAGCCCCGTAACACAGACCCCACCGTCACCACATTCCGTATTATCTATAACAGGGACTGCGATGCATCCTTCGGTCGCATCACAGACCATATCGGTGCACTCCTCGCCATCACCACAAGTATCCACAAGACATACGCCCTCACAGCCATCATCGTCACCGCATTGTTTGTCTGCACAATCCGGTATGCAGCCAGGATCTTCCACGGTACCCGGATCGTCTGTATGACCCGGATCCTCCGCCTGGCCGGGGTCTTCCGCCTGACCGGGGTCTTCCGCCTGGCCCGTATCAGGATCTGGGGTCGACGACCCACAAGCGATAACGAAGAGCACCAGGAAACAGACTAGAAACCGTCGACACATACCATCCTCCAAAGACACAACCTTCTGTATCATACGGAGGCATCAAGGGAACGGCAAAGACTATTCCTCGGATTCTTCCTCAGGGTCTGGAGCCTCTTCGGTACAGTAGTCGAGAAGATCGGAACCAGGAACCTGCACGGTTTGGGTTGTAATCGCTGCCCGAGCCTTCGTAAAGGCCTCCACAGCCTCCGGCGGCAGAGCGGGATCGAACGTCTCCTTGAACGTGGCCGGAGGATCATCCCCTTCGAGCACCTGAAGGTAATGTTCCACTTCGGCATCGGCCACCTTGGTCATGAGAACCAGAGCACAGTCCGTCTCACCCGTATCAAGATCCTGTGCAAGGATTTTGAAGCCCTTCAGGCTGACACCCTCGGTGATCTTTACACCCGGCTGATACATCTCTTCAATTTCCACATCTTCGATCTGCTCGGCAGCTTCCAATTTGGCTTCTTCCGCCTTTTCCGCATCGCTCTTATTCTCGGAGATCACTGCGTTGGGCAACCATGTGGACAAGGGCCGTACGTAGGTGATCGTCAAGACGGAGATCAGCATGATGAAGAGGAAGGGCAGGACCGATTTTGCCACCTGCAAGATCGGTCGCCGGAAGTGCAAGCCCGATATGAACAGATTCATACCCACCGGCGGTGTGATATATCCAAGCTCCAGATTGGCCAGGAAGATGACAGCCAGATGCAGTGGATCGATGAGCGGATCGGCTCCCATACTCATCGGAACCAGCAGTGGCAACACACAGGCCAGAGCCGAGAAGATGTCCATCAAACAGCCCACGATAAGCAGTAGGATGTTCAGACCAACCAGCAACAGTATCTGACTATGAACATTCTCGCGTAGCCAGCCAACCAGCTTATCGGGCACCTGGTCCTGGGTCATGACCTGATTCGAGGCATTAACCGCGATCAGAATCATGACAATCGCACCCGCAACTGCGGCGGCTTCAAAAACAATCTTCGGTAATTCACGGACCGGGTGAATATCTCGATAGATAAAGACCTCGACCACAAAGAGATAGGCCGCCGTAAGCAAGGCGATATCATTGAAACCGAAGTTGCCACTCAGTACGGCATAAAGAAGCCATACGGGCAGAGTAGCCTCGAAGATCGCACCGCGGAATGCACTGACGACTTCGCTAAATGTAAACGGTGTACGCTCCACCTTATACTTACGACCCACCCAGAAGGCGTAAATCGTAATCAAACCCACCATCAGCATGCCGGGAATAAGAGCGGCCAGGAACAACTTTTCGGGCGTTACCGCCGTATTTTCATTCACCAGGAAGATGGTGGAGCAGTAAAAGACCGGTAAGCTGGGAAAGAATAATAGGCCGATACTACCGGACGCGGTGATAACCCCCAGGCTGAAGTCCTTGGGATAGCCTCGACTAAGCAGAAGGGGTAGTAGAAGCCCGCCAAGAGCGATAATCGTGATACCCGAGGCCCCGGTAAAGGTGGTAAAGAAGGCCAGTGTCATAATGGTGACAATGGCCAGACCACCATGCATCCATCCCAGAATAGCTTCAGCGAGACGAACAATACGTTGTGGCGCCTTACTCTGGGCCAATAGGAACCCTGCCACAGTAAATAATAGGATCGCCGCCACGGCCTCGCCATGGGCGCCGTGGGTCAACTGCCGGATCCCGATGACAATATTATCGGGATGCAGCCCAGAGCCTGGGAACGAAACCAGGGCGTATAGAGTAATACCGATGAAGAGGGGGCCTCCAAGTAGAATGAAGGCGATGACTCCAATATATGCCATTATGCGCCCTCCTCTGCAGCAGCAGGGGTGGGTTCATCCAGATCCACATCACAGAATTCATCGGGGACCGCGAGTCCCAGATCTTCCAACGTCTTCCCCTGCAGGCGAATCACGGCATTCACAAGGAAGTGAAAGGCCATCAGGAAAAAGAAGATCATAGTGGCGAGCGTAATCGACCCGGGGATATCCGTCTTGGCCGCGCCCCTTTGATGCATATCCATCGCGATGTAGGCGATTCGAACACAGACATATACCGAGATTAAACTCAGAACCCCTTCCAGACGTCTACGGAGATTCTCTTTGATGTAGGGGGTGACGGCGTCGACTGCGATATGGCGATATTTCCGGGTCGCGATGACCCCACCGAGCATGCACAGAAACACAGCGCAAAGCACCATGATATGACGGGCATACATTGTCTGTGGATGATCCGTCTTCGCCCCATAGAGGTTAAAGAGGCCTGCGGCCAGGATCACCAGAAATAAAACGAGTGCTGCTCCCTGCTCAAGCCGGCGAAGGAGCTTTCCATAAAACAGTTCGAATGCCTTCATACCTACTTCCAGCCAGAGAGCTTACGCGCACGCTTCAGATTCGCTTTGGAATATACCGGTCCAGCCAAGGCGTTCTGCGCTTTGGTGAAGAGCTCTTTCCATTCGGCGATCTCTCCAGCCGTTAAGGGCACGGTCTCGATCTTCGTGTTCAAGAGCTTCAACGTCTTTTTATTCAGGCGACGCACCTTACGAATCAGCTTTCTCGCTGCCTTCGAGTGCTCCTCACGAACAATGGCCTGATGTTCAGGGGACAACCCATCAAAGACCTTCTTGTTCATCACAATGGCTCCAACTGTAGCACCCATCGGGAGGTCTGTGCGGTATTTCATCTTCGAACACCACTGCAGCGTATGACAGGCGTAGGGTGAACCAAGCAAGGTGTTAATACGACCCGTGTTCAGTGCAGGCAATACGTCAGGTACACCAACTGAGACACCAGACTTCTTAAGGATTCTGGCCATCTTGGGAACGATTGGATCGGAATTCCAGAGCCATAGCTTCACACCACCATCACGCAGATCTTTGGGGGTGCGAATCGGTCGATTCGAGTACACATTCAAAATGCCGACATCGGCCCATCCAAGAACAATAAAGCCATTCTTCTCCATGGATTTTTCAAAGGTTCTCTGCATGCCCTTTCGGACCTTGTCGAGCTTCGCCGTATTGGTCAGAAGACCTGGGGCCTGCATGACGAGCACGTCCTTCGAAATCTTGGAGAGGCCTACCGCAGTAACGGCCGCAGCCTGAAGACTTCCACTCTTCATCTTCGCTACCGCGATATCTTCATCACCCTGGACACCACCTGGATAGATCCTGATTACAACCTCACCATTGGTGCGGTCTTTGATCTTCTTGGCGGCCTTTTTGAAGGATTTTACCCATGACGAGTTGGCAGGTGCCAGCGTAGCCATGCGAATAACGGTCTTCGCGCTGGCAATGGAGCCGCTGCCAAGTAGCATGGCGATCACAGCAAACGCGGATAAAAGTCTAGGCATTCGTTTCATAATTTCTCTCCAGGGTGCATTTTGATTTGGCCTTTAGGCCATAACCGAGCTAATGCGTCGCGGTATCGGTTTATTTCAGATTGCGTGAGTTATTCGTCTTCGTCAATGTCGTCTGGAATCTGGTCGGGCTCAAAGAACTCCTCGCCTTGTTTGATCCAATAACGGGCCCAATCCTGCGCGAGAACATTCGTGAGCTGCTTACCGTCTGGCTCCCGTGTGCCTCCATTGAGAACGGCCTTCAGATTGTCGAAATAACATTTGGCATCACCAACGGCCGTGCAATACCAGCGGGCATACATATAACGAACCATCAGATAGCCAGGGTTCAGTTTCATCGCACGCTGAAAACGTGCTTCGGCTTCTTTCAGAGCGTCGCCCCCCGCGAAGCCCGCGCCTTTCTTACAAGCGCTTGTCGCAAGGACCAGAATCGCACCACCGGCGTCATAATCAGGCCAGGCCGCTTCAACGCGTGACATGATCATATCCACCTGTTGGAGGCCTCCGATCCATTCCACATCGTCCGTATCAAAGCCAATACGCTGGGCCCAGGTGTATGCCACCCAATACAGGGCCTCGAGCTTCTTACGGCTTTTTACCTTGGGCAACATCTCAGCCAGAACATTGGGCTCATCAAGGGCTGCAGCCAATTTTGAATCGACGCGATTTAGATAATCACGTGCGTACATATGGGCTCGTGAGAGATAGTCTTTGGCCTTTCGCTTCGTGTAGTACACTTCGTCGGTTTCATCGAACTCATGCCCCCACAGTTCTGGAACGATGAAGCCATATGCATAGGATACAAATCCCTGCGCGGCCATAAGACGGAGTTTGGCGTTCCATGGGGCCAGGACCATCAAGCCCTCATACTGCTTAAGAGCGTACGGCAGGGCGCGCTTGGCGATATCAGGATCCGTTTCTCGTTTCGTAGCGATTCCAGCTTTCTGGGTACCGTCGATCTGCTTATTGAGCATGATCTTCGTAATACTACAACCAGAGCCAATAATGGCGGTCATCAAGACGAATCCAAGACACTTGCGGATGCTATTCATTCCGAACTCCAACGAAAGAGGAGCGTCTCTTTTAGCATGTTTAACCAGAGGAGCAATTGGAAAAGCCGAATGGCCTTGGATCTAGGCCTCCTAATCGACGTTGCGAAACGCGCCCGAACAAGGCATCATGGATTTCGAGAGGGTGCTATGAAAACGATCTATCTGGGCATTACATTTCTTCTAATCGCCGCGCTGGTATCCAATTGTACCATTGAGGGAGATCCTCTATTCGATCAGAAGGATATTCAGGAAATCAACGAAGACGAGCCAATTGATTACGCCACACAAGTGGTGCCTATCTTTGAGAGCGCCTGTCTTAGCTGCCATGGCGCGGCCGCTCTCGGGGGCCTATCGTTGGATTCCTATGACGATCTCGTCGCAGGCGGCGACGTCGTCGCGGGTGGCAGTGCTACCATGATGGTTCCTTGTGATCCCGACACGAGCTTCCTCTATGACAAAGTCATGACAGACACTCCGTCTGCAGGAGCTCGAATGCCATTGGGTGGTGCATTGAGCGAAACGGAGATCGAGATTATCCGACTGTGGATCGAACAAGGTGCAAGTGAAACACCTGATCCGTCCCTCTGTGGAAATTGATCCCGCCTACAGGTCCGCGCGAACTCCATGCTCCTAACGACTAAGCCCCACGGATATCGAAACATCGTATTCGGTATCGCCCTTCTTTTGGCGGTCAGCTGCAATAAGGGCACAGCATCCGACCCAGAGCCCGACAAAACACCGGACACATCTTCGAATTCGGTGTCACCTACGGATTCGAGCACATCGCCGAGAGAAAAACCGGTGCCAGCCAAAACTCCACCGGCGGTGGCCCAGGCGAAACCCAAGAGTAGCTCTTCCCATACACCAAAGTACGCGTCCATAGCGCTCCCCGGAGCCAAGCCGATGCCGAGCGCGTTGGTGAAACAGCTAGAAGATGGGCGTAAAACAGCACCGGAGACGGCCCTTCACCACACGAAGAACTTCGCCGCGAATGGGACTCCGAAATACATTAACCGTCTTGTGCTGGAGACGAGCCCCTACCTGCTTCAACACTGCTATAATCCGGTGGACTGGTACCCATTCGGACCAGAAGCCCTGGCAAGAGCAAAAGAAGAGAACAAGCTCATCTTCTTATCCGTTGGCTACACGACCTGCCATTGGTGCCATGTCATGTCTCGTGAGAGCTTCGACGATCCAACGGTCGCCAAATACCTGAACGAGAACTTCGTCTCTATCAAGGTCGACCGTGAAGAACGACCGGATATCGATCGGGTCTATATGAGCGTCGTGCAGATGCTTACCGGGAACGGTGGCTGGCCAATGACCGTCATTCTAACTCCCGACCTGAAGCCTCTTTTTGGCGGAACCTATTTCCCACCAACAGATCGGGGACGGCGCCAGAGCTTCATGAGTATTCTACAGGAAGTCTCCAACACCTGGACGACGGATCCGGACGGCGCAAGAAAGAAAGCGGGTGAGATTGCACAAAAGCTGTCCTCTCGGGCGCGAACTGGGCTACCCTCCAATATTCCCGGGCAAGAGGCTACGGCCCATAGCGCCGACTACTTCGTACAACGCCACGATGCCCAATTCGGTGGCTTTGGTCGCGCACCGAAATTTCCTCGGCCATCCACGCTCTTTTTCTTGGTGCGTCACGCAAAGCGCCAGCCACGAAAGGAGCTGAAAGACTCCATTGTGCGAACCCTGGACGCGATGGCGACCGGTGGCATGCATGACCACGCCGGTGGTGGATTCCACCGATATGCCGTCGACCCGCATTGGCGAATCCCTCACTTTGAAAAGATGCTCTATGACAACGCCCAATTGGCCTGGCTCTACCTCGAAGCTTCTGTTGCCTTTGGTATGCCCCAATACGCCGAGCTTGCCCATAGAACCTATCGCTATCTCTTGCGCGATTGCCAAGCTCCCGATGGCGGTTTTATGTCCGGAACCGATGCGGACAGCCTACCAATGGATGGGAAAGGGCATCCGGAAGAAGGACTCTTCTTCACCTGGACCCCCTCCGAGCTGACCACGGTCCTTGGAGCGGATATCACGCCGGAGTTCGTGAAGACATTTCGAGTAACATCTCGAGGAAACTTTGAGGGCGGACGCTCCATCCTGTACCTGGACGGTCCCTGGGAATCTGATCCCCGAAAATCCCTGGCGAAGGCGCGGGAATTTGATGCACAGCTCGAACAACTCCGTGTATCTCGGCAAGTACGCCCTCCGCCCGAAACAGACGGCAAACGAGTCACGGCCTGGAACGGGCTGGTGATCTCGGCCCTGGCAAGAGGAAGCTGGCTCGCCAATAAACCGGAATATCTTCGAGTCGCCCAAAAGACGGCCGACTGGCTTCTTGCGCATGTCTGGGTCGCCAATGGCTCGAAAGGGAAACGGCTCTATCGAACCTACCACCGCAACCGAACGGGCAGCTTAGCCGTCTTGTCCGATTACGCGTTTCTTATTCAGGCTCTACTCGATCTCTTCGAAGCCGATGGCAACACCCGCTGGCTGACAACAGCCCGGCTTCTGCAAGAAGAACAAGATATTCGATTCCTGAATGAATCATGGGGTGGATATTTCCACATCCCGGAAGAGGCCGGCCTACTCGTACGGCGAACCCATGATTACGACGGAGCCGAACCGTCCGGGAACTCCGTGACGGCCTGGAACCTGCTGCGATTGGCCAACTTTATCCCCGAGTCGAATTACGAAAATGCAATGATTCGTTTGTTTCGGGCATTCGGGCACCGTCTACGGCGAGCAGGAGCTGGAATACCCTATATGGCGGACGCTCTATCAGCCTACCATGGCGGACTTCGTCAGCTGGTCATCGTGGCTCCCAACAAGGCACCGGCAGCCGGGAGGCCCCTTCTGGAAACCCTCCACACCGAATATGTGCCGGATGTCATTCATGTGAGCGTGTCGGAAGGCAACCACCAGCACGATGTCGCCCAACAACTTGAATGGGTCAAGGGAAAACCCGCCATCAAAGGAAAAGCGACCGCCTATCTATGCCGGAACAACACCTGTAAACGACCCACATCCAAGCCCGCAACACTTCGAAAGCAGCTGCGCCAGCCCTGAAAGTTCTGGCTCTCCGATTCCCACTTTACCTGACAACGGGTTCCGTGGTAGCACACAGGACCAGTAACGCGTCAACGAGGAAACCATGGCTGACACTCCCGAGTCCGGCAACGAAAACGGTAGCGAGCAGAACGAAGCCTCCGAAACCACGTCGGAGACCACAGAAGCTCCGGTCCCTGCGCCTGTAGCAGAAACTGTGGAAGAGCCCGCTCCATCCGCGGAAGCACTGGAAGTTCTCTATGTTGAAGCGACGGAGCTATACGGTAGCCTCTGGAAGATCTCTCGTAAGAAGGCTCCCGGCACCAACGAAATCGTTGTGCAGGCGAAGAATATCATCAAGAGAATCCAGGACGCTATTTTGGCCTCCATCGACGACGCAGATCAGTTTCGCCGCATCTGGAAATGGGAGCAAGGCTGTCTCTCTGATGCCCTTAAGTTAGAGGCGGACGAGGTGATTCTACGCAACCTTGCCGACGTACAAGATGACCTGATCCGGACCCTTGGCTTCATGGACGCCGAATTCCAGAAAGCCATCGACAACAATAATGTTGTGGCGCTTCTAGGAAACTAAAGCGAGTCGACTTTACGCGCTGGCGGGTGCCACATCGAAGGTGTGCACGTTCATCCTGTGATCCACACCAATCCCCTTTGCTGGACCCAGGGTCTGCCAGATATCTTCGTCTGAGATAACCTCGCTGGAGATTATCACATGGTTGATGGAGCCATCCGTCGGGTTCTCACATTCCACGCTGAATGCCGGGCATGTATCACGCTCCGTGCAACGCTTTTTATGGGTTGAATAGACCAGCTCTTTCCCACCGTGGCAGCCAATAATCATATCGCCGTTGGTCGCAAGAAATGTCAGTAGGGACGGTTCTCCCAACTTCGCGTCGGCGACTTCGCGGATCTGAGCAACGGTGTCCTGGAGGGCTGCTTGCGCATATTCAAACCGAACGGACCGTTGGGTGATCTCCGTTCGTTGATGAAGGCATGTTAAGAACAGATAGAAACAAATCTCGCTATCGGTTGTTCCCATGATGAAACGACGAAATCTGGGAGCGATACGCGCACGAAGCTCATCGGCCACTTCGTCGAATCGCGGGATCTCTCCATTATGCGCAAAGACCCATGGGCCATACTGGAAAGGATGACAATTCAAGAGATTGATCTCACCCACCGTCGCTTTTCGTAAATGGGCCAGGACGGTATTGGAAGCCACAATACCCGATACACGCTGAAAGAGACGGTCATCAACGGCCGTATCCGCGTTGCGAATCATATGGGGGATCCCCCCAACATAATAGGCAACGCCCCAGCCATCGGGGTGTTTTTCACTTTGCACTGCCAGGGCGTTTTCCGCTCGAAGCAAGGAACGATGCACCTGACTAGCGATGCTGGATTTGAATCCGAATAGACGACACATGGAGAATCCTCCCTCTCCCTATGGTCGCCCATTCGCCGGTTCAGATCAACAGAAGCCGAGAGGGCCTTTCAGGGATCGACACAATCCGTGCACAGAGTACGTAGATAAGCGATCAGTGCGTCCTGTTGGGTGTAATGCAAATGCGAGAACGAAGGCATTACATTTAATTCGCCATAGAGTCGTTCATGCCCCGGATCGTTCAACACCGATCGTAGAAATGCATCGGAACCATATCCCGCCAATCGCATCACCTGTGGTCGGCTACCCGGCACGACATCGATCAACAAAGGACCCGTACGCCCCTCTGTCGGTTCATGGCAATAGGCACATTCGCCAAAGTCCTCCTCGCCCTTTTTGGCGAGCGCCGTATCAATCGGCGGGTCGTAGCGCCGCCCCGTGCCCTGAATCAGATATTCCACGACACCGGCTCGTACCGTCGGTTGCATGAAATTCGATTCGTCATCCGGGTCAGCATAACTGGGCATCTCGCCCTTGAATATCGCGTTCCCCGCTTTATCGAGGATCGTACCAAATTTGGTTGGGTGATCCGGACGCTCAATTTGATCGAGAAACCATTTTCGAGATCCCAGATGATCCAAAACGGGGGCTCTATAGCATTGTTCCTGGCTATCACAGAGGCCAAAGTCCGACGGGCATTTGCCATCGATGCACTCTGGGGTTCCCTCTCCCTCCGCCTCGTGACAGCTGGTGCAATGGGTTCGGAAGAGCTTTCGCCCCTCCAACGCCTCAATTGTTCCATAGGCCGTAAAACCATTTCGAGCGTATTTCTTGGCGACTTTCGCCTCTTCCGCCTGCACCGCCAATTGGGCTTGATAGCTCTTATTATTCGCATCCTCGCTCATCGCAACGAGGGTCAGGGCAGCCAATGCGACCAGACCGAACGCCATGGGCGCGACGGTTTTCCAACGTGCCTTCAGAGTGTTTTCCTTCGACCGATCCAACCAGGGCAGAATCACCAGATAGGTGGCCGCCAGCCCTGGAATAATGACCGTACCGAGGAGCATCATTGGTCCTTCGAAGTACTTCAGTATTTGAAATAGAAATAGGAAATACCATTCGGGTCGAGCCACATAGCTGCTCGACGGGTCGGCCGGAGCATCCAGTGGAGCACCAACAAACACCGCGAGGGTCAATAGAACACCCAGGATCACGGTAATAAACACCAGGTCGTAGAACGCCTGCACCGGCCAGAACTTGATGGACCGTCCACTCACAAGGTCTTTGCCTGGAGCGGTCACACCGTGACGGAAGAAGTAGATCAGATGGGGAACGATCAGAACGAGCAGCCCCAGAGGCAACGCAAAAACATGCAAGGCATAGAATCGAGTGAGCGTCGCCGTACCGTACTCCGTCCCGCCCTGAATTAACGTCTGAGTTGCCTCACCAACCACGGGGACTCCCCCCGCAATATTCGTCGCCACCTGGGTCGCAAAATATCCTTTCTGGTCCCAGGGGAGAAGATATCCGGTCAGAGCAAAGCCCATGATGAGGCCGAGCATAAGCACGCCCGTAATCCAGCTCATCTCTCGTGGTTTCCGATAGGCTCCGGATAAAAAGACCTGCAACAAATGGAGTCCCGCCAGAACAACTACTGCGCTCGCACCAAAATGATGAAGGCCTCGTACCAGCCAACCCCAGGTAACCTCGTATTGGATCGAATATACGCTGGCATAGGCTTCGCGTGCAGAGGGCACATAATAGAATGCCATCACAATGCCCGTGAGCACCTGTAACGCCATGGCAAAGAATAACCCCGATCCAAAGACGTACCGGATCCTCGCACGACCTGGGATCTCGTGATCAAAGGTGTGCTGCACAAAAGACGGAAGCTTCATGCGCGTGGCTCCGCCTGTGGCCGTCCGGGGCGGAAATGGACAACTTCAATCACGAGTCGCCCATCCTCAATCCGCGCATCCAGAGAATCCAATCGTCGTGGTGAAGGGTTGGTGGCTCCAGCACGAATCTCCTGTTTCGTACCCGCCTTCTCAAATTCCGTGGCAAACCGACTATTATGACAAGGGCATAGGAAACCGTTCGCCTTATCGTAATCGACATTGCAGCCCAGATGGGGGCATTCCCGGCTTAGTACCTTCAGGTTTGGACTACGCCCCTCGGCATCAACCGTAATCGTCTTGGCCGTATCGCGGATCACGAAAACCCCCAAATCGGGTCGAGGCGGCATCTTGATCGGGCCATCCATCTTGGAGGTGACAAGCATCGTCTGCGTAACGGTCCCTGGTTTGAATTGGTCAACCGGACCCACATCGACACGCGGTCGTTCGCCGCTCCCCTGTTTACGAAGTACGGGGTCGAGCAGCGGGCCCAGTAGAGGAACCGCAACGACCAGGCCAACAATTCCCCCAAGGACTCCATTGGCCCAGACAAGAAACGATCTACGGTTCACGTCCTACCCTCCACGTGTCTGCTCATCCGACTCTCTTCACTTCAGGATGAAGCCTTTTTTGCTTTCGGTTTCGCATTCCAGATCCGTAGAGAGAGCACAAGACCAATCAGAGCAATAGGAATCATCGATATGGGCCAGGCAACCCAATTCTCTGGATCTGCTGCAACTTCAGGGACACTATCGTCTGGAAGAATGAATCCATACGTTATCGACATGACCGCGGTACCTGCGTACACGAAGCCATCAATAATTCCGACAGCGACTCCCACGTTCTTTTTTCCTCCAAAGTCCATGGAAGCAGTCCCCGACAACATGCCGTGCACACCGATAATCGCCATCGACATGAAGATTACCAACCAACCGATTGTCGGAACATGCACGCTAAAGAAGACCCCCTGGTAATCCAACGTCTGGGGCACAAGAACCATGAGGAAAGCCCCTACCAGCATTGCCGCGTAGAGAACGGCCGCGACGGGCCCCCGCCGGGATTGAAACCCCCTGTCGGAGATTATGCCAGCGATAACGCCACCCATAATTCCTGCACAACAGAGCAAAAGCCCCCAGTTTTCGTAGACGAAGTCGCCCTTCAGGTGCAAAACGTCATCCGTCTGTTTCGCAAAGGACCGATACCACTGCATGATGGCCTGACGTAAAAACCCGGAACAGAACTCAATGCACGCGATGGTCAAGATGATGGGATTCCTCAACATCATCTTGAAGACCGCGAGCGCACCGAGCTGCGGACCATCATCACCCGATGAGGCATCTGCGGTATCGAAGTCTTCCAATCCAGCGTCACCCGGTGTGTTCTTGACGACGAAGAAGTCGATGACCCAGAAGACTGCCAACAACATAGTGGGCACCAGGAAAACATATTGGAGCGACATGTTCTCGATGATCATGTAGCCGACATCGAAGGCAAAGTAGATCCCGAGACTGATCAAGATACCGAAGATAGCCCCGAAAACGCCCCGTTCACGAACGTGGAACCAGGGGGCATTACACTTCACAATGGCTACAGCCCCGAAGCTCTGGAAGTACATATTTAATGCATATACTACGCTAAAAATGACGGTCAGGTTCTCGCTGCAGTACTCCGCATACGTTCCATTATCGACGATTTGCAGGGTCACCAGGCCCAGAAGTAGGTTCATGATGGCGCTGCCCGCCGCCCCCATCAAGATGCTGAATTTTCCACCCAAACGATCGGTCAGCGGACCATTGATGAGGAAAGAACAACCATACACCAGAGTGCCCCAGAAGAAGATGGTGGCGAAGTCCGCGTTGGTCATAAGGGGCGAGCCGTTGAATTGGATGTCCCCGAAGGCGTGTTGGCTAACCTTGATGTTGTAACGCCCCATGTAGAGGAAGGCGTAGGTGAGCCCAAGGGGCAGCCAGTTCATCAAGCGCCGACGGCGAAAGGCCTTCGTGTGGTTAACGTCTTCGACACGCGGGAGCCGTGCAATCACAATAGTGACCACAGTGAGCAAAATTCCAATAGGGGCTAATTCAAGCAACCAGGCTGACATCACAAAACTTCCTTTCAATGACCATTTCGGTTCATCGGACAAAATCCAGTGGCAGGTTCTGACATGAAACCCCCAAAGACTGCAAACAGGTCTTCAGATCGTTGCGAAAGCCAACCAGGACAGACACTGATACCGACCAAAAGCAGTACTTTCCATCCACGACCAGGATATTCCTAAGGGATCCCACCATAACTCCTTCAAACTTTTTGCCCCGGGCAGGGGTGGCGCAGTCCTAACCCAGCCATGGTCCCCGGGTCAATAGGCAGAACACAGATCCCCTTGCAGTACGGCGATACTCGGGCGGGTATCCGAGGTCAGCGTTACATACCTTCCGGTAATTCTACGTTTTGTATTGACATGGGACATCGAAATTGGCACAAAGCGCCGCTCGCACACGAGTTCGAACCTCAGGAGATGTAGAAATGACCAGAAAAATGACACTTGGATTCAGCATACTTGCTTTCTTGATCAGCGGTATGCTGGCTTGTGGCTCCAGTGATAACGACCCAGTAGGCAATGCTGGTACCGACACTACGAGCACGAATGACACCGCGGAAGGCACGGATGAGGGCAGTGGTGAAGAAGACATCACTCTCACCCCACCTGACGAAGGGAATACTCAACCCGACGAAGGAACCACCCAGCCTCCTGTCAACAACCAGGCAGAATGCCAGGACTTTGCCCTTTGCGTACTCAGTTGTGCTCAAACGGATACAGCCTGTCAGGGACAATGTCAGACCAGCTTCCCGAATGGCAGCGGTCTCTTCAATGCCATTAACACCTGTGCTATCGCACAATGTGGTAACCCCCCCGGTGGTAACCAACAGGATCCCGTATGGTCCGAGTGTATCAATGCGGCCCTTGGTGAAGGAGGCGCTTGCTTCCAGGCGCGCATCGATTGTGGCTTGGTCGGAACTGGTGGCTGCATGAGTATCGTGACCTGCTCACAGACCTGTGCCGACCAGGGCTGCCTCAACAAATGTGTCTGGGGCGGCGACGGCAACGCACAGGCGCTCTACATGGCATTCAACGACTGCGTAGTGAACTCCTGTAACGCAGAATGTGTCGCAGCAGGTTCCAATCAGACAGACTGTGCCGCGTGCCAACAGGAAAAGTGCATAAGCCAGATTCAGGCCTGTCAGTCTGATATGTGATTTATGTCAATCCGCTAGAACGAAAAAAGCCGGGCGCCATCGCCCGGCTTTTTTTTGTCCAGTGGAATCGAGACAATGAGATCGTTTCTAGGCTATGCTTCGTACTGCCAATACAATGTGGTGGTCTTGTGAACTTCCGTAACCAGTCCCTTATTCTCCTCCTCGGGATAGCTGCCCTGGGCTGTGGAACCTCGTCTGATACTGGCGTCGATGCAGGTAAGGACACAACGATCGATACGGTAACAGCGTCCGACACAACCCACGGGACCGACACAAAAACTGGGGCGGATACCCTCACCGATACCAACAGCTGCGATAGCGGGAATACCTGTGCCGATGCATCCGACGCTGCTGCCGGCCTGGATGCCTCCGTTAGCAACGACACCAGTGGCTCGGACACAATCATCGGCGATCTCGGTACCGACTCGGCTACCACAGAGGACACCATAGATCCCGAGGTCGTCGCACGGCTCGCCTGCCAACAGGGTTTTCTATGTGTTATCGGCTGTGGTGGTGGTGATAGCTGCCAGGGCCAATGTCTCGAACAACACCCTCTAGGTGCCAACCGACTGGATTCGATGCTTGGCTGCGTCATTGATATATGCGGTGAAACCCCAGCGGAATCCGATCCAGGATACGCCACCTGGATTTTCTGTACCCAGGACGCCCAGGGCCCAGAGGGTGGCTGCGCAGACGAAACCGCACAATGCCTGGCCGGGTCGGACAACTGCGAACATATCGTCCACTGCTCCAACCAATGTGGCAACAGCGAGAACTGTAAATACCTCTGCCGATGGACTGGAACCCTGATGGCGCAAGCTCTTTACCAGGCCTTTCGGAACTGCGTTTACGCACATTGCAGCAGCATCTGTGGGGAGGAGTTTGAGATCGACGCCTGCACTGCATGCCAAACGGATCTCTGTGGTCCAAAGATGCAGGCTTGTCAGGACGACTAAATTAGACTGATATCTTTTTTGACAAAGTAATCCCTGAACTGAGACAATCCCCTCCTTACTTTGGGTGTCGCATTTTTCAGGGAGTACAAGAATGAAAAGATTGTTGCCGACGAACACGATTCTCGCGTTGTTCGCAAGCTGTATGTTCACCCTCGCCGCATGTGGTGGGGGTGGTGAAGAAATCGTAACGGATACAGGAACCGATGCCTGTACGCCGAGCTGTGAAGACAAAGACTGTGGCGACGATGGCTGCGGTAATCTTTGCGGTGAATGTGAGGACGGTCTCACCTGTCTCGAAGATTTCACCTGTGGTGAAGAATGTGTTCCCGATTGCACAGATAAAGAGTGCGGCGATGACGGCTGTGGCGGTGATTGCGGTTCCTGCCCGTCTGTTGCTCCAGTATGTGGCGACGACAACACATGCCAGGTGGAATGTACTCCTGACTGTGAAGGCCGGGAATGTGGCGACGATGGCTGTGGCGGCGACTGCGGCTCCTGCCCATCGGCTGCTCCAGTATGTAGTGACGAAGGGACCTGTCAGGTCGAATGTACTCCGGCCTGTGATGGTAAAGAATGCGGCGACGACGGTTGTGGCGGTTCCTGTGGTGGCTGTCCGGAAGAGATTCCGAACTGCAACGATGAAGGACTCTGCGTCGTAGGTTGTGAGCCAAGCTGCGAACTGCCAGACGGCACACCCAAAGAGTGTGGTGATGATGGCTGCGAAGGTTCCTGTGGAGCATGCCCGGGTGCGGCGCCCATCTGTGAGGCGGGTGTCTGTGTAGCGGCCTGTGCCCCAGACTGCGAAGGCAAAGAGTGTGGTGACGATGGCTGTGGCGGCGACTGCGGTTCCTGCCCCGGCGCGGCGCCCATCTGTGATGCGGGTGTCTGTACTGTGGACTGCACCCCCAACTGTGACGGTATCGATTGTGGTGCCGATGGTTGTGGCGGTTCCTGTGGTTCCTGTTCTGGAGACCTGACCTGTATTGGCGGGACCTGCCAGAGCGGCACCTGTACGCCTGATTGTACGGGTAAGGAATGTGGCTCCGATGGTTGCGATGGAGACTGCGGTTCCTGCAATGCTGGTGAGCAATGTCTTGCCGATGGTAGTTGCCTCTGCATCCCGAGCTGTACTGGCAAGGAATGTGGTGGTGATGGCTGCGGCGGCACCTGTGGTGCCTTCAATGGCGGTTGTCCCCAGGGCGAAACCTGTAGTGGCGGTACCTGCGTAGCCGAATGTTCACCAAACTGCGCTGGAAAAGAGTGTGGTAGTGACGGCTGTGGCGGTACCTGTGGTCAGTGCGGTGCCGGCTACAACTGTGATGCTGGTGGCCAATGTGTCATGGAATGTACCGCGGATTGTACCGGTAAGGTATGTGGTTCCGACGGCTGCGGTGGTAGCTGTGGAACATGCGCTGCGGGCGAAAGCTGCAGTGCTGGTGCCTGCCAATCCAACTGTACACCCCAATGCGATACCGACAATGGCCAGGATTGTGGTCAGGGTCTCATCGTTCCCTGTGGTGACGAAACCGAATGTGGTACCTGTGAAGAAGGCTTCGAATGTGACCTTGGCTTCGGTCAATGTGCAGAAGCTGCGCCATGTGAGTCTCAGGAAGGCGACCTCTTCTGTATGGACCGCGACACTGGGGCTGAGCTCCAATGTGGCTGGGATCCGGTATGTGGTAACGTATCTCCACCCTGTGGTGGTAACGAAGGGAACTGCGAGCTCTCAACGCTCGAATGTACCCCGAGCGGTTATTGCATCGACCCATGCCAATGTGGTGGATTCACCGACGGTACCCTGGACAAATGCGGTCAGATCGCTGGCTGTGACAACGACTGCGGTGGTTGCTTCACAGAGGGTCAGGGCGTAACCGGTCCTGGAAACTGGACGTGTAATGAAAACAACCAATGTGAAGAACAGTGCATCCCGAACTGTGGGACTGTAGAACTTCCGTTGATTTGTGGTGACGACGGCTGTGGCGGTAGCTGCGGTACCTGTGAGGGAACCGACCTTTGCAGTGCTGACCAGACCACCTGTGAGAGCTGTGCTGACACCGTAACCCCAGCCGAAAGCTGTGAAGGCAAAGTCTGTGGCTTTGATCCTTGCGGCACCGCCTGTGGTGAAAACAACGGTCTCTGCGGTGGAACCGAAGTCTGTGACGAGAACGGTCAATGCGTACCGGGCTGTGATCCGACAGAGGTCTGTCATGAGGACCTGGCGTTCAAGTTCTGTGGCGCTGACGGCTGTGGCGGAACCTGTGGTTCATGTGGTGCTGGCGAAGCCTGTGCTTCGGATGGTCAGTCCTGTGATGACCCGACCGGCGTAAAAGACGCTTGTAAAGAAGCGTACCTTTGTGTCGCGGGCTGCAACAGCTTCTCGTGTATCCTGGGCTGCGCTCCTGACGCCGGCACACCGGGTGCCGACGAGTACACAGCGCTTCGTACATGTGTTGCGAATGAGTGTGGCAACCCGCCACCACCACCATGTACAGCGGCAGCATTGGCGCTTGGTGGTGCTTGTGAGACAGAGAGCGACGCGTGCATCTCTGGTGCACAGGGTTGTGCTCCGCTCAAGTCCTGCGTAGACGTGAACTGCACAGCGAGTCCGAATGTAGACGTCTGTACCTCCGAGTGCCTCTATAATGGTAGTCTGGCGGCCCAGGCGGATTACACGCTGTACAATGAATGCCAGCAGAACCAATGCTCAGCTGACTGTGGCACTGGTAACTGCGACGCAGAATGTGCAGACGGCACCGAGACTCCCTCGTGTCAGGATTGTATCGCCAACAAGTGTAAGACTTGTCTCGCGACACAATGCCCAGGTGCAGATAACTGCATCCCCTGATTCAGGGTAGATCCTTAACGAAGAGAGGCCGGGCCGCAACGCCCGGCCTCTTTTAATTTTGTATACCAGCGGTCGATTACTCATACAGGAACCCCGTTGACTGAAATCATCCAGGACCCCCTCTCTCTTACCATTGACGACGATGCATCCGTCGTAGTGCTGACCGGCGCCGGGATCTCAGCGGAATCGGGCCTATCTACCTTTCGAGACTCCGATGGCCTCTGGGAGAAACACCGTGTCGAAGATGTCGCGACCCCCGAAGGGTTTCGCCATGACCCAGAGCTTGTCTGGCGTTTCTATTCCTCCCGTCGGAAAAACGCTCGGACATGCCAACCAAACGATGGGCATAAGGCACTGGTCGATCTCGAGCGTCGACTGAAGAGCAAGAATGGAAGCTTCCTTCTCGTGACCCAGAATATCGATGGCCTTCATCAGCGAGCCGGTTCCGAAAACGTGATTCCTATACATGGCGGGCTGATGGAGACTCGCTGCTCCAATATTCGATGTGAGGACTCACGCACCGCCGTATACGACGACAAGGTCTACGACGACGAACTACCGAAATGTGAAAAATGTTCGCATCTACTGCGCCCCAATGTGGTCTGGTTCGGTGAGATGCTCGATGTGGCCCAACAACGCGAGGCGATCTGGGCCGTACGCAAATGCGATTGGTTCCTGGCGATCGGGACCTCTGGTACCGTGTATCCAGTTGCTGGGTATGTACAGGACGCACGTGCCGCAGGAGCTCGCACCGTTCTGGCGAATTTGAAAGCTGCCGATAACCTCCATGCCTTTCATAGCTTTATTCCGGGCCGAGCCACAGACGTACTTCCAAAGCTCGTCGCGACCACGGGTTAAATTCAATAACAAGTGATCGACATAAACGAGCAAGTGTGCTTGTATGGCCGCGTTTCGGAAGGCCCTCGAACACGGTAGATAGGCCGCGTTACGGCAGAGCTGACCAGACGCCCACGAACCCGAATGCCCCTGGAGGCCACCGATGAGCTCGAACGAGTTTGGCGCATATGATAGTTTTGAGCTTTCCAATGGAGCATCTGCCCAGCTCTATCGCTTGCAGGCTCTTGAGGAAGCCGGTCATACCCAACTGGACCGATTGCCCTATTCCATTCGAGTTCTTCTCGAAGCGGCCTTACGGAATTGTGATGGCTTCCTGGTGCGCCGGGAAGATGTACTGACCCTGGCCGGATGGCAGCCCAATGCTGAACGGACCGAGGTTCCTTTCATCCCAAGCCGGGTAATTCTACAAGACTTCACGGGGGTTCCAGCGGTCGTCGATATCGCAGCCCTTCGTAACGCAATCGTTGATCTGGGTGGCGACCCCAAAAAGGTGAATCCAGCCGTACCCGTCGATCTCGTGATCGATCACTCGGTACAGGTAGATTTCTCGGGTCGGTTCGCAGACGCTCGTGAACGGAATATGGAGATCGAATACGAGCGAAATGCCGAGCGCTATGAATTCCTGAAATGGGGACAGTCCAATCTAGACCAGTTCACAGCGGTTCCCCCCGGACGAGGTATCGTACACCAGGTAAACCTGGAATGGATTGCAAACGTTGCTGGTCATAAGAACCAGGCCGACGGCACGCAGGTCTTCTTCCCCGATAGCCTCGTAGGTACCGATAGCCATACGACCATGATCAATGGCCTGGGCGTCCTGGGATGGGGTGTTGGCGGTATTGAGGCCGAGGCTGTGATGTTGGGCCAACCCATCTATATGCTGGCTCCTGACGTGGTCGGGGTAAAGCTCACTGGAAATCTTAAAGCGGGTGTAACAGCCACGGATATGACCCTTCGGATCGTAGAGCTCCTACGTGCCCATGGCGTCGTTGGAAAGTTCGTCGAATTCTACGGGCCAGGGATGGAGCAACTCCAGCTGGCGGACCGAGCTACCATCGCCAATATGGCTCCGGAATACGGTGCTACCTGCGGTTTCTTCCCCGTCGACGATGTCACCATACGATTCCTGAAGCTCACTGGGCGAGACGCGGCCCACATCGAGAATGTGGAACGCTACTATAAAGAACAGGGGCTGTTCCATACGGCTGACAGCCCAGACCCTGCGTTCACCACCTCATTGGTCCTGGATCTGGGAGAAGTCGAACCGGCCATGGCTGGCCCCAAACGCCCCCAGGACCGCGTTGATCTGAGCGCGATGCAATCCCATTTCCAGTCCTCCCTGCAAGCCCCTGTGGGCCATAGCGGACACGGTATCGCCGCCGAAGCGGTAGACACCTCGGTTCCCGTGGAGGGGAAAGACTACGCAGTCTCCCATGGAGACGTCGTGATCGCCGCGATTACATCCTGTACCAATACGTCCAACCCAAGCGTCATGCTCGCCGCTGGCCTTCTCGCTCGTAACGCGAGACAGCGGGGACTGACGACCAAGCCATGGGTAAAGACCTCGCTTGCTCCCGGCTCCCGAGTCGTAACCGAGTACTATAAGGCTGCTGGCCTTCTCGAAGACCTCTCCGAGCTTGGCTTCAACGTCGTAGGCTACGGTTGTACCACCTGTATTGGAAACTCGGGCCCACTGGATGCCGATCTCGAGAACGCCATTAAATCCGGCAATCTGATTGTATCCGGCGTGCTCTCTGGAAACCGTAACTTTGAAGGCCGTATCCATAACTGGGTCAAAGCAAACTACCTTGCGAGCCCACCTCTGGTGGTAGCCTACGCCATCGCAGGAACGATCAATATCGACCTGCAAAATGATCCCATCGGACACGATGAGGCCGGCCAGCCCGTCTACCTGGCGGATATCTGGCCCAGCAACGAAGAGATCGCAGCAACAATAGAGAGTAGTATTCAGCCAGAGATGTTCCGCTCTCGCTACGCCGACGCGACCAGCGAACCACGCTGGGACGCCATCGATGTAGCCGATGAAGATCTCTATCCATGGAATTCCAAGTCCACCTATATCCAGCTGCCATCCTTCTTCCAGGGGATCACGCCCGACATCAACGATATCGAATCCATCAAAGGTGCGCGGGTATTATTGAAGCTAGGGGACTCGGTTACCACAGACCACATCAGCCCCGCGGGAGCGATCCCAGAAGATGGTCCCGCCGGACAATACCTGCGAAGCCACGGCATCGAGAAGAAGAACTTCAATAGCTTTGGCTCTCGTCGCGGAAACCACGAAGTCATGATGCGCGGCACCTTTGCCAATGTGCGCATCCGGAACCAGGTAGCCCCTGGTACCGAGGGCGGGTACACCACCCATTTCCCCTCGGACAGTGTAGACTTCATCTTCGACGCGGCGATGAAATACCAGGAAACTGATACACCCCTGGTGGTACTGGCCGGCACACAATACGGTACCGGCTCGTCTCGCGACTGGGCGGCGAAGGGCACCCTTCTACTCGGCGTGAAAGCCGTCATCGCCAAGAGCTTTGAGCGTATTCATCGCTCGAATCTGGTGGGAATGGGTGTTCTGCCTCTTTGTTTCAAAGATGGCCAGGGTGCCGATGAATTAGGATTGGACGGTTCCGAATCCTTCGACATCGCAGGTCTGCATAATGACGTCGAACCCCTCTCCGATATCGAAGTCATTGCTCACCGGCCAGATGGCTCTTCGGTGCGCTTTATGGCCACCGTTCGGTTGGATACCCCCGTAGAAGTAGAATACTACCGCAACGGTGGGATTCTTCAGACGGTCGTGCGTAACCTGGCCCAGAGCTAAGGTGCGGCTCAGCTAAGAAGCTCGGCTATCTCACCCAACACATCTTCAATGATCGGTCCGACGTCACCGTCTACGGTGGCTCCCGCCGCATGCGCGTGGCCACCGCCACCTCTACGCTTAGCAATAGAGAAGATGTTGAGGTGTTCCTTGGACCGAATGCTGACTTTATATTGCTTGTCTCCGGCCTGCTTCAGAACGAAGGCTGCTTCGACACCTCGTAAGCTGATGAGCATGCTCACCACTTCACGTAGGTCGTCATTGTCTACGGACAAATCGGCCAGATCGGAGGCGTCCAGAATGGTCCATGCAATCCGATTATCATAGGCAAACTCGGCGCGCTTGAATGCACGTGCAAGAAGACGTGGCATATCGACGGGCTTGTTCATATAGATCTTTTCCTGGAGCCTGGTAGCGTCGACACCAAGATCGAGAAGCCTCGCGGCCAGGCGTAGGGTCTCGGATCGGTTCCGTAAGAACCGGAACGATACAGTGTCGTATACCATCGACGCATAGATCGGCTCGCCGATCTCCGGGGTAATCGTCACACCGGCCTGTACTAGAATGCGATAGACAAGCTCTCCGGTCGAGGAGCTATCCGTATCACAGATCATGATGACATGGTCCGGAACATCGCCTAGATGATGATCAATGGCACATACCGGGGCGTCGCCGCGCATGACATAAGGTCGACCCGTACGGTCCATATCGTTGGTGTCCAGGGCAACATATAGGTCGGCGTCGCGAATGAAGTCGGCGGCCATCGCATCGGCCTCCATCACGTCTCCATCATAATCCAGATATTTGTATCGTTCCGGGATAGGAGCATCGAGGTACATCCGGACCTCTTTCCCCAATGCGCGTAATCCGCGCATCAAAGCCAGTCCGGCTCCCAGCCCGTCACCATCGGGATTTACGTGGGTAGACAAAACGATCGTATGGGCGGCGAGAAGCGGTTCTATAGGTAACACTCGTTCACCATACGGTTCGAGAACTTCATACTGTATCTGCATTCAATTCAACCTGTTCATAGATTCTCGGTACGACCGAGCAAAGACAAAAAACTCTTCAACATTTCTGCTGTAGCGCCCCAGATCACCTGGTCGCCATATCGGAAGACCTGGAATCGGACGCCCGGGATATGTTCCCAGGTATGGGTGTCCATTCGCATGGTAAGTAACGCATCGAGCGGAACGCGAAAGACCTCGGCGACCTCGATAGGGTCGGGGACAACTTCAAATTCACCATGAATCACTCCAACGAATGGAGAGACATGAAAATCGGTAATGGTCTGGTAGTCATTCAAACGACCAATACATTCCACCCGCTCGGCTGGAAGACCGACTTCTTCAGACGCTTCACGTAGCGCCGTCTGCCATGCATCGGCATCAGACACCTCGCATGACCCACCCGGGAAAGCTACCTGACCCGCGTGGATATCGGTTCCATCGGCACGGCGAATAAAGAGGACCTCCAGCTGGCTACCAGCTGTCCGCTCGATAACCAATACGAGAACCGCAGCTGGCTTCAAGTTGTGCTGCGTACGCTCTACCGGCTGATGGGCAGCCAGACGGGAACGTAAAGACGCTAAAGACACGGAAGGTGACTGCGTCTGCATCGATTGAGAGGCACTCAACGCGAACCTCCACCAATCAACGTCATGAATTCTTCACGCGTTTTTGGATCTTCCTGGAAAGCCCCTCGCATCGACGATGTAATCGTCAGCGAGTTGAGCTTCTGAACGCCTCGCATCACCATACAAAGGTGGACACCTTCGAGTACCACTGCAACCCCCTGGGGATTCAGAATCTCGTCCATCGCGTCAGCGATCTGCGCCGTAAGTCGTTCCTGGACCTGTAGACGCCGGGAGAAGACCTCCACCAGGCGCGCCATCTTCGACAGTCCCAACACCTTCCCATTGGGGATATAGGCGACGTGGGCTTTACCGAAGAAGGGCAACATATGATGTTCGCATAGGGAGAAGTAATCAATGTCGCGACAGATGACCATTTCGTTGTAGGTCACGTCGAAGAGGGCGCCGTTTACAACCTCGGCCACATCGGTATCGTAACCACTCAGCAGGAAATCATAGGACTTGGCCACACGAGCCGGAGTACGCAATAACCCATCCCGTTCCGGATCTTCCCCGATCTCAACGATCATCTCGCGGACGAGTTTCTCGAGTCGATTTGAACCCACCAGGGCGTCATTACCCTTCAATTTGGTGATGTTTGTTTTTTCCTGCAACCCATGCTCCTGAAGCGAAGTCGCGGCAATAGAACACAAGTGGTCCTCCGATACAAGGCATTGTCGCGAATTTCCCGACAATTCGGGGTGATCGCCTGTCAGGGCTCGTACGGAGCTGACTCCACATCCCAAAAAAACCCTGCTATGGTGAACCCATCGTCAATTATGAAACCACTGTGTCGAGAGCTGAATCTGCTCGACAATTATCTTCGATGAATCGATCCTTTCGACAGTCACCATTTTGGAGAATTCGATACCCGTTCGCCGTGTTATCGCTTCTTCTTGTCCTTGGCCCATTGATGGCATGTGGACCCAGCGACGAATTTACGGGGCGATGGGAGAGCGCAGAGAATGGACAGGCCTCAGGATCCGTCCTCAATGGATATCTGGAGATCGTCGTTGGGCAGTACGGAAACGATGCCAGTGGTGTGCTGCGGGTCTACGACGACCCGTTCCTTAAATTCCCCTCGGCACAGTGCCCTTGTATGTACCTGGTAGACGGGAAAATACGAGGGACAACGGTAACCTTCGTGCTGAACTTTGAACATTGTACAGCCATGGTGGCAGACCATACCCACGAAGGTGAAAAGACTTCGTATGTTCTCTCCTTGGACAGTCTATCGGATTTTTCAGCCGCCGGCCGAATCCTCGACGCCAACGCCAATGAGCTACAGATCTTTGATTTGGATCGGATTGAATACGAGGACGAGCTGATTGATGAAGTGGAGCGAACCTGCGTAATGGGCTCCCAGCAGGGCAATCCATGATCAAACGACGTACCCAGTATTTCCTGGCGCTGCTGCTCGTTCTAATGACCAGTGGACCAACTCTCGCGGCCGAAGCGGGTCATGTGATCGCAAAACGGGTCACGGTCCTTCCAGTTCGGGTTCTCCCCCGCTCGGACCGCCCTCTCTTTGTGACAGAGTCCGCGCCAGGACAGAATATAGAACGTCCCGACACCACACCCCTGGAACAGGAGCTGGCAAAACAACCAGAGCTCGACGTGGTCCCATGGAGCCAGGTTCTGGCCACCCTTCGTAATAGCGTAAATGTAGCCGAAACCGACGCCCTGACCCGGTCCTCCATTGAGCTTGGGATCGATGAATACAAATCTCTCAAGCTTGATAAAGCACAAAAGTCCCTGCTGCGAGCCCAGGAACTTATGCATTCGGTCCTCCTGGGCATACGAGACCCGGACCTCGCCTCCAAACTGTATCTTCATCTAGGGCTTGTATACCTGGAGCAAGGCGACCAGGATCAGGCACGTATCGCCCTCGGTACTATGTTCTTCTATAACCCGGGCCGCACCTTTCCCGCCGGTTACTATTCCCCAGCCGTCGAGACCGCGTTGACCAGCGCCTATTCTGACTTCCTCCGGCTGGCACCGTTAGATCGTCCCGTCGTAGATGGAAAGACACTCAAAAGCTTCGCCAATAACGCCGGGATCTCCCAACTATTTACCGTCGTTGTTCGTCAAGATCACCCGAGCCAGGTGCAGGTACATGTCTTTGATCTCAAACGCATGGTTCCTGTGCATAATGTACAACTGCGAGCTACTTCCAAGGGGCTACCGCACCCGGATCCCTTCGAGCGCTTTATCAGCCGATATGTCGCCTGTGAGATCTTTGAACGTTTTCCTGCCAACCCCTGGGATCGACGCTTTCGCCGAGCCTCCCTGGAGCTGAATGGGGGCTACCATACCTACGGGCGATTCCCGACACGCTCGATCCTACACAATACGTCGATTGCTCTCTTCGTTGGGAGAGGGCTCTCACCACATGTCGCTATCTACGGAGGATTGAATCTACTCACATCGGTCGAAGACCAGAATAAGGACCTCAGTGATCGGTTGGTTTCGATGCGCTTTATGGGAGGGATCGAATTTCGAACTCGTGTCCAGCGCTTTACGTTCTTCTTTTCTCCCGGCGCTGAGACCAACATCATGTCGGGCTTCCAGGTTCTGACCAGCCCCGAGTGCAAATTTTTCGGCATCGACCACCCTCTATGCGAACAATCGAGCAATGTGCGAGACAGTGGTCTACAGCTTCTCATGGGCATCAACGCGAGCGCTGGAATGCGCTACCATATGACAAATAGCATCTACCTCGGAGTGCGAGGAATCGCCGGTATGTATCTGGTACCCCTCAGCGGCAAAAAGGTGGACTATCCTCTCGGCGGCTGGACGGCTGTTGGGTTCGAGTTTTGAGCGCAGCCAATAAAGCGACCCTTGTTCTGCTTAAGGGGAACGACTGCCCCCTCTGCACTACGATGCAAGACGAGCTTAAGGCTGTACAAGCCAGTCTTGGGTTTGCTCTCTATGAACTGAACATCAGTGAACACCCGGAGCTGCAGGAGCCATATCGACTGCGCATCCCCTATCTCTTCGTAGAGGGGCGACCATTTGCCAAGGGGCGTCTGGATCCGGCCAAGTTGAAACGACGCCTCTTCTGGAACCGAATTGGTTTTCAAAAAGGGCCCCTTCCGGCCCCTGTAAACACCGCTCTCAGCCGTGCCTTCGAATCATTTAACACAGAGGACTCGACCAAATCCGATTAACACGGCTATGATGGTGGCGATGGACTCGGGAATTCAAAGACAATCATGGTGGTTGTTGGGCGTTGTTCTGCTCTTTGCGTTGAGCTGTGCAGCCGACCCCACCGGTAATGCCGACAACTGTGTCGGGAAATGTGACGACCCCTATCAAGAGTCCGACGTCCCATTCCTTGGCGATGATGTGAATACGCCCGACCCCGGCGAATGGGATTGCCAGGGAACTCTGCTCAGCTATCACCCCAACGCGATGGGAGAGGGCGATTGTGCTCTTATCCCGGGAATCGGGATTGAAAACCTCGTACTTCTTGGCTCCAACTATGCCCAGGTGAAAGCGACCCTGGGGAGCCCCGGCGAGGCGACCTCCATCGAGCAGAATCGCTCCTATATGGGAGATATGCTGCAGCTCACCTATGGCGATCTGAACCTCAACGGAACGGTCGACGACGAAGATCCTGTTATCGCTATTGCGGTCTCGGGCCACTTCGGAGGAACAACCGATACGGGTATTGGTCTGGGGATTGGCCGTGAAGACCTCGACGCCCTCTATACCCCAGACGCGACAATAGACCTGCCAGAACTCCCCCCATTCCACGACGGAATCGGTCATATCTCCTATACCGGCGGGCTCTCTGTCCTGGTCGATGGTGATGATGTGGCCACCGGAATTATTCTCCACCGCGCCTATAATGTGGCGGCCGACGGATCCTTTGACCCCTTCGAAGGCACCGTAGAGCTGGCATCCACCGCGATCCGTTGTGGTGACGGTCGTGAGGGTGGCGAGAGCGGCTCATCCCCCTATGTGTATGAGAGCATTCTGGATGCCCCGGACTTTCGCGGTCAGATGACCGTCGAGGTCTCCATCGCCGATGTGGATCTCAGCCTCGATATGTATTCCATGCTGGGTATCAACTTTGTCCGGGTTGTAGAGATCCGAAAAGGATTTCTGGGAACCGAGACCCCGAACGAGCTGGCCATGGTGATCTTATCACCGCCCTATAGTGGCCAAACGGCAGAGGGAATCCGGATAGGCAGTAAAAAATGGTTGGTGGAGTCCGCGCTGGACCTGGACTTTGAAAAGACCGACGAGCTCATCGGTTTTACAATCCACATCTATATGACCAGCTCGGGTAAACGCCTGGGAGTGGTCTACACCAACGACGGAATCAGCACCGACGACGAAGCCATACTCTTTCTATTGAATATGACGAAAGAGCTATAAGGCCATTCTAGTACAGCGAATTCTCGTCTTCCCTCTTGACAATTCGGCCTCTCGGAACTTAAAACGCGAGCCCATGCCGACGTAGCTCAGTTGGTAGAGCAACTGATTCGTAATCAGTAGGTCCGCGGTTCAAATCCGCGCGTTGGCTCCCCTTAAAGCCCCGTGACTGCGGGGCTTTCTGGTTTTTGGATTCCAACGATCGGTTTCGATCACCCACGTCTTAGCGGATCGTAAACTCGGTCTGGGCCAGGGCGGGCATATCGTTGGTATCACCCGACGCGACATCGCCTTTACCGGCCCGGGTTTCTTCCAGGCGTGTATCCAGAACTGTCATCAGTTGGCCCAGGTTGGCGGGCGCAGAAAAGATCTCTCCGAACTGTTCGATCGAGGCGCTTCGGCACCACACCGCATAACAAAAACGATTTAGATCGTTGTCGAGGAAATAGGTCAGGGTCAGAGGCGCTGCGCCACCATCGGCCCACTCCGAGGCCCGCTCTGGTATCGATCCGTAGATATGATCGCGAATCGCCGTAATCGAGCTCCGTGGGATCAAATGATAGTTGAGGGCATGCACCGATAAATCATGTCCCGTCGATAGCAGATGAAACTGAAGAAGATCGACCGCACCCGATTTCAGCGCCTTGGCGACCTTCTTTTTATAAAAGGCTTCCGAAGCCACATGAATGGGGATGGTCCCGCCCAGATACATCGCCAACCAGGGACCGGTCGGCAAGGTCTCGGAGTCCGATTGCATATAGGCCAGCTCGTAGCCATAGGAGCCCGCATTCGTCGCCCTCAGCATCGCATTGAATGACTCCGGGGTCGGCACAATATGAATAAACTGACCGTCCGGCCAATCGAAGCCCATCGCACGAACGATGGGGATCATAGTGGGCATATGTTTGAAATGACCCGTACGGCCCGCCAACTCTGGCGGGTCGAACACTGCCGGTAGTTGTAGTTGGTGCAGGCTGCCATTCTCGCATTGCGGGTGCGTCCAGGGTAGAACCTTTGGAGCCTCGCCAAAGAGCTTCTCAAACGCCCACAACCAGGGACCGAGTAGGTTTTCTTCGTCCCTGCGCATTCCTAATTCCGTGATAGATGGTAAGCGGATTGCCCCTCACAGGAGGGAACCGCTGTGGGATATATGGTGTCACAACCGGTTCCCTCGCAACTCGCCACATCATTCTTCACAAAATAGAGGGTGTTCGAGTCCGTGATAAGCCAATATCCCCATCGATGCTGCTCCGTGGTTAGATTGGTAGCCGCGCCGATCTCTACCGTTTCAACCACCTCGCAGACAAAATCCGTCGCGGCGGGGTTTGCGCCTGCCACGAAGCAACAGCTTCGAGGAATCCCTCCCTCGGTCAATGTGAAGGTGCCGTTGGTGTTGTTCTCAACAATTACCGAAGACAAATTCGCTCCAAAAAAACCACATTCGTCGTAATGCAGCTCAGCATAGGTCGTCGAATAGCCCCCGGATTCTGGCGTGTAATCGATCGCATCCGGATAGACATTTTCGTTGCTGTCATCACAATCCGTGTTGTCTACGGAAAAGCCGACACCGCCCTCGCATAGTTCGACACCAACCGATTGCGCATCTCCGAATGAGTCTCCATCCGCATCGGTATAGTAGGTGGTGGTACCTGCCACTGTTCCCTCGTCGTTGTCGTCGGCCACACCATTACAATTTTCATCCGTCTCGTCCGGATCACATACTTCTACGGCGGCTGGGTTGATATTTCCCAGAGCATCGTTGCAGTCCGTGTTATTTGCTACCAGCCCCTCCGGTGGAAGGCAGGCCTCCACTCCGGGATCGTTCTGATCGCCAAAGGAATCTATATCATTATCCACATAATAGGTGGTCTTACCCTCGGCCCCCTCGACGTCCAGATCGTCGGCCGCTCCATCACAGTCCTCATCGATCCCAAAAACATCGCAGACCTCCACAGCCCCCGGGTAGACATGGGGAAAGACATCATTGCAGTCGGTATTATTCTCCGACATCCCCGCTGGCGGATCGCAATAATCCGAACCCAGATCATCGCTATCGCCGTAGGAGTCCAGATCCTCGTCTTTATAATAGGTCGCCTTACCGTCGGCCCCTTCTGCATCCAGATCGTCTGCAGCTCCATCGCAATCCTCGTCAATATTGTCGGGGTCACAAACCTCCGCTGCATTCGGATTCACTCCCGGCAATACATCATCACAATCGGAATTATCTGAGACGACGCCCTCAGGTGGGTCGCAGTAGTCCATCCCCTCTGCCGCAACGTCTCCGAAATCGTCCCCGTCACCGTCGGTGTAATAGGTGGTCTTACCCTCGGCCCCACCTTCGTCCAGGTCATCCGCCGCCCCATCACAGTCCTCGTCGATATTGTCGGGATCACAGATCTCAACTGCGTTCGGATTCACTCCCGACAAGACATCATCACAATCGGAATTATTTGCGACGACGCCCTCCGGCGGGTCGCAATAGTCGACTCCATCAACCGCGCTATCTCCAAAATCGTCCCCGTCGCCATCGGTATAATAGGTGGTCTTACCCTCGGCCCCATCTTCGTCCAGGTCATCCGCCGCCCCATCACAGTCCTCGTCGATATTGTCCGCGTCGCAGCTCTCGACGCCCCCCGGGTTCACATGGTTGAGGAGGTCATCACAGTCCGAACCATCGGCCACATAGCCGTCCGGTTGGCTACATGCGACCACCCCTGTATCACCATCACCATAGGTGTCCTCGTCTGTGTCGGCGTAATAGATGATCCCATCGGTGGCATCTTGATCTGTCGTCCCGTCGCAATCGTTGTCGATCCCATCACAGATCTCCTCTGCACCAGGATGGACGTTCACATCGTTATCGTCACAGTCTACACCGTCGACATAACCGTCATTATCGTTATCTATCGAGGTACCATCCCCCCCACTTCCATCGGGACCGGTGTTCTGGCCGTCCAACTCGTGGGAAGAGCAGCCTATCGCAAGCCCCAAAAGGAGCACGAGACCTGCGCCCCCCTTATTTTGAAAGAAAGATGTCCTCATTCACCTATCGCTCAAAGCTCCACTCCGATACGGTAACATAACGCAACATCGAATAGAATCGAAGGTGTCCGGCGCGTTTTTTCAGGCACCTCGCGCCATCCCCACGGTTTACTACTCGATCACCAGGGTTCACACCGTGAGGGCTGTGAAAAGACGCCAAAATCGGTGCAGAAGCCCAGGCCAGTATCACTATAGCCATCATAGGGATCGCAAGGTGTACCTTCCTCGGCCTGGCCTGGAAGACCATCGACAGAACAGGCCTTTATGCTTGGAAGAAGACAGGCTCCCTCTCGACAAGCCGCCATACCGTAGGCTTCACAGTCCGTGTCTACCTCACAGATCGTAGCTCTACAGACCGCTGGATCTTCTGGACTCGGCGACGCAGCAGACCCATTGGGTAGGCCATCGTCCAAAAGGTCATTGAATAACCCCAACCCGCGCAGTTCGAGCCCCTGGCAAACACTGGAGGCGTTGGTACAGGTATCCGCTGGAGGCGCCGTAGAGGAATTATCAAGCTCGTACGAATAGTTCTGCGCACCACCGGCAACTGGGATGTACTCTTCGTTACTATTCATCACATTAAGCTCTGTAAACGCATAGTACCCCTCGAAAAACATGTCCGCTTTAATGAAGGCTACGGCTACATTTCGAACCGACGACAGGTCCGTTGCCTCAAAACTGAACCCTGCGAAATTCGTTCCGCCAGTCCCTGTCGTATTGAAAAGAAGGAAACGATTTGCGAACGCGTTATCTGGGCCTGGGTTGTAGAAGGTCTGCTCAAATTCAGCGATGGCGAGATATTCCCTGCTTGTATAGGTGGTGTCATCCTTTATTGCCGCCTGGATGTCCATCGCCTCTGAGAGATTGAAAGATGCATTGAAGTCGATTTTTCCAACGTTGAGAAGAATCTCTGACTTCTTCGCTTCGCTGATACCGTTCACATCCACAATGAACACCTTATCTCCTACCGCAGCAGGTGCCGCCCCTGCATAATAGACCAACGCGTCAGCTCCCGAGCCATCGTGGCACGACTCAAAACAGGCCGTCACCCACTCGGGTAGTCCGGGCACAAGATATGCCTGTAGGTCGGCACAAAACCCCGGTTGACCTGTCGGCCCCGTACAGGCCGTCCCAGAACCAGCATAGGCTCCCTCGGATGGAAGATAGCAGAGGTCGCCGAATTCACATTCGCCGCTGGTGAGATTGCATCGCCATGTATCGCCCGAACAATCTTCGTCTGCCGTACATTTCTGGTCACAAACCGAGGCCGGTGCGTATACTCCGGGATAGCTAGGAGAGAGAGCCTGGCATGCGCTGAGGCCTCCTTGCGGACACTCCGACGCGCTCGGGTATAAACAGCCTGGTAAACAAACGGAGACCGCGCTATCGGCAGAAGCCAACGCGCAATATCCCTCGTCCCCATTCGCGACACATTCCGTGCCCTCCGGATAATAGGCCGTCGGCTCCCCAGATCCAGGATCGGTCGCCATTACACAAGCGGCGGAGTCGGGGATCGTACAAAATCCCGTATCACAGCCCCAACTCGAAACATCTACGCAGTCGGCGTCTACATCACAGTCAGACGAACCGCTCACACAAGCAGACCCATCATCCGACCACTCCCCGGCCACACAATCTTTCATCAATACACCCGCATCCTCGAATCCACAGAGGGTGCTACCAGGCTCGCGACTTCCATTGGCACACTCATCGGTACCGGTACAGGTCGCTGTATCGTTCCACTCCCCGGCAGTGCAGTCCTGAACAAGAACTCCTTCGTCATTCAAACCGCAGATGGTCGGACCTTCCTGGGTGTCACCATTTACACAGACATCGGTACCCGTGCAGATGCCCGTGTCGAGGCTCCCACCTTCACAAATACAACAAGCCATGGTGGCGTCCACACCATTGCTGTCGGCCCAAGCAGCAGCAGAATCACACCAATGCGGATTCTCTATGTATTCCGCACAATTATCTCCGTAGTAATCAGCCCATGTTACGTCATCCTCGCATTGGGCAATCTGATCCGCCCAGCCCCCGTTGATACAATCCTGTATAACAACACCTTCGTCGTTGAGACCGCAGATGGTCGGGCCTTCCTGGGTTTCACCATTTACACAGACATCGGTACCCGTGCAGGTGGCGTTGTCGACCCAGGCCCCGTCGGTGCAGTCCTGCATGAGCACACCTTCGTCGTTGAGACCGCAGATGGTCGGGCCTTCCTGGGTTTCACCATTTACACAGACATCGGTACCCGTGCAGGTGGC
>PBVT01000082.1 GCA_002728755.1 Myxococcales bacterium
ATTCTTCCCACCAATTGCGGGTACCCGGTTCGCGTTGTTGAGTCTCCGATAAACGCAACACGGACCTTTGCGTTAGATTCCGCGCTGGCCGTCACATCCGAGACAAAACCATCCAATGGGAAATCCCGGGTGGGGGTCCATACCGGCTCAGCCTCTGGTGTTATTCTGGATTCCACGGGCAGAGGAAAGTCCGCGGTATCGGCAAAGAGTATTTTGGTGCTGAACCGTTTCGATATCTGTTTCTGGCGTTCGTATCGGGTAGACACTTCTTCAAATTCGTGGAGGCCATTTCTCCAGCTTCGATAGGTCATGTATCGGGTGAGTTGATCAGCCACAACGAAGAGTAACAGACATACGGGCACAACCCAGACCCAGGCCTGGTATCGATTACAGCACCCTTCCCCTCCTCTCTGCTGATCGTCCATTCGCGAGCCTCAATCGCCCATTATGTCGGACAAATCGTCCAACTCGTGGGTTGGCACTCCGTGGGATTGAAAGCCAGCCAGCAGCTCAGCCTCTGTACGATCGAAGAAATCAGTGTCCGCGGCGGATTCCAGGGATGCTCTCTGGTATAGGGGATGATTGCGCTCCATCTCATGCATACGGTCAATGCGCACAGCACGAATATACGGCCCCATCTTTTCCACCATGGAAGCTGGGTTCATCGGGAGCATGGGCTGAACAACACCAAAAGTGCGTAAGCCGGCTTCGTGGCATTTCGCGAGGGCCTCAAACCTCTCGTCCACAGGGTCCGCGCCGGGCTCAAAAAGCTTCCGCACTCCATCGTCATCTGTGGGGATTGAAAACCCTACGCCTGCCACTCGGCACCGCGTAAGAACGTCCAGGTCGTCGAGAATCCTGGGGGCACGGGTTAGGACCACGGGGATGAAATCGGTCTCTGCGAACACCTCTAAAACCTGTCGCGTGATGTGGTACCGGGATTCGGCCGGCTGGTATGGATCCGTGAGGATTGGGCTCATGCGTACAATTCCTGGCGGATATCTCTTCACTTCCTCAGCAAGGACCTCGGCCGCATTGATCTTCACGTCGACATAGCGGCCCCACTCAATCTCTGGCTGTCCATCCAGCTGTCGTGACAGATCCGCTCGACCAACGACATAACAGAAGGGGCATCCAATTGTGCAGCCTGCATATGGATTCAAATAGTACTGACCATCCCCTTCGGGCATGAGCATCCGATCAACCACAATCTCGCGTAGATCTGCGCGTCGCTGCGCGTCCGGCCGAGCTTCCGCCGGCAGCCTGTGTTCACGAGCAGCCACCACCTCTACGACCTTCTCAACCAGATGTCGTTGCCGATCACTAAGAGGCCGATCCCGATCGAATGTTAAGCGCGCGTTCACATTGAATCGGTTGGTGCGGACGAAACAGTCTTTGGCGTCGTTACGTTCCTCGAACTCGACAAGGATCACATCACCGTCTCGCTCGAGCACGAGAGTCAGCCCCTGCTCTCCATCCCAGTTAACGACTCGCCAGTCCCGCTTGCCCGACCCCTTGAGGACGGGCTCGAATAAAGCGCGTACCACCCTATCAAGGGTGCGAACAACGGCAGGCATAACGAGAACTCCTTCCGGTCGTGCGAGCTACGGAGCGCCGCAGATGGAGAAGTCGAAATTACCGTCTTCCAGGTCAAAGGAGATGCCAGTGCCATCATGGAAGGTAAGACCGTCCTGACCAGTCACCGAGCTGAAGGTGAAGTTCAAACAGAACTCGCCCTGGAGATAGCCGATACCAATTCCGTCGGTGCAGCAGCCGCCATACGTCCAATCCACGGTGCCGGTGCCTGCCGCCTGGTTGTAATCCCAGTCGTCATTTCCACCGAGATCATCATCGTAAATGAGGATCTCCATACCCTGGGCACCGTCAAAGCTGGCCGTAAGTTGCCCGTCAAGACCGAAGCCAAAGCCATTGGCATCATGAATGAGCAACATCGTCACATTCCCAAGGAAATCGCGGTATAGGAGCACCGAGCTGCGCTCGTCGATCTCATAGCCGGTGTTGGCGCTCGCCGTCACCTCGTCATAGGCGTAGAAGCTGACCACTCCTGTATCCCCTTGAATCGGCTCCACCGGATAGGTCACACCATCATGAACGAAGGTATAGCAGACAGTTTCGGGGTTGCAGTCGTTATCAATACCGTCACAGATCTCTTCGGAGGGAACGAGAGCGTCGCACTCAGACCAGACGTCTCCACCCAGACAGGTGCTTACACCGGAACAGGTGCCAAACTCGTTTGCGGTGAAGCAGGTCTCCGTAGAGCCCGGTAGGCAACAGTCATCGGAGGGAGTCGAGCTACAAACACCCGTTGCTAGACAGATGTCGTTGGTGCAGGAGTCCCCATCATCACACTCCGCTGCCGTCTGGCAACAACCCTCTCCGGCCTGTGGAGCATTAACACAGCTATTGTTCACGCAGACATCCAACGTGCAATCGTTGGCGTCGTCGCATTCGCCGTCGACTTCACAGCAGTCCGGGTTTTCCGTAAACAGACAAGACTTCTGCGCTGGCTTCTCACAGACGTAACAAGGATTCGTGGCGTTATAGCAGAGATCGTTCCACTGGCCCGAAGAGTACGACTCGGCGACATCCTCGCCGCCGCCTTGTGGGCAGAATTCCCAGTTGTTGGGTTCACCCGCTGCCCAGTTATCCGTCGCGGTTGATGGCGTACCATCATTCCAGACCCAGTCACCTTCTTCGGCAAGATCATTATAGCCAATCCAGTATCCGACATCTCCGCAGATAAAGTTTGTGAGCCCATCCACTTCCGCGATGGATGCCTCGTCTTCTACGGACACAAGATGACCACCCCAGAGGTTACACTTCTGCTGGGCTTCAAACCACGACAGGTCTTCACTAAAGGCCTGTAGGCAACGGCCATCATTGCTGACGATGGCACCGTCACTTGCCGGGCAGAAGACGTGGCAGACATCGATAGTGCATTCATCACCGTCGTCACACTCGGCGCCGAGGCTGGGTGAACCACACTCCGCGATCGGCTCCCAGTTGCACTTTCCGCCCACACAGGTGTCCGTCGTGACCGTGTAATTATCGTTACAATCCGAATCTGCCTCGCAACAACCCGGGATCGCGAAGGTTCCGCAACCATTGTCAACGCACTTCTCGACCGTACAGCTGTTGCCGTCCAGATCTTCGCAGTCCGAATTTTCTGTGCAGCAAAGGGCGATCGGTTCAAAGGTGCACGTCCCATCGCTACAGGAATCCGACGTACAGGGATCGCCATCGTCGCATTCGCCATCCGAGGCGCAGCAGTCTTCTATGGTCTCATGGGTGCAGCCATCCTCGGTGCACGTATCCTTCGTACAGGCGTTCCCATCATCACAAGAAGCATCGGTAGTACAACAATCGTCCGATGGTTCGTTGATACATTCACCCAACACACAGGAATCCGTCGTACAGGGGTCGTCGTCTACGCACTCGCCCGTCGATGTGCAACAGCCGATGGTCATCTCGTGCTGGCATGTCCCCGCCACACAACGGTCAACAGTACAGAAGTTAATGTCGACACATTCCTCATCGCTTGTGCAACAACCTTCCAACAAAGTGTTCTCGCATGTGCCATCGTTGCAGACATCTTCTGTACATGCGTTCTCATCGTTACAGTCCGAAGCGGTGGTACAGCAACCTTCAACGCCCGTCGTCTCACAGACACCGTCCTGACAGGTGTTCTGTGTACATGGGTTGCCATCATCACAGGCCGCATCATTAAGACAACAACCGGGGATCGCTGTGTTCTGGCAGGTGTTGGCCACACAAGCGTCGATGGTGCAGGAGTTTAAGTCCTCGCAAGCGCTGTCATCGGTGCAGCAGTCTTCTACCGGATCGAAGACACAGCCGTTATCAATGCAGGTCCCCTTTGTGCATTCCTCGGTCGGTATACACTGACTGTCCGTATCGCAACACCCGGGTATCTCGGTTGTGCCACAACTGTTATTTATACAGAAGTTTGCCGTACAGGCGTTCCCGTCGTCACAGTCCGCAGTATTGAGGCAACACCCGTCGATTGGTGTGTTTACGCATGTCTCGGCAACACATTGGTCCGCGGTACAGATGTTATCATCGTTGCACTGGTCCAATCCCGCCGGGGGCTCGTCCGCATCGGAGATACAGCAACCAGGCACGCCTTCGGACACACAGCTATTCTCATTACAGCTGTTAATCGTGCAACTGTTGCCATCATCACAGTCGGAATCGGCCGTACAGCACCCGCTGAGAGGTTGGAATGAACAGGTGTTCCCCGCGCAGGTGTCGAGCGTGCAGCTGTTCCCGTCGTTACAGTCCGCGTCACCCTCGCAGCAATCTTCGACCGGCGTATTCTTGCACGCAAATTCCACACAACTGTCTGCGGTACACGCGTTCGAATCGGCACAATCCGCGTTCGATAGACAGCACCCAGGCGGAGCCGTATGGGCGCAGGTCCCGTCGTTGCAGAAATCTGTTGTGCACGGCACCCCGTCATCGCATTGAGTGTCTGTCACGCAGCAGCCTGGGAGCAGGTCGTGAATACAGGTGTTGTTAAAACAGATATCGCTTGTGCATTCGTCGTCGTCGTTGCAGTCGTTGTCGGATTCGCAGCAATCCGGCCCTGGCGTGAAGACACAGGTGAAGTCCTCACAGGCGTCCTCGCTACAGAAGAGCCCATCATCGCAGTCGTTCGGGCCAGCGCAGCAGCCCTCATCTTCCGCCGCCCAGATTATACATGTCCGGGTCGTATCTACGGCGCATTTCTCATTGGTGCATGGGTTGTCGTCGACACATTCCTCATCGGTGGAACAACACCCCAGCTGGAGCTCGTTTTTACATTCGCCGGCTAGGGAGCCGGACAGAGGATCCACAAAACAGGTGTCTTCCGTGCAAAGGTTCCCGTCGTCGCACTCAGAATCTTCTTTGCAGCACTCCTCTATCGGAGTGATCGCGCAGGAGCCATCCTCGCACGCAGCCGTAATGCACTCGCCTTCCGGGGTGCAATCGGCGTCGGACTGGCAGCAGCCCTCAATCGGGTTGAAGATGCATAGGCGGCCCGATGGGGTCGACGGGAAATCAATACATTCGCCGATACTGCATGGATCGGATCCAGTGCAGTCATCACTGGTCACACAGCACCCTGGATCTTCCACGCTGGAGATACAATTCCCCTCATCGCAGGTGTTTGTGGTGCAGATGTTCCCATCATCACAATCCGAATCCGCCGTGCAGCAGTTGGGCAAGAGGCTGTTCTCACAGATACCGTTTGTGCACGAATCCGTGGTGCATGAATTCTCATCATCACATTGCTCGTCGGCCGAACAGCAACCATCGACCGTCTGGATTTCGCATGTGAAGTCTGCACAGGTCTCTACCGTGCAGCTGTTGCCATCCTCACAATCGACGTCCGTAAGGCAACATTCCTCGCTGTCCACGGCCTCGAGAACGCAAGCGCCCGCTTCGCAGCGGTTATTCGTACAGGTGTTACCATCCTCACAGTCCTCGTCCGCAGCACAACAGGTGTCGAGAAGAGTGTGAGAGCACGACCCATCCGCTTGGCAGAGATCTTCCGTGCACGGCTCCTGATCATCGCATTCGTCGTTGCTTGTACAGCAGTCTACGAGGACCTCGTCTTCACAGGTGCCATTCTCACAGGTCTGTCGAACACAGATCTCCTGCACGCAGTCGTCATCGGACGTGCAGCAATCGGGAACTTCCGTGAAGATACAGGTGTTTTCGAGGCATCCACCAAAGGTGCATGGATCGTTTAGATCGCAATCATCGTTTGTGTTGCAGCAGCCGGGATCTTCGGTCGGCACCGAGACGCACTCACCGTGGAGTATCCCATCGGCGCAGATATCATCTGTACAGGCATCCTCATCGGAACATTCCAAATCAAGCGCACAGCACCCGGGGATCGGATCGAAGATGCAGAGGCCATCAGCGCACGTCTCAACAGTGCAGGAGTCGCCATCTGCGCAATCCTCATTAACCTCGCAACAGCCGGGGATGCTCTCGGTTACGCATTGCCCTTCTACACAGGTGTTATCTGTGCATTTCGTTTCGTCCTCACAGGCTAGATCGTTCACACAACAACCCGGTATCTGCTGACGAACACAGACTCCATCATCACAGCTATCTTGTGTGCACGGATCGTCGTCCAGGCAGTCCTCGTCTTCCGTACATGTGGGTCCTACATCCGGAACATCCGTCTTTATGTCTCCGGTGTCGGGTATATCCTTCCCGGGCACATCCACATCGGCGGGGATGTCTGGTCGGACATCGGAAAAGCCGTCCAGGATACCGATGGGGGGTATATCTCGAATAAGACTAAACCCTCGGTCCGACGAGAAACAGCTAAGTGACAGCAGCCCAATAATCCCAAAGAGTAGAATTGAACGAAGAGTTTTCCCAACGGAGATCAAGAATGATCGTTGCATGAATCCCACCTGTTACCTTCCGACCCTTAAAATTAACGAAACACAATCTTCGCGTTCCTGCGACGGGGCATATTCTAGCCGAGCCTGCCCGGAATTGCCATGCCGAGCTACCCTACTGGTACCGGTTTCTACGAAGACGATCAATTACGCCCTGCCGTAGGCCGATATTTCACCTTGGCTCCAGGCGCCCCGAAGGGGCGTTTCGAAGGGATCTTCTACGGCCCTAACCGCTGGCTCGTGACTGCCTATACCAGGCTATGGTCCGCTCAAGGCCTTCGGATAAGGCCGTCTGCGGCCTCCAGTCCATCAGGTTCTTCATATGACGGACATCCAGCACCTTTCTCGGGCTGCCGTCTGGCCGGTCTGTGTCCCAGTGAATTTCACCCTTGAAGCCCGTAAGGCGAACGATCTCCCCTACAAGGTCGCGAATCGTAATGCCCGCACCAGAACCAATATTGATGGGTTGCGATACCGGCGTCTCCATGAGCTTGACGACACCTTCCGCCGCGTCGTCGACATATAGGAACTCTCGTATCGGAGAGCCCGAACCCCAACAGGTGACAGCCGCCGCGCCTTCCTCTGCCGCTTCGACAAAACGACGCACAAGTGCGGCGAGCACATGAGAGGAGTCCAGGTCGAAATTGTCGTGTTCACCATAGAGGTTGGCCAGAATCGGGAACTGTGTCCGGAGCCCGAACTCCTTCTGGTAGGCCCTCAGGCCGGCCTCTGTGATTCTTTTGGTGACACCGAAGCCTTCTACCGATGGGTGCAAGCCCCCATTCCATAGTTCTTCTTCGCTCAGATCACCCCAACGGTCACCCGGGTACGCGCAGGAAGAGCCGATTCCCACGAAATGGGTCGCTTTGGCGATACGGGCCGCCTCAAGTACATGGAGCAGCATACTCGTATTCTGATGAAAGAGCGTCGCGGGTTTTTCCGAACAGATCCCAATCCCCCCGGTCACCGCAGCCGCATGAAGGACAACGTCGGGTTGGATGGCACCAAAAGTTGTGAGGGTGGCTTCAAAATCTATGAGATCACAATCCGAGCTGCCAAGAGCCACCACATCATATCCTCCGACTCGAAGCTGTTTCTCGAGAGCTCGCCCAAGAAAACCAGTGCCACCTGTAAGAAGAACCTTTGTAGCCATTCCTAACTCCGTCACTCGAGCCGTTGCCCTGCCATTGGTTCTACGCCTTATAGATCACGAACCATATAGGTTCCATCGAGATGGTAACCTCGGTCACCGTAATAACCCCGAGTACCCACCGACGCGATGATCGCCAAACGGCGATAGCCGGCATCCCGAGAACGTTTCTCCGCTTCTTGTAGGAGCTGGGTGCCCAGGCCCAGGTGTTGTGCGGTCGACTCCCCTTTCACTCCAAGAGCGAGAGCGCGTCCATATACATGCACCTCGCGAACGAGGGCCGCATCTTTGAGGGCGTCTACGCCCAGGTCGAAAGATTGGTCGTCTCGTGGCATGGAGAGACGCAGATACCCAGCGATTCGTTCGTCAGGCAAACGGAATGCCAGAAACTGTTCGTCACTTTGGCCGCCATCGTATTCGATTACCCGCAAGGCTAATTCGTCGGCATTGATGGTGGCTCCACGGGTCTCCTTACAGCGAATGCAACGGCAGCTCTCGCCCCTCTCTTCCATCAGCCAACGGACATGCTCTCGCAAATTACCCTTTGTGCATCCGGTTACAATATGTTGCGCCGGTATATCACGGAAGACCCGGTTGATTCGACAGTACGGCTCCACATGCTTCTTACAGCGGGCCACCAGATCAAAGAGCTCTGCGTCGCCGTATGGCTGCCATTTACCTTTCTCCCAATATTCGTATAGCTCGGCATTTTCCAATAACGAACAGGGGTAGATCTTCAGCTCATCTGGGCGGAAGTTTGGATCGTCAAAGAGGCGTTGGAAATCCTCGTAGTCACTCTCTGGTGTGGCACCATATAGATTGGGCATCCAATGGAGCACGACCTTAAACCCGGCGGCACGCATCATATTCATGGCGGTCTGCGCCTGGGCCACGGAGTGCCCCCGATTGTTCATATCCAGGATTCGATCATCCAGAGATTGAATGCCCATCTGTATCTTGGTGACACCCAGGCCCCGAAGCCAACGGATCTCTTTCGGTGAGATATGGTCGGGCCGAGTCTCGATGACGAGTCCTACATTTCGATGCGTCGCCGTTTCGTTGATCGCGTGAGCCTGGGCTAGGCTCTCCGATTCCTCTTCCTGTTCAAAACCGTTCATAGCGTCCATGCAACGCTGGATAAACCACTCCTGGTAGGAGCGAGGATAACTTGACCAGGTGCCCCCCAGAATCAGGAGTTCAATCTTATCGGTCGCGTGGCCATTCCGGTTGAAGGCGTGGATACGATCGTGCACCTGCTGAAAGGGGTCAAAGTCACGACGCAAGGCCCTCTGAACCCCTGGTTCATCATCGACATAGCTCTTGGGGAGGCGAACATCGGTCGGGCAAAAAATGCATTTACCCGGACAAGGGTGTGGTTTGGTTAAAACCGTGACAGGCGCAACACCCGAGATCGTGCGGGTCTTTTTTGTCTGGAGCTTCTCAACGATGGTGGGGTCGAGCTCCATCATCCCGTCTGCGCACAGCTTCCGATATACCTGAAGCACCATACGCTTACTGAAACACCCCCCTTCCGGCAAGGAATGGCGCCGAAGAATCACGTCCAACCGTGGATAGTCCAGAACATCGACCTCTGCGATGTCGTGCACAATGGCACGCACCAGGCCGGAATACCGGTCATAATCGTGGTTTGTAAGTGGGTATGTCATGGGGTCATGTCTTGGTGGTTTCAGAACGGAACTCAACACGCTATAGTCCATCTGAATGAAAACTTCCATACAACGACGTTTAATTCAGCTGAATCAAGCCTTTTACGTGCAATTCGCTGCATCCTTTTCTCGCTCCCGAACGGTACTGCACGCCGGGATCATGGAGAGCCTTGATCGTGTATCCCCTTTCGGATCTGTCCTCGACCTCGGTTGTGGAGATGCCCGAGTTGGACGCTATCTGCGGGAGGCTAAGCTCAGCCCCGAGCCCATCGTTTACGTGGGCGTCGACAACTGCCCGGACCTTCTCTCCGTTGCGCCCCCGGAACCCGGCGGATCCCTGAAGGCCCCCGTTCGACTCCATGAAGCGGATCTTGGCGTGGCCGGCTGGAGCCAATGCCTCGGGAACAACGCCGGGTTTGATGTCGTCGTTTCCTTCTCCGCTCTACATCATATTCCGGGCCAGGATTTACGCCTGCAGCTCCTGGAAGAGATCCGCTCCCTTTTAAACCCCGGTGGCGTATTCATCTGCTCCGTCTGGCAGGTTTTTGGGAGCCCCCGCCTCCAGCGAAAAATCCAGCCCTGGAGTGAAGCCGGCCTGCAGTCAGAGGACGTCGACGATTTCGATCTTTTGATGGACTGGCAACGTGATGGGCGCGGCTTACGCTACGTTCATCATTTCTCGGAAGAGGAATTATGCGGTCTATTGCAAGCGGCCTCCTTCGAGGTTGTGGAGACTTTCTATAGCGATGGCCAATCCGGGAAGATGGGGTTATACGCTATTAGTCGTCATAAATAGTGGACAAAGCACAAGACTACTGGTCTCGTTCGTCAAAGGGTGGGACGGTTGGTATACTTTCTACGCCTTAAACTGGGACCTGCAGGAGTTGTTCTTATGAACCGTAACGTTCGTATCATTCACGCCCTATTCTATCTTGTATGCATCTTCGCAATCTCATGTGGGACTACCGCATCGGATACGAACGTTGATGCCGGTACCGATCCTGGACCGGCCGTTGACCCCGGCACCACGAACGACCCTGGAACATCCGAGGACCCTGGGACCCCATCGGACCCCGGCCTGTTGCCTGACGAGGGAGTCGACCTGTCCGAAACCTCGACCAACCCGGACATCCCGGATGTCCCGGAAGAAGTAGACACCACTCCCTGTGAAGGGTGCATGGGCGATCCATGTGAAGAGAACTCGGACTGCTTGTCTGGCTTCTGCCTCGAAGGGCCCGACGGCCTTGAGTGTACCGAAACCTGCATTGACAGCTGCCCCTTGGGATACACTTGCAAGCCAGTGGGCGGTGAAGGGGAAGACGTCACGTTTGTATGCGTCTATAAGCATCTTCGGTATTGCTACCCATGTGATGAGGATGGGCATTGTGGGCACCCCCTCGTTCCGACCCTGGACAATCGTTGCCTCCCCGTAGACGAATTGAGCGGATCCTTCTGCGCAACCGACTGCGTCGCTGACGAAGAGTGTCCAGCTGGCTCCAGTTGCAACCCGAGCGGCGAGGGAGACGAAAAGCTATGCACTCCCGATGAAACGACCTGCGAGTGTTCCGAAGGCGCAATTAATCTTGGAGCCAGCACCTCCTGCGCCTGGAGCAACGACCTCGGAAGCTGTGGTGGTCAACGCATGTGTACGGTCAGTGGCTTGACGGACTGCGATGCGGCGGAGCCCGTCGACGAGATATGCAATGGCGTGGACGATGATTGCGATGGCGAGACCGATGAGTCGTTCCCGGAGATGAACACCCCCTGTGATGGTCTGGATGCGGATGAATGCGAGGATGGCCTGACCATCTGTCAGTCTGGAGCCCTTGCCTGCGACGACGATGACACCGCCGTAGAGGAAAGCTGTGACGGTCTCGACAACGACTGTGACGGCGAAACGGATGAGTCCTACCTGGAACAAGGAACCCCCTGTGATGGCGACGATGACGATGGCTGCGAAGACGGCGCCACCATTTGTGTGAATGGGGTCCTCTCCTGTGATGACGATGCCGCGTCGATTATTGAAGTGTGTGACGCGATCGACAACGACTGTGACGGCCTGTTGAACGAGTCCTATCCGGAAGAAGGCGTCCCCTGTGACGGAAACGATATGGATTTCTGTGAAGACGGCGTCTACGTGTGCGAAACGGAGCTCGATGATGTGAATGATACCGTCGAAGTCGCGTTGGTATGCACGGACACCCCGGACGGGAACCTTGAATTTTGCGACGACATAGATAACGACTGTGACGGCCTTACGGACGAGGACTTTAATATCCTACAAGACACGAACAACTGCGGCGGGTGCGGTCAGGTCTGCTCTCTCCCGAACGCGCTCTCTAATTGCGTGAACGGTGTCTGTGGAATCGCGAGCTGCGATGTGGGCTATATGAACTGCGATGGAAACACCACGAACGGGTGCGAGACCAATATATACGACTCGCCCTCGAGTTGTGGTTCGTGTTCAAATGTATGCTCCCTGGCCCATGCATCCGAGGGCTGCCAGATGGGCTCGTGTGTGATTGAGAGCTGCAATTCCGGCTATAAAAACTGCGATGGGAACCAGCTCAATGGCTGTGAGGTGAACATCAACAACTCGGAATCAAACTGTGGGCTATGCGGAAATGAATGTTCACCTGCGAACGCATCGGGGGTTTGTCAGAATGGCATCTGCAAGATCGACACCTGTAATCCTGGATATGCGAACTGTGATTTTGACAGTTTTAACGGTTGCGAGACCCAGGTGAGCGGAGATGTAAACAACTGCGGTGCGTGCGGAAACGAATGCGAAAACCCACACGGGAGCACCAGCTGCAGTTCGGGCAGTTGCCAGCCTATCTGTGCCACACAGTGGGGCAATTGTGATGGCGACGCATCCGATGGGTGTGAAACACCCCTGAACACACTCACCGATTGCGGAGGCTGCGGTGTCGATTGTGATCCGGACAATGGTAGTGGGACCTGCGACACTGGAAGCTGCCTCGTGAACATCTGTGAATTGTCGTATTGCACGACCAACAATCTCGACTGCCAGCATAATCTGAATGCTAACGGGGCTATCACGGGAGGTTCGACTTGTTCCTCCGCCACCTATATTGGTGCAGTCTCTGGTGACCAGGGTGGCGATGACGTAGAAGAGGTCATTGGAAAGGGCGCTGGCTGGTATAAGGCATGGATCGCGGAAAATCAGCTGACTGAAGATGATCTTTTGTCGACGGTCGAGCTGACGTCCACCAGCGCGGTGGATTATGACCTGCATGTCTACGAAGGCAGTTGCAGTGGGCCTCTCAACTCCAGCACGGAGATCGGCGCGAGCGACGAATCCGTTTCCCTTCATTGGGAAGACGACTCGTGTGCTGGGTTCCTTTGCAGCGACGGCGACCCCGACGACGCGCATTACATCTATATCCGAGTCGACTTCTGGGGAACGGTTGGACCAAAAGAAAATGACTGCACGGAATACGAGTTCACGCTGACAGTGAAGGGCTCTGACTAGGGCTGCGCCATCCTTTCAGGTGCTATCACCGAAGCGGTAGTCGGGGTTCAGGCCCGACTTCCCGTAGTACACACCGGCACCGTCTTCACTGGATTTCCTTGCGATGCACGCCATTCTGGTGTCCACCAGATCCCAGTTCTCTCTGGCAAAACAGTCGGAGTCATGGATGGGACCAAACCCCACCATTTGAAGCCAGGCCGAGATAGCCCCTTTGGACGGGTGGTGTGTCACCGTGCCCGTATCCCGAAAGGTCTTGGGGTAATGGATCTCCACGAACGCTCCTCCCCGTATATTTCGGGGACCACGTGCTGTGGAGCTCTCCAGCACCAGGAAGCCGTCGGTATTTAGAAGTTTGTAGAGCTTGCGAAGAAGGCGAAGCTGCTCCGCGTTATGGTACAGCACACCTGTGCACCAGATTATGTCGAAATGGCCCAGAGCCGAAAACTCGGCCCCATCCATATACATTAGATTCGCTTCAATGAACCGGTGCGGGCAGCGAACCTGGTCGAGCCACGACCGTACCCGCTCCTGCTTCTCAGGAAGATCCATCATTACCAGCTCGGAAGGGTTCAAACCCGCGAGTCGGAGGCTGTCCAAACCGTCTCTAGGTCCGATCTCAAGAATCCTGCACCCTTCCAGCCGGTCGCCCCCGGCCAATCCAACAAGCTCATCGAAGAGATGCACCCGGTACATCAGCGACTCTGGCCGATCGGGGCCAAGGCGAGTGTAGACTTTACGTGCTGCCTTCCGAACGAAGCCGGGCAAAACGGGCAGGAGGGATTTCAACGATCAATTCCCGAAATTGATGTTGTCGGCACCCTTTCTTCCACGGCTGGGAACAGGATTGCTTATGGCCATGAACGTGCCGACAGCGACGACACCGATAGTGCCACTCAGAAGGCCGGTGGTCATACTCGTCTGCATTCCAATGACTACACCCGCAACCGCCGCGACGGCCGCCAGCGCGAGCCCAATCCAAAGGCGGCGTTTGCTTACTTTGGTAGGCTTGTCGATACAGCAGACCTTATATTTCTTTCCGCTACCGCAAGGGCAAGGATCATTCCGTCCAATCGTCTCTTTGGCCATTCTCTCCCCTCGTTCAACGAGCGTTTCTTATAACCGCCCTCGCCTCTTCAAGTCCAGCCTAACTACACCAGATGAAGAGGCCTTGCACATTATTCAACTCCTGTTATTAGACACTCGGATAGGATGATGGGGCGAAAGAATGAAGCTTGTCTGGAAAGGCACCTTACAAAAGATGGGGGTCGAAGCGACGGCTCCCGTACGCTACACCTTGCGAGACGGGTTTCATGACGCGGCGCAACACGCACCGGATCAATCCGTAAACCCCCTGATAGGACAAGCTATCTCCTTACATTTTATAGGCGCGATACAATGTGTTGCCTGTGGCAGAAAGACAAAGAAGACCTTCAATCAAGGGTATTGTTTTCCCTGTAGCCAACGCCGCGCCGACGCCGACATCTGCATCGTCAAACCAGAACTCTGCCATTACTTCGAGGTAGACAACCCGTGTCGCGATGAAGACTTTGCCCACAACCAGTGCTTTCAGCCGCATATCCTCTATGTTTCCCTGACCTCTGGTTTCAAGGTGGGCATAACCCGTAAATCGAATGTGCCCAGTCGATGGATTGATCAGGGGGCAGTGAAGGCGATGCCACTAGCGGAATTGCCCAGTCGTCGGGATGTGGGCCTCGTGGAATTTGAACTCGCAAAGAACTTCCAGGACCGCACCCATTGGATGGCTATGTTGAAGCAGGAATCTCCAGAGGGAGACATTGAGGCGACCGCAGCGGATCTTCTCGAACGCCTGCAAGCCATGGGTGTCCAAGGTATTTTACCAGCCGAGGAACGCGTCGTTCATACCTTTCAGTATCCCGTAGAGAAGTACCCTGAAAAGGTGAAGAGCCTGAATCTCGACAAAACGGAGACCGTGTCGGGCACCTTGCAGGGGATCAAGGGGCAGTATCTCATTCTGGATACGGGTGTGATCAACCTGCGGAAATACACCGGCTACCAGGTCGAGCTACAAACTGCCTAAGACCCTAGTCCCCCTTGGGGATATCAAGAATCTTTTGTAGCACACGGCGTGAGCCCTGGACTGCCGTCCGCTGCATATAGAATGGCAGACTGCGCGCACCGCCCAATTCCTCTCCGCCTCCGGCCCGACCCGGGCCACCGTGTAATAACGCGGGCATTACCGTGCCGGGTCCGGGGGACGCGTCGGCAATCTTAGCGCTAGCAAGATGTAAACGCCCGTGGCCGGCCGCGATCTGCGTAAGCACCTCTCCCACAAAGGGCACATCGTCACTATAGACCGAAGAGACAAGGCCTCCATTCCCAGCCATAACACCGTCGCATAGTTCTGCGGTTTCCCCACCATATGGGAGCATGGTGGCCACCGGCCCAAAGACCTCGTCGGCGTGAACAACGGATTCGTCGAGACGTTCGGCTTGTAGCAATACCGGAGATAGGAAGAAGCCTCGATCGTGATCGATATCTACCAGATCTCCTCGCCCACCATCACCGTAGACAGTTTTACAAGATTCCTGCAGCCGGCTTAGACCAGCTTTCACATCACGAAGCTGGTTGCTGGTGGCTAACGGGCCCACTTTCACTTCCCGTGTTAACGGGTTCCCTACCGGCATGCGGGAAAGTTCCTGGCACAGGTCCTCCCGCACCGACTCGATTCGATCGGCCGGAACAAAGATGCGGCGTATAGCCGTACATTTCTGCCCAGCCTTTTGCGTCATATCCCGGACCACTTCTCGTAAGAAAAGATCATAGGTCTCCGAGCTCGCATCAACATCCGGACCAAGAATCGCAGCGTTGAGGCTGTCGGCCTCTACATTGATAGGTACCGAGTTGGCAACGAGGTTCGCGTTATTTCGCAGCATTGTGGCCGTGTTGCTTGAACCCGTAAATGCCAAAACGTCCTGTGTGGTGAGATGGTCAAGCACATCACCGGCGCTACCGCTGATAAGGGAGACCGCGCCATCGGGAAGACAGCCGCTCTCCGCCAGAATCTCGAACATCCGTACCGTTAATACGGCGGTGCTGGTCGCGGGTTTCGTCATAACGGGCATGCCCGCCAAAAGGGCGACCGCTGCTTTCTCCGCAAAGCCCCAGGCCGGGAAATTGAATGCGTTGATATGGACCGCTACGCCGAGTTTCGGGGTGTAGATATGACGCCCTACGAACCGTGGGTTCTTGGCCAGGGCGATCTCATCACCATCGAGTAGGATGGATCGCTCTCCCAGCTCTCTCCCCAAGCGGGCATAGAACCCAAGGGTAAAGGTAGCCCCATCAACATCGAATTTCGCGTCAGAGCGCGTGTTCCCGGTAGTCTCCGTCGCCAGATCGAGAAGCTCCTCGCGAGCCCCGTGAAGGACTTTCGACATGGCTTTCAACATTTCACCGCGCTGGGCAAAGTTCATCTCACGCAGGGCATTCCCCCCTTTGGCGCGCGCATAATCCAGACCAGCCTTAAAATCGAGCCCTTCCGTCGTGGCGTGTGCAACCACTTCTTCGGTTGTAGGATTCACAAGAGATGCGGGCGTGCCCTTCCCTTCCATCCATGTTCCGCAAAGGTAGCTCTTCAACATCGTTGTCATATCAATCTCCTCAGGGGCGGAGGAATGGAAGTATTACAGCCGTGGAGCGTGGTCAATCACTCGTTTCATCAGCGGCGCCAATTCCGGCCAATCCATTGTTGACATTATCGTATAGAGCCGCCTGGAAAAGAGAGGCCAGGACACCTGGTCACCACTGCAAACCCGACCCATCAAACGGCTCCAAACACGAAACACCGCGCAGGATGTTTTCGGGGTGACGGACAACGACGGGTTATGGTACGCCGTTGTCCGTACGTGATTACGTTGAGTGGTGCCATGAATGCCGAAGCAGAAATCCTCATGGATATGGCGATATCTTTGCAAGCGAATCTCGGGGGCAGCCTGAAACGGCACCTCTCCGACCTCGACAAACACTCCGACCAGGAGGATATACGCGAGGCATTGCATTGTGCCCTGTATGAAACCCGGACTCTTGGAGAGCAATTGCTCAGCGCACGAGAGGTTTGGGTCGATTTCGCTGCCAAAGCGGGACCTGGCCTGGCCGGCGTGGCCGATTATAAGGACCTACAGGAGAGTGTGGCGGAGGTGCTCAATTATGAGGCGGTCTTAGCCGATCCGGACATCATTATTGACCGGCAAGAACTGAAAGCCGATTTCGCCGCTGTCTCCGATGCAATCCGCGATCTTGTAATCGAGCTACGTAGCTGAACTCAGAGATTAGAAAGCGAGAGAAAGGATGGACCCAGCAAATTTAGAACAAAAGATTCGTTCAGCGGCCGACGACCCCGGCCTTCTTGCGGACCGGGAATACGCCGAGGCGGTCCATCAAGCGATCGAGGCCCTCGACCGAGGCCATCTACGGGTGGCCGAGAAAACGGACGAGGGGTGGACCGTTCATAGCTGGGTGAAGCAGGCCATACTCCTCTATTTTCGCGTGGCGAAGATGGAAGTCATGGAAGTGGGCCCCTTCGAGTTCCATGACAAGATCCCATTAAAGTCCCGGCTCGCGGATCAGGGCGTTCGGGTGGTCCCTCCTGGAACCGTTCGATATGGAAGCCATATTGAGCCTGGCGCGGTGATCATGCCGGGCTACGTAAATCTCGGCGCCTATGTAGGGGCAAATAGTATGGTCGACACCTGGGCAACGGTAGGCTCCTGCGCGCAAATCGGCCGTAATGTGCATCTATCGGGCGGCGTGGGCATTGGCGGCGTACTCGAGCCCCCTGGAGCCAGACCGGTAATCATCGAGGATGGAGCCTTTATCGGTTCCCGTTGCATCGTCGTAGAGGGAGTCCTGGTCGAAGAAGAGGCCGTTCTCGGTGCGAATGTCACCCTGACCGCCTCTACGCCGATTGTTGATGTTACCGGCCCCGAAGAGATCGTGCATAAGGGACGGGTGCCGGCCCGCTCAGTTGTAATTCCCGGCATGCGCATGAAAGAGTTTCCAGCCGGAAGCTATGGCGCTCCCTGTGCATTGATTATCGGCCAGCGCAAGGAATCTACCGATCGGAAAACCTCACTAAATGAGGTCTTACGACAATTTAACGTGCCTGTTTGATGTCTACCCAAACGAATGGAGACCAGTATGACTGAAGCGAAAACTGTCGGCGTCGTTCTTGCCGGATGTGGCTACCTGGATGGTGCGGAGATTCACGAGGCGACACTAACCCTATTAGCTCTGGATAGAGCTGGCGCTACGGTTATCTGTATGGCACCCGATGTGGAGCAGATGCACGTCGTCGATCATGCGGCCGGCGCTCCGGCCGAGGGGCAAAACCGAAACGTGCTCGCCGAAGCCGCACGCATAGCCCGAGGCGAAATCCGAGAGATGAGTAGCGTATCCGCCGACGAGCTCGACGCATTGATTCTGCCGGGTGGATTCGGCGCCGCGAAGAACCTCAGCACCTTTGCCACGGAAGGGCCACAATGCACGGTAAATACGGCTGTTGATGCTCTCGTTAAGTCCATGCATGTGCGCAAAAAGGCGATGGGCTTTATCTGTATTGCCCCTGCTATCGCGGCTCGCTCCCTCGGTGAGCTGAAACCGAAGCTTACAATTGGAACCGATGAGGGGACGGCTCAAGCCCTCGAGAGCATGGGTGCGGTGCATGTGAATTGCGCCGTAGACGAGATCGCAATCGATGAAGACCTGAACATCGTCTCGACCCCTGCCTATATGCTTGGGCCATCCATCGCCCATGTAGCGAAAGGCATCGACGCTCTCGTTGACGAGGTTCTCGCGCGGGCCTAAAGCGGAAATTTGTAGAACAAATCGAGGGACAAAAGTACCGGTGCTTCTAACTGGTCCCCGCTTGTCGTGATTCTATAGGGGTGTTTGGCGCTTAATTGAGCTGACCACGTCGCTTCTGACCACATCAATCCAGCGGTCAGAATCAGATCTGTACGGCCGCTATTCCTTGCCACGTTGTCGCCCCAGCGAGCGGCGCTTTCGTAAAACACCTCATGCTGCAAAGAGACGGATAATCGGTCGATGAGCACCGGATAACTCCCACCGATACCTCCGGCGACGACCGAGCTGCCACGGTAATCGTGTTTACCACGGTATAAGGAGAAGATCCCCTGCCCCCACGCAACAGCCATACCTTTCCCCAATTGCTGCTTTAAAATCACACGGATCAGGGGGTTTACAGTTCCCGTACCGTAAAACATATGTTGATGCGTTAGGCCTTGCGCACCTTTTACAAAGGGGTCGGGTTCCACAGAGCCCGTAGGGAGCGTCGCGCCTAAACCAACCTCCAAATCTGTGTTCTTCCACAGATCTTGCGGTAACGGGTAGAGGTTCACACCCAAATGAATGTCTGCAACCCCTATAACCGTTTCCGTGCGATGGTGAATGCTAGAAAAGTCCTCGAAGAGCTGCCCGTCTATATCTTTGAAGCCAGCCTCGACGGTGGTCACTCCCACAGGCACAACCCCGAACACACCCAACCAGGAATTAAACTTGTAATCACCGGCTATTTCCACACGGCCAGCGACCATATCGAGAACATGCTCATAGGCTTGTTCTTCATCGGGAAGCCCAGGCTCAAATTGCTCAGGCACTACATCGTGTTCGGCATGAACCGGTGCTACCCGAAAGCTAAAGCCTAAGCGAAGAACGCCGATATCAACGCTCTCTTGAAGGGACTTACTGCCTCCACCCGGGAGGCCAGGGTTGCTTCAGCCACTTCACCCAGGGCCACTAAGCGCCGTTGCTGGCCAAAGTATCACGATAGCCAACAAGGAAAAGACTAGTGTCGGTAGTAAGCGGGTCATGAACGAACTCTATTCGCTTTCATCATCGGTAGCAATACCAAGAGCGTTACGCACACGTCCAAGATGTAGTCCAGAGATTGCATCCAGTTTCTTGCCGTCCGGCCCATAGATGATCACGTATGGAAGCTCTGGGACATTCTTAAGATGCTGATTCGCTACCACCGTGCCCCAGTCATAGATGTCGATTTTCCGGACCGCGATGTCTTTTCGCTTGGTCACGATTCGGGCTAGAGCCTCGTCCAATTTACGACAGGGTCCGCACCAGGCGGCGGTAAAATCGATGATGGTGTATTTCCCTGGCACCAGTACGGTGTCCAGATCGATCCGTTCATTGTGGTTTTTATGGTGCCGAACATCACTGTCGGCCGGATAGCCAACGGCGGCCACATAATGCCCTTTCCCTCCGCCTGCAGACGCCTTAAAGCCAGCTTTTCGAACTCTTTCTGTCAGCCCTTCCAGTGTCGTAAGTTTCGGGTCGAAACGTACGACGAGTTCGGCGTCGAGCTTTCGGAATTTCACAGAGAGCACGTCCGGCGCGAGTGAGCGCTCTAACGCCCCACCGCAACTGGCACAATCCAAATCGAGGATAGAAATGACTCCACTTTCCCCTGCTGGTTTTTGGACTCCTGCACAAGCGAAAAACATGATTCCAAAAAGGATCATGCACGACTGTATTGAGCGAAGTTTTTTTGGCACAGCCTTTTGCCTCCCGTGCTTCCTTATAGCCAACGCGTAACCAACTATCAAACTTCCTCAACCCTTTTCGTGGCTTTGAAAGTGGCTGGCCGCAGTGCTATGCTGTCGGCGCAATCAGGGGGACCTCGTGAGATTATCCAATGCAAACTGGCTTTCCGCATGTTTAGCTATCTGTATATTCCATTGCGGTGGCAGCTCTGGCGACACCAACTACGGTGTTGATCCCGGGCTCGATGGTACCCCCAGTGAAGTCGTGTCGGATGTTGCTGCGGCGGATTCGCTGTCTGTAGACGTCACCAATGACAAAACATCGAGTGATCAAGGTGACCTGCCTCCTGGTCCCGGCGATTTCGGCGCCCCCTGCAATGGTAATGAGGAATGTGACTCTGGCTGGTGTGTGGAAGGTCCCGACCAATTTGTTTGCACACAAGCTTGCCTCGACGGTTGCCCTCCAGGCTGGAACTGCAAGGGGATCGATGCGGGTGGTCAGGACATTGTCTTTTTATGCCTGCCTGATCTCGTGCGTGTCTGTAACCCATGTGCAGCCGATTTCCAGTGCCCGGATGGGCGTTGCTTATGGATCGACGGTGAACGCCGTTGCGCTACGACCTGCGTAGAGCCCGGAGACTGCCCCGAACAATATATCTGTACGCCGGAGACGGAGCCGGAGGGCGACGAACCGGTCTCCTACTGCTTGCCCAAAACAGGGAGCTGTACTTGTAGCGCAGATTTCGAGGGAGCGGTTCGGACCTGCTGGGATGGAAGCGGTGAGGAGCTGTGTTACGGCCTGGAAACATGCAACCCAGAGCTCGGCTGGACTGAATGCACCGCGTCAAGCCCGAGCGGCGAGATTTGTAACGGCATTGATGATAACTGTAACCAACTGATCGACGACGTCGTGGGTCTAGGAGAAGAATGCAGTAATGAAAATGAATATGGTAGCTGCATCGGCAGTATGCAATGCGTGGGTGGCGTGCCGGATCTGAAATGCATCGGCACAGTGGCAAGCCCCGAGACCTGCAATGGGCTCGATGACGATTGTGACGGGCAAACGGATGAAGGGTTCCCTAGCCTCTACAGCCCTTGTGTAGACGGCATAGGAAACTGTGAAAGACCTGGTTTCCACCAATGCTCCGACGACGGCACAGGTACGGTCTGCAACGCCGAGGCCGCCCAACCCGAGGCGGAGATCTGTGACGGCCTGGACAACGACTGCAATGGGGAAACCGATGAAAAACCCGAATGGCAGGATCAGGGAGCCATGTGCACCGCGGGGGAAGGTGCCTGCGCAGCGCCGGGCATTCGCATCTGCAACCCAGACGATCCCAATGGAGCTACCATCTGCAACAGTACAGCCCTGCCCCCAGGCGTCGAGGTCTGTGACAGTGTAGATAACAACTGCGATGGCGTCACCGATGAGGGGTGGCTTAATGACGGTGTCTATAACCAGGATGACGCCTGCGGAAACTGCTACAACGATTGCGCCGAAATCTTTGAAAAACCCAATGGTTATGGCCGTTGCGTGTCCGCAGATCCGGCCGTCTGTGCATTGACCTGCTGTAGCATCGAGAGCGAGCACCCAGACTGCGAAGGTGTTCTATTTGAATACTTCGATCTTAATAGCATCCCCGACGATGGCTGCGAGTTCGCGTTGGATCCCAAGGCGATCTACGTCTCAAGCTCCGATGCCAACGCGGACGATCTTCCGGGTTGTGGACTGGGCCCCGTTGGTACTGGCATCGACCATCGCCCTTGTAAGAGTATCAATTATGGTCTTTCTCGCGCCCAGACAATGGCGCGCAACCGGCTCTTCGTAGCAGATGGCCTTTATGAAGAGACCGTTTTCCTGCTCGACGGAATCAACCTACTAGGAGGCTACCGGCCGGACACATGGGAACGGCACCTGGAATCCACGATGACCATCGTCCGCGGGAACGAGGAGAGCCAACACCCACGCACCATCGTTGGCACCAACATAAACACCATCATGTCGGTGCAAGGGTTCGTTGTATACGGCCCGAATGTCGATCAACCCGGCTCAAACTCCTACGCCGTATATCTAGACAACGTATCGAACGCGCTCACCCTCCAGGATAATGTCATCTATGCTGCTACCGGGGGACCGGCTAGTTCAGCGAATGAAGGGTACCAGGGTGTCAGTGGTTCTGCCGGACAGGGGCGTACCGCCTCGGGTGCGGGGTACGATGCATTCATTACCTCCGGCTTTACCTTTTGTGACATCGCCAATAACCGGCAATGGTCGAACGGCGGAGCGCTTCAATGCAATGGAGACGATGTGAGTGGTGGTCACGGTGGAGGAAACCGCTGTCCAGTCGCTGTTTTACTTGAATATAGCGGTATCGACGGATACGGCGGTCAACCGGGAGACGGCCCGGGCGGTGGTGCCGGAGGACTCGGTGGGGATGCCGGTGATGACGGTTTGTTGCAAAATAACGTTTGTAGCCTCCCACCGGCCCCGATGACGGGCCAGGACGGCACCAATGGATCCAATGGAAGCAACGGGTCGGGTGGCCTCGGATGCAATGCAAACTTATCGGCCGGCTCCGTTCTCGGCGGGCATTGGTATGGCGG
>PBVT01000083.1 GCA_002728755.1 Myxococcales bacterium
GAAGTGGCTCTCGGACCCTTCGGGAACGTTATGCATATAGCTTTCGTTGAGCACCTGCAGTTCGGCGGGGGCGAAGGCCTGGTCGAGCTTAGCCTGAATGCGCTGCTGCACGGGTCCTGCGGGTCGTTCGGGTTGGTTGGCTTGGGGTGCGTCCATGATGAATCCTTATACGCCGGTACGACGTGAAACTCCAGTATGACGGATCCAGCCTCCCTCCTCAATGGTGGTGTGAACATTTATGATTCACGGATTGCAGTGAGTCTGAAATAATCGCGACGTCTGAGGCCTTGCATCCCATGTACGCACAGGAGACGGCCATTTCTTCCGAGAACCATAAAGAATGGGCAGAAGTCAGCCGACTGGGAGCGGCGGTGCACCGTCTCAAGATTCTTCGGCATCAGCTCCTACGAAAGGTTCGCGATACCGGAACAATCCGTACCTGGTCCCAGAGTTCGAAAAGCAGCGACTGCGATCTGGCAGCAAATGTACAGGCACAGCTCTGGTTTGAGGTGCCGAAAGAAGAATGGGTCTTAGAAGCCGGTAAGGTGGAAAATGTGCGCCTGGCCGCACAGAAACTGGATGGTCTGGAGATCCCTGCGAATGCGATCTTCTCCTTCTGGCATCATATTGGACGCCCCTCAGCCCAGGCCGGATTTGTTGTCGGCCGTGAGATACGGGCCGGCTGTGTGATCCCCACCATCGCTGGCGGACTCTGTCTTCTCAGCAACGCCCTATATAAGGCAGCCCTCGAAGCGGATCTTGAGATCGTCGAGCGACATGGTCATACCCAGCAGCTCTTTACCGATGCCTCCGATCCTGTGGACGCCACCGTCTTCTGGAACTACGTCGATCTCCGCTTTCGTTCCTCGAAACCGTGGCGTCTTGAGACCGAGATGACCGACACCCATCTCCACATTCGAATCCACCAGGCCGGCGCAAAAGATAAAAGAACGGCACCGAGCTCCCTACGACTGGCGGGGGCGTCAGTTCATGGGGTTCGAAGTTGTTATAGCTGCGATATCGATACCTGCCGCCACTCCCGTGTAGAGCCCGCCCTGGAGGCTCGTCGGGCGATCCTGTTGGACACCTATTGGCCCGAATTCCAACGTTGGTTGCAGACCAACCTTCGTCCCAACGATCTTATATATATGCCCATTGATGGGTCTCGTCGCGGATTTTCACGCTATAGCTGGGACCTGGAGGGAGCCGAGATTGTCGAGTTCCCCCTCGCCTTCGGGCTCCGTGCGGCCACCGCAAGAGTCTATTCGAAGCAAGGGCCCGAGATGCGTGCAGCCCAGATGCGTATGGACGCGTTCCTTGCGACCAGTATGGCCCGTATGCTGCCACCGACAGTCACCGAACTGATTGTAGGCCAACACCTCTTGCCCCATCTCCATAAGCAGGGAGCTTTAGGAGGACGAAAGGTGGAGGTCTTCGCCACCAGGCAGAGCCTGGCCCGAATTCAAGAACGCCTCGACCTGGCCAGCCAACAATGGCCGGATCGGACCACTTTACGGGACTTCCGGGTAGACCCCGAACAGGTCGAACTGGAAGCCCAGGCTTTCGAAAGAGTACGACGCTTCCTGACCCCAAACCGCAGCATCGCTGCCGACTATGGGGCAAGGGCTACGTTGATCGATTGGGTACAGGATAATGAACTGCATCGTCTCCCATCGCGTAGGTCGGAGCGACCGGTGGTCCATTTGCCCGGCAGTACCGTAGCCCGACTGGGGGCCTGCGAATTACGAGAGGCCCTACGCGGACTCGACGTGACCCTCGAAGTCTCGGGTCGAAACCTGGAAGACGAGGAGTTCTGGGCAGGCTTTACGCAGCGACCATGCGGTGGGCTCGAAGAAGCCGACCTTGTGGTGTTACCTGCCTGGCTCCCACATAACCCTCGTCCCCTACTCCGAGCGGCCGCCCTGGGCATACCTGTGATCGTAAGCGATGTCTTCGGTCTCGGAGGTGTTCCCGGCGTTGTCGAGGTCCCTTGCGGCGATGTGCATGCCCTCCGTACGGCGATTAAAGAGATACTATCCCTGCCATCAAGAACCGAACCGGGTTTTCCCACAGAAATTGTGAAAAACTTTGTGGAAAAGATGTGTTTGACGGGGCCACCAGAGACATACCAATTCCCAACACAGCCCGGTTTTACTGGGGATGATCAATATCCAAGTTGAACACCGATTGTCAGCCCGGCAAAGTCTGCTACAACCCTTATTGGATGGTGCGAGGGCATCATTCACGGCTCTTTGAGAAGTGGATGAAATGCGACGAAAAGTCGGTTCGAGGCAACGCTAGCCGGCTCAGACCAAAACCCCCTCGGGGGTGGCGAGAGAGCAGCTGGAACGGCCCTACGAAATCGCAAGATTTCCGAAAGTCGGTTCGGTGGTTAGCGGGGTAACCCCAAGCGTGTTCCCGGTATGAAATAGGACCTTAACGCGGAATGGGAGGCAAGGCGCAAGGCGGGTGTGAAACCCGATAGGCCCGCGGATGTTCGCATCCTCAGGTCGATGTGCCAGGTACTGCGGAGTTGGAAACCCGCAGATAATCGACTCCGGTCATGGTTGTTTCGGCAACCTCGCCCGAAGTTGAACGTGGCCCATTCCGTGGCGGACGCGGAAGGGAACCTGAAAAGCTCGCGGAAGGTATGTTGGTATTTACAACGCACGATGGACACTTCGGTATCTACCGTGCAAACCGGCACTTTGCTCAAAACCAGAACTTCGGTTCCGGCAGAGAGTAATAATCGGTCCCCAGGTCTCGCTTGCGAGATCTGGACGGTCGGAACCATCTCCAGGAATCTCCAAATCGAGTTTCTTTGAAACACGACGCGGCCCCGGAGATGTTAGCGGCTTCCAAAACTAAGCCACCTGGTTGGCTCGTTCAACCTGGTAGTTTGGCGCCGAAAGGCACACCGCGGTCGGTGAAGTTGTGAGTACTATACGAAAAGATATCTGAAGTCTTTGAAATCGATGCTAAGTGTAAGAGAGGGACCGTATTCGTGATTCTTAGGAAGAGCGGTTACGGAGCCTGGTGTTAAAACCCTGAAGGGAACAGGGTCAGTGCAAAGTAGGTTGTTATCTTCGGACAACCAACCCACCAACACACTGAACCCAAGGACCTCGGTCCAAGGACCCTGGAAACCCAAGAGGGACGGTTCAAACCAGCAAGAACCAAGACACTAGGAAAACGGAGCTGATAGAAAGGATGGACCCCCTCCATTTCTATCTGGCGGGACTCTGAAACACCGGTTAACGGTTTGAGGTGCGGCTTCGATTTCTCCCAGTTGTTTCTTCGGAAATAACCGCGGAAATCGGAACCAGAAGATTTCTTTAGTCTTCGAGGAGCAGCCCGAACTTCTCGTATTGTCCAAATTGAGGCGGATTCTTCGCGGAGTCCGCCTCTTTTTTTTACCCTCTGTATACCAAGCCCCGTGACATCTCTAGACAAAATCATCGCCTCTTTGAACGACGCTCAAAGGGAAGCCGTTACCGCCCCAGGTGGTGCAACGCTGGTCTTGGCTGGTGCTGGATCTGGAAAGACCCGCGTCATCTCCGCCCGTGTGGCGTGGCATATCGCACAGGGGGTCCCGGTAAACCAGATTACGGCCGTGACTTTCACCAATAAGGCCGCGCGCGAGATGTCCGCCCGTATTGGCGCTCTGGTCAAAGAGGTGCCCTTCGTCGGCACGTTTCATCGCTTCGGTCTCACCGTTCTACGTCGCTATCGACGCCAACTGGGATACCATACCCACCCGAACATCATCGACCGCGGGGATCAGCTCGGCATTGTCCGGGAATCTCTAAAACAACTCGGCCTTCAACCCGCCTCCTGGGATGTGGGCGAAGCCCTATCTCTGATTCTCGAGGGACGAACCTGTAAGGCCATCGAAGGAAAGATCCGGTTTCCGCGTGCCCACGGTCTCGTCCCCATGGGAGTAGAGCTGGTAGAGGCCTATGAAAAGCGTCTTCGTACTCTCAACGCGGTGGACTTCGACGAGTTGATTCTCGTTCCTCTGCGCCTCTTTCATAGCCACCCGAATCTCTTTTCACGGGTTCAAGCCGGTACCCGGTATATTCTGGTCGATGAGTTTCAAGATACCAACCACGCCCAGATGGAGCTGGTTCGTAAATTGGTTGGCGAAGACGGAACGCTTATGGCCGTGGGGGACGACGACCAGTCCATCTATGCCTTCCGGGGTGCACGCGTCGAAAATATTCTACGATTCGCGGAGTCGTTCCCAGACTCCCAGACCATTCGCCTGGAAGACAATTATCGTTCGGCCAAACCGATTATTGAGTTGGCCAACGCCATCATCCGTAGCAACCCCGATCGTAACGACAAGACACTGCGGGTACGCTGCCCATTCACAGGAAGCACTCAGCTGGTGGGCGCATCCAGCGAAGAAGCAGAGGCTGACTTTATCGCCCAGGGTGTCGCCGACGCCATTCGCTCGGGCACGTCTCCAAACGAGGTCGCGGTTCTCTATCGCGCCAACCGACAAGCCAACGCCATTGAGCTCGCCTTAACACAGATCGCGATACCTTTTCGTCGCATCGGCGGCACATCCTTCTTCGAACGCAAAGAGGTGCGCGATGCCCTGGGTTGGCTCGGCGTTCTGATCGATGGAAACGACGACTTATGTTTCCGACGAGCGGTCTTAGCACCAGCTCGAGGCGTGGGTGAAGTCTCTCTCAAAAATCTGGAACGAGGGGCGACCAAACAAAAGACATCGCTCTTTCGAACCGCCGAAAAGCTGGTCGATATCCCCGGAGCCCTTCCCAATCAGTCCATCTCCGGTCTGAAGGAGATGATTTCGGTTCTCAAAGAGGGCCGAAAAAAGCTCCGCTCTGCCGGTGTATCGAAAGCCTTTAAATTCGTTCTCCAGCAGGTGGGATATCGAAAATATCTGATTCATAACGCCGAAACACCCGCCGAAGGTAGCCGTCGATTCCATCGAGTCATGCAGCTGGCAGATACCCTCGACAGCTACGTCCATCGGGATCCGATCGAAGGTGCTAGAGCCTTTTTGGATGACGCACTGCTCTCCAACGCCAACGATGCCGTCGACGAAGACGAGGCCATGGTCTCCCTCATGACTCTGCATGCTGCCAAGGGTCTCGAATTCGATTCGGTGTTCATCCCGGGCGTCGAGGAGGGGATCTTGCCCCATGAACGCTCCATCGGGAACGCCAGCGGTCTGGCAGAAGAATGTCGCCTTATGTACGTGGGTGTGACTCGAGCCAAGAAAGACCTGACGCTCTCCTATGTCCGGAAACGTCCACAAGGGGGCCCAGTGGGTGAAGAGCGCATCAGTCGTTTTCTACGAAACGTCGGTCTACGACCCAGGCTGGTCGGTGCGCCAGTTCAGGAGGGGCCCACAGAATCGGAAAAGAAGGCCATGCTAGAGATCGAGAAGTTGCAGGAGCTGCTCCGTTCCTAGCTGGTTTCAAAGCCCGCCCGATATTCGAGGGGTAGGTAGCCATCCCATGGACCTTTCCCCCGCGATCGTCCCAGACCTTTTTGGGTTCCATCGCCCCCCGAATGGGGCACGACCATCACCTGATTCTTTTTTACGGATTGCACTTTCCAGCTACGACCACCCAATACAAAGACACTCCCAGGTGTTCGGGGCGCAAAACCATTCCCGACCATCCGTCCCGTGGATGCGTCAAAGACCTGGGAACCAAGCGAGTCGGGGAGATTGGCGTGAACCGTCCCCCTGGTCCCCATATCCATAATGCGCGTCGTAGCCAAAAGCGTATCCCGCTCGCGGCGGATATGGCCCTCGGCAACAAGATGATCCACAACCCGTTTCAGATGTACTTGAGCCGTTAGACCGCGCAGCAGGTGAAGCAGCTCCTCTTCATCGACACCCGATGGACGCGAAAATAAGATACTGAAAATCTGTTGAATCGCTACACCGGGATCCACTCGAACTCGAATGGCCTCCAGCTCTCCCCGATCGGCATAGAGGGCATGCAACTCCAGTTGGCGCTTACGTTCCTCCGTTTCGGCGACTCCCAATACTCGAATCACCGAGTCTCTTCGCGCTCCACGACCGATCCGCTGCTGAAACGCGCTGGGCGCCACCGGCACTTCAAGCAGAGCCACCGCCTCGATCGATCCCACGTCGATTCCCAGCTCCAACGTACTCGTCGCCACACATAGCCAGGACGAAAAAGTCCGCATGGCCTCCTCTACCTCGTGCCGACTTCTTGCGCTCAGGCCGGCATGGTGCACGAGGACACGCCCACCGGGCATCAATTCCTGGAATTGGGCCGCGGCCTCTTCCACCTTCGCGCGGGTCTCCGAAAAACATAGCACGCGGCGTAGCCGCTGTTCACGAAGAGCGGTCAACAGGCTCTCCAGATCGGGAACACATTGTAAAGTTGTCGCCCGGCGACCTTCCCCAACGATGACCTGCCCCTCACCGAGATACCGACGCACCACCGCATCGGGATCGGCAATCGTCGCCGATAATGCGACCCGTTGTACCTCCCGTTCGCAGAGCCGATCAAGACGATGCAATAGGACCATCAGTTGATCACCACGCGGGTTCCCATGGACTGCGTGGATCTCGTCCAACACAACGGTCTGAACTGTTTTCAGAGCTCCAGGTGCCCGAGCCAGCAGAGAGTCCAGAGATTCCAGGGTCGTGACAAGCATGAACGGTGGTGGGTCTGGCGCGTTCGGGCTATCTCCGGTTCGTACCAGGACCTTGCGTTTGAATACCCCCAGCACTTCTTTCATTCGATCGCCCATATCACGGCATAAGGCGCGAGTGGGGGCCACATATAAGACGCGAAGGTTATCGTCCGACGGGGACATTCGGCGTTCCACGATGGGGGCCAGAGCGGCCTCCGTTTTTCCGGTCGCGGTCGGCGCCACGATCAAGGCATTCTCCCCCTTCAAGATGGGATGGCAGGCCGCCAACTGCAGAGCATTGGGCGCATTATGATGGGCAAAAAAGGCCAGATAACTTCGACGCAGCGCACGTCGATAGGCGCGCATCTCCGAGATCAACTCGGGGCTCGGTCTCGTATCGTCAGAAGGAACCACCGGCGTACATCAATAAACTATCAGGGTGGCTCTCCGGATAAAACCGACGGTGGTCGAGTAGTTCCATAAAGCCTTTAATAAGATAACGGAAGGAGTGGCCGTGGGTGGCGATCAATGTTTCGGCCGCCTGACGAAGATCGGGTTGTACTGGGCCGATAGCACAGACCTTCTTGTAGGCATCCAATAAGCGATCAAAGAGCCGAAGAACTTCCTCGCGGGTTGGCGTATCGAGCCGCACCAGATTATCCGTATGTACATGCTGGAAAAACCGCGTGTAGCCAGGTGTAAAGGCAAATACGACCTTAAAGCGGCAAGGGATCTGGTAGATGTACGGAACCTTTAAGAAGCCGGAATACACCAGGCCCGAACGCTCTCCACGAAAGCAATCGAGGCGCTCGATCACCTCATTCTCCAGGACGTCGTCGTCGTCCGCGACCCAGGCCAGACCGTTGAAGAAGTTTACGCCTCGTTGCCATTCGTAACGGTAGCGGTAGGTGCGACTCATCTCGGCTTCGTCGATCAAAAGGATCATCCCCTGCAAACCGAGAGCCTCGGTCAACCATACCGACAGGCCAGATAATAGATAACAATATACATTCGCCGACGTCGTATGATCGGGAAGATTCGGCAAGCCCGGGAGCTTACGGCGAATGGGCCGTCCCCGCAGATAGGCTAGAATGGCGGGTCGTAGCTTCGGCCGGTTGCGCCAGAGATCGGAGATAACCGACCAGATGCTATGGTCACGAATGGCCTCATCGCTGCGGCCACATAGACGTTCGAGGATCTGCTCAAGCCCCAACACCTCACCATCTATGGGTACACGCAAACTGGTGATCGCGTGTCGATACACCCGCTTGGGAAAACCAGCCGGTGCATCCGATGGATCAATACCCACATTGCAGACGGCCCAACCACGGTCGAGGGCCTGCACCTTCAGCACAGCCATCGTATGGCTTTTGCCACTACCATAGGCACCTTCCACCACGAGAGAGCCGCTCGCGGGATCATCCAGCCAACCCAAAACACGTTTGAGCTCGTCGCGACGACCCACTGTCCATTCCATAATGGAATGCTCAGGAACGATTCCAAGACGAAAGGCTTCAAACGCCAATCGGATATCTCGGAACTCGGGCTTGCCATTCAGAGGTGCAACGCGTGAAGGCAGCACCGATGGCGCTATCTTCTTTTTGCTCTTGCCCTCGTACACTCGACCCATGATCCGGTCGATGATCTCTTCGGATTCCAATAGCGCGGTGTTCTCAGGCTGTGGCGGTAGGGCCCCCGGACTGCGCACCTGATCCGCCCGGAGCCAGAGTCGTAACTGGCAATCGAAATCCACCATGATCTCGTAGCCTGCTTTCCGTACGGCATGAACTAGACCGCGCCCATAGCGTGGGTGTCGAACGACCTGTCCCACTTCCATCATGGCAGGGCTTCTCCCCGCAATAACAGGTCGGCATCATCCGGACCCAGCTCCGTTTCGGGCTTATGTCGTAAGAGATGCAGGTAGCGAATCGCCCCCTGCACGAAAACACGTTTGTAGCCGATATCACCAAAACGCATTTCGTAGGCTTTCCGCGCGAGATTGTTCATACCATCGCGGGTCTTCTTTTCGTTCAAGATACAACGATAGGCGGTCTGGTAGATGGCGCGTAGCCGATCTCCCAGCTCTGCCAGAAGTAACTCGGGTTCCCCTTCCAGCTGTTCGAGGTCGATTCGAACACCGGTCGGGTTGAACACATCAAAAACCGAGGCGAGGCGCTGTTTCAACGCTTCGTATACAGCCGCCCTACCCTCGAGAAAGGACTCGTTCGGGACGGCGTAGAAGATCATGACGTTGCGGAACGCATGATGGGCACAGCCATCCACCAGCTCACGCAGATTGCTCAACAAAAGATCTTTGGCCCGTGTACTCATGCTCGGGACGATCTCTGCTTCATCAAAGAGAATGACCAGCCCCGCATAATCTACACGTCGTACAAGCTCCACCAACGATCGCAACATAGAGAAAGCCTGACTGCGGTCGAAGCGCTGCAGGATCCCCATGGCGTTATGGCGGCTATGGTCATAGCCCTCACCCATCAGCCATTGCATGGCGTATTGAAAGGTCTCCTCATCCTTCTGCTTTAAAGCCTGCATCGCAGCGTGAATGGCGCGTCCGAAGTTGGTGTTGTCCAGCCCTCGTGTCGCCTCTGCGATCCGATCATCAAAGAAGGCATCGGCGTCCGACAACTTCTTTTCCTTGGCTTCCTTGAAAATGCGCTGCATCCAACGTTGCAGAAAGGCGGCCAGCCCCGACTCGTTCCCATCCAGGAGCTCCTTGGGGCTCAAGGGCACCATAAGGTTTCTCGCCACCGAGCGGTATACCAGAGACAGATCGGAGAACGGTGTCTCTTCGGGAGATAAGACCACATAGGAGACCACATAGTTTTCTGACCAGGCCTCTTCACGAACTGCGTAGAGGAAATGGGTTTTCCCCCCACCATAGGTTCCCACAACGAGTTTGAATGTCGCCCCACCATCTTCGCCAATAAAGGTTTGAAGATAATCACTCGTAATCACAGACAGGTACGGATCCAGTCCCACTGAATACAGGCTGACACCCCACTCTGGCGGTGTCCCGTTACTACCCAATGTCTCAACAATATGCCGCGCCAAGCGACCATCTATCACCTTCATGGGGCCCCCAGATTTTTCAGCGCCAGCGCTCCAAAGTGCGTACCATGCCCACGGAGATCTGTAGGAACATAGATATGATCGCCTTTCTTGCGAGTCTGCTCCCGAGTGGCCACTACAAGACGAATTTCAAAGCCTTCACCACTCAGTGGTCGCGCCCGAAACAGGTGAGTAGAAGCCATCAACCGTGTATACGGCTGGAATCCAGCCCGCGTCGGATTGCTCGCGAAGGCATCCTTCTGGTGTACAACATTAAGCTCCAACAGGAACTCCGAGACCGGCACTGGAGCTTCTGGGCTTCGTTCCGCGATACGATTGGCTCGTTGCAGAGCTTGTCGCACCAGATTCAGAAAATGCTCCCGCGCGAATTCCCCGTCGAAAAGCTCCGCGTAATGCTTGCGAAGAGCCTCGCCAACCTTATCTGCGTCCATCGCGACCTTGTCGAGAACCGGTCCCCCCTTACCCAGCGCAAGCTCCGCCTGCGCCACTTCTGCACGAAAGGTAATCACGAACGGCCCTACACTAAGCTCGGGAAAACGGCCGGAGACCGGTAATCCCAACGCCTCGACGGCGCTTGCTACCGCCAGACCCAGGCGATCTTTCAGTCTTCGACTGGCTTCTTCGGCCTGACCAGAAAGAGCTGCCAATGCGGTTGGTAACTCTGCGATAGACGAAACCTCTTCCATCAGTCGCGTCGCTTTCTGGGTTAATGCGGCAGCCTCGCCCCGCACCAGAAAGGCGTTCTTGTCGAGATCTCGAGACTTTCGTTCCAGATCGGACAGAGCCGTATGCATCTTGGCCAGTTCGCGTTGGAGACGTCCGACTCTACGGGTGACATCACCAAAGGCTGCGTTTTGCTTTGCTTCATCCATAGGTCGACTTCCTATCGGACTGTGCCGCCCTCGTAAAGAGCATTTACAGGACTTTGTAAGAAGACGACGCCGACCTTATGGCCCCAACTCAAAAAGTTCCTCGGGGATCTGGATTCTTCTACCCCCGTCCAATTGCCCCCGCAGCATCAGAACATCGTCCACCATCGTCAAACAAATCGCCCGTCCAACGTCGCCCCGCTCAAAGCCTTCCCAGGGCATAAGCAAAACAAATTCACGTCCACGGACACCGTAATCTAGAATCGCTATGGACAGAGGAGACGGAAGAGATTCTCGTGTGATCAAAAGATCCAGCGATGGGAATTCAGAGTCTGCAAAATGAATAGTCACGTCGCCCGGAGCATCGGGAAACACCCCCGTAACCACCAACTTCACCGATTCATCAATCCGAAAGGTGACCACAACGTCCTGCAGGGGGAATCGATCCAATAGAGCCAAACGTATATGTGCACGTCGCTCCATCCACCAACGTGCGGCTCGTATAACTAGAGAACGGTCTCTTGGTCCATCACCCGCAAGGTAGTCCACCAACGCCGCTAAAGATATACGATAGTCTTCGCCGCTCGGGACGTGTTCCGGCTCAATTACCGGATCATGCGGTGCCATTTCAGTCATAGTCCTGATTCTGGCGTTCCGAAACCGGTCTGACAAGTCCAGGGGTATGAAAAACCCCACAAATTGCAGATTCAGCCTACATCCAATAAGCTCGCAAGTCGGTGGGTCATGGAAATTTTCATCCTATGCATCTTGATTTCATTCGTGGTTGGCGATCGTATCCTAGAGGGAACTCGCCTCAAGCGGCATCGTGAGCAAATCCCAATTCGGATCCATGTGAACGGTAGTCGTGGGAAGTCCTCGGTGACGCGTCTTATCGCTGGAGCCCTACGAGGCGGAGGGATTTCAGCTATCGCCAAGACAACTGGAACCACCCCCCGGATCATCTACGAAGACGGCTCCGAGACCCCCCTCTATCGATTGGGTAAAGCCAATATCAAAGAACAATTCCACGTTCTGGGTCTGGCCGCGCAGCGCAACCCTGACGCAATCGTAATCGAATGTATGGCCCTCCAACCCAGACTCCAGGCCATGTCCGAACACCGGATTATTCATTCCACCATTGGTGTCATAACCAACTGCCGAGAAGACCATCTGGATGTTATGGGCCCCACCGAGCGCCATGTCGCGCAGGCCTTGGCCGGGACCACACCCGCAGGGCAAACACTGGTGACGGCAGAGTCGCAACACCTTGATATCCTTAAGCATGCCTGCCAAGAGTTAGAGTGCAATCTCGAGGTCGTCGCGACGGACGATCTGGAAGCGATCTCGAACGCGGAGATGGCTCGGTTCGGCTATTATGAACATCGGGAGAATGTGGCTGTCGCGCTCCGTGTCGCCAAGCTCTGTGGCGTATCCCGTGAGGACGCAATGGTCGGCATGTTGAACGCCACACCAGATGTAGGTGCCCTGCGCATGTACGATCTGGAATTCTTCGGCCGGCAGATCTGTTTTGTTCATGGCTTTGCCGCCAACGATCCCCAGAGTAGCCATCATATCTGGGAACTATCCCACCGGGTCTTTCCTGAATATTCACGACGTATCATGTTGTTGAATCTGCGAACGGACCGAGGCGACCGTTCCCGTCAACTTGGGGAAGCCATAACAACATGGGCGACACAGCCCGATTTTGTCGTATTGATGGGTACAGGTACACGAATCGCTGCACGCGAGCTCCTCAAAAAAGGTTTTCTGCCAGGACAGATCGTCTTTTCGGAAGGAACCTCAGCGCGTGATGTATTCGAACGAATCGTCGAACTTGTCGATCAGCGGGCACTCGTAGTAGGCCTTGGTAATGTCGCCGATCCTGGTCTGGCACTGGTCGGTCTATTTCGTAATCGAGGCGTACAAATTCCTATGAGTCAGCTCTACCCCACAACCCCACCCGAAGCGCAGCCGCCAGAGGTAGCGAATGGTTGATCTATCCACGATCTCGGTGGGCATTGGGCTCGTCTTCAGTTTCGTCTTCTCGGAGCTATTCTCGCTGGTACCGGGTGGCATGGTCGTTCCCGGATATATGGCCCTCGGACTGCATGAGCCAATTCGCGTGCTGGTAACCCTTGGTGTAGCTGTCACCACCTGGTTGGTTGTGGCGAGTCTGGCGCAACACGTCATTATCTACGGACGACGCCGTACTGTGCTGATGATTCTAGTGGGCTTTCTGTTCAACCTTCTCTTTGAACGATATCTGATGATCTACCTCACATCGCAACCCATGGAGTTGGTTGTTATCGGACAGATCATCCCAGGTTTGATCGCCATCTGGTTCGACAAGCAGGGCCCCATCGTCACGACCGCGACCCTGATTATCGCCGCTGTTTCCGTTCGACTGGTTCTGATTCTCCTCTACGGTTCGGAGTTGATGCTTTGAGATTATTCTGGCGACCAACGGAAGTATCCAGCGTCCTGCTGGTGCTCGTGGCCATCCTGGCTGTGGGTGGCTTCGCCCTGGTGGAAAGTCATCGCGTGGTTCGCTCGCTTCCCCACGGGAAGCAAAAGAGTGAGGCGAGTCTTCTCACCCAGAAGGCATACGAAACCATCAAGCAGGCCCGCGAAGACCGACAGATACCTATCGACGAAACATTGGATCCCGCCGAATCCGGCCTTATCGGCGTAACCGTAAGTACCATCACCAGCAAGGCGGGTCAGCTTCCTGCCAAACAGACGAGTATCAACCCCAACTGGGGGGCCGTCTTTGTCAGCCTATATCGGAAAGCAGGTCTTCGGCGTGGCGACACCATCGCCCTGGGCTTCTCTGGCTCCTTCCCCGCCTTGAATATAGCGGCCCTCGCGGCCTGTAAGGTGATGGGACTACGACCCATCATCATCTCTTCCGTCAGTGCTTCTATGTGGGGCGCCAACCATCCCCAGTTTACCTGGCTGGATATGGAGCTAGAGCTCATCAAAGCCGGTGTGTTTGATAAGGACTGGCATAGCTTGTACGCGTCCATGGGTGGGCTCTCCGACCAGGCCATTGGCCTGCAAAAGGCCGCCATCCCGGATATTCTTGCGGCGATCACACGAACGATCGAACCCCCGATCAAATTACGGCGGAGCCAAAACGATCTCCCTGAAAAGAAATCGACTACGGTGGACGGTGAGGAGAGTGACGAGCCCGTGCTCCCTGCTGCCCCCAAAGCATGTGAGACCGACGAGACCTGCGATAAGGGCTTCCGCTGTACCCACGGACTCTGTCGTAAGAAATGTAAGTCGCGCCGTGGATGCCCAAGTGGCTCCACCTGCAAACGAGGATTTTGTCATCAACGGTGCAAAAAGACTGTCCCCTGCGCGGAAGGTCTACATTGCTATAAACGCCATTGTGTCCAATGCACGGAATCAAGCCATTGCTCGCCTGGTATGATCTGTAAGGACCAGCGCTGTGGGAACTGTACCGGTCACGAGGAGTGCGGTGACACGGAGTTTTGCGGACTCGGCAAATGTTACAACCCCGATATCCTCACGCGAACAGTCACGGGGACCGATTTACGAGATCTGGTCCAAGAGCGTATCGACATCTATAAGGCCGCGGCTGCTGGCTCTCCGATTCGGGCCTACGTCAATGTAGGTGGTGGGATCGCGTCGGTCGGCTCGCTACAAAGTAAGAAACGGTTCCGACCGGGGGTCAACACACGCTCCAGCCTGGGCAAGGTACGGAAGAATAAAGCGGGCGTAATGCACCATTTCATTCGCAAAGGTGTACCCGTAATTCATGTGGTTCGATTACGCACCATGGCCAAGCGCTATGGTCTGGAATGGGCTCCCCTGTCCACCCCAAACCCTGGTACCGGTGGTGTATACGAAGCGGAGACCTACGCCATCTGGCTCGTATGGGCCGTACTAATCGTTATTCTGCTCGCGCTGGTCGCGATTACACGAGTGGACATCACCTTCCTGTTCCGCCGCATCTTCCGGAGTCAGGAGGGAGACGGGCCGGGGGCACCGGGCGTATAGCCTAGAAACGGTAGCCCACCCCAACCATCAACCGACCGTCCCAGGTATTCTGAAGTTTGACGCCTGTGATGGTGTTTCCGGTGGATTCGATTCGATCCTTATACGCTTCTGCCTGACTCGTATTGTAAGCGACCCGCAAACGCACGGGTATCTCGAGATTATCGGGAAGGTCTATCCGAAAGCCAATCTCCAGGGCGATGTTCGTAGAGTCGACTTTCAGAGCCTTTGGACCATTGCCATTATCCGAGACGCTGGAAGGTCTGATGAATTCTGGTCCCAGCCCAAAGGTTACAGCGCCGAACCCTGTAGGCGCGTTCAACTTCAGAAGAAGCGGGATTCGCCATTGGCCTGCAGTTTTGCTCTCGGTAATCTCCACAACATTGTTGATGGTTACCCACCGTTTCAACTCGGAAGACTCGTAGAGAAAATCAAGTTCCAGTCCCACGTATTTGTTTACGTTCAGATGATAATAAATGCCTCCACCATAAGCTGCTCCACCGGCATGCCCTTTGAAACCAATTCCGTCATCCGCCACGTGAAGCCCCGAGGGCTTATTAAAGTAGTTACCACCTGCGTAACCAAGCGCTCCAGCGGAGTGGGTCAGCTCCAAGGCCAACGCCGGCCCAGTCAAAAGAACAAAAATGGAGAGGAACAGGGCTCGTAACTTCATAGGAGATTCTCCGTCGGGGCTGATTTTATTGGGAGGACTTGAATGTGAAGGGCCAGTTCACCACGCAGATACCACCCTCCGGCTTCTTGAAGCGCAGCTTTCGAATATTCTTAACAACACACTTTCCTACTCTTTTATCGGGGAGCGTGTTCTTGGTGATCTTCGCTCCATCCACCTTTCCGGTCTCGGCGATGGTGAATCGAACACTCAATTTCCCCTGTAGCTCGGGTCGTGCCTGCAGCTCGCGCTCATAGCAGAACCGGAAGGCACCAGCGCGCTTCTTACGCACCTTTTCGATATCACTCTTTTTACAGAATCCGAGGGGACGCGCTTCGGGTTTCGGCTTGGGCTCGGGCTTGGGTTTCGCGACTATTTTTTTCTTGGGTGGCACATAGATCCGAAGGGCGATCTTACGTTCCGCCCGGCCGTCGGTCTTACCGTGCACCAGCGTCGTCAACAACCGTTGCCAGCGGACAGGCTTTTCATTTCTGGCATCGATCACGATCCCTTCCAGGGGCGTATTGGTCTCGAGCCAGTCCAGAGCTGCCACAAGCTGTTCTGGTGCCGCTCCATCTGTGCCCAGGGGCAAGATCACCGTGAGACCATCTTTCCCCGACTTGGTCTCAAAGGGTAGAGGCTCTTCTGTCTCCAGGGCCTTGAGCGCATCGCTCAACGCCGTACCAACCTGAAGAATCACATGCTCCTTTTTTAAGCGGACCGTCGGCCAGGAGGTATGTGGTGGTTTTTCCGCAGCGGCATCGCTGTTGTTTACATCCGTAAGCCAGATCGACAGGGACCGGGTAGACTCGTCCGTGGGTAGAGCCAGAGAATGTACATCATAGATATTGGCCGCGTTGAGGATCTCCGTCGCTGCGCTGAGAAGATCGGGGCGGGTATCACCCGATATTACCAGGCTAGGCGCACCCTTTTCCGCCATCGCGTGTTTGAGCATACCGCCTGCTTTGGCAATCTTACCTTTTCGTTCACGGCCTTCGAGGGCGAGAAGATCCGTGCCCACCAGCTTTTGGGCCTCCGTAGCGGTCCAGGTTACAGAGCCATCGGCTCCGACTCCAAGTTGTGGGCTCTGTACGGCATAGACACCCTTCTTATCCACGAGCAGAAGGCGCTCTGGCGCGGCCGCTGGTGCTCCCGTACCTGCGCTCACCGGCATCCAGATAACATTGGGGGATTTGGCCGGTGATGTCTCTCCTCGTAATACCTCCGGTGGAAGCGTCGCTGTATAACTCGTCACCAGCTTCACAACCTTCTTCTTAAGCTCCTGGTATCGCGGATCTCCAGTCTCTCCGGTCACAGCCAGCTTGGCGAGCCGATCAAAAGCACGAGCCATGATCAAGCTCCTTGGACCCATGCGACCTTTTAGAATCGCAGGAAGCTTATGTTTGGTATTTGGCATCGAACAACCCACGACCGCATTATCAATGGCGCGCTCGGCGTTGATCGCGGAACAGCCCAGGCCTCCCTTCGGCATAACCACGTCCAGGAGCGTCTGCAGATCATCGGTTGTGGCGCATTGCGGACAGGCAAGGCCCCGAAGAATCATATGGGCTTCTTCCGGCGAAGCGGCCTTAAGGGCTGCGTCTGTGGAGAGAACCACTCGAAGCGCCATCGCCGTCGCCAGATCTCCCTGGGCACCTCCCGTCGGCCCCTGGCTATCTGCCACGCCCGCGAGGGCCAGAGCGGCGTCTAAATCCGTCGTATGCTTGGCTAAAGATTCCAGACGGGACCGTACCGCTTCTAATTTGGTACGCGTTTCCGCTGCCTCTTCGGCTGTCACAAGTGCCAGTGCCGGATCGATCACCGTGGTGATCACGCCCTGGAAATCCGAGGGTTGGTCCAGGGAGCCCGCCATCGAGCCCTGCACATAGCCAAGGATCAGCGCGTCATCCAAGCCAGTCGCGAGCTCGGCCAGGGCCGTACGGGCCTTGCCATCGGACGGAGGTTGCGCGTAAGCGGCCGTCAATTGGTCATACAGACCTTTTTCAATTCCATTGGCGGAACCTGCAACTGCCTCCTGGAGGACGGCTACAGCCTTCTGTTCGTCAGCGCTCTTCTTCGCCGCGATCTCCGCGGCCGAGGGGCCGGTGTTGGTGTTCGCTTTTTTCGCACCCTTTTTGCCGCAGCCGGGGGCCAACATTATGAGCACCATCAAACTGACAACGAGTTTCGTCGGGGTCATCCCTACCTCCTGTTTGGGTGGGTGACACTAATCCGAAGTGTCCGTTTTTTCAAGACCGTACTCTACAGCGTCGCCAGGCTCGCGATATTAGAGCCCCGTTGGGACGAATGTATTCGTCCGAACCCCCGACACACCGTACATCTCGTGCTTCTCTTTGGGGAAATATCGGCGACAATCCGCCCCCACTACCCCCTCGGGGCATACGCCGCGAGCATCATCATTCAACACACCGATAATCCGTTGCCAGGTGAAGCGCCGGCCTTCATCATCCCGTCCGCCCGAGATCGCGCCAGCCAATAGATTTGTGACCAGGATACGAGTCGACGTCTCCATCTGTGTAAAAAACGCGTAGGTCGTATTATTGACCACATCCGCCAATTCCCAGCCGGAAGAGTCAGTCTCCGTCACCTTATTCTTGAAGACCTGCTTGGTATAATACTCATAGGACCAACAGGAGTTCATAAACAGGATCTGGTATGTGTCCTCGGGGTAGTTCTCACGCGTATCCAGAACGTTGAGAGAGCCATAGAAAGAGTGACCGTTGTAGATCAGGATCTCGTGGGTTCGTAACAGCTCAACGAAGAAGGCCTCGCCTTCGGGTGCCACGGATTCGAGGTCAAAGGGAGAGACCAGACTGATGATCTCGACCAACCCCTCTCGTTTTCGCATATAGCGCTGTCCGACCGTCAGCCCCTCCACCTTCTCGAAACCGCGCAAGCGAATATTCACCTCGAAGGTGCGCCAATTCATAACACCCCAATCGCCGCCATAGACGGCGCCAGATTCCGCGGCCCCAAAGATGACCGCGATCTCTACCTTACCGTCCTCGACCAGGCGGTCATACTCAGGGTAGGCGTCCGATGGTGGCAATAGGGAACGAATCTCAAAGAGAGCGTCGGGAGCCAACTTTGCGGTGCACTCCGGCAGATCGGGGTCAAAGTAATAGAAGTAGTTGGTATCCGTGAGTGAGCCGGCATTATGACCTGTCGCGCAATCGGCACCATAGCGTGCCAGGAGGTCTCGAGGGTCGGCGGCAACCTTCACATAGTATTTTCGATCGACGAGAGCCTCGGCGTCGAGCCCCGCTTCCTTCAGCTCTTTATAGGTGACCAGTGTATCTGCATCGACAGTATAACGAATACGAAGGATCCCATCCTCCAACGTGATTTCGGATACCTGGAGATTATCTGAGGTCAGATTCAGATGAAGCTTTTCTCGGTTCAACTGGTGTTTCGCCAGTTTGACCTGGGAGTCCACCAACCGACCCAATTCGGCTGTGTTCGCCTGGTATTCGCCCAGTAGATCCTTCTGCGCCTCCTCGTTCAGGTCACGCACATCGAGTTCAAGAACGGAATAAAACCGGCCCTGCAGCTCTGTCGCCAGGCTGGAATAATAGCCAGTGTCGGCCTTCCCATCTGGGGGTACCAGATCGTCTACTTCGGCGGGTAGATCGTCGCCCACACCACAGCCCACCAAGGCGAAAGCCATCAAAATACAAAACACACGAAACCACATATTTCCTCCCAGAACACCGACTCCTGGCCCAGCAGGAGCGGATAAGCAGCCGAACTATACGGGCGACCCGACCGGAAAAGCAACAAAGGACTGAGCAAACCAATCCACTAGAGGAAAGAGAGACGGACACTGGCTCGATACTGGGCAAGGATGGATTGTCCTCCTATAATGCCGTCGAATCGTTCTTGGGAGTTGGTTTTGGGTAGTTTCAGAATTCTTATCGCTTTTGTACTCGCTATCGGATTGGGTTGTTCCGGAGGTTCGACCTCTACATCCAAGGATGGCTCGAATAGCGACGCAACGGATGTGCAAACAGACAGTGGTGGTGAAACACAGATCACACCAGACGCGACCACAGACGAAACCTCCTCCGCCGATCTCACGCCATCGGACAGTTCGACGGATAGCGTGGAGACCGAGGACACGACACCGCCACCTCCGCCCCCGACCTTTGCCATCGTAATCCCCACAGACGCAGAGCCGACCGCAGAGAGTCAGGATTTAATGGGAGTGAATAAACCTCCCTACCACTTCAGCAAAGATGGTGGTCAGACCTTTGATTCCACCGCGCTCTATCAGGCCTTTGGGATCCGGCAGGTACGCTTGCACGATTCCAAGATTGATCCCTGCGAGATCTATCTGGATGACACGGTGTCCGATCTAACCACCAACCCCCCCACGGTTCTCCCGCACTGCACCAATGAACCGCAAAATGGTCCACCGAATGTGGAATGGAAGGCTAATTTCTTCCAGGGCCTCGACTTTGTGGGCAACTACGACTTTGGCCATACAGACACCGTCATCGAAAAGGTGCAAGCGTCCGGTGCAGACGTCTATCTTCGCCTGGGCGAGAGTTATAACGGTCCCAATAACATGGCCTCCTTTGAGGCGTTGGCCGGCTGGTCACGGGTGGCTCGAAACCTCTTCCTCCACGTCATTGGAAAGTTCGCCGTGCCCTGTGATTGCCCAGAGACCATCGACGTAAACTGCCCCGGCGAAAATGTAGCCCAGTGTTTCGACTGCGACCTCCATGAAACAGCTCCCTTCAAATGCGTTGACCCTGCTAATCAGACCCCCTATCCGGGAGCCATCACACCGGTCTACATCGAAGTGTTCAATGAACCCGATGGGATGTTCTGGGTGGCAGATAACTTCAACTTCTACGAGCTCTATCGCCAGACCGTCGACATGATCCGGCTAGTGGCCGATGAACATGGTGTCCAGGTTCGTGTGGGTGGTTCCGGCTTCGTCCATCAGGTAACGGAGACTCTTCCCGTTGAAGGCTCTCTTACCAATGGCTTTGTAGAAGCAGTCACACCGGCACGTTTGGATTTCTTCAGCGCCCATTACTACGGACAATGTGCCGAAGCGACACTTGCAGACGCGGCGACCTGGCTGCAGACCTTACGAGGCCAACTCGACGAGCTCGGCCTTGAAAACCTGCCTCTGCATATTACCGAATGGAATATTGGGCTTGGAAAAGACTGCGGTTCTGGGTTGTTTGGACAACCCTTCGTACAGAGTTTCGTGAGTGGCTTTCTTACGATTCTGCAACACCCGGACTACAAGATACAGGCCGCACATTATTACGCGGGAATCCCCAATATGAGTCTCTTCTATACCGAGGACTCTCAATTCTTCGTTCGTCCCTCTGCCTGGGGTTTCTGGGCCCATAGTCAACTCGACGGAGGCAGTCTCGTGGACGCATCGGTCTGCGACGACGAGAACTGCGCCTTCGGCTACGACGCCACCGACAGCCCTCTGCTCGTAACCGCGTCGAGGAACGGCTCTGATTATATTGCCGTTGTGACCAATATGACAGACAGCCCTATGCCCTATTACGCTCGAGCTACCGGTGAGGATGCTGCGAACCTAAATCTGTCGGTCCACACGCCTCCAGCTCCTGACCACCCCGCGCATCAGCTGGAAACCGTAGAGACAGAAGGAACCTTCCATCCCACCCAGGACGCGGTTACCGACCTGTTGAATACGATCGACATCGAGACCAAAGAGCTGGAGGCAAGTGATTCCGGGCATGAAGCGGTAGTCGTGATTCCCGCTCATTCCACCCAGATTCTCATGTTCTCCGAGCAATAACGAAAACAAACAGAGCTCGGCTTGATGATCAGTGCGCTCCGTGCATGTCCATATCGGACAGAGCGTCGGGATTCTCTGGATCGACCACCATGATCACACCCATCATGCCCACTTTGGCATGCTCCAGAATATGACAATGGTACATCCAGCCGCCCGGGTTATCGAAGATCAAGCTGATACGCACGGTCTCATCTCCCGGCACGAGGACCGTGTCCTTGAACCCGTTACGAGCCTCAGTGGTCCCAATCTTGTCGATGACCTTGAAGAAATGTCCATGAATATGCAGCGGATGATCAAATGGGCTCTTATTGACGAAGTCGATGACATGGTGGGAATCCAGATCCACAAAGACAGGCTCATGGTCACCAAAGACTTTGTCGTTGAGGAACCACTTCACAGTACCGTCAGACATATGACCGCCATCTAATTCGACGACCATGGTCGGCTCAGCCAGAATCGGATACTCGGGAAGAGTGACCGTCGGTAACCGGATCTCACGCTCCTCCAACGGCGGCTCGTTTGTAGACACAATATTGAGCATTGTCACCGGCCAGATCACCACCTGATCATTCTCCAACATCGGTACGTGATAGCGGAACTTCGCCGCATCACTCGAGTTCTCCGGATTCCAGCGCACCTCGATATCGTAACGCTCTCCAGGGGCGATGGTCAGCGTCTGGGTAGTATAGGGCTCGGGCACAAGACCGCCATCCGTGCTTATCACACGCCACTCGGCGCCAAGAACATCGATCTCCGCAAAACGACCGTTGGCAGAGTTCAGAAGCCGCCAGCGCTCGACGGATCCTGGACGGATCGAAAGCCCCTGTTTTTCATCCACAGGTGCGCCATTGAGCAGCAACACATTGCCGTGGCGACCGTGCATATTGTCGGGGGGCATCTCCGTAAAAGCTGCCAGATCGCCGGTCTCCGGGATCAAGCGAATATCGTCCAGAGCGAAGATCCGCTCCACATCGTATTCCGGCGGTTGCCGCTCGTGCACTACGATAGCGCCATAAAGGCCACGTTCCACCTGCTCGTGGGTGCGAAGATGGGGATGATACCAGTAGGTGCCCGCGTCGGTGAGGGTAAACTCATACTCGAAGGTTCCCCCGGGCTCGACCGGATCCTGGACCATCGGACTTCCGTCCATCGCGTTGGGAAGTCGCATCCCATGCCAATGAACCGTGGTCGTTTCCGGAAGGTTGTTGTGGAAATGTACGATGAGTCGGTCGCCCCTCTTGGCGCGGATCATCGGGCCAGGAAATAAGCCGTTATAGGTCCACAGGCGCGTGGTCGTACCCGGCAGCAACTCAACATCCATGGGCATCGCGACCAATGTTACTTCTACGATATCCGGGTCTGGGTTCTCGTCTGGAAGCTCTATCGCTCCCAGAACGTCCGGTGGCGCGGTCACAGGTCCCAGTTCAGCAAAGGAGCTTCCGGGTTTCTCCGAACCATGGGAATGGCCTTCCGGACCATGGGAATGGCCTTCCGGACCATGGGATTGGCCTTCGAGATTCTCGGCCTCCGCTTGCAAATGACAGTGGTCATCAGACTCGGGCTCACACCCTAGAAAACAAAGAACAATGCAAAGAAAATAGATTCCCAAAACAACACGTTTCATCCGAGCTCCTCCGTTAGCTGGTAAAGGTGTTTCTTTCTGTCTACTTATGAGTAGATAAACTAGAAGGCGGGGCTAATACGGGGAACAAAACAGGCAGTCAAGGACTTTCGTCAAGAAAAACTCAAAACCGTCACATAGCGGTCTTGTATATAGATGTGAAAGGAACAGGTTTTTTCCATGTTTTTCTACCACAAGCGATTGAAGCCAGACTCTCCAGTCTGGTCATCGGATATGTACGGATTGAGCGAGCGACACCAGTCGATATTGTAGACAAGTCCCGGTCGAGCCCGGTACAACCCGGAGCATGAGCTACCCCAGTCGAGACAACCAACGAAACGGTCGAGGCACGCCGTGAAATCTCGTTCCTTATCTCAATCCGGATGGTGGGCTCTGTACATCATGCTTCCCCAGATCGTCCTTGGCGCGTATCTGGCCTGGGTACCGGACCGCTTCGCGTTTACCGCCGGTCAGCTGATTGTGATCGCACATGTCCTTCTCGGTATCCTCTCGCTGCTACCCTTTTCCCTATGGTTGGCGAGCCATATCCGAGAACGAGAATACCCGCGTGACCGCTCCTATCGAACGATCGTGGCTATCGGAACATCCATCGTTCTGGCAGCCATGGCGTCGTTCGCCTATTTGACGGGCGTCGGGCTGGTCATCATTCCAGGCTATTCGGAATCCATGCATACATGGCACTTTCTCTTCGGTCTGGGCTTGCTGCTACCGATGCTTGTTCATCTTTGGCTCTCCAGCCGGATCAAAGCCGCCCTGCTATTGCTCTCGCTGGTTCTGTTCCTCGCATTTGGATCGGCCGCCTTGCAGGTCAGCGCTCCACCCCCCTTTCCCGACCGCCCGGCCTTTCGATACGAAACTCGTCCAACGGCCCTCTATCGCTCCGCCGAATGGTGTGGTTCCTGTCATGTAGAGATCTATAATGAATGGCGGCACTCCACCCACGCACGTGCGCTGCAAATCCCAACCAATTCCAAAGGTAGGGATGAACCCAGCTCTGTCGTCGGCGGGTTGATGACCGCGTCGGATCAGGAGGGAACCGAACAGTTCCAGGATGTGGACATCCAGATGGATCCAAATACGGGCCGGTGCGTAGAATGCCACGCTCCCACATCGTATTATGGTGACGACACCACCTCCATTTTCGAGGCCAAAGTGCCTGTAAGCGAAGGTGTGACCTGCTCGTTCTGCCATACCCTCCAGGGCATCCAGGACTGCGGCCCAGCCGGACAAAATCCCTTTGGAGATGAGGTTATCGGCGATCCAGACCGAACCTGTCCGCATATGGTCTCCGCCCCCGAAACCGTAAAACCCTATCTGGGACAGCGTTCGAGCAATCCCATCCTTCAGCAGCTGGGGGATACCCTCCTATGGCTCCGTCCCGCCATGCATCGACGGAACTATATGCGGCCCCTGCTGAAAACGTCCAAGGCATGCAGCGTCTGCCACAATCTCACCTATGCGAGTTGGAAAGACAGCTCTTACAACGATCCGGAGAACCCCGTTCATTGCCAGGACTGCCATATGGTCACCGTGATGACCGGAGCGCCCGTCGTCGAGCCCGGCCCGTTGGTCCCGGGCGGACCGATTCGCCCGCAACGACGCTCCCATTACTTCCTGGGAGGTAACGTCCAGGCCGCCCTAGCCTATAACGACATCGAGATGGCGAAGCGGGAACGCACCGTGTCGGAAAAGGGAATGAAAGTAGAGTTCGTCTCGGTGGCCATCAAGGATGGCCACGTACATGCCGAGGTACGGGTCTCAAATATCGGTGTAGGCCATGTCTTCCCTGTGCTCGAGCTTATGGAACACTGGGCTTTCCTTCAGTTGGTGCTGATGGATAACGAGGACAAGGTGATTGTCACTTCTGCCGTCCCCACACACGCAAATAAGCGGATTATGAAACAGGGGAAAGCCTACTATAAGAATGACCTTGATTTCCCATGCGCCATCATCACGGGTGATCCCCGCGAACCTAAAGACACGGACACGTCGATACATCCTGGAAAATCACGAACTTTCCAGCTCCAACTACCTGTGCCCGAATCTGGAGCGGAAAACCTTCACGTGGTCGCCATGCTCTACCACATGCTCGATCCAGCTCCTATCGCTGAAGACAAGCGGGCCGTGGATCAGCCCTAGCATCAACAACCACGTGATCTAGGCCGCTGGAGCTTGCACAGAACCCCCCACAGGGCTATGAAATAAACTAGCCCCGTCGGGTAGGGGTCAAACCAGCTACTTCTGGAGGACACGGTCGTGAAAAACCGAAATTTGAACTACGCCTTATTTTTCGCCCTCTTTATCCTGCTTCCATCCATTGCCTGGGCCGAGGGCGAAAAGCCCAAAGAAAATCCAGCCCCAGAAAAAGCAGAGGTAACTGACGAGGAGTCTACACGATTCACTCCCTCAGAGGACCAGCCCCATAGAGCCGGTGAAACCCACAACCAGACCGGTACCATCGAGAGAGGCTCCCCAGGCGATGCGGTCTTTCGCCCACCGCATGAAGGGCATTCGGTTGTTACCGATTCCGATGTGAAAGTCTGGGTATCGGGTTATCTGCGAAGCCAGTACTCCCACATTATGGACGATCCGGACGAAACGGACTTTGTCGGCCGATACGATGGCTTTCAGATGGCCAACGCCCGACTTCGGTTCAAGGGGAAATCCAAAGACTTCTGGTTCATGCTATCGCTGGATGGTGCCGTGGACCGCCGGGACAGTGTGAACACCTCGACGGGCGAGACCATCGTGCGTCTGAAAGATGCCTATGTGTCCTGGCGCCCCCATGACGCCCTACACATCTCAACGGGCCAGATTCGAACACCGTTCGACGCCTACGACATGACCTCAACGAGTGATCTTCTATTCATTAGCCGACCTCTCTCCAGCCGGGGCGTAAAAGGAGTCGAGGGGTATAACGTCGAAGGTCTGGGTACCGGACGCGAAGTGGGCCTGGGTATCAACAGTGAACCACTACACCTTGGCTTTGTGCCCGTATCCTTCTCCTACAATCTGGCGGTCACCAATGGAAACAACGCCAACGCCTCATTGAACGATAACGACGCCCTTGCTTTTTACGGTCGACTGGAGATGTACGTAGGGGAGTGGCTCAGTCTCGGAGGCTCCGTCTACAGCAACGAAATCACCTATAACGAGCCGCCCGATGAGTTGACCGAAGATCGCTTTGGTTACAGCGCCGACATCATGTTCCGCAGCCATAATTTTCTTCTCATCGGCCAATATATCCAGGTGCAGTCAAAATTCGGTGATGTGAGTACAGAGCCGGAGCGCGTCGCTCGTGGGTACAACGCCGCTGTCGCCTATCACCTCCCCTATGGGTTGATTCCGGGCTATCGATTCTCCTACTACGACCCAACAGCGGAGTTTGAGACCAACGACCCGACTTTGAACGAACAATTGCTGGCCGACGAGCTTATGTATCACACCATGGGACTTACCTGGGTCGCCCCAGCCTCCCCGTTTAAGCTCCAATTAAACTACACTATGGCGCAAGAGCCGGGTGGTGCCGTTCGGGTCGCCAACGATCGCGCGGATGTAGTTGTCCAATATCGGTTCTAAGCCGTCTCGTAATGGTGCAGGAGAAAGACACGATGAATACCTACCGCTTACGCACATTCGGTCTCCAGGCATGCCTGCTAGTCCTCATGGCACTTCTCTCCCTGGGGTGTAAAAAGAGTATCCTGGAAACCGACGATGGAAACCGTTCAAGAGCCCGGCAGGCCCTTACTCGCAGTGATCTTATCGGAGGTCCGGGAGCCCTCGGAGAGGTCGGGGATTTCATCCTCGAGAACGACCAGGTTCGATTCGTAATCCACGGTCTCCAGAACGACGGCTATTCGCGTGGAAACGGGGTATATGGTGGCTGTCTTCTAGACGCCGACATCGTGCGACCTCAGGCACCGGACAACCCCACGGAATTGGGTGGTAAGGACTCCTTTGGGGAGCTCTTCCCGGTCTTTTTCCTCCAAGCTCTGGTACCCGAAAATATCGAAATCTTGAACGATGGTAGCGATGGCAATGCCGCTCGGATCAAGGTAACGGGCGGTATCGGCGACTATCTGAGTATGACCACCGCCATCAACCAGGTGTTGATGAATTCCCATGAGCTCCCACAGGATCTTCTCGCGGTGCTTAATCCCGAAGAGCTGAATGGTGCCCAGCAGCTGGCATACTCGGTCACCTATGAATTAGCTCCGGGAGACAGTTATGTGTCGATCGTAGGAACCATCGAGAATATCGCAGATGAGGAGTTGTTAATTCCCTCGCCTATCGCCTCTTCCCTTCTTCAACTACTCCTGCCCGGATCCGGTGAGTTGAAGGTCCCGGTAGGCCATCTCGCTCTCTTCGGAGCAGGAAACGACCTCTTTCTGCCCGGCGTAGGATACAACGTAAAACTATCGCTTATGGACAGCTATAAGACGGCCTTTCCGTTCCCGGCTATCTCCGGCCTGATTACATCCGGCTTGTTCTCCAGTAACGAACACGGCGTATCCTACGGCTTCTTCCCGGCCCGTGACGGACAAGCCATCGATTCCCGCTTCAAGAACTTTGCGAAAAATCGAGTCGATGAGAACGGGGACAACTATTATGAGAAGGGATACGACATCGAGGTAGCGGACGACTCTATCCTTGTCCCCTTCTTGGCATCGAGCATCACCGGTACGTTCTACGCAGAAGCCCCCTCCCCTCTACCTGCCGGAGAAGCGTACTCCTTCAAGACGTACTTCGCCGTAGGAGACGGAGACATCTCCAGCGTCATGGACATCTATTACGCGACGCGGAACCAGGAAACGGGTCTATTCACAGGGCGAGTTCTGGATGAGACGACCCTGGCTCCGGTGGAAGAGGCCTCCATTATTGTCTACGAAGGGAACTGCGACGATAAGAACGAGCCCACAAAACCTGTGAACCAGCTGTTCACCCACTCTTCGGGGTACTTCAAAGGGGAGCTTCCCCCTGGATCCTATCTCGTACGGATTGAAAAAGACCCCGTACTTTCGGAACTGTCGTGCATTACGATTGAAACCGGAAAAACCACGTACGCAGAACTTGTACGCCCAGGTGTCGCCCGCATCGCGGTGCAGGTACGAGATAGCGCCAATCAAAAACTGCCCGCGAAAGTCACCGTGGTAGGCACCTACGACCACCACGAAGATCTAGAGACCCGTGAGTTCCTCTTCGACCTGGAAGCGGGGCAACGCTGGAGAATCAGTGACCAGGTGAAGGACGACCCGAACGACCCCTCGACTCGGCAATACATCGAGACAATTGGCTATACCGAGGATGGACACGTCAGCTTGGATGTTCGTCCAAACCGGAAATATACGGTCTACGTCTCCCGTGGGCTGGAATATGATCTCGGCCATTTCGAAGTCGAGTTGGCCCCCGGCCAAGGTGCCAGTGAGCTGGTGGTTCTGGAGCGAACCGTGGACACCACCGGATATATCGGATCGGATTTCCATATCCATGCCGACCCCTCGGTCGACTCCCATGTGTCGTTACACGACCGCGTTGTAACAGCTGCTGCCAACGGCCTGGAATTTCTGACGGCCACAGACCACAATATGATCACGGATTACAGCCCCTATATCGCCCGAGCCGATCTCCTCGATTGGGCGACATCGATGGTGGGCCTGGAGCTGACGACTCTCGAAGCCGGGCATTTCAACGGCTATCCGTTAACCCGCGAAGTGGGGCATATCACAAATGGCTCGTTCCAATGGTCCATGCTTCCCCCAGATGAAATCTTCGAGAAACTACGCGCTCGTGGTGAGCTCGGTAGCGAAAACACAATCATCCAGGTCAATCATCCACGAGACTCCATTCTCGGGTACTTCTCGCAATTCGACATCGACGAGCTGAGCGCGGAACACGTCAGCGAAACCGGTGGAATCGCTGGTATGATGGCACCCAATGGGACCGCCTTTTTCCACCCGGAGACCGGTGAGACGACCTTTAGCCTGGACTTTGACGCCATAGAGATCATGAACGGCGGTGTTCTGGGCCAGGAATTCCATCAACGGATGCCGGAGAGCATCGAAGGCTTATCGATTCCAGAAGATGTGCTCGAAGATCTGCCCGAAGCAGGGACGATTCTATGTGCCGATGACAAAGTGGCCTTCCCCGGTGTCATCGACGATTGGTTCAATCTGCTCAACCAGGGTCATACCTTCGCTGGTATCGGAAACTCCGACAGCCATCATAAAAACGACATTGGCTTCCCCCGAAGCTATGTGCGTGTCGACGATGACCGGCCTCGCCATGTTACGCCCATGAACATCGTGGATGGGATCCGGGACCATGGCATTACAATCTCCAATGGCCCCTTTATTGAAGCGTCGATTAATGGGCAACCTATCGGCTCCAAGGTCATCGCCGCGGACGGAGAGGTCGAGCTTTCGATCAAAATACAGACCGCCAACTGGGTCGGCTTAAGTAAAATCACGGTATTCGCGAATGGCGAGATCCTCGACGTAATCCCGGCCCCCCTGGCCAAGGAAGAGCGTGTCTTCGAGACAACCCAGACCTACGAGCTGTCTCGCGACACCTGGTTTGTAGTCGTGGCTGAAGGGGAAAACTCCCTATTCCCTGTGATTCCACCCATCGACATTCCACCCTTCTATCTTAGCGACGCCTTTTCCACTCTGGCCGGTGCTATTGGCTTTGGTGGGACAAGCGCTCTCGGTGAACTACGCCCCGGTATGACAGGCTTTTATACGCCCTTTGGGCTCACGAATCCCATCTGGGTCGATATCTCTCCGACCACAGACGCCGATACGGGTTCCGAGACATTTACGTTTGATGCTCCAGGGATCATCCCCAGAGAATGCGATGGTCTCGGTGTCGTACGTGTGGACGATACTGGCACCGTCTCCTCCGGTCTACGAACCGCACCGGCCAAAGCACGCTGGAACAAAATCCTCAGCAATTCTTTTGGCTATCCGAGGGTTCGGGGCGATATTTATGACATCCGAACTCTTTTCGACCAGTATACGCGTCACTCGCATTAGGTTTTGAATATCCAGGAGGTCTCATGAGCTTAGCGGGCTTCAAAGTAGGTGAACGCCGCTTGCTATTGAGTTGCACGCTTGTGTTGACTGCGGTCGCCCTTGGGTGGGCTCTGCACTTCATGAAACCCATCATGGTGCCATTGGTCCTGGCCATTCTTTTATCCTATCTGGTCAACCCACTTGTGGACCTTATTCAGGTCCGGCTCCACATACCTCGCCCCATCGCAATTGTGTTGGCTCTTATCTTTGCAGCCCTGGTGATGGCATTTGTGGCGTTTCTTCTGGTCTATTCGATCAAAGACCTGGCAGGAAACGCCAAGTTCTACGAACAGAAATTCGTGGATCTGGGCTCGTCCGCCCTAACACAGGCTCAATCCATGGGGATTCCGGTGGATACGGACACTTTCATGGCCGAGCTCCGCACGATTGAGTTTGCTCCCATGCTCCTGGAAGTCTTCGGAGATCTGTTGGACTCGATCTCCACCTTCCTGCTCGTCTTGATCTGTATCGTATATATCGTCGCCGGCCGGACTCCATACGCGAACCGTAAAGGAATCTATAAGGAGATTGATCATAAGATTCGTAAGTACCTTATTATCAAAGTCACCGTATCGTTGATTACAGCGATTATCGTTGGTGTCGCTTTAGAGCTGATCGGAATGCCCCTGGCGGTGGTCTTCGCTGTTCTGACATTCCTTCTAAACTTCATCCCTTCCATAGGCTCGGTCATCGCGATCATCTTGCCCCTACCTGTGGCCCTGGTGCACTTCGATAGTCTCGGTCCGGTGCTCATGGTCCTGCTCATCCCGGGTACATTCCAATTCGTCATCGGAAATGTCCTTGAACCACAGTTTATGGGTGAGTCGTTAAACCTTCACCCCATCACAGTGCTTCTCTCCCTGATCTTCTGGGGGATGATCTGGGGCCTGGCGGGAATGGTACTAGCTGCCCCGATTACGGCCGTCCTGAAGATCGTTCTGGAACGCATCGAAGCCACCCGGGCCATCGCCAACGTTCTGGCGGGGAATCTGCCCGGAGAAGCAGACGCCTAGTCCATCAGCTGCGAACCATCAGATGTTCATGCAATATCGCACGGGTAAACGCAGGCCGTAGATAAAATCCGCGTGGCAGGGTTCGAACCTTTCCACCATCGACACCTATTCCCCACGTCTCTGCGGCAGCGTTGGCCGCTTTGGGGCGAATCTGTAGTACTTCGCCCTGGTGCCCACTGATCTCGTCCACACGACCCGTTAAGACCATCCCCATCAAGTCGTCCCAGTCGGCTTTCAACAGGCGGTTTTCCTCGTCATTTGGCGTCCATAGAAAACCCGTAGCTATACGACGCTCGGGCATCGGTACATTCGCTTGAACTGGCAACCATAAGACTCGCTTCAGCTTACGATAGACCGGCGAATCCTCCCAGGGCACTCCAGCCTTCTCTCCCATCGGCGTCACACATACGAAGGTCGACTCAGTCGGCTTACCGGTGGCGTCGATGGGTATGGTCTTCAGCTCTACACCAATAGACTCAAAATCGGGCACGGACCGTGACCCGGCCGTTGCACCCAGATATGCCTCCACGAGCTGGCCCAACCAGCCTTTGGCGTTCCGTTGGTCCGAGGGAACCTCTTTGTCGATATCCGCCGCCAACTGGGCGAAGGTCTTACCAGCCAGCTTTCGTACCCGAAGCATCAACTCTTCTTCGCTACGGGGCGGTGATGGAAGGGTGTAGGGCACCAGATGTCTCCGCTGAACAACAACCTGGGATTACCATAGGAGGCGGCCCGATGCACGGCCTGTTCGTCGGCAATTCAGCGATCGTAGATATAGGACTCTTCTAAAAGGAACTCTGTGGGACAGGGCCCACTTCCGTGCATCACCGCCAGGCGTTGGTTCGGTAATATTTTGAAGAACGAGAAGTGTCCGGCTGCCTGGTAGCAATGTTCCGTCGTGACCGCCTCCGGTAGAACGAAGGTCGGAGCATCGGGAGAGATCCAGATCAGACCATCCCCAAGCCCGCCGATTTCAAGTTGTCCATCGAGAGACGTTGAAATTGCGATCTGCGGACCAAACGGACCGAGAGGCAACGCTGTATCTAGAAACCAGGCACCGGCCAGCGTACCGGCCACATCTCTAGACGCGCTTCGACATGTAGAACCAGGTACAGGCACGTGCCCGCTTGTCCCGAATAGCTGGTAATATGCGTTCTGGAGCGGGGCCGTAAAGTAGTCGTAGGGACAATCCGCATATAGGGTCCGCTTCGATTCGCCATAACGGGCTGGGTTGATGAAGTCGACGGGCTTCGCGAGATTGATCACCCCAAAATATAAGGGGGCTTCTGGGCCGGTCGCGTCGACGGTCCCGATGAAATCACCGGCTTCCACAGAGATATAGACAGCAGGGTCGATCACCAGCGACGAACCAATTACGGGCGTCTCCTCGATTGCTTCCCCTATGGAGTCCGCCACGGAGATGAGGTTGTCGAGATGATAGCCCACCTCACACGAAGTCTGGAAAAAGAGCAGATACATTGGCGTCTCCTCCCAGGGCATATGGTAATAGGCCATCTGGTATAGAACGCCATCGGCCGGAGCATAGACCGGCTCCTGGGCCAGACCCGTCATATAGATATAGGTTGTGTCGGAGATGCGGTCGCCTGTCACGGAGCCGAGAGGAACGATACTGTCTATGGCCGACATGGTGACAACCTCACCATCAAAGACAGGCTCAGCATCACTCCAGAAACAATGAATCGTTGCCCCAATGTTTCGACAACATTCGCCCGGCATGCAGACCTGGTCGGGAAACTGCGGAGCACAGGTGGCGTCTTCCAGGCAACTCCCGCCAGTGCAGGTCCCATCTACCGAGCAGGTCTCTCCTACGGTACAGACATTCCCATCATCACAGCTTCCGCTTAATACCTCGTAGGAACAACCAGACAACGGGAAACAGAGATCCTTGGTGCAGGTGTTTCCATCGTAACAGTCCAGAGGTGTGATCCCCTGGCAACTCCCCTCGATACAAATATCGACTACCGTACACGCATTTCCGTCGTCGCATACATCGGTATTTCCAAGATGCACACAACCGGTAGTGGAGTCACAAAAGTCATCTGTACAGGGATTTCCGTCGTCACATGGCAGAGGATCACCGGGTACACAGCTTCCCGCTAAACAGACATCGTGGAGGCTACAGGCGTCACCATCACTACAGAGCTCGTTATTATCGGTCTGAATACAGCCGAGCTCCGGATCACAACTATCCGTCGTACAGAGATTGCCATCATTACAATCAACCGACTCCATCCCCACACAACTTCCACCTCCACACTGGTCGACGGCAGTACATTCGTTCCGGTCGTCACAGGGATCATCATTGACCGTATGCACACAGCCCTGGGTCGGGCTGCAGCTATCATCCGTACAGGGATTCTGATCGTCACAATCCAGGGGCGTTCCCGCTTCACAGACCCCGTCTACGCAGACATCATCCTGGCTACAGAGGTCTCCGTCCGAACAAAATACGTCTACGTTGGTATGGGTACACCCCTCCTCGGATGAACAACTATCCTGGGTGCAGATGTTGCCATCATCACAGTCGTTGATTGTGCCCCCGACACAATTCGAATCTACGCATTGATCATCCAATGTACAGTCGTTGGTATCGTCACAGGGCAAGGTATTGGATGCGTTCGTGCAGCCCGAGTCCGGTGAACAGCTGTCATCGGTACAAGGGTTCTGATCATCACAGGAGAGGACCACTCCACCGCCACAGACCCCATCCGCACAATAGGTATCCATGGTGCATAGATCACCATCGTTACAGGCCAGTCCCGTCAGAGGCTCCACCGAACAAATACCGCCGACACAGAGCGGCAAACTGCATGGCTCGGCCGTTCCACAATCTTCATCGACAACACATTGGTTCGTCTCCGACGAGGTGTCGGATCCACAGCCCCACAAGAGGAGCAGAGTCAGTAGATATGCAGTGGTCTTCATGGCGTTCGCGCTAATGTCATCAAGCCTTCACCCAGTGTAGCGATTGGATTGCCGACATGCCACCGCCACAGAGTCTCCCGGATAGACGCCGTATCAGTGAATATTCTGAATCAGAAAGAATAGATTATGAGTGAACCCCAATGGGTCGACACCACCCACATCCACACCCATTCCATAGTAGACGTCTAGCTGGACGTAATCGAATAGCAGCATATGCATACTAGGGCCCGCCCCGAGTAAAGCGCAGAGTACGGGCTCTGTATCTCTTCGATCCAGAAACCCGCTGGCGTCGAAGAACATACCGAACTTAAGGTAATCCCGGTTCCAGGAAAACCGATACTCGGATTGCAGCTGCAGCGCCTCCAGGACTCGATACCGATCTTCAAAAAATACGCGATGGTAATCTCCGGTAAGCAGAGCTTCATCCCAGAACCGGAGATCGCCGCTCATGTAGACAGCCTGCCCCCGCACCAGGAGCTGATCGAAACCGAAATTATACACCCATTGTCCCTGAAGCCGACTATCAAACGATAAATAGTCCATCCCCTTCCCGCCGATGGTCATCTGCAGCTTCAGGTGTCGACGCTGGTCGAGACGAACCAGATCCGAAGCTCGCTCCAATTCAAGCTCCATACGAAGTAAGCCTCGCACTCGACTCAACGCAGGGGGGGCATCCTCAGTCTCTAACTCCATCTCCACATCGAGAATATCCATCCGATCGGCTCCTACCCAGGTGGTAAGCGTCAACCAGTCCTTGAAGAGATGGGTGAATCCGACGAGCACTTCGCTCCCACTCGTCACATATCGTTCGATTCGGCGCGCAGTATGCCTATAGACCGTAGAGTCGATGGAGATCTGGGCCGTTGGGGCCAGTTGCAGCTCCTTCGACGGCCGGAAGCGATAACCGGTCATCGTTCGGCCATGTACCCATTGGAACTCCGGCTGTTCATCAAAGAGATACTCTCTATAGGGAATGCCAAAGGCGATCTCACCATACGCTCGGTCACCTTTTACAAGGGTGTTGGGAAGCCGAAACCCGAGGGTGGGCGTGATCCCCGTAATCGGCTGGACCGATACACCAAAGGACCAACCAAGGCGTTCGTGTTGCGTCACATAGATGGCAAGCTCACGCATCGACACAATCTTACCGGTGCGCGTCTTCATACGTTTATCCTCTCGGTTGCGGACCCGATAGGAGAGCTTATGAAGACCGTACTTCAGCCGAAGGGTTTCGAGAGACCTGGTCACCTTCTCTTTATGGAACACGTTGTTGGGTAGATCGAAGTCAACGTGCAACATCACACCGCTGACCAGGTTGGTCCCGACGAAATAGATGTTGTGCATAACTCCTTCGTCAATCTCGATACGAACAACCCCCTTTTGACTCAAGTCCATAAAGACACGTGCGTACGAATATCCTTTCGCCGCATACATGGCTTTGATTCGAAGGGCCGTCGCATCGGCCCACATCTGGACAACTTCCGGGTGTGGATCGGCCGGCTCGGCCGCCGTCTCCAGGATATCCACGACTGAGACCTGCTCCGCCCCTATAACCTCAATGGTCAAAGCCGACGCGGTCTGAACTCCAAAGAAGCCGATGCACAGTACAAGGACTGTAATCATTCGAACTCGGAGGAGTCCTATACCTTCGTTCATAAGCTGCCGATCAAGTTGTGTGCGTGTGGCCTAGTTCCCACAGTTACCAGGAGCAAAGTCGTACGGGAAGATCCTTTCATTGAGCAATCCCGACATAGCCGCTTCCTGACCCCAATCGTTGCATAACCAACCATCAAGGAAGTCCACCAGATCAACACCTTCCGCTCCACGATCCAGGAAATGGTCGCCAGGAAGATGATTGAAGATCACATCGTAGATCCCCGTAGACATGTGGTTCATATTGTCCTGCGCCTCACCAGCGCTAATGCCATCGGCGATATCCCAGAGAAGACCGAATATAAGGTATTCGGACACTGGGCCTGTCATAGCGTCGTTATCCGTACGATAGGAGAACGGCGACTCCATGGCCTCAAGATCATGGAAGACATATACACCGAGCGGCCGACTATCAATATAGACCTGCGTATTGCTGGCGTCGCAGGAGAAGAAGGTGCTTACGCCCTCTGTCCATGCACGCGCGGGATTTCCTCGAGTACCATCCGAGACACCACCCGGACTGTTTTCGCGGCTCACCTGGTCGAGAGTGAATTTGAAGAACTCACGCATGATGACGCGGTCATCGTATTCATCCCGATCCGAGTCTTTCCCCTGTACGGACAGAGCATCTTGCTCGCTGCAAACCCCGAGACTGTAGAGATACTCACTACAGAACGCGGTCTCGGTCGTGTCCGCGCCCGTCGCCCAATAGGCGTTCAAGGGTCCAAGCTCACGACCGGTCGCCAAGCGGATTCGGTCATAGCCCTCTACAAGTACATCATAGATGTTGAAGGCACCCGCCTTATCGGCCTCTGTAATATCAATGTCCTGACGGAAGTTCTCACCATTGCTATCGTTCAGCTCCGGTGAATGAATCTCGTATAGTTGGCCGAACTTGGGATGGTTCCGCACGGAGATATCACGGATACCTTCTTCCAGGTCCGATTGACTGATAATCGCCAGATAGACGCCCTCCGGGCCATCCTGGTTACTGAAGTTCAGCATATAGTTACCAAAGCGATCGGTGGAGGTGACGGCAAGAACCTCGTCGTTTTCTACACGGCGAAGCTCCAGGCGTGCATAGCGAACCGGCTTCCATGTTCGAGCCGAGAAACCATCGTCTTTCAACAATCGGTCTTCATAACGAACCACGCCTGTTAACGCTTTCGTACAGTTCTCGTTATTGAACTCCGCGACCAGAACACCCGATCCTGCTCCACCATGATCATCTGTATCCGGAGCAAAAGAGTCTTCAAACACTTCCGTCTTTCCACAGTACTGCAGAGTCACGGTATAGTTGGCACCCTGGCTCCCACAATCGGAATAGAAGTCCACCTTCACCTGGTAATCACCCAGCGGGGCAGCTCCCAGTTCCCAGTACACATTCTCGTTGTTGATGCCATCGATGAAGCAGGCCGGATTGGAATCCAGATCCAGGAAGCCTGCACAGCCGGTCTTATTCCCGTAATAGAGCTCGCATCCACCAGGCTCGATAACATGAAGGTCGAGATCGGTGTCCGTATCCCATTGTACGCTGACCTGAATATCACCCGAACCGACAGGTTTTACTTCCATCGTATGATAGGTCGATGGGGAAATCCGTCCCTGGGCATCCCGAAGGGCCGCGCGAAGTAAAAGCTCCGACGGAACATTTTCCGACTCGGCATACGTACGCATCGTCAATAGGGTCTCTTCGGTCCCTGCAGAGTCCTCTAGAGGGAGCTGGTAATAGCCGGTATAGCCATCAACCCAGATCAGAATTCCTACAATATTCTCGGGAATCACATAATTTGTGAATCCAACCGATATGCTCGCGGAACCACCCGTGACCACCACAGAAGAGCCTTCGATGCTCGGCCCGATGGAGCCAATCCAACCACCGCTCTCCGGCGGAACGAGGCCTGGCACAAAGATGGCTCGTTGCACACGAAGCGGAAGCGTCTGTGACGTCTCAAGAGATAGATGAAGGTCGCTATACTGAATGACCGTATCACCCCATGTAGCGCGCACAGGCACCTCATAGAGGCCATCGCCCTTCAAATTTGTACCCGTGATTGTATACACAACGACAAATTCCGTATCGCCAACGGGGAAGATGTTTTCCGATCCTGGTACATATCCCGTATCCATATCGCCGAAGTCGACCTCTAGATCGGCGTCAGGATGACTGAGTCGTACAGAAACGGTCACCGTATCACCGCTCTGATATTCTTTCCGATCCGAAGCGACGAGATCGAATTGTTGCTCCGTGTTTGTAACATCAACCGTCAGGCTATCCTCGGCGACATCACCGAATCGCAGAGCAACGGCTTCAAGAACCAACTCGTCAGCATCGATGGTGCGGGTGTCCAACAGGAACTGTGTAGGAGCTTTGGTGTCAGAAAAGATCTGTAAACCGTTGGCACGTACAGTGAGGCTCTCTAACAACAGCTCGTCTTCCTTAACGGGGACAATCTGAACCACGATGGTCTCCGTGACGAGGTCGTCATCGTTCGGAAGTTTAATCTGAATCATCGGGGCTTCGGTCTGACCCGTATCATCCCCGGCGTCGGGAGACGTTGTCTCCGGGTCGCTGGTCGTGACATCATCACTGGTTTCTTCACCATCTGTGCTGCCATCAAGCAACGAGTCCCCGTCAGCATTGTCCGTTCCATCAGCAGATACGTCCGAGGAGGTCGCATCACCAGACGGGTTTCCTCCCCCACTATCGGAGGATGAACAGGCCACAAAGACAAACAACCCCATCAACAGAATAAAACGTCGCATAAACCAATACCCTCTTAAAAACATCCGAGTTACCCAATATCAATTCGGCCAGCAGGTCTAGGACAACTGCCGCTGCAAGGCAATACCTTACGTGTTTTGGCCTGATCCTCCAAAGGATTCCTTTGTTAATGGAAATCCGCAGGAAGTCAAAACCAGCCTATATATAGCCTCCAGTTTCTTGACACTCATCTCTCCGTACAATTACCCTGAATCCCAAGAAAAGACCCCAAAACCAACGCAAGGCAGGCCGTCTTTTTCTTAAACTGGACTCATCGTAATGCTCCGTTCATTCGTAATTCTTACATACATGCTTTTTCTCATCGCCTGTGGTGGGGAAGGCGTTGCGAATAACGAGCCCTCTTCTGATTCGGTAACATCGGACACTGTGGGAACCGCAGATTCCCAGCCAGTATTACCGACCATCCCCCAACCTCCACATATGGCTGGGGTCGTATATGTCGCACACCTCGAAGATCCGAGCTTAATGAGTTATCGTATCGACGGTGACTATATAGAGCCCGGCCCCATTCTCACCATGACCAGTTATAGTCATGACCTGGCTCTCGACGGATACAATGACCGGCTATATGTGGCCCATGACGCCAACCAGACCGTAGAGGTCTACCAACTCTCGCGGCCAGCAAGCCCGGAGGAGCCACTCACCCCTCCGTTGCTTCTTTCCACTATCAACGTCCCGGACATCCCACGGTTTTTGTTGGTTGATCCACACCACGACCGCTTGTACATCGCAGCATTCCCTCCCGGGTCGACCGTAAGTCAGACCCATCTTTATATCTACGATGTGTCCAGCCCAGCGACGCCCGCACCACTGTCTCCAAACTATTTCACTGTACCGGTGACCTACAGTTGGGCGCTCGACCCCGTCCGCCGTATTCTATTTGTGATCGATAACAACATCGGCTCACTCCATATGTACGACGTGAGTCAAGACAACCCGGTCCTGCTCCCCAACGGACCTCTGAGCCTGCGGAATCTGTATCCACAGGAAAACCAGAGCTCATTCTCGATTACAGGTCCGGTCGTGGACCCGGCTAATGCACGATTCTATGCGGCCCGTAACCAGGGAGCCTTATCGGAAACCGTCGTTCTCCAGTATCCAATCGGAATCCAACCGCAGGGGGTCTCCTACTCTACGATCGGTGACCATAGCTCGATTTTCTCGATCCCTGACTATTTCGACGTCAATCTGCCAATCGACGAGTTCCCCAATCTGCTGGGTGGATTTGGAGTACTACATGACCGATACGCCAACCATCTGTTCTTGATCTCCAACGCCTGGGATGGAGCCTCCATGAGCTCGCTTGTGGTCCCCATGTTGGGGAACCTTACTCCCGGTTCCGGTTGCGGCGACTACTCTGGTTTCGGGTGTTGGTACACCCAATACACAAATGGCGCTCCGGGCAATCGACAACTCACAGAGGGAGCCGCCTGTGTCGATGGGCAACATAAGGTGGTTGTAGGAACATCCTACAACGTAAACAACCCGCAAGACGCAGGAAGCCTACACGCCTTCCGATATGACGACTCGCTGACTCTATCGCCACTGCTTACACAGGACGGCAACAACCCGATCACAGACGGTTCCCCGGTTGCCATCGGCTGTCATTAGAGCATAGAATCGCGCGCATGGTACCTATTCAGATCGAGGCCATCAGCCGGGCATTCGGCAATGTTAGGGCGGTGAACAACCTGAGTCTGCGTGTCCCGGAAGGGGAAATATTCGGTTTCCTGGGGCCGAATGGGGCTGGAAAAACAACGACCATCCGTACGCTTCTGGGCCTCTTACAGCCAGACGCAGGTAGCTGTAGGGTTCTGGGCCACGACTGTTGGGAAGAGAGTCATACGGTAAAAGCCAAGATCGGTTTTCTTCCAGGTGATCTGCAATTGCCACCGCGCTGGACAGGTCACGAGTTCTTCTCCTACCACGGCTCCTTTCGAAAACAGGACCCCAAACGGCTACAAAACCTTATCGATCGGTTCGACATGGACGGTAGCCGACGGCTGGGAGACCTTTCTAAGGGAAACCAGCAGAAAGTGGCCATCATCGGAGCGTTCATGCACGAGGCCTCTTTGGTCATCCTGGACGAACCGACGTCGGGTCTCGACCCGTTGATGCAACAGAACTTTCTGGAACTCATTGAAGAGGAGCGCGACGCAGGTCGTACGGTGTTCTTGTCCTCACACCACCTACAAGAAGTAGAGCGTGTCGCCGATCAAGTGGGTATTATTCGTGATGGAACTCTGGTGGCTGTAGAGACCGTCAATGATCTCAAAAGGGTCTGTGAACGTACATTAAGCATCGACTTTTCATCCACCCCTGATCTCGACCCGCTGCTACGCCTCGACAATGTCTCTCTGCGTGAGCAATCCGAGCTACGCGTCATTCTTGGAGTGAAAGGGTCTCCGGACGAGATCCTGACCACACTTGCCACGATGCCTGTGAAAGACTTTGTCTTTCCATCCGCCGATCTCGAGAGCATCTTTATGCACTACTACGATTCGGGGAGCCATACACCATGATGGCGATCTTCCAACGTACGTTTCGCGATCTACGACGACGAACGATCGGCTTCGGAATCTTTGGTTTTCTATATGCGCTGATGGTCTGTTCCCTCTATCCGGCCGCAAAGAAAAACGCGGAAACCATTCAAAAATTGATGGATGGGTTTGGTGAAGGGTTCAAGAAATTATTCGGGGGCGACGACTTCGGCACCCTGCCTGGCTATATAAATGGTGAATTCTTCTCCCTGATCTTCCCCATACTGATCACAGTCTGCATCGTACCAGCGATGGCAGGCATAGTGGCTGGAGAAGTACGCACTCGCGCCATCGACGCCTCTCTGAGCGTCCCCGTGGATCGGAAACAGTTTCTCCTGGCACGTATGCTGGCTGTCATGGCGATGGTGGGCATCGTATGCCTGAGCATCACCATTTCTCTGGAACTGGGCTCGATCTTTTTCGACGTCCGGATCCCTCTTGGAAACATTCTACTTACAACGATCGTCTTGTTCTCCTTCGGCCTGGTCGTTATCGGAGTCACGGCCATGGCTACAAGCCTCCTCTCCAGTCGAGGCTCAGTAAATGCCATCGGAGCCTTATTTCTAGTGATTTCGTATCTCTTCTGGGTCGTGGTCAACCTCAAGCCAGAAGCCAGCGCTCTCCGATGTCTAACTATATTTTCTGCGTTCAGTCCCCGTGAGGCGTTAAAAGCCGGAGAGCTTATTCCGTTCGAGCTTCTTACTCTGTTCGGCTGTTTTGCGCTCTCCACTGCGGCCTCCGTCTTCTTTTTTTCGCGCCGACGGACACTCTAAACAACCTATAGAGTCGTCTACATAAAGCCTCTATGGCATTGAACTTGCACCTTTGTATCTCCAAATGGGGTCAATCGACCCCGGACGCGGGAGCAGTACAATGGGTCAGAGCAACGGTAAACGAACGGTAATCGTCCTTGGTATCGGCGTGGCTGCCCTCCTCTGGGCGTATTCCACGGCTCTTGCTGATGTGCCAGAACCAACGGTATCTCCAGGGGCCGATCATATCTCAAGCACAGCCGCATATGAGATCGTCACCTCCTCGGAATTGCAATCGTACGCCGTACGGGACAGCTCCATGGGCGGATGCATGGCGACCCGCCAGATCAACGACAATAACCCGGTACCCGAACATTCGGTGGGAATCCTGGTAATTCTGTTGCTCGGGGGCATCGCCTTTGGATTCCTATACCAGCGAGACTCAATCGATTAACCGGCTCAATGACAGAGAAGACACATGATCGGTCACGAAGGTTTCATATCCAGTATTCTTATCAAGGGGTATATCTGATATATGGCGTACGGGTGATCTAGGAGCGGGAGGATTCGATATGCGAAGGGGAGCTCGCACAAAGCAACACAATCTATCGAGCAGAAATACGAAGAAAAATCGCTTTCTATTCAGCGCGCTGGTCTTATTTCTAAGCACCAGCATGGTCGTGGTCCAGGGATGCGATGTAGAGCTCGCCGCCAATCGAAATGGAGAAAGCCCCTTTTCTCGTGACTCCACGTCGACCCCCGACGGAACCGATCCTACCGACACCACAAATACGTTGGACACCACCAACACGTCAGATAGCGCAGACACCTCGGATTCCAGTGAGGACCTCTGCGGCGATGGCGTCTGTGACGAATTCGAAAACCCCGAAAGCTGCCCCGAGGATTGCCCTATCACCTGTGGTGATGGAACCTGTGATGGGCTGGAGGCCACCACCAATTGTGTAGAAGATTGCGGTAGTGAATGCGGCGATGCCGTATGTAATGGCAACGAAAGCTCGGTCAACTGTGTAGACGATTGTGGCAGCGAATGCGGTGATGCCGTTTGCAATGGAGACGAAACTCCTGCGGCCTGCTCTGAGGACTGTTCCGCCGATTGTGGTGACGGCGCATGCACAGGTATAGAGACGACTACGAACTGTCACGAGGACTGCGGAACCGAATGTGGTGATGGGGTCTGTAATGGCGGAGAAGACTCCATCGGCTGTTTGGATGACTGTGGTACAACCTGTGGCGATATGGCCTGCCAAGAAGGTGAAAACAGCTCCAACTGCGAGTCGGACTGCCCTCCCGCTTGCGGTGATGCCATCTGTAACGGAAACGAATCCTCTACATCCTGCTGGGAGGATTGTGGCAGCCAATGCGGTGATGGCACATGCAACGGTAATGAGAGCACAAACTCCTGTGTAGCGGATTGTGGCACCAACTGCGGCGACGGCACATGTAATGGGCAGGAAACGACCGTTACCTGTCATTTTGACTGTGGCAGTTCCTGCAATGATGGGGCGTGCAATGGGAACGAGAATTCCAATAGTTGCCCCGAGGATTGCGGCTCCGAATGTGGCGATGGAAGCTGTACAGTAGGGGAAACCCCATCCAACTGCTTGCAGGACTGCCCCACGTCCTGCGGTGACGGATTTTGTGTAGGAAACGAAAACTCCACAAATTGCACCGACGATTGTGGTTCAAGCTGCGGTGACGGTACCTGTAATGGAGACGAGACATCCATCAACTGCGCAGGAGATTGCGGCACCGTCTGTGGAGACGGCACCTGCAATGGAACCGAATCGACAATCACCTGTACCGAGGATTGTGGGACGCATTGTGGCGATGGTATGTGCCACTCCAACGCAGAAAATGGAGTGGATTGCCCGGCCGACTGCACCGAATGTGGCGATAACCATTGCGGTCCCACCGAGACAACAGCCAGCTGCGCAGCAGACTGCCCCGGCTGTGGAGACGGGTTATGTAATAACGGCGAAACAACGGGCACCTGCTCTGAGGACTGTGGCGAACCGATCTCGACGGAGATCATCACGATCTATCGCCATTTCTTTATCGTGCCGTTCTCAAGTACAACCATGCATCGATGGGCACCAACAGACTCAATGGAAGGCGGTTGGATGCTGGATGGACCGTCATTTGAACTCTATTTAGAACCAGCACCTGGTCGCATTGAGCTACACCAGCTCTTCGCGGCAACACTTCTGACGTATCTCCCGACAACGAACCCAACGGAAGGTTCCCCAAACTACGAATACGACACACATCTTGGGTACTGCGAGATTGTCTCCTCGGAAACGGCCACGAAGCCATTGTGGAGATTATATCACGAAGGTCTCAATCGATACCTCGTGTCCAAAGATTCTGACGAAATCAGCCACTCCCTTACACTCGGATACGACTACGAGGCGCTCCTCTGCTATGTACCATGACCTCGGTTCGGCCGATAAAAAGCAAAGAGTTCCACCATCGATCAAAGCTTCTATGAACCGTACGAACACCAGTTGTGGGATATGTCGATGGCGATGGGTTCTGATCCTTTTAGCCGGAGGTCTCTATTCGTGTGGGTCAACCCCCACCCCGGCCGTAAATGTGGATGTAATCGAACCCCCTGACACATCTTCTACCAACGATGGCAGCGTTACAGACAGCGGTTCCGATTCAGGCCCAAACACCGACGCTGGTAACGACTCACAATCCGACGCTGGTAACGACTCACAATCCGACGCTGGTATCGACTCACAATCCGATACTGCGGAAGACTCCCAATCCGATACAAGTTCCGACACGATAACCGAACCCGATCCCGGATCAGATACCGCGGTACCTGCCTGCGGTAACGGTATCTGTGAACCCGAGGAAAGCAGCATCTCCTGTCCTGCGGACTGCGGCCAGGACTGCGGCGATGGTACCTGTAACGGGGAGGAGTCCACCACCAACTGTCCGGCCGATTGTGGCAGCTTATGCGGTGACGGCGTATGCAATGGAACCGAGACGTCGGAAATATGTTCTGACGATTGTGGCTCAGAACCAGTAGACTGCCCTCTGGTTGAACCTCCGCCTCCTGTAAGTAACAACCCCTTAGCAGAGACCGTCCAGGGCAACTCCCATACGACTACAGTCAATGGTTTTACCGACGACTACATCACCAACGCGGACGGCTCATTCAAAGTTGGTATACGCCGCGATTGGGGTGGAACTATCATCTTTTTCGGCTTTTCGGGGGACGGCCCGGGGGTGAACACCACCAATGTAATCGACGCGCACGACACCGGCCGTGAAGTCCAGGTGGCCTTTTATGATCAGGATAAGGCCATGCAGGGGTGCGCCTACAACGGCTCCTGCCAATCCAGTCCAGGATGTCCCGGGCAGATCACATTCCTCGGATGGAACCCGGTACAGGGTGGCAATGAATGTAACCAGGGCTCTGGCGTGGAGTGGGTCAACGCTACGGATGGGATCCTGTCTATGGAGACAAACCCTCTATTCTGGAATCCAGACTGGCAGCAGGAAAGTTGCGTGAATGAGGCCTGTAATTCCCCAGCTACCAGCGCCCTCCCCTCCGATGTGCTGTATACGCAACGGCTACGGTTTGTAAGCTCCCATGTGGTCGAGATTGATATGACCGTGACCAACCTGGGCGGAGAGGAATATTACAACTACCATGAATTCCCCACTCTATACGCTAGCTTTGGCCACGAAGGCACCCCCAATCTATCGGCGATCCTGAACTCCTCGGGCAGTCCGGTCGACATCACAGGCCTGGATGGAAACGGCTTCAACTACAGCGATTTCACCTCACCAGGAGGGTGGGCCACCCTCCAGAATGAGACCCACAGCTATGGAGTGGGACTCTATTACGAGAATCGCCTTCCCAACTTCCGGGCCTATTGGAAAGCCGGTGTCTTTAACAACTTCCGTCTTATGTTCCCGTTTTTGATCCCTGCGTACGGATCCGTCCGGGCCCGAGCCTATCTTATACTCGGCAACTTCGAGACGGTCTCTGGTCTAGCCAATAATCTCGACAACACCATCCCACCCTTTGGGAGCCTGGACAGTCCCGCAGCCGACGCAATGCTCTCCGGTAGTAGTGCAGAAATAAAGGGCTGGGTCCTGGACAATAAAGATGTCGAGAACGTCGAAGTCCTCGTAGACGGCGAATTCCTGACAACCCTCAACATCGACCAAAGCCGACCTGATGCCTGCACCCTCTATCCCGGCTACGCCATGTGCGACTCGAACACCGTCGGATTTGAGGGAACAATCTCCCTACAGGGGCTGACCCCCTGTGCACATATCCTATCCATTCGCGCTACGGACACGGATGGTAACGCGCGTATCATAGGACGCCACCGCATCTACCTGGGGCAATGAAGGAGGCTGAACTCAGAAGCCTCCCAGGCCTCCGAGGCTGACACCACATTCCTCACGCTCGTCTTTGCATTTCGCGGTCAGGCATTGCAACCAGCAAAAGTCCTCACCATCACCGCAGCCACAGTCTTGAATGCAGCCAAAGAACGCGTCGAGCTGCTCATAAGCCTCGGGGCTGGCCTCACCCAGGCAGGTTGGCGCACAACAGGGCCCCTTCCCTTCGCAGCCATCGGTTATACACTCAAAGGCTGTGCTGCAATCGGCCGTACCAGTACCTGAAGCCGGCGCATCTGGACATTGGCAGGTCCAGACCGATTCCATGCAATTCTCACCAATGCATGTGCCCCAACACTCGTCATCTCCGTCTTCACAATTCGAACACTTATCGAAGATGCAGTCCATTAGTACATCGGACTGCGCCTGGGCTTCCTCATTCAACTTCGACCGGCATTCTGGAAAGCAGCATAAGTCGTCTTCACATTCGTCCGTACAGTCCAGAAACTCCGTGCACTCAGCGGTCCCCTGCATGGCATCAAAATGGGAACATGCACAGTCTACTGCCAGCTCAGCACACTCGTCACCCGAGCCATTATTTGCGACGGAGTTGGCAAAACATTCCAGAACCGGGAAGTACGCGGCCTGTCCTTCGACCGAAGCCTTCTCTACACAATCCTGTAGACAATGTAGATCGCCATCCGAGCAGGCATCGTTACAAGCGAAGGTCTCTGCACAATCCGCAGTCCCGCTCGTCTGATGGCTCATGCATTCGAACCACTCGCTGGTACAGTTTAGGAAGATACAACCTCCCAGACAGTCTTCATTATCAACGTCACAAAAACTGCATTGTTCGGCACTACACGCGGCATAGGCCTCCCAGGTCCCAACACTGGCCGCGCCAAGCTCTACGGCACAGGCCTGTACGCAAGCACCAATATTATCGGAATCCGAACAGTTATTATCCCGACTACAATGCAGAACCTCACCACAGGCTACGGTCGAAACAGAGGTGTCTTGGCCCCCGCCATTGGAAGACGTGTCATTACCTACCGCGCCTGGCGAAGACCCCTCAGATCCCGGACAGGCGAGAACAAAAACAGATAACAAAACAATCGGAATGAATTTATACACGAGCTAGCTCCAGGCTGTAAGAAGGGACAGACCATACAGATTCTTCTTCCGATATTTCAACCATAGAAAAGCGACTGCCAAACCCCTTCATAACCAGCACACTGGAAGCCATTCTCATTGTGTAGAAGTAAAAACTCAAGGCGAGTTACACAGTGCAGCCCCAGCGTTTTGGAGCACAAAACGCGCGCAGAGTTGACGGATAGAGATTGGATGACCACCATATGCGACGGGCTGGAGGGTATATAGAGGCATTCCTCCGGCATCTAATTCGGAGGACTCCCGTGAAACGATCTATCTTCAACTCGACCCGAAATATCGTGCTGGTTTTATTGGCCTTTGCGTTGGCACCACTTGGTTGTGCCCAGCAAGTAGGTGATATCGACCGCACCCAGCCCGGCCTGATCGATAAAGATGTCTTCGAGGGGGAATGGTTTATGCGCCGTACGGTCATCGATGTACCCTACGACGCCGGCTACACCTTCATAGGCGAGACCGAAGAAGTCATTCGTATTCGATGGGATATACAGGAAAACCATCTGGTCGCGTTGCGCGCCCATCCTCTTATTGCGGGGACAACGGACGCCGCCCCCATCGCGGTCTTCGAGATTGAAGACCATGTGGATGTGAATCGAGAATACAACTCCTCTACCGGAGAGCAGTCCAACGTTATTGTAGAAAACACAGAAGACAATATGTGGTACGAGCGTAGTCATCTCCGCGTCGACTGGTCCACAAATCACGTGAAGAACTTCCATTTCTATGTGGATGAGTTGGAACAAGATTCGGTGGCCGTTACCATCGAAGATGAGAACGATCCCAACCACCCCATCCTTGGAGTAAAAAACGACGATGGTTCCTGGACCGACTACTCCGATCCGGCAGAAATTCGCGGCCTGGAATCGGCACAATATATCGATGTAGTCACCAAGATATTTGTGAAACCCGAGACCTTCCTGGTGGAGGATTGGGACGGGAACCTCTTCTACGAACCCGCTTGTTGGTATTATCTGAACTACGATTGCGTCACGGCTATCGTCAGCATCCGTAACTCCTTTGTACGGGTCGATGCAGCGGTCAGCGACTACGAGCCTCTGGAATATCCAGACAACCAGCTGGTTCGAAACGCGGACGGCGATGCGATTCATGTGCGCTGGAATGCCGATGGAGACCGGGAATCCTACGACCCTGACTCCGATGGCGGCTCGGACGGTGGAGACAAAAGCACAGGTGCTGGTGATGGGCCACAGGACCCCTATGGCCTGGGTGGTGACAACTCTCTGGTACGAATGGAGATGTTCGACAAGTTCGGGTATTTCCGAGTCGAGCGATATGGCTATGATCCCGATTACGGTGAGGTCGAGAGCAACCGTATCTACCTCATCAACCGCTGGAATATCTGGCAGCAAACGCGCGGTGACGACGGGAACCTCATCCCCTTTCCGGAACGAGAGGTTCGACCCATCGTATACTACCTATCTCCCGGCTTTCCGGACTCGCTCCTTCCAACCGCAAACCATCTTGTAAAACAGTGGAACGACGCCTTACAGGAGACCGTCACAAGCCTCACCGGCCGTGCAGACATTCCTGACGTCTTTGAGCTGCGACCAAACACTCGCTCGGTCAACGCAGAGACAGGCGAGGTGCTTGTTCGCGGCGAGGTCATCGGTGATCTCCGGTACAGTCATCTGTACCTTGTTGATGAACCTACCCGTGCCGGACTCCTCGGCTATGGTCCATCGGCGATCGACCTGATGACAGGTGAGATCTTCGCGGCCGACGCCTACATCTATGGTGCGACCGTACGAGAGGTCGCCGCCAAGGGGCGTGACATCGTAGACCTCATCAATGGTCGTATCGATCCGCAGGAATTCGCGCTGGGCGAGAATGTGCAGGCCTTATTGGCCAAACTGAAGATGGGCGGAACAAGCCAGGCCTCCCCCTCAAAGGAGGCCCTCGATAAGTTCGTAGCGTCCCGCCCCAACGACAAGCCCAAAAACCCGATGGCAGGTATGAAGAAAGGCCCGGCTCGGATGCCATCCCCCCATTCGGTCCACAAAATCCCCGGCATCGACAAACTGAAGCGACCGGCCGGATGGACGCACTCCCGCCTACAGAACATCAAAGACAAACCCATCGAAGATCTTCTGATGGCGAGTCCCGAACTTCGCATATTGAAGGGCATGGGTATGGTCACGCCGCAAAATGCCAGCCAACCTCTACCCCCAGGTCTCCATAGTCAGGTCTCCCCCACCCATTGGGCTTCACCGCTCCATCGTAGAGAGGTGGTCAATCGGTTCCGAAGCTACGCCATGCGTAATATGATGATGGCTTCCTTCTTCGATGACGCCGTCGCAGGTCTGGCGCTCGAACTGAAGGATACACCCTCCGACGAAATTCTCGACGAGCTCGTCAGCCACATCTTCCGTGCCACCGCCGAACATGAAGTGGGGCATACACTCGGCCTTCGCCACAACTTTGAAGCGTCCACCGACGCGTTGAACTACCATGAAGGCTATTGGGACCTTCGCGGTGAAAACCCAGAGCCGATGGCCAACCTGGGTCAGGCGGAGAAGAACGGGAAACTTCGGGAATACCAGTATAGTTCGATCATGGACTACGCGGGCCGCTTCAACGCCGACATCCAGGGGATTGGGCGCTACGACCGGGCCGCCATCAAATTCGGCTACGGACAACTTGTGGAAGTATTCGACAACGCGCCGAATGATCCGCTGCTTGAACTGCAAGACTACGATGGTGACTATTACGATCGTCCATTTTCGCTTCGTGATATCTTCCGGGATCTTCGCCATTACACGCGAATCCCGGGCATTATGGGCGGGGTCGACAATATCGGTAAGCGCACGAATGTGCCCTATACGCCTGATGTGGCGGAGCTGATGGGCCAGGACGCCCACACATCCTATATGTCGCAACATACCGGTGACGCTCCCTGGTCGTATTGGGAGGTCCCCTACCGATACTGTTCCGACGAATACACCTTCGGCACGAAAACCTGTCACGCCTACGATATGGGGGCCGATTCCTACGAGATCGTCGCAGACGCTATCGACCGGTATTGGAACTACTACTGGTTCAACAACTTCAAACGCGATCGAGTCTTCTTTGACGAGTGGGATTATATGGACCGCATGTGGTACCGCTACTTCCACTTCGTTCATAACGCCTACCAGCACTGGGTGTTTGACGATTGGTTCCTGGGAAGCACCGTATGGGAGTCCCTGCGCTGGGATGGCGCAGAGTCCTGGGGGATTGAAGATGAAGAGTGGAGCAAGGCTCTCGATGGTGGGTTAACGCAGGCCGCCGCCTCCATGCAGGGATTCAAATTCCTACAACAGGTGCTGGCGATACCGGAACCCGGTGCCTATTGGTACGACTTTGATTACGACTACTACTGGGCCTTCGAAAGCCAGAGCCTGCCCATCTGTGAGGAAGAATGGTCCATGTTCACCAGCGAGTATTGTTCCGACGTCAACTTCGAACTCGGTGACGGGCGATATCTCTATAGTATCTACGACTGGGAGAGCGGGTACTACTTCTACGAACGCCTGAAATGGGTCGGTACATTCTACGATAAGATTCTCGCTTTAGAGGTGATGACGAACCCGGACACTTATATTCTCGGTGTGCAGAGCGCGGAGAGTATCGATGAATGGGCCATCTCCATGAACCTTCGCTTCCCCGATGAGATTCAGAAGGTCTTCGGTGGAATCGCCGCAGATCGCTTCGACCTCTTCGGTGGGGTCATCGAAGAAGAATTCTTCTCCTACGTCCCTCCAGACCCATTTGCGACGGACTCCGATGGAGAGATGTTCGCTACCTATAGCCCTGTCGACCCCTATACCAGCTTTACGATCCAACTCTATGCTCTGTGGTATGGGATGGCGTGGCTCAACGCCAACTTCGACAATAGCTTCAACGATTACGCGAAGATCTGGCTTCAGGGTTCCGGCGAAGGGCTGGAAAGCTCTACGCCAGAAAATGTGATCCAGTTCTCCAACCCCTACAACGGCCGGATCTATGTCGCTGTACAACCGAGCGATATGAGTAACACCAAACTCGGTGTGGGAGCGTTGATGCTGGGTAAAGCCAACGAGTATCTAGACATGATCGCTGAATCGCAGGCGGCCATTGAAGCATCCGAAGACGCAGACGAGATCGATTATTACGAATATCTGATCTCCGATCTCGAATGGCAGATTCAGAACATCACGGAGAATATCGAAGTCGTACGTGGCCTACACGAGCTATACGGCAAGCTATACTTCTGATCGAGACCGCACCCAACGCCGGGGTTATGGCTCATAACAGAGCGCTACTGAGTCCAACCAGGACTGACTGGCACCGGCCCCAGCATATCCATGGAATTGAAGCCCCGTGACCAGCTTGCTCGGGTCGATAACCATCAGTCCATCATGCTGGTACCAGGTTGTTCCCGAATAGAAGAAGTCACTGGATGTCGTCCCATCGCTATAGATTACCGACCAGGACATAGGGCTGCTTGGAGCCCCCTTCTTCGTCCAGAACGTAAGCTCGTTGATCGTATCTCCGGGCACCGCATTGAAATCCTGCCGTATCCAGGAATTTCCAACCGATCGAACAGAAAAATTACCGTCATGGGCATCGTTCACAATGGAATAGTTATCCAGGTAGTACCAGGGGCCGACCGTTCCAGATTCGAAGCCTCCATTTACTAGAGCGTTGACTCCGACATCACAGCTATCGAGACAGTCCTCGTCAATGGATCCATCGCAATCGTCGTCCAGCTCGTTGCCACATGTCTCCGTGGTCGCTCCAAGAAAAGGATCGCAGACCGGTGGGACATCATCCACACAGTGTTCCAACTCGTGGGCACATCGGCCCTGCCCACAAATATATGTGCCGAGGTTTTCATTGTTCTCGCCATCGCAATCGTTATCGATCAGATCACAGACCTCTGCGGTAGCTCCCTCGTACGGGTTGCAGTAGTTGATGTCCCCGCCGACACAGGCCGGAAGCGTCTGAGCACAGGCCCCCAGACCACAGGAGATGGTTCCCTGATCCTCGTCGACCTCGCCGTCACAGTCGTTATCCAGACCATCGCAGATCTCCAAAGACGCACCCTCCATCGGATCACATCCCTGTAGAGCGCCATCGGAACATACATCTACGGTATGGGCACAGACACCTAGACCGCAGGTCTCGGTGCCAAAACCTTCATCGAGCTCTCCATCACAGTCATCATCAATGCCATTACACGTCTCAAAGGACGCCCCTTCATCTGGATCACAGACCCGGATCTCTCCGCCGTAACAGACCGGAATCGACTTCGCGCAAGCTCCCACACCGCATTCCAGGGTTCCGAGATCTTCGTCCACCAGCCCATCGCAGTCGTTGTCGAGGCCATCACAAATCTCCGTCGAGAGCCCTTCCACCGGATTGCAGGCCTGTGGAACGCCACCAGAACAGTTCTGAATGGTATGCTCACATACACCAACGCCACAGGTGGTCGTGCCGAGCTCTTCGTCCACGACTCCATCGCAGTCGTTATCAACACCATCGCAGAACTCCGTCTGGGCCCCCTCGTTGGCATCGCAGAAGGTAGGACTACCACCCACACAATTGGCGATGGTCTTTACACAGATACCCAGGCCACAGGTTGTGGTTCCCAGATCTTCGTCCACCGCCCCGTCACAGTCATTGTCCAGACCATCACAGCTCTCGGCCGAAGCCTCGGCAAAGGGGTCACAGAAGGCAACGGCCCCATCCACACAATTTTCGACGGTCTTGGCACATAGCCCCAGACCACAGGTCGTGGCTCCCAGATCTTCGTCGGTCAATCCGTCGCAATCGTTATCCACCCCATCACAGAAGTCGGGTTCGGCCCCTTCAAAGGGGTTGCAGATCTGCGTCACACCATCGACACAATTTTCTATCTCATGTGCACAGGATCCCAGCCCACAGACCGTCGTTCCCAGTCCCTCATCGACCTGGTCATCACAATCATTATCTATATTGTCACAGACCTCGGTGGACGTGCCCTCAAAGGGATCGCATACCGTTGGAACACCGTCGGTACAACTCTCTTCCACATGGGCACACGCTCCAACACCACAGCTGACCGTGGCAAGGTTCTCATCTACGAGACCGTCACAGTCGTTATCATTTCCATCACAGATTTCCGTATCCGCGCCTTCTAATGCGTCACAAACCTGTACTTCGCCGTCCACACAATTCTCGGCCGTATGCAGGCATACGCCCACTCCACAAGTCGTGCTTCCCAGGTCTTCGTCCACATCCCCATCGCAATCGTTGTCTACCCCATCACAGATTTCCTCGACAATCGCCGGTGCGTCGCATTCCGTAAGACCGTCGGTGTCACAAAATCGAAGTCCCGTGCAGAACTCGTTACCACAGCTTGTCTGCGCGGCATCAATGGTCGCCTTATGGTTGCACTCACAGGTCTCCGAATCCGGTAAACAATGCTTGAAGGTCTGGCTTGTATCCGGGTCCACAACATCGGTGCAGGAATACCCGTCCGGACAGGTTTCCCCACCGAAACAACTGGTCGCACAGAAGGAGCCCTCCCAGTCAGAAAACTTCACGCAACGGTCGGCGGATGTACCACCGAGAACCCGGCATTCATCATGGAATAGACAAGGCCGGCACAGGTTGGCGGTCTTATCCACACAGATAAAGGTTAGATCCTCGCCCGGCAATTCCACCGGACTACAGACCCAACCTATCGGGCAATCGTCGACACAGTTCTGGGTGCAGACCTGACCTTTCGACGAGGGAACACAGTAGCCGCTCTGGCATTCACTATTGCTCTCGCAAGGCCAACCAAACTCACCCGCGGCAATCACCGTATCGGCTGTGCCATCCATTCCCTGCACGTCTGTTCCCAGATCGGTAGCCTGACTATCGGAGGCTACATCCCCGGGGATATCCTGGCTTCCTCCATCGGCCCCTATCTGTGAAGATCCATCTCCACCGCAACCCCATAGAGTCACCACAAGAACCCATACAACCCAATAGCTACAAACTGGCTTCGTTCGACAGCCGCTTTCCATAGACCTGACCTCTACGACACATGAGAACCCGGACTATTGTCCGTTTCGCCGCGCCGACTTGCAAGAATGAAATTCCAAGAAGTGTTATCGGCCCATTTGTGTCAGTTTCAAATACTCGTGCATAGTTGCCGTCAGATCGCAGGTTCGAGGCCACAGGAAAACGTTGGCCTTTCCTGCAGACTCCGCTAGAACTTCCCAATCCATGACTCTCTTCTCCCATACCGATTTTCGACCGGTCTCACCCGGTATACCTGCGTTGGGCAAATGTATTCTGGGCCTCCTGATTCTAGTCAGCCTTGCCGTTACGCCACTTCAAAGCACGAGCGCCGAAGAAGCCGCCTCATCGACTGAAGAGACGAAGACGAAGGGTACCGTCGCCAAGACGCCGGCCAAAGCAGAGCCCCTGGACTTTGTATTGGTTGATCGAGATGCCTTCCTCTACATCCATCCCGATACACAGTCCCAAAGTGCCAGAGACCGCTTCTATTACCGAGACAACGAAAATTCCGGCTCCTACTGGGTGTTCCGGCTGATCAAAGAATATAGCGATTGGGTTGCGTTGGAGACCATCGCAGATACCAGCCAGCATTGTTATGGAACCGCGTCTGGCCTACACAATCTCAAGTTGCGACTCTTCGTACATCATCGACACATCGCTCGTACCCTACGAAAACCGGCGACCTATCGTTCCGAAGACGGCACTTCGGCTACCATCCGGCCGGGGGTCGCGGTCGAGGGCGATGAGGCCGGGCTTATGAAGCCAGCGCTCCCCGGCTACCTCTTGCGCTTCCCAACGCCCGAAGAGATCTTGGTAACCCACTACCAGGTGCAACCATCTCCAAAGAAGGAGGCCGACACCCATCGGCTACAAAACGGTGCCCGGATCCGCTTCTCCAGTTCCGGCATGCTGACGGTCGCAGGGGTCCCTTCTCGGGAGCAAACCCAACGCTCACGTTCCGGTATCGACACCAAGGTGCTTCTGTCACAGGATACTCTTCGCCCACCTATGAAGACTGCAAACCAGGCACCTCCCCCCGTGTTCTCCCTGCCAGTTTCGCGAGTGAAGGTGCATAAAGATCCTCGGCGTACGCGAGTCATCTATCAGGATGCATGTGCACGGATTGAAGGGGACACTCTCACCGCAGAACTCAAAGAGATCGGGGTACCAGACGCAGCAGAGACCCCATCACCTTCCCCTGATTCCTGTCATATCAAAGCCGGCACAAAACTGACGTGGTCCGATGGATCCGCCGCAGGTACAACACGATTCGATCAACCCGTAAACCTGGGACCTGAATCGAAAGAGACCTGCTTTCGACAAGAGCTACGAAGCCTACCGTCGGACCAACTCGCGCGACCCGCCAGTAGCCTTCAGATATGCTTTAAACGCGAGGAGCTTATCTGCCCCGCGCCACCCGAGCCGAAATCCGGCAAGGGGAAAAAGCGAAAGAAGAGGAAGAGAAGATAACCCCTTCACGATGGGTAGAGTCCAGCCCCAGAGATCAGGGAGGGCTCAATAAACTCGTCGCCAGGGCCGCAGCATCCAGGCCATAGCCCGAGCACTCATTAAAGGACTCTCCAAAGTGTTCCAGCAAACACCCCGCACAGGTGAACTCATCCACAGAGGAGCTGGCTATATTGCAGTTTCCCTCGCCCGTCGTACATAGGCCCAGGTTGGCCGCAACATCCGCGTAGCAGCCACCACAAGACGGAGTAAATCCAACCTGCTGTGCAATACAGGATCCGACACCGTCCGCAGGGGAAAGGGCATAACAGGTCTGCAAAATCTGCCAGGTCACCTCCGCAAAGAACGGGACATCACCTGCGATACATTGTGCTTCACCACCACAGTTTTGCCCATCGGGACAGGCGTTTCCGTCACAGTCGCCCAGATGAAAGATATCGACTCCCGCGGCACCTGCCTGGCAACTATTGCTGTAGGTTTCCCCGTTGCAACCACATACGGGGTCATACTCATCCGTACAGTCGGTGGGGCGAGCGACGCAGATCCCATCCGTCGTGCAACCCTCGCCATAATTACAATAGTAGCCGATGCAGTCTTCGTCTTCATCACAACTGCCACATTGCTCGTTGGTTGAACACGGCTCCCCAGCCACACAGGTGTCTTGGCAACCATCCCCATCCAAATCCACGGGGACCTCTTCTCCCGGACAGGTGGGCGGCTCTCCGCAGGGCGGCGCCACATCTGCGACAACATCGTCTCCCTGCCCCGCATCCGTACCTTCGTCGGTCGCGGTCCCTGCATCCGGGCTTCCCTCGTCCGTCGCAGTACCCTCGTCAGCAGCACCTTCATCGGCCGCCCCCTCGTCGGCAGCGCCTTCATCCGCAGCGCCTTCATCGGCCGCCCCCTCGTCGGCAGCGCCTTCATCCGTCGACCCTTCGTCGGCGGCGCCTGCGTCAGCTGCTCCCTCATCGGTGGGTTCCATTGCGAGGTATCCAGGGGAGCCAGTACAGGCGGCACCAAGAATTAGAAAGATCATACAAAAAAGAATTTGAGCTGTTCGCATTCGATCATCTCCTCGAGGGTTGCCACGAAAGTATACTTGAAACCTGACGGTTTCCCAGATCATGGGATTCTTATGTCGCTGTCGTGTCTGCGAATAGCTCAACAGAATCCCCCACCTGGATTTTTGCGGGTGTAAGAACCTTGCAGGTGACTCCGCCCCGCCAATTGGGTGTCAGAGCATCCTGGAGTCCGGGGATTTGCTCATCCAACCGGTCGCAAGGATCACATTCACCGGTAATTTCGAGAATAAGCTCGCCCACCTGTAGACGGCCATGCACCTGCTCCTCCAGACGAACCCCCTCAACCAGGAGGTTGGCTCTACGAAGCGTCCAGTCCAGGCTTTGGTCCATATCGCGACATGCGTCGTTCCAATCTTCTAGCGACAACACCGTAATCTGCCGTTTCCCTGGCTTTCCACGGTGATCTCCCTCTACACCGTGTTCCAGGGAAACCATCACCTCCGACAGCTGGCATACATCGGCTCGTTTTTTCGCCTTAATTGCAATTCCGACCAAGCGACCCATGCACTCCTCGCAGTTCGACTCAATTCATTAGTAGCGAACTTCTACAGACTAGAAAAGTGCCGTGTAATCCGACGTATAAAACGCACCTATCCTCCCTTCCCATTCCAGATTGAAAAGAGTAGAATCATACCTTCTTGGGTATGAGGATGAGGGATGAAAAGAACGAAAAAGATTCGGCAGCGTGCATTACGAGCAGCCAAGGCCGTAACCATGGGCGCAGCCATCGTTGGACTCGGGGTCGGTTGTAACTCCACTGATGATAACCAGCCAGATGTGAACGTTGGTGAAGACACAAACCAGGCCGACACCGGCAGTGATAACGTTGTCACCGATGCGGGCACGGATACGGCCAGTGTTGATGTGAGTACAGATACATCCACGACCGATACCACCGTAGAAGATCTGGGTAATGACACGACAGAGTCAGACGTAACGGAAGAAGACATTGCGATCGAAGATGTCTCCACCAAGGTCGATGTAGAAGACGAGGACGCGGATGCCATAACAATCACGCCAGATGAGGGGTCCGCGGACACCGCAGAAGTTGGGTGTGAAAATGAACCCGACGAAGTCTGCCCGGAAAAATGTACCCAAGATAACGACGCCGATTGTTGTTACGAATGGGGTGATGGGTTCATTGGCTGCGAATTTATACCCGATGAAGGTTGTATGTGTGCCATACCAGGTCCCTTCGTTGCCCCAGAGATGATCGTTTAAGGGGAAAGCATGAACGATAAAACACTTCGAAAACGTGCCCTACGTGCGGCAAAAGCAGTAGCTATTGGTGCAACCCTTATGATGGCAAGCGCTGGCTGTGAGTCATCCAGTGACCCGTGCGTGGTAGAAACCGATGGGGTCTGCCCCGACGAATGCACCACCGAGAATGACGGAGATTGCTGCGAAGCTCAGGAATGGGGTGACTGTATGCTCGAACCCGAATATGGTTGTTCCTGTGCTGTACCGGGCCCCTTCGTTGCCCCTTCCATGCCGGTCTGAAGGAGATTTATAAATGGGCGTTTTGCGGGTCGAGGTTGGAGACAACCCCCTCAAGAACGAACATGAACAGCTCGTGCATAAGGCGCTGACTCGCGGTAGCGAGGCACCCGAACAATTTCCCACCACAAAACTCCAGGGCGACTACTCCCCTGACGCGATTATGTTGGCCCGTGAGAACTGGCGGCAACGCATGCTGCATGAGCACCAGAGCTCCGCGGTCTTCTCTCGACTGCTCCCGCAGCTGATCGAAGCCGAGGCCACCCTGGAATTCAAGACCTGTATCCTACGATTCTCCATGGATGAATTACGGCACGCCGGCCTATGCGGTCGAGTTGTCGCCCTTCTCAACGGAGATCCGATGATCGAGGCACGGCTGACGACCGAACCATTGCCCAAACACCCGGACTGCCCACCCCTGGAACGGGCTCTTCGCAATGTATTGTTCACCAGCCTATCCGAGACGATCTCAGTGGGACTTCTCACAGAGGAGCGGGAACGGGCAAAGGAACCATTTGTGAAGGCCGTCCTACACCAGTTATCGGCTGACGAAATCAACCACGCCCGCTTTGGCTGGATCTATCTCGGCGACACATGGCCCCGCCTTAACAAAGACGGACGGTCCCGCATACAAGACTATCTCCCCGTCGCCCTCGGCCACCTGGAAACCTGCATGCTGGCCGCGATGCCGATAGGAAAGAAACTCCCAGAGGCCCTCGTTCAAGAAGCCCAGGCCCTAGGGTTCTCCGATTCTTATACGGCCCGTTCCCTATTAGCGGACACTTTCGAAGAGGTGATTATTCCGCAGCTTTCGGCCGTGGGTCTCGACGCGCGTACGGCCTGGACCAACCGGGTCAAAGCACAATAGCAAAAACCAAAGCGCCCACGGCTTACGAAGAAGACCGTGGGCGCCTTGTTGAAAGGGTTCTTTTAGTATCAGCTAAGCGTCACGCTGCGACGACGGCGCGTCACAAAGAGCGTTGTGCAAAGCACGATAAGCCAGGCGATGGGTCCGTTACCGGAGCCATTGGAGCAACCGCCACCGGAACCGCCACTGGAGCATTTGCCATCGTCAACGTAGCCGTTGCAATCGTTGTCGATGCCATCACCACAGATTTCAGCAATCGGTTCGGGTGCGCTGCAGGTTCCCCAGCCACCGTTGGTGCAAGACATGATTCCGGTTCCACAAGCGCTGGAACAGGTCTCCTGGATACCTTCGTCAATCTTGCCATCACAATCGTTGTCCACAGAATCACAGACCTCAGCGGTCGGCTGCGGAGCCGTGCACTCGCCCCAGCTACCCAGGGTGCAGAACTGGTAACCAGTGCCACATGCCGTCTCACAACTATGCTGCAGAGCTTCGTCGATCATGCCGTCACAGTTGTTGTCCAGACCATCACAGGTCTCGACCTCTGGCTCTTTGGAGCACTCACCCCATACACCATTGGTGCATTTCTGGGTTCCGTTGCCACAGCTTGTCTCGCAGTCACGCTTGACGCTCTCATCAATGCTGCCATCACAGTCATTATCCAGACCGTCACAGACCTCAAGAGCTGGTTCCGACGAGCAGGTGGTCCAAAGACCTTCAACACATTGACGGGTTCCTAGACCACAGGAGGTCTCGCAGACAACCTGGAGCTCTTCGTCGACCACGCCATCACAGTCATTATCCAGACCGTCACAGGTGTACTCTTCCATCTCGAACAGTTCCGGAACAGCGCACTTCCAGAGGCCCTCGTCACAAGTGGGACCGCCGTAGGCACAAATTCCCAGAGCCGGGCATTCGAAGTCGGCAGGAACATCGTCATCCGAGTAGCATTCGATCTCAAGCGGTGGCGTGAAGGTAACATCTTGTACGCTTACGCTGATCTGGTTTTCGCTATCGGGCCAGATCCACCAGGCCGGACGACGGAAGCCAGCACCAATGTTGATTTCTGCAATGTGAGCTGTCTCACCCTGCGGAGCCTGCACCACGATGAAGTACTCATGATAGGCACTATCGTTGGTGATGGTTCCATCCTCGGTTACAACCATATTCCACGTCATATTGGTCGCACCACCCTGTACCAGCATCTGCCATTTGTAGAGGGTTACGGTGTACTGACTGGAAACTTTGTAGGACTGGTTTACGTATCCTTTGCCCTGGATATTGGCACCAACGGTCGCATCCTTAAGGTAACTCCCCTCTTTGAACGCGCCTTTGGCCTGGGCACTGGCGGAAGCATTCAGATCATAACCAGCAGAATAGGTTTCCTGAATCTCGATGACCTTTTCGGGCTCCCACTGGTAGTTCTGGAACGGAACGCTCCAGTCCCAACGAATGGCACCGTGTAGACCAGAAGACTCCATCTCCACGTTCACAGTCTGACAGGGGGTCAGTTCGTAGATCCACTCCTGAAAGATGTTGTCGCTATCGTGGCTCAGCTCCCAATCATCAACAGCATTCGGGGCCGACTTCACTTTCAAAACCATAACGTAGAAATCAGCGCTCTTGGGCACAGACGATTCAAACCAATAAAATTCGAGAACACCATCAACGGTATTGCCAGTACCCAGATCGGTTGCACCAAAGAAGAAGGTATCTCCTTCCCAGTTACCGTAGGTCTGTACACAATCCTCGATCTCAAGAGCGTCACAGGCTGGACTCTCAAGCTCACTGTAAATGCCAGGTACTACATCTCCGCTGAACACTTCCTCACCGGATTTCAATACCCGAGCACCAATATAGGAAGTCTGCGCTCCGGTTACGCCCGGCACATCATTATTTGCAAATCCCTGCGTAGGAAGCAGCAGTACGGCCAAAAATCCAACAAATCCAAACAAACAAAAAAAACGATTACGAATATGCATAAAAAAACCCCTTTCATTATGCGGTCGGGGAAAATCCCCCAAAAAAGTTGGCGCTTTTTACTCGCTAGGCCTGTAGGCCGCAACACAATTCCCGTTAGCCCCCGTCATTCCTGGCCCTCTCCCTGTAAAGCTTCGCTCAACAACATCGCAAAAAACTGATTTTCCCCTACGTGCGAGTACGAGATTTATCTCGTACTCGACGGGATAATCCTAGATATCGCCTGTCTCCCGGAACCACGCCAAAGTGTCGCGAACACCTTCTCGAACATCCGGGTATCGGTATTGGTAACCAAGCTCTTTGCTCTTACGGTTTGAGATCCAATAACTGGAACCAATATACGTCGCTGACTGGACTTCAAGCATCTGCATTTTGGGGAAATTGAACTTACGTTCCAGCCAGGTCCAAAACTGCGCCGCAGGTACCGCAACAGCTCGATACATGGACAAACGGATGCCTGGCACATTCCAAAGCCGCCGACCAGAAACGAGAGCGATGTAGTGGAGAAAATCGCGGTAGGAAATGATGCTATCATCCACCACATTATAGTCCTCGCCGATGGACTCTTTTTTCTCGATTACAAAGCGTGCAAATCCCGCGACATCCTCCACATGCACCGACGTAGTCACTGCATTCTTGGCGTCGCTGGGTATCGCACGTAACAGGCCCTTTGCGATCAGTAGCATGATGCCTCCGTGACCATAGCGACTACCACGTCCGTAGATCGGTGCTGGGCGAATCACCGTCAGAGGCAATCCATTATCCGCATATGCTTTCCAGAGAAGCTTCTCCTGTATCCATTTACTCTCTGAATATACATTGACCAGGTGGGTTCCGTCCGGGCCTTCCGCGTCCATTGCGGTGTTCTTCGGAGAAGAAGCCTTCTCGTCGAAGGGGAGATTGTGCTTTTTTCCCTCGGCGGCCGTATAGGGTTTTCCAAAGACCCCGCAGGTACTCCAATGCACGAAGCGTTTCAGATCCGCCTCGAGAGCCCAGGACAGCAGATTTCGCGTACCTTCTACGTTTACCGCCATCAAGGCTTCCCGTGTGGCACTATAGTCATAGAGCGATGCCACATGAAAGACATGGCTTATGTCGTATTCATTGAGCTGTTTCAATGAATCCGGATCCAATAAATCTGCCGACAAAAGAGTCAGCTTGGGATTGGCAGGATCGATCTTACATACCTTGAACCGCTCCTCCATCCCCTCAAAGGACTGGGCTCGATCCATGGCAATTACATCCTTACCGTCTTCAAGCAGCTGCCGGGTCAACGTACTACCCGAAAAACCCATGGCCCCTGTCACTAGATAGTATGCCATTGATTATCGCCTTATCCCTGTAGTTCTGATTCGCCACGGTACGCGAACGAATACTGCGCCATTATTAATCGGTCGCCCCAAGCTTGTCCGTAGTTGAAAAGTGCAATTTTGCAAAATCCTTCAGAGCGTCTCGACCATGCTCCTCGATGATTCGACGGCCCGCGGTGATAACGCCGGCCCCAGCCCCTTTCGGCACGGTAAACCCTGCTTTTTCTCCCAGTCTCTTCATCTGCCAGAGAAATTCCGCCCGAGCGATAATGGATGCGACCGCAACGGCGGGATCCGACTCACCTTTGGTGCGTTGATGATACCGAATGGAGCGCCCTCTCTCTCCCAGGTAGCGACCAACAACACGTTCATCACGAGCAAACTGATCGCTCAGCGCGAACGTACAATCGGGCTCCTTCTCCAATAGATTCTCTAGAACCCGAGCATGCGCCCATCCCAGCAAGCGGTTTAGATTACCGATCTTGGCATAGAGATCATTATAACGAGCTACACCAATAACGATCTGTTCATAGCTGCAGCAGGCCTTCAGATCTGCCGCCATCTTCTTGATCTTGGCATCGGCGATCTTCTTACTATCCGCGATCCCCAGCTCGCGAAGAAGGTCGACCTGGTCCCGATTGACCGCGGCCGCTGTGACCACAAGCGGCCCGAAGTAATCGCCTTTCCCCGTTTCATCAATACCGATCCATCGTGGGGGCTTCGGATCCGGATGAAGATCCATCGCATCTTGAAATGGATCAGCGAATACGATGGATAGGGTTTGGCCGGCGTCGATCTGCTCGGCCCATTCCTGCGCCCCAGCGCCCTGCAGGACCACCTTACCTTTGGTATAAAAGGTGGCCGTACAGTCCGTTCCCCGTGCGCGCCAAAGCGCATAGGGAGCCTCTCCGAATTCAAAATCCCCGTGCTCTAACAGACTGCGTATACGCGCCGCTTCGAGGGTGCTGATCGTTAATGTTATGGTCTTCTGACCGCCCATGGCTGACGAGCATAAGCTCCTATACCCAAATGAGCAAGCGGGATCACTTCCATAAAACATTCCCCTTCAACCTTGCGCAGCACGACGAATCTACAGTATGATAAGCAAAATTTTGAAGGAGTGTGTCATGGGGGATATTGAAGCAAAAAATCGGCGAACATTCCTCTCAAATATGGCACGCTGGGCTACGGCCGGAGCTGCTCTATTTACCGTACCTGCTTGCGGTATTGAAGAGATACTCACTGAAGAGGAAGATCTTCTGATGCACGGACCCATTAAGGTCGCGGAGCGCTGGCTCAAGCTTCCTTTAGAGGTTGAGGCTCTACCCCTACTCGCCCCTTATGAGGACGGTTCTATTTTCCTTCGTTCCTGGGCCTTTGGTCATATTGTACGTGGTCCAAAAGACCAGCTGGCTATCGTTATCGTAGATCTGGAGACCGGCGGTCACGCCGAGATCGAGCTCTTCAAACCAGAGCCAGATATCGCACCCGTGGCAGAGACCGCTCACTATGGACTCATCATCAATAATGGTGGTCTTGGAGACGTTTCTACACCACGCCATATTCGTCGTTTGGCACGAAAAGTTTCTCGAATTATCTCCAGCAATGAAGAGAACGTGACTCTCTCCTGGCGGGTTCCGACCCTTTCAGAGAAAATGCCGAAACCCGGTGTGGAGAATCTAGAGCCGGCTGACCAGCCTATATTTGATGAGCCACATTCCCACGTCGTCTCCGCCCCTCTGGGCGGATAACGCGACCCCAGCCGTAACGAGTCTAACGCATGGTCTTCGTCCTTCTCGTGACGAACTCACTACACGCCGGTCGTCGGCATCGGGACGCCTAGAATGGATTACCAACATCGTGCGGAGACCAGCGTTCAGCGACTGATACCAGCTCTTCTGGTTGCTGTACTTTTCGGTGGATGCGCCCTGTTTAAGCCGGTCCCACCCGAACCCAAATCAATCGAGACATGCCGTCAATACAAACGAGGTTCCGATCGTTCGGGCTGCGAAAATTATTGTCGGGCAAAAAAGGCATACGCCGATGGCCGTTATAAAGATGCCCTGGCATTCCTGGAATGGTCGAATCTCGCAAAAACACCCTATGGTCGACGCCTCGAACGCAAGATCAGAGCAGCCGAATCTTCCACTACCCAGCCGGACCTCATCGACCCATCAAAAGTCACGGGCCTGGCTATTCTAGCGAGCTTAAATGGCGTCTGCCCGGGCCGCACCACACCGATGCGTCTTGAGCTGAGCTTCATCGACGGGACAAAGAAACGTACCTGGACGAATAAGGACAAACAGCAGGGCTTTATCGACTTCGATCTTTTCGAGTTGGAGAGTCCCTTTGGTACCTTCAACAAAGGTTTGTATGTGCCGCAGTCGGACTTTCGAAAGTCCATGGATCGTGGCTTTCTGGTCCGGGCTCGACTGAAAAGCAGACCGGAGATCACAGCTACCCGTGTCTACAAACCAACCTACGACTGTTTCGAGGACGCCTTTTTTTCTGGTCGCCCTGGAGCAACGGGTCGGGATGGCAAGAAAGGACACCGTCCACGTAAAGCGGGGCGGACCGGTTCTAGAGGGAAAACGGGAGGAACGGGTCCAAAAGTTGTTGCCGACGTCGGTGTTGTACAGTCGTCCATAACGGGACGACTCGTTGTGGTGAAATTGACCTCAAGGGAAACGACGCAATGGATCATTCGCCCTATGAAACAGCTTAGTTCCAAATCCCCTATCCGAATTACCGTCCAGGGAGGACCTGGCGGCGACGGGGGCCTGGGTGGAGCTGGAGCCGATGGTGCTCGTGGTGGACGTGGCGGTCATGGTGGCCGAGGCGGAAAAGGGGGCGCTCTGACGATTCGCTACGACAAAAAACACCGTGTACTGCGTAGACTGGTTCGCGGCTCAACGCCGGGAGGTCTGGGCGGACAAGCGGGCATCGGAGGACGCGGTGGACGCTCCTTGAAAGCCCCAACCCAACGACTCAAAGACGGACGAAACGGTCGCGTGGGGAAAACCGGTAGACGAGGTCCACGAGCAAAATATCGGGCGGTCCGTTCATCTCAACTATTTCGAGGTGAGGGCCTTCAATTGAAGTAAGGTGAATTCAACGCGAATTGATTCGGGAGAATGGACGTGCGGAGACTTGGGATCATTCCCTGCACCAAAGAAAAGATCTGGGATCTACAGCCTGATGCAGGACCTGTGGAAGCTCATCGGGCGTACCGGGGCTTTCTCTTTCATCTTACCCGCTCCTATTCCGAGAGTTTCCTGGACGATTGGGTGGTGTTTTCTGCACTCCACGGCTTCCTGAAACCGAACGAAACGATCCCTGAAGCCTATGACATCACCTTTAACCGTCCAGAAGACCCGGTCATACTGGTTCCGGAGCTCAGGGCTCAGGTCCAGGCCAAAGGTCTCGACACCTACGATACAGCCGTAATCCTATGCCCTGAAGCCTATGCATCGCGTGTGGAATCTGCCTACGAAGGATCTACCACAGAATTGCATACACCCTTTCGTGGCCGAGGCGGGATTGTTGGCGTGCGGTCCTGGCTCAAGGATTGTATTCAGAACGGACGATCCGATCTCCAACCATAAGGTGGTACCCCCTCATTGCTCGAAGAGTCTAACGAATTACAGGTAAAGAAGCTGGTCGGCTTATGCGCGCTCGGGTTCTTGACTCTGGCCAGTTATTCGGTGGCAAGGCCGGCGATCGAGTCTCTGTTTCTAGAGAGTTATACGGAGACAGGTCTGCCCTGGGTGTGGATCGCCGTGGCAGTCACAGCGTTCTTCACGGTCCTCATCTACAACCGCTTTGCATCTCGATTGCCACCCATGACCCTATATGGGGCCGCGGTGGCGGCTTCCATCATCGTGCTTGAGATCCTCCTCTTCCTCCGACAGATCGGAGTCCCAGGCAGCAATTTCCTGCTCTACGTATGGAAGGACATCTATATCGTTATCCTTGTTGAGATCTTCTGGACCTACGCCAATTGCCTTTTCCGTATTCGAACAGCCCGCTGGCTCTATGGTCTACTCCTGGTGGTCGGGACCGCAGGTAGCATCACAGGGAATCTGGGGGTTGGCTGGATCGCGGACACCTACGGAACCGAATTGGCCCTGTGGACATTATTTCCCCTATTGGGTCTGGTCTGGTGGATGAGCCAACGCATGGCACTGGACTTGCCCACCACAGCGAACCCGCCGACCGAGTCCAGGCCCATGGGAGAAGGTCTACGCGCAGTTCGTGATAGCCGATATTTGATCTACATGGTGCTTCTGATCGCCGTCGTCCAGGTCGTCATCAATCTTATCGATTACCAATACAATAGTATGCTTGAGGAGTCCTACCCGGATGTGGACGACCGCACCAAAATGAACGGTAGGATCTACACTTTCATCGATATGGGTAGTCTGGGGCTTCAGTTTCTGACGGCCGTGATCTTGACGCGCCTTGGTGTGGGGCGAACACTGCTAGCGATCCCGGCCATGTTGGGCATCGTCGTAGGGGCCTTTGCCGCCTCCCCACGATTCCTGACAGCGGCCATGGCAAAAATCGGCAGTAAATGCTTCGATTACTCCCTGTTCCGAGCCGCCAAAGAGATCCTGTACATTCCTCTCGGTTACCGCGAAAAAACCCAGGGGAAAGCGGTCGTCGATATGCTGACCTACCGCGTCGCAAAAGGAACCACATCGATCCTGGTTCTCGGAATACTGGCCCTGGGAAGCAAGGGAGTTCTCTCGTTCATTTCCATCCTTTGCTTCGTATTGATCGCCGTATGGGTGCTCCTTATTCGCTCCCTGGTGGCGCAATATCGAAAACGAAAGGAAAACGCGCCCGCAGAATGAATCTATCTTTTCCCTGAACCGAGAATTGGAGTACCATATGGACGGTCATCAAATGGGCACCCAGATCGTGTATGAAAAACCTCTTATTTGGGCTCGATTCTGCACGTCTACACCCCAAGTTTACTGGGGGTATCTACCCTCTTGATTGACAGGGTTTATACTACTTACTTATGTTTTCGCACCCATTCGGAGAGGACAAATCGTTGAAACATCGTATCTGGATTGCCATTTTAACTGTTTTTATTCTGGCTTTTGGCCCATTGGGCTGTGACTTTGAACTTACCGGCCCGAACCATCCTATAGTGCCTGGTCAAGACTACACTGGTACGCCCCGTGTATTGGCCCTGGATGAGAACAATCTGCAGATTGGCCAGACGTTATACATCTACGGCGAAAATTTTCTGCCGCCATCCCAGGGTAAGACCTACCTTGAGTTCAACGGTCATTATGTCTGGACCGACGATAACAACCAGCTGGTGAAAGAGCAGGTACATGCCTTTACCATCGCTCCCATCTATGACGGACGGTTCACAGAAGACGCCAACCTTGGTTCCGAGGTGCTGCCCAGCGGTACCACCATCTTGCGATGGAACCGATTTGGCCCATTCCTCGTTCCATTCAACCATGAAGGTCGGCGACCCGGGTCGTTTGAGGGCACCATTCAGGCCGTGAATATTCTTAATGGTGGTGAAGAGATCCGCGACGAAGAGCCGGAGACATTCTTTATCAATATCGAACAGTCCGTCCTGATTACGCGCCTTGAGCCCGTCGTCAGTTATGCAGAAAACAACGATCTGATCCTTGCCGAGTGCGGTAGCCCCGCCCTTCGTGTTCATAGTGGCCTTCCCTACGTAATGGAAGTCGAAGCTATCGGCTTCGAACCGGCCTATTTCATCTATGAACTCTATAATGTGAATGGCTCCAAAGACCTCGTTAAGATCACCCACCAGGCCAGTGGTTCCGTGGACCGAATCGGCGATCCCACCTGGTACGAGGACGAGGTCGTAATCTTCAATCCGGTTCTGGAAGATGAGGAATTCTCCATCGCCTCGATCCGCGTAGTGGCTGTGGACGTGAATAACAACGCCCATGAAACAGCGCTGCCGGTTCCTGTGGTACGACCTGTCCACTTTGCCTACGATGGAAATCGCGAGCTCGCCGAGTTCTACGAGCCTGTCGTGGTACATGGTCCTATCGTAGGTGGAATTGCCACCACGCTTACCTATGCAGAGAGTCATACCGAATCACGGCAGCGCGGCGTTTCGGTATCGATCTCCAAGAGTTTCACGCAATCCCAGGGCACAGTTCAATCCACGAACTGGTCCGAGGGCGTCAGCCTGAGTAACTCCCAATCCAGCACAAACTCGGTAGGTGTCGCTCATTCGGAAGGCGAATCCTCCCAGGAAAGTTATGGCACGACCTTCCAATCCAGTGCGAGTGCGAACGTAAACTTCTCTTCCACCGATGGAACCAGCTGGGGCTGGAATCTGGTGGAAGGCGAATCGTCCGAAGAGTTCAACACAAAAACCGGCGAAGTATTTGGCTCCGTCACCACGGGGCTCTCCACCGAGGTAAGCGGTGAAGGTTCCATCCCCGGCCTGGCGAAAGTCGGCGGTAAAGTGGGAACATCGGTGGGCGTCACCGGTGGCGCCAAATCGGGCAACTCCACAGGAGAGAAGACCGGCAATAGCACAAGTCATGGCAGCCATATGGATGGCTCGGCCAGCGAAACGACTGGATATGGTAGCGTCACAACCGACTCGAAGAGTGATAGCCTCTCCGGTAGCTACGCTTTGACCTCCCAGACATCCATCAACAATACGACCGCTGAGACCCAAGCTAGCAGCGAAAGTCTGACCTATAATATGGGTGGTTCTGAAGGTCTGACCGAGAACTTTACCAAGGGAAGCTCTGAGACCTGGCAGGAAACCTGGAGTAATACCTCTACGGACCAGAACCTTCTGCAGTTCTCCGGGAAGGTCCCCAACGGACGCTGCGCGGTTGTATACCGTCAGACGGTCCGCCACGTTCGTAAAGCGCATCTCTATTCCTACAACCTATGTGGGGTTCGCTCTCTCGTAGGTGAGTTGTTCTTCAACGAATGGAGTTGGTCACCCAATATCGCAATCGGGGACGAATGCGAGTCCGAACTTCCGCCATCCACCCTACCGAAGGCGCAATGTTTCCAGGCCTGTGACTAGCAGTTGTTGACCGTTCCTGGTCGGTAGAAAAAAGCACTCCGGTTGATTGACCTGCTCTAATGCGCTCATTAGAATGCGGGTCTATGAAATATGTGCTTTCAAAACATCTGGCTTTTCTTCTCACCCTATTGACCATCGGTTTGTTTTTTGGCTGTGGTCAATCCCCGACTCCGACGGTTGCCTGTCTTATCAACAGCGACTGTGCCCAGAGCCAGGTCTGTATACAGGGCAAATGCGCGACCGTTAGCCTTTGCCAGGCGCAGGCAGACTGCCCGCCGGGTGAATATTGTAACCAGGGATATTGTTCCAATCTGGACGAATTGGATTGCAGTGATGGCAACGACTGTCCGCAGGGTTACCGTTGTCTTAGCAATGGAAGCTGCCAGGCCGGAGCCGAATGCGAGTTTAATACGGACTGCTGCCCACCGGGCCAACCCACGTGCGGTAAGACCTGCCAGAACTTTGTCTGTGTGGGCACAGAATGCAATATTGGCCAACAAGAGCCTTGCCATATCGGCTGCCACGAGGGCACCAAGAACTGTGATAATGGTAACTGGACCACCTGTAGCGCGACTCCGGTGATGCCGACCGACATCTGTGATGATCTCATCGACAACGACTGTAATGGCCAAACCGATGAGGGCTGCCCAGAATGTACAGCAGGTGCCACACAGGAATGCTTCAGTGCGTGTGGTTCTGGAACACAGATATGCGGTGAAGATCTGATATGGGGCGAATGCGATGCCCCCACGGATTGTAACTGCAGCCCCGGGCAGACGACCTCACGCGAATGTGAACAATGTGGAAATGAAGAAGGGAATTGCGGACCAGGTGAGGTCTGGATCTGGTCGGGGATCTGCCTTAGCCAGGGCGAGTGCGAAGGAAACGGAGAGGCCGAGACAGAGACCGCCGATTGCGGACGCTGCGGAACCCAGACACGTTCCTGTGGTACGGACTGCATCTGGGGTGAATGGACCGGCTGTCAGGAAGAAGGAAGTTGTACCCCGGATGATACCGAACAACGAGCGTGCGGAATCTGCGGCGGACAAGTTCGTGTCTGCGGAGAAAATTGCGAATGGGGTGATTGGGGGGAATGTGAGGATGGCGGTGGCTGCACCGCGGGTGAAATCCAGACACAAGACTGTGGACTCTGCGGCCAGCGGACCGCCGAATGTGATAATTCCTGCCAATGGGGCGCCTTTGGTGCCTGTGAAAATGAAGGGGCCTGTTCGCCCGGTATGGTGGATGACCAGCCATGCGGCGCCTGCGGTACCCAGACCCGTTTCTGTTTAGATAATTGCAGCTGGGGTAATTGGACCGTCTGTGATGAGACCGGCGAGTGTAGCCCGGGAGACAGTGAGACCGACGACTGTGGTCCTCTGACCAGTGACGGGATTTGCGAACAAGGCACACGTTTCCGAAGCTGTGAGGGGGCCTGTACATGGTCGCCATGGAGTGATTGCGCGGGAGCAATATTCCCCGAGCTCTACGACACCTGCGGTAATGGACTGGATGACGACTGCGACGGTACAGCCTTGAATTATCCCGATGAGCACGAACCGAACAACAGCTGTTATGCCTGTAAATGGCTCGGAGAGGACCCCGAAGAGGTCACCTTGTATGGGACCTTCGACAACGTGGACGATCTTGACGACTACTACTGCTTCAATGGTGACGACAATTCGCCCCCTGTCTGGTGTCCATGGTGCAATGAAAAGATTCAGATCAGCTTAACGGATCAGCCTGTGGGTATGGACGCCGACCTCAAGCTCTACCAGGGCTATGAGAACTGTGTGAACGGTGAGGTCCTGGATGACTCCATCAGTATCGGCACAGATGACGAGAACATCGAATGGGTTGAAACCAACGGAAACGACGACGCCGTCTATATTATTCGTGTGCAGAGCTGGGAAGACTACAACTGCTACCAGCCATATACTTTGACCATCAACGGGCTTCGCTAGTCACTTCATGAAACAGTTCGCATGGTCATGGCTATGCCTCCTTCTTCTCTTCGCTCCAGAGATAGCGAAGAGTCAGGTTTATGAAGACATTGAAGTCACAGTAGCCAAGGCACGGAAGCAGCCCCCGGCCAAGAGGCGCTCCTCTACCAATATCAAGACCGGTATTCGTGGCGTCACATTCTCCGCTTTTGCGATCTCCCCGGCCGATCCCAACCGCATGTTCCTCAGCTCCTGGGATGGTTTCGCCTATTCCAGTGACGATCGAGGACTCACCTGGGGCGAGGGACGCCTGGTCGTAAAGCGGCGAAAATTCTTCGGCTCCATTCGGCCCAGCCCCATTGGCTCTGGGGCACCGTTTTCTATGGGTAGCACCCTGCAGGCCATGCAAAGGCAGGGGTTTCTCTCCTATAAGCTGAGTAACACATTCGCCTTCCCCTACGGCACCACAGGAGAAGCCTATCTGGAGTTCACACCGGATTCCCCCGCCTTCTGGCCAGGGATCTCCCCACCGGGACTGAACAACGCGGGCGATATGCGGTTATGGGACCAGAGAGGCGCTTCCCTGGGAGGCGACGATATGGCTCGTCTGGGGGTCGGGTTCAAAACGGGTTCTGCCTGGCTCGCTCGCGTATTGAAGAAGAAGAAGAAAAAGATCATCCAGATGAATCTGCAATTGGTCTTGAACCTAAAGGGTGTCGAACCGACAGGGATTGAATTTGTAGCCGCGAACCCGGTGAATCCGAATGAAGCCTTTCTGGCGAGTCAGATGGGGCTCTGGCGAACAAAAGACGGTGGCCTCTCCTGGTTTCTTGTCTTCCCGGGTACCAATCAGCTCGAACGTCATTCCCATATGGTCACATACCATCCGACCGAACCCAATATGGTGTTTCTAGCAACCGGCCAGGGACTACGTATCTCCAACGATGGAGGTGAGACCTTTCAACCCATTCGCGGTACCCAATTATCCACGGCCCGAACCCTGTGGATCAGTTTTGCGCCAGGCCGCCCAGAGACGATCTATGCGGGTACAACGATCGGCCTGTTTCGAAGTGACGATAATGGAAAGACCTGGCGCTGGATCTATTTCAGTACACTCGATTCCCAGAACCGGGTGACAGGGATCACAGCCGACGCCGTCGACCCCGACAAGATCACCATCTCCACCTGGGATGGGATCTTTCAGACCGATGATGGTGGGAAGAATTGGCGTCGCTCCGGTGGGCTATTATTCACCGGTGTTCCTATATTACGATTCGCGGGAGATCCACACGACTCGGACCATATGGTCTGTCTAACCTGGCGCCAGGTCTGGGAAACCTACGATCGAGGAAAAACCTGGAGCATCGTATACCTCAATGACTCTGAGTGGTCGCCGCGACACCTGGTCTTTGATCCCCATGACACGTCCGTGGTCTGGGTCCTGACCTCTGCCGAGTTGATACGTCTAACCCCGTACAGAGAGAAGAATTTCCCGGATATCGGGTTCCAGAAATACCAGGAACGCGTGCGAGTGGAACCCAATCTATCGGAGACCATTGACGCAAGCCTTCGAGCATATGGCGTACACCGGGGGGAACGGTCCGCACAGCGAACTCTGGCGCGATACGACCAATTACTCCCCATCGCGAATCTTGCATTTGGCTATATGTATATGGACGCCAACGCACTCCTATATGCCGTCTACCGGGACATCAATGTAGGCCATAAAGACTACTATGAGACTCGAGGGGGGCTACCAGCCGGTGTTTCGGCTACCGGTAACGCCGCCTTCGACCGATATAATTCGATCCACAACGGCTATATTTATCTCTCCCTGCGATGGCGACTCCCCCAGCTTATCTTCAACCATGAAGAAGCACCATTTGGACGCGTCTTCAACGACGCCAACTATGCCTATAGGTATCTGAAGGGAGAGATCTCCCGATTATTTGAGGAACGAAGACGCGTTCTTCTTCGTTTCCTGACCGAACCACCAAAGACCCAACGTGGGCGAATCCTTCTGAGTCTGCGACTCCAGGAGCTCACTGCGCATCTAAACGCCCATTCCAATGGGCAATGGGATGAGGCCGTTCAATGGGTCGAACAACAAATCATGGACTACTGATGGAGGTACCCTCATGTTCCGTTCTCTTTTCTTCCTTCCCCTTCTGCTCTTCCTCTTACCCACAACGCTCCTTGCACAATCGAGCATGGATCAGAAACTCAAACGACTGAAGATGGAACCAAATGTTCGCGAGGTTCAAGAAGCGTCTCTTCGCTATTTCAAGGTCAATCGGCAACAGGTCAATTCCATGCGAACACGTGCGGGAAGCAAAGCCCTGGCACCGGTCGTAGAATTCTCCGGTGGGTTCACCCGTTCGGAACTGGACGAGACCAGCATCCTGGACGAATACAGCAAGACCATTCCCTGGGTCCTCCGTGGCTCCGGTGGGAACGCGCTGGATATTCGAGGCAAGTTCACGTGGAACCTCCCCCAACTGGTCTTCAATCCAGAGGAGCTCGACGTTGCTTCTCTCGCGGGCCTCGTCGAGGGGCTCCTCAAAGAATCCACCCGAATCTACTTCATGCGCAGACGCTTGCAGGTCGACATGATCCTGAGTCCACCCACCGACCAGGCGACTCTTCTCAGTAAACAACTGCGTATCGAAGAGCTTACCGGTTTGATGGACGCCATGACCGGCGGTTGGTTCGGCCGTGAGATGGAACGTAGATTCGGCGGCGGTACCCGGTAGTTTCGGAAGAGCTCTGATCCCCGATTCTGGAACGCGCGGAGCCTGTACCTCCGCTCCGACGCCCTCCCCTTAATTCACGGGATCAAGCTCTGTACTCCAAAGTATCATCCGGTTTCTACCATGCTTTTTGGCGTAGTAGAGCGCCATATCTGCGCTGTGCAACAAGACTGTTGATTCCTTGGCGTGGTCCGGGAAGGCCGCCACGCCTCCGCTAACGCGAACCTCTCCGACATCCTCACCATCGGGCCCGACAAAAGGAGTAAGCTCCACGCTCTCCCGCAGTTGTTCAGCTACCTGTAGGGAGTCGTCCATATCCGTACCGGGTAATAGAGCCACGAATTCCTCTCCACCATAGCGCGCCACTACATCCGTCGTTCGCAGGCTTTCAAGCATGACCTGCGCGAGTTGCTGCAATACGGCGTCTCCAACCTGATGACCGAAGTTGTCGTTGAAGGATTTGAAAAAATCTACATCGCAGATGATGAGACCAAAGGGGCTACCGCTTCGTTGGCTTCGTTGGATTTCCTCGTCGAGACGCTCCATAAAATGGCCTCGATTGTATAGGCCCGTAAGACGATCTGTACGCGCCAGACGATCGAGCTTTTCCACGGCCTCTTGAAGCTTGGAATTCACCTCTCCAAGCTCACGGTTCTTCGCCGCTAATTCTGAGGTTCGCCGACTCACTTTCTCTTCCAGCTCCTGGGTGTATTCCTGTAATTCCTCGGCCATCGAATTGAAGGTTGTCGCCAGCTCACCAAGCTCATCGCCCCGAACCACTTCCGTGCGGGCTGCGAGATCGCCACCTCGAATCGCCATAGCCGTACGAGCCATAGAACGCACGGGGCGAACAACGATATGCCATAAGCCTATAAACAGAACGAAAACGACCACGCCCGCCAGGATGGTGGTAATCACCAATTGTAATAATCGTGTCGTACGAATCTGTCGGATAACGGGCGTTAGATTGAAGTGTGCCACAAGAGTTCCCCAGCGAAGACCCGATACAGCTGGCATCGAGACCTGCATTACGGAGAGTCCCTCCTCCGACACATATCGTTTCCAGATGGGCTGATATGTACCAGCGGCCAATTCATAGAAAGACTCTTCCGGTTCCACCCCGTCCTGCTTGGGTAGATCGCTAGGCCAACTCTGCGCCAATAGTTTTCCGTCGTGGTCCAACATGGCCACGTGCAATACTCCCAGGTGCTCAGCACCCGCACGCGACAGCTCCACCATATAGGTGTCCAGATCTTCCAGGTCGTCCACCGCCACGGCGATAGCACATGGCACAGCAAAACTTTGTAATAGTGCCGCCGATCGACGCCGGACCTCTTCATGTGCGCGGTCCGAATAGGCCTGGTCCAGCCAGGCGCCCGCCACCCCCATGACCGTAACCACAGCCAGGGTCGCGAAGATGCCTAGTCGAGTACGAATACCCCGAGCACGACCACGTTCTATGAGATCGGCAATCATTATAGCCCACCCCCGCCCTTTCGGTGGGCTCGAACTCTAGCTAGTACCTGACGAACCGCCTCATAGCGTTTGTCATCAAAGGGGATCCAGCCGCTGATTTTTCGGTTCATACGCCAGATGCTACGACCGCGCGGTGAACGCGCATCCACAGCCATAAAGGCGTGCATTATCTTCTCGGCCCCTGCCTTGGGGACATGATCGAGAACCGCCAAAACATCAAAGGGGATCCGTCCGGCGTTATGAAGAATACGGAACCGGGCTCTCGCCAAATCGGCCGGTGACTTCTTCACTCGCTCGGTCTCTTCACAGTCCTCCCCCGTACACGGTGCCTGTTTCATCATCTGGTCCGTGGTGAATCGATCCAGGGTATCTCGCATGCCGGACCCGGTGGCAACAGCGTCTACCGTTCCCTCCGCTAGCTGCCGAAAGGCGGTCTGATGATCGGAGACATATACGACCTCGAGATCTCGGCCCGGATCGATCTTGGCGTCCAGGAACGCCGCAAAGGGATATAGGAATCCCGATGTAGACCGTCGCCCAACAAAGGCCATTTTCCGCCCTTTCAGATCTTCTATCGTGCGCGCCGGATCTTCAGCCTTCACCACGATAAACGAGGAATAGGAGATCACCCCATTGGTGACTTGCGAAACCAGTGGGCGGAGGCTTGGAACACGCTCCTGTGCCAACACAAAGGCCAATGGGGGAAATATCACGACATCAATCGATTTGTTCTCGGTGAACTGAATCAAATCCGCATAGGTGGGCGCGATAACAAGGGAGACCTTGGTCTCCAGCAGCTCCATTACATAGTCTGCGACGGGTGCCATACGCTGCGCAGCCACATCTGCACCTACCGGGGCTGCGATGGCCAGAACAATCTCTTCACGACCTTTGGGTCGCTCCAGATCTGTCAGAGCCAGATTGGTCATCTCCGGTATTTCAGGGGATGGTGGAGGCCCACCTGGCAACACCCCCTGTGTCGGTTGTTCCGCACACGAACTCATCATGCCAAGGGCCACAAAAACCCAGACAAGAAAAATCTCGCGCACCGATTGGGACCTCCAAATCAACATGGCGGGAAGGATGCCATGGGGCCAACAATGGAGCAACCGAAACACAGATTTCTTTGACGACGGCGAAGGACGTGCGTTACTCAAAAGATTCGAAAAATGTTTCCCCGCCACAAGACATATCCCCGCTGCCTCTGGGTTCGCCTGGCAACCGCTGTACTCGCTTTTGTCGTGGGCACCGCTGCGTTTGCCCCATCTGCCGAGGCCAAACCACCGGCGAAGAACGATCCAATCTCCAAGAACCGAGCCAGTCTGGACGTAGCACTGGACGCCATCTGGCCGAAGAAAGCCAAGAAACAACATAAACGGCAACGGAAACAAAAGGCGCTCGCCCCGAAAAACCCACTGAATTCCTTTGAAAAGAACAAATCGAATCTGGGGCCAGACACGCCGGAACATAAGACCTTTGCTAAATCGCCATATCTTCGTCCGGGCCAGGTCGCAGAGCCCGAGAAGAAGCCGGAACCGGCCAAGAAAGCTGTCGCCGCCCAGGCCAGCCTTGCACCGAAACAAGCCAAAAAACGGCGAAAGCGTCGGCGAGTCGCCCGTAATGCTCCGAAGATTCGATATCTGGGCCGTGGGGGAATCAGCCTACAAGGTGACACGCCCGTCGTGGGGTCCGATCTGAAGTTTTCCTATCGTGCTGCGGGTTTCGCTCCAAATGTGGAAGGACCTCCCCACTGGCGTATTAAGAAGCATCGAGGCTTCATACGCGTGAGATTTCAGGGAAAGAAGTCGTTTAAATTTCGCGCGGCTGGCGCCCAGATGGGTCAAAGTGCCCACACCTATGTGGATCTCGTGATCAATGGGAAACGATATTGGTCGGGCCGCTATATTGATCGCCGCTGGCAATGGTACACCATCCCCAAACATCTGCTCTCGAAGGGAAAAAACGAGGTCCGCGTCATTCTAAACGGGCCCAACCCTATCTCCATTGATCAGATTCGTGTGACCGGCTCGAGCCGCTCGCAAAAGGCAAAGGGGCGAAAGAAGGGTTCTTCAAAAAAACGCGGCTGAACGCCCGTTTGCCACCAGAACCTCCAGCTCTCGCTCCGTGATTCCTTCGATGGCCGATACCCGGCCGTACTCGGTTGGAGCGTCCACCTGCGAGAGAAGGGTATTATCGGTACATACAGTCACAAGGACTCCCAGGCGAAGCCAGGTCGCGAGTGGATGCTCGGTTACAGCTCCTATAATACCCGTATGAACGTTGGAGGTCGGGCAGGCTTCGATCAACACTCCGCGCTCCAATACCAGGTCGAGAACGGCCGGATCGTCCAGTAGGCTGGTACCATGCCCAATGCGCTGTGCATGGAGATGTTCGATAGCGAACCGGATCTCCGCTGGTGGTCTCCCCTCTCCTGCGTGGACCGTTCGGCCTAGACCGCTGTCTCGCGCCAGACGATACGCCTGTTTGTAATCCTCCATACCGAAAGAATGGCCAGGGCCTGGTCCTCCGGCCAAATCAATACCACAGACCCCTTCACGGGCATGGCCGATGGTCACCAATCGCTCAAGTACCGTTGGTGGCTCACCATACAAACCGCATAAGATCACGCCAGCGCGCCCTCCCACGCCATCCAGAGCCGCGTCGACGATCTCTTCTGGAGCCGCCCCCTGATGGAGTTGCGGCGCAAAACGGATCTCCAATGTGCTAACACCTTCCGAGGCGGCATCCTCACAGATCTCGGCAGCTACCCGCCGCACGGCATCGGGAGTCTGAAGAACAGAGAGGGTGATACCAAATCGTGCCAGCGCCTGGTCCAGGCCCATCCCAGCAAAGAAGTGAATCTCCGATTCATCCTGCGGAAGTGCTACGCCGGCATCATCGGCCAGATCCCGAAGTGTCGACAGACGCAAAGAGCCGTCGAGGTGTCGGTGAAGGTCGGAATACTCCTTGGCCATGGAGCGGAGTCTAGCCTCTTCATTACGGCAAGACCAGTGACAAGCCTCTAAGAATCAAGATTTGGTGTCGGCCCCGTTCACAGCCTTGGGCTGTCGGGTGATCTCTTCGTTCTTTTGCATACGAATCACCTTATCCCGCGGTGATTCTATGTCGTCATAACTGCCGTATCGCAACATACACTCACCGAAGACACCTTTGGGACCCTCAACACATTTTTCCGGTCCATCGCAATGGCGATCCGACAGACAGATTCGCACCTCGCTCTGGTACAGACCACGGGTAGTACAATACCCCTGTGCCCCAGGAAGCTTACGGTAACAACGTAGATCAGAACCGCAATCAAGATGCGATTCGCAGGCCATATTCAAAGAGCTCTCTACCGGCTGTTTGGGCGTATAATCCGAATGTAATACGACCGAGCAGCCCATGAGGCCGAATAAACAAAGAAGTAATAGAAAACGAAAATTCACGAGAACTGACCGTTGTAAAGGCAGGAGAGAGTATTCGGCAGTTCGAGGCAAAGACTTGAGTCGAAACGTATACCTACAAGATTGCGTGTTGAAGTTCCCCCTGGAAAAAGGGTAACTAGATCCGTAAATTCCATCCGTTCGTACAGGCTGTTTACTCTCAAGTCGTACCTGGAGGCTTCCCAATGAAGATCGGACCGGCCATCACAATTGACGCCCTGGCGCGTGATTTCCTTGGACTGACCCACTCCGACAGCGTGGTGGATCTCGACGGAAATGTACGAGATCGTCGACGCGTCTATCTGGATACAACCGCCAGTAGCCTGATGCCCCGACCGGTATGGAAGGCATTGCAACGATATCTTGAAGCGTCCTATGCCAATAGCCACACCCATGTGCATCGCGCGGGACGGGCTACCACAGAGGCCATCGAATCCGCTCGAGCCACCGTTGGGGAGTTGGTGGGATACGATCCCGAACGGGATCAGGTTCTCTTTACAGGTAACGGTGCGACCGGTGCGCTAAACTATCTGGCACGTGTCTTATTTCCTCCCGAGGTTCGGCTCTGGCTGCGTGGCAATATGCCGCTACCAGACGGTTCGGGCCTGGATGACCGGGGTGAGCGAGCCCTCGCGCGCTTACATCATCGATTGGCACGCCCCCTTGTGGTGACCACGGTTATGGAGCATCACTCCAACCTTCTCCCCTGGGTAGAGGCCGTGGGTCGCTCCAATATCCGCGCGATTGAGCTGGGATATAATGGCGTCCTCGATATGGATCACTTCAACCAGATTATGGAAGAAGAAGGCGAGCGGGTCTCGGTGGTAGCCATCACGGGTACGAGTAATGTGACAGGCATCATCAACGACGCCCACGCCATCGCGAAAATAGCCCATAAGCATGGCGCCCTGGTGGTAATTGATGCAGCGCAGATGGCACCCCATCAAGCCATCAATATGCACCCGGCCGATCCGGACGCATCCCTCGATTTCGTGGCCCTTTCGGGCCATAAGATGTACGCCCCTGGCTCCCGTGGTGCTCTCGTTGGTATCCTAAATCGCTCGGTTGGCGGCCGCTGTATTGGCGACGTGGGCGGGGGAATGGCGGCGGTCGTGTCCATGGAAGACTTCCGTATTGTAGACGACATCACCGCCCGAGAAGAGGCCGGCACACCCAACATACCAGGCACCGTGACCATGGGGCTCGCAGCCCAATTATTGATGGATGTAGGCATGGAGAATATCCAGGCCCGCGAGCATATTCTCACGCAGCAATTCATGGACCGCCTCGCAGCCATTGAGGGTGTACAGCTATATGGCCCCACCGATCTAGAGCGCTATCCGAGGGCCGGTGTAATCACCCTTAATGTCCGTGACCTGAGCGATGCTCTGGTGGCCACATATCTGGACCATGGATGGAATATTGCCGTACGAAACGGATGTTTTTGTGCCCACCCCTATGTGAAGCGACTGCTCCAGATCGACGATAAAGCGGAAGAGGTCTACCTCAAGCAATTGGACGATGGTGATTGGCGCAATGTACCGGGAATGGTCCGGGTATCTCTCGGGGTGTACTCCACCATGGAAGATCTGGACACTCTCTGTGAAGCTCTCACCGAGATATCCCAAAATGCCGACAAATTACGTGCGGCCTACACCCAGAAGATGGATGGCTCGTTCGTACGCAACGACGACAACGCCGAACGCGTGCTCAATCAGCGCCCCTTCGTGCTGAGCCCACAATCAGCCCACGGCTAGTTTCTCGGCTAAGATCCGCATCCCTTCGTCCAGATCGATCCGCGGTTGGTATCCAAGTGTATCCGTCGAGTTCTGGATGGAATAGGTAGACTGCCGGCATAGGTAGCGAATGGCCCCTCGAGTCCACGGGATCGACACACCACTGAGTTTTTGGGCCCCTTCGAAACAAAGGGCCGTCGACAAAGCCACCCACCGGGGGAACGAAACCCGCGGCTCCGGTAGTTCCGCCGCCCGCGCCAGGCGCGTGATATACTCTCGGTAGGTCGAGCCCTCACCCCCGTCGTGAATCTGAAAGATCTCACCGGCGATGCCATCCGTATCGAGGGCCAGAACCAGAGCATCGAGCAGATTCTCTACATGGCAATGAGCCATCCGCCCGCGACCACCCGCCACCAGAACAGGCATGCGGCTGCGCAGGATCTTGAGAACCCGATTCACCCATGGCACAGAACCATAGCCGTAGACGTCCCCGGGGCGGATCACAACCGGCGTCACCTTGCCCGCTCGAAATGCTTCAAGCACCATGGCTTCACTCTCGGCCTTGGTATCAAAATAGGCCACCCCTGTGTCCGTGCATAGTGGGAACGTCTCGTCCGCCATAGGACCGGGATCAAAGCCCAGAACAACAATCGACGACATATGCACCAGGCGATCCACTGCATAGCGATGGCAACAATCGAGAACGTTGGCCGTGCCATCCACGTTGACCCGACGTACCAGGTCCGGATCCACACGATCATCCACGATCGCCGCAGCGTGTACTACGCGTCGCGGCCGTACACTCTCGAATACCGCAGCCAACTGTTCCAGATCACATATATCCGCCTGCAACATCTCGTCGGAGCTCGGGCGCAGATCTACACCACGAGCGTTCACACCCGCGGCGCGGAGTCGCTCCATCAATTGGCTACCGATAAAGCCAGCAGCTCCCGTTACCAGCACATCAGTCGTCATCGTCCGTCGCCAGATCGCCGACCCGATGCTCGATCTCTCCGATCAACCGATTGAGGTGGTGTTCTGCGCGTCCGACATCAAAACCAACCACACGTGCCCCTGCTAAAATGGCGGTCGCAAACATTACCGCCATAATCGACTCTCGGCCCGGAGGCTCCTCGGGGTGATCTCGTAGCTGATGCTCCACTACATGGCAGACGCCTTGAAAATCTCGCCAACATACGACCTCTGGGAAATCGTCGATCGGAACTCCCGTCACATTGATGGGAGCCCAGGCAATACCCGGTTCACCAAGAACGATCTGCACGCCGTCCTCTCGTAATAAGACCATATAGGTCGAGCCAGTCTCCGGATTCTGCTTCTCCTCATACCGTTCTATGGTCTTGAGCGGAAGGGACAGAAACTGCCCACTCGCCACATCGCAGAACTTTTCATCGTGGGGATCAAAAAGAATCGAACGTTGATGCTTTTCGCACCAGGCTTGCACGCGGTCTGTTAGTTCCGATATCTCCATAATCTATGGAACTCCCATAACCGCCTCGAGCCGTCAACGATGACTCGAAAAAAGTCTATACGGCTGGCGATTCCCCAGCGCAGAGGAGGCCGACCTGAAACGGCGTTTTGCATATCTTCATGGCTTCGCATCAAGCCATAAATCCACCAAAGGTCAGCGGCTCCAATCCATCTTCAAGGACTATGGTGTAGAGTTGGAGCTGCCCGATCTCAACGCCCCCTCGTTTTCCCGGTTATCCATCACAGCGATGTTGGCTCGCCTTGACCAGCTCTTTGATGATGCGAGTCCGCTTTCGCTAATTGGCTCCAGTATGGGTGGATATCTCGCCGCGCGCTGGGCGGAACAAAACCCGGGCCGGGTAGACCGTCTCCTTCTCCTCTGTCCCGGCTTTGGCTTGAATACACGTTGGCCAGATCTCATAGGAAGGGACGCCTTTGAAAACTGGCAGACGTCCGGCTGGCATCCCTTTCCAAACGGAGCAGGGATCCTGGAGAAGGTTCACTTTGGCCTGATCGAAGATGCTCTAACGCACCCGCCCTACCCCAAAGCGACCTGCCCTACCACCATCATTCATGGAGACCAGGACGAGACGGTCCCCGTGGAAACATCCAAGATCTATGTACAGAATTATCCTGCGGTCGACCTGAAGATCGTCGACGACGACCATCGGCTGACCAACTCCATCGACATGATCGCCACGACAGCCCTTACATGCCTTGGGATCTCAGAAGGGTTCGGGCTCCCGTGAATTAAAATCGGGTGGCAGACTGGGATCGGCCAGGGTTTTCCGAGCGTGTTCCAGGGACCATTGCACCGTTGGAAACGCAAGCTCATCCCAGGGAATATCCTCCCAGCGGAAGAGTCCCACCTCCAGGCTCTCTTCCCCGGCTGAAATGTTTGGGTCCAATAAATCAGCCAGAAAGAGGATCTGAGTCTGGCTGATAAAGGGAATGCTATATACCGCGAGAAGTGCGCGGATCTGAATCTTCGCGTTCGCCTCTTCAAGGGTCTCTCGAATAGCACCCGCGACAGCTGTCTCTCGTAATTCCAGGAACCCAGCAGGAATCGTCCAATACCCGGTACGAGGCTCAATCGCTCGTTTGCACAATACAAACTTGTCCTCAAAGACACATACAGCCCCAACCACTGTGCTCGGGTTTACATAGTGAACGAATTCACACGCCTCACATATGGGCCGTTCTCGGTTATCCCCCGCAGGGATAGCCCACACCGTCTTCGCACCACATTTGGGACAATAGCTCGGCTCCACGATTTCAGACCATCCTAATTCTGTGGAATAACCATAGCAGGAGCGCAATTCAGATCGCCATTTCCCACGATATAGTCCACCAGGATATCCGAGTCCGCGTTATTGCAGACCTCTCCGGTAGGACATACCGCGATCAGGCCGTCGCCGTTCACATCTGCAGACCAGAGTACGCAGACATCATCCGGCGTACCGTTCGAAACGATATCGTTCATAGTCGTCACATCAAGAATGTTGATGATGTCATCGGCATTCACATCACCACACTCATTGGAACAGTACTCGCAGCCGCCCGAGCCAGTACCGTTGACCAACGCACGAAGCGCGTGGAGATCGGCTACTGTGAGGTCTCCGTCCGTGATCACATCACTCTGTTGCTCCGGGCACATTCCGCCAGGGTTACCCTGTAGAATCCCACCTAAGGTCACGACATCCAGATCATTGACCACGCCATCGTTATTGGCATCACCACAAACCCCCGTACATAGAGGCGGATCATCGGCATCTTCGGGCGCTCCCGTATCACCAATGGGCTCACTATCCGGTTGGTCTGCATCCGGTACAGGAGGCGTTGTATCCAAAGAGGCATCTTCGTCGGTCGCTCCTTCGTCGGTCGCCCCTTCGTCGGTCGCTCCTTCGTCGGTCGCCCCTTCGTCGGTCGCTCCTTCGTCGGTCGCTC
>PBVT01000084.1 GCA_002728755.1 Myxococcales bacterium
GTTCTTCTGCGGGCGCCTCAGGCTCTTCGGCTATCGCGGCCGGTTCTTCTGCGGGCGCCTCGGACTCCACGGCTATCGCGGCCGGTTCTTCTGCGGGCGCCTCAGGCTCTTCGGCTATCGCGGCCGGTTCTTCTGCCGGCGCCTCAGGCTCTTCGGCTATCGCGGCCGGTTCTTCTGCGGGAGCCTCAGGCTCTTCGGCAGGCACCTCCGGTTCGGGAGCCTGCGCTGTAGGATCAACCCACTCAAGTTGTGTTGGCATCTGGCCCGGTTGGAGTTTTTGAACTTCCAGCCGGTTTTTCAATATATCCGCGGGAGGCTCCGCGCCGGGCTCTCGCTTCGCAAAAGCTTGTAGGCGACGTAACTGAATCAGCTCCGCGGCATATTCACGTGGAACACCAAGCACAGCTCCATGCTCGGTACTCTGAAGCACGACCACGTTTGTAGAATGCCGCGACATCCCCTTTGGTGGGACGATCTCGAGTAGAAACGCGCTCTCATACCGTAAGGCGGGATCCAGATTCACTACGGCCCGGCTCTTAAGAACATGTTCGATAAATTGAACAACTTCCGCTGCGCTCTTGAATACTATCGCCCCACGCGTTGTATTCGATCCACTAGCCGATTGTCCCTTTGTCGACATCCCCACTCCAACAGCAAGGGGTCCTCCCCCCGGCGTAACCCTACTCGAACATTTTTATCAAGATCCAGAACGTCGTCAATGGCCATCAACCCATTTCATAGGACAACTAGACTTCACGAATACGACCACTGCACCAATATGGCATCTGCACATTGAGAACTAAGAAATCACACCACGAGTATATACGCGTGGCAATCCCGGTTTCAGGGGCGAATCCAGATATACATTCTGACTCAAAATCTAATTTTCTCCTCCAGATTTAGGTTATCCACAACCCCAGGAGAGACCATTCGAACTGCTCGTCTACCACCCCCTGAAACTGTGGAAAACTGAATAAATTCTTTGCGCTAGCCCAAAAGTTGGGTTCTCATACCCATAACCTCATTGGAAATTGGCAATTTCCATATACCACGAGGAAAAATCAATTTAGCGGAGGGAATCAAATGCCTAGTGGAATCGAACTTCTCGTAGTCATAACTGTACTAGCAATGGTCTGGGGCAAGCGAGGCATGTCCGCAGATGCTGTGAAATTGATCTGCATGGGTCTATTCATCGCAGTAGGCTGGGGCTTCTTGGACGGCCTTATGGATGCAGACGTCATCAAGCGAGCTGGTGATGATGGTCAACCCAAAAAGATCTTCAGTATTCTTGAAGTACTCGCCACAACTGGATCGGCTGCATGTTACGTACTCGGCTTGCAGAAGTCCTGGGGCGGCAACGACTGATTTCAGCCGTTTCGAATAGAGAAAGCCCGTCGATTTCGGCGGGCTTTTTCATTTTTGCCCCCCTCCGACACTTGTCCTGCCCACCACGGACGGCGGGGTCTACAGACTCCAGCCCCCCTTGCGCTCCACAGCCACAAAACAAATCTAACCCGCATAACCTTTTAACTTTACACGGGTTTGCTGTTTTTTTACCGTCGAGCTGCATATCCGGCCCGGAACTTGCAATCTTCGAAACTCACGAGCACTCGGAGACCCGGAATATGCCGACCCTATGCGACGACACCAACCCAACCTGGCATATCCGCTCTGCGGAGCGTAGAGGGTTTCCGAAGTGCTCGTTATTAAATTTTGGGCACCAAGCCCTTCGATTGATCTTCGGCTTGGCGTTATGCGCGGCCCTTCTCTCCTGGAGCAATACGGCTTACGCCCAATGCACGGAAGGCGAGTTCGTTGCACAGGGGTGTGGGAACATCAGCTTCGAAGGTTGTTGTGATGGTGCCACGGTTACCTGGTGCGAAACGGAAACAGACACCATCTGCCGTCATACCTGTGATACCAGCGGTGCAGCCTCCGGGACGGGCATCTGTGTAGGCCGATGCGGAACCTACTATAGTGATGGCGCCTGCGGGTGCGACCCGGAATGTGTCGAATGGGGTGATTGCTGCCCTGGTGTTTGCGGAGATTGCCCCCAAACAGGGATCGAAGGCTGTGGTGCCGAAGTGTGTAGCTGGAAGTCGGAAGCTTCCTTCTACGGTTGCACCAGTGGACCACAAATCGCGGATCCATCGGGACTAAACCCTCTCTCCTGCAATGACACGGCAACCGGCTGTACACCCCAATGCTTTGGCAAGACTTGCGGGGACGACGGCTGTGGTGGCTCTTGTGGCTCCTGCGCTGGCAACCAATCTTGCAATGTTTTTGGGCAGTGTGTCGCCAATTGCAGCCCGGATTGTTCCTTTAAAGTATGCGGTGACGATGGCTGTGGCGGGTCCTGCGGAAACTGCCCTGGAAACCAGACCTGCAATTTTTTCGGACAATGCGTTTCCGAATGCACACCGAACTGTGGATCCAAGCAATGTGGAGATGATGGCTGTGGAGGTTCCTGTGGAAGCTGTTTTGGCACCCAATCCTGCAATGGAGCCGGTCAATGTGTCGTGAACTGCACCCCGAACTGTGCCCTCAAGCAATGTGGGAACGATGGCTGTGGCGGTACATGTGGCACATGCAACCACGGGGAAACCTGCAACCCGTCAAACCAATGCGTCTCCATTTGTATCCCCAATTGCACCTTCAAGGACTGTGGTGACGATGGCTGCGGCGGCTCCTGCGGAGCCTGCGGTGTGGGTAGCAGTTGTGAAGCAGGTCAATGCCTCGACGCCTGTACCCCGGATTGTACCTTCAAAGAATGTGGTGACGATGGCTGTGGTGGCGTCTGTGGTAGTTGTAACGCAGGGCAGGCCTGTAACGCTGGGAAATGTATGGACAGCTGTATTCCGGATTGCAGCCAACAGGAATGTGGCGCGGACGGCTGTGGTGGCTCTTGTGGTTATTGTGGCGCAGGCAATGAGTGTCTCCAGGGGCAATGTGTAGAGCCGAGCGGTAATACCTCGGGACCAAGCACCGGTGCTTGGCAAGACCCCTGCCCTCTTGGTCAGGTGGAACTATACGGCGACTGCGTAATTCCGAGCCCTCCTCCCGCCGGCGCGGGAGGCCCCTTTGCCGATGCAGGCTGCACTATGGGCAAATCAGGTGCGCCCCTGGGCTTCTGGTTATTGAGCAGCCTCTTCTCTTGCGTATGGTTTCTGCTACGTAACGAAGCGTAAGTCGTGGTCAGTTTACGACGCCTATACGTCAGGCTTTTTTGGTGCTGAATATCGACAGAACACATCAAAGTTCGACCGAGTCGGACTATGGATGAGAAAGGTCACCGTAGCCAACATAAAGAAGGACATGAACACCGCCGGGCGGGTGCCCCACAATCCCAGAACAAGTCCCAGGGTGGCGACGCCCTCTGCCAGGGCCAACCGAACAATCGTACATATGACGTAACGCTCCCAGGCTTCTTCGGGATCTACCTTTCTTCCTAGAAGTCGTCCGATCAGGAGACTCAGGCCGAATAGTATGATGGCCACCCCTCCAACACTCATCACTACGATCTTGAGCGTGCCCTCGAAGGCACGTTCCTCGAACCCAGCTCCGCCACGCACATGCATCAAGATCAGCATATACACACCAAGCGTCGCGAATACTACAAAGTAGATCGACCATAGGGATCGACGCTCTGCAGTCGTAGGTTGGGCAATCTGAAGCTTCCGGTAAACCATGGTTTTTCTACGTTAAACGAATCGTACCGTGATGGCTCCCAGTCCTTGATAGCGGGCCGTGATCACGTCGCCCTTATCCACGGGTACAGCCGCCGTAATACCACCGGTCAAAACAAAGGTACCAGCAGGGATAAACTGGTCTCGCGCTGCCAACATATTGGCCAGCATCGCGACACTCTCGGCAGGATCCCCAAGAACTGCCGCCCCAGCACCCGTTTGGGCAACTTCCCCGTTCTTCTCCATCACTACACCCATAGAGCGCAGATCAAGATCGGTGATCGCGGCGATTCGACTTCCCGAGACATAGCGGGACACCGAGGTGTTATCGGCAACCACGCTGCGAAGATCGAAACGGAAGTTTTCATAACGTGAATCAATAATCTCCAACGCCGCCACTACGAAGTCCGTAGCCTCGCGCGCCATCTCTGCCGTGCAGTTTGGTCCACGCAGTGCTGTTCGTGTCACAAAGGCGACTTCCGCCTCAACCTTGGGATGAATCAAACCATCCGTGCTGATTTCCCCGCCATCCGCACAATGTGCGGTCTCGGGCAGAAAGCCGAAGATCGGGGAATCCACTCCCATCTGCTTCATTTTGGCAAAGGAGGTCAGCCCCATCTTCAAGCCAACCGTCCGGATTCCACGAGACTCCTTCTGTTGCCGAATCCGGTCCTGGATATCATAGGCATCGTCGTAATCCATATCTGGATACTGGTCCGTGATCTTCACGACGGCCTGATTTTGTAACTCGGCCTGCTCAAGGTGTTCGGCCAATTCAACGATCTGTGCTTCGGTTAATGTACTCATAGGCTCGACTCACTCTCTCTCAACTTACGTAGATCCAGGGCCACATCTTCTATCATATCTTCTTGGCCGCCTACGGTTTTTCGACGGCCCAGTTCAACCAAAATATCCCGCGATGGGATGCCATATTTCTGGCTCGCCCTCTGAGCAAAGAGCAGAAAGGACGAATAGACTCCCGCGTACCCAAGCATCAGAGAGTCCCGATCGACGCGGACCGGCATGTCCATCAGCGGCACAACGAGGTCCTCTGCCACATCCATGATCCTATATAGGTCCACTCCATGTTCCACACCCATTCTATCGAGAACTGCCACGAAGATCTCCATGGGTGTATTGCCGGCGCCAGCTCCAAGACCCGCCGCGGAAGCATCCACGCGATAGGCTCCAGCCTCGATAGCCGCCAGGGAATTCGCGATTCCCATGGCCAGATTATGATGCCCGTGGAAACCGATCTCCGTGTCTGGGTTCAATCCTTCACGAAGAGCGCTGATGCGTGCCGTCACATCATTCGGGAGCATATAGCCGGCAGAGTCCGTACAATAGACACAATGGCTACCATAACTCTCCATTAAGCGGGCCTGCGTAAGGAGCGTATCGGGGTCCACCATATGGGCCATCATCAAAAACCCTACGGTGTCCATTCCCAGCTTGCGGCCCATCTCGATATGCTGCCGAGCAATATCGGCTTCGGTGCAATGCGTCGCCACACGGATCGTTGAGACCCCGCAATCAAGAGCCATCTTAAGATGATCAATGGTGCCAATCCCCGGGAGCAACAAGGCCGAGACACGGCTATTCTTCAATCCCGGGATGACCGCCCGCAGATAGTCTTCGTCCGAATGGCGTGAAAAACCATAGTTTACCGACGCTCCTCCGAGTCCATCTCCATGGGTCACTTCAATCAACGGCATTCCAGCCGCATCCAGCGCCTGGGACACCGCCACCATCTCCTCGATAGAGATCTGGTGCTGTTTGGCATGCATCCCATCTCGAAGACTCATATCGTGCAACAGAACGTTGCGGCCACGCAGATCCATCATCAACTCCTCACGATCCAACCGGCTCGAGATGAAGGTTTCCTTTCATCATCTCTTGCGCAAACATCTCGCCGGTACGAACCGCTGCAGCGGTCATAATATCCAGATTGCCAGCGTAGGTAGGTAGATAGTCACCAAGACCTTCTACTTCCATAAACACGGAAACACGGCGGCCGTCGAACACCGGTCCGTTTTTCAATTTATAACCGGGAACATACGCCTGCACTTCTTTCACCATCTCTTCGACTGAAGCTCGTATTGCGTCCTGGTCCGGCTCGGTCTCCGTAAGGCAATGAATGGTGTCACGCATCATTATGGGAGGCTCCGCCGGATTGATAACGATGATCGCTTTGCCTTCTTTGGCGCCTCCGATCTCCGCCACCCCACTCGCCGTCGTACGGGTGAACTCATCGATATTATTACGTGTGCCCGGGCCGATGGAGCGGGACGCAACCGTGGCCACGATCTCCGCGTATTCCAGAGGCTGTACACGTCGTACGGCACCGACGATAGGAATGGTCGCCTGGCCGCCGCAGCTCACCAGATTTACATTTCGGCTCTTGGTTCCTACATGTTCCTGCAGGTTCACAGGAGGAACGCAATACTTTCCAATCGCCGCTGGTGTCAGATCCACCATGAGCACCCCGCGAGGCTCCAACTTCTTCGCGTTCTCGGGATGAACCTTTGCAGATGTGGCATCAAATGCGATCTTGATCCCATCGTCTTCGATAAAGGGGAGCAGCCCATCCACGCCTTCATGGGTTGTCTTGATCCCGAGCTCCCGCGCCCGTCGTAGACCATCGGAGTCCGGGTCGATCCCAACCATCCATACGGGTCGAATCGTCTTACTGCGGAGCGCCTTGATCAGCAGGTCGGTGCCGATATTCCCCGAACCAATAATGGCAATGTTAATCCTGTCCATGGACCTCCCCCTACACAAACTCTACGGACGCTTCCCCAATACCGCCGATGGTCAAATGCATCCTATCTCCGGCCACCACAGGCTCCAGGGGCACTAATGAGCCCGACAGGATAATCTCACCGGCCTTCAACCCAGTGCCGAGACGACCCATCGTATTCGCCAACCAGGCTACACAATTCACCGGAGATCCAAGAGCCGCAGCTCCCGCTCCCGTGCTCAACACGTCTCCGTTCTTTTCGACCACCATACCGCAGGTGACAAGATCTACTTTCCGGGGATCGACGCCACGGTCCCCCACCACAAAGACCCCACACGACGCGTTGTCTGCAACAGTATCTTCAATCTTGATTCGCCAGTCTTCGATGCGTGAGTCGACAATCTCAAAGCAGGGGTAGACCTGATCGGTCGCCGACAATACGTCGGCATTGGTAACCCCAGGTCCCTGAAGATCGCGCCGTAGAAGGAAGGCGATCTCTCCTTCTGCACGCGGTTGAATCATCGTCGTGCTGATAGGGATCTTCGCGCCACTCTGGAAAAGCATCGTATCCGTAAGATAGCCGAAGTCGGGTTGATGCACGTTGAGCATATTCTGAACGGCTCGACTCGTGACTCCAATCTTCTTGCCTACAACTCGTTCGCCATCTGCCATGCGCAAAGACAACAAGTGGGTGGAGATCGCGTAGGCATCCTCAATGGTCAGTTCCGGTTCACGTTCGCGTATCGGGGCGATCGCCCTACTTTCCCGTAACGCCGCGTATAGTTCATCACCATACTGTTGAATCTTGGCTTCGTTCATTGCTCCACTCGTACCGTGAAAGTCCTGTCCTGGGTCTCAAGGGGCTTAACCCAATCGGAGACGATGCACAAGGGGTTCGTCAGCCTATCTGTTTGTAGTTATACTGGGCGCCTCTACTACAATAGCGGGAGGCCCCATGAGCGAAAATGGGCGGAAGCGGCGTGACTTTCTTCGAACTGCAGGGCTATCTGCCATCGCCTTAGGTAGCGGCTGCTCCCTATTTCTGAAGAAACGGGAAACTGACCTCAAGGTTCCGGCGGATCGGAAACAGGTCGACCTTTCGTTTGCCACCTACCCTGTATTGAATACCGTCGGAGGCGAGGTGATCCTCACGCAGAACGAGACCTCTATTCTGGTGTACCGACGAACCGAGGACACTTTCGGGGCCATCGATATCACTTGCACACATTGGGGCTGCCACGTCCGATATAGCCCGAAGAAAGACGATATCTTCTGCCCGTGCCATGGCTCCAGATTTTCCACCGGCGGGGCCGTAACGGAAGGCCCGGCCGAGGAAAACCTACGCTCCTACCCCGTAACTACGACAGCGAACGGAGTCCAGATCAGTCTCAGAGATTAGTACCTGCCAGCATCCGCTGGAATTGCTGGAAGGTATTGGCATAGGAAGGAGCCATAAAGATAAACTTGAATTCGCGCGTAGGTGACGTTGTACAATGACAAAAAGAAAGGTATGATTACCTACTATTCGATATGGATGCGTGTGAATCGCATCACGAAGGGGTCGCTCACGAAGGGGGCAGTGTTGAAAAAGCTCGGTACATTCTTCACAATTCTGATCGTATCCTTTGGTGTCGTTGCCTGTGGTAGCGATGGCACGTCTGGAAAAACAGACGTACCCGACCAGACCGACGCCGATGCTGGTCCTCCACCGCAACCGGACGTTAAGGATACCACCGAGACCACAGAGCCAGACGTACCAGAAGACACCAGCAGTGGATTCACAACCCCATGTGAAGACAACTCGGATTGCCCAAGCGGTTTCTGCGTACCGTCCAGTGAAGGAAAGGTTTGTACAGAGGCCTGTATCGATGATTGCCCCGATGGCTGGCAATGCCAGCAGGTCAATGTGCCGGGTCAGGACCCTGTGTTCCTTTGTTTAAGTCAGACCGTCAACCTTTGTAGCCCATGTACGGTGCACCAGGAGTGTCGCGAGTTAGGTGGGAACATCAAAGACCGGTGTGTGAACTTCGGCGAGCAGGAAGGATCCTTCTGTGCCACCGATTGTTCCGATGACAAGCCCTGTCCTGAAGGATATGCATGCAATACCATCACCGACGATGAGACGGGCCAGACCTACCAACAGTGCCTGCCCGATTCGGGGGAATGTGCTTGTAGCCCCTGGGCCATCGAGAGTGCGGCGCAGACGACCTGTGGAAGCACCTTCTGCGAGGGAACAAGGGTATGTGCAGAAGAAGGACTGACCGACTGCAACTCCCCCGCCCCTACAGACGAGGTCTGCGACGGGAATGATAATGACTGTGACGGCCTGGCCGACGAAGACCTGGGTACAACATCCTGTGGTGTGGGTGCCTGCGCCAAGACGGTCGACAACTGTTCCAATGGCGTCGCACAATCCTGTGATCCTCTGGCGGGCGCAAGTGAAGAGAGCTGTGATGACATCGACAACGATTGCGACGGCTATGTTGACGAGACCTGCGCTCTGAAAGTCGAAGGCTGGATCTTCGGTGACGGCTTTGTGCTTGGTGCCGACAACGGCGAGCATATCCTTTCGACCCTGAACTCCGGTGTTCGGTTCGTAGGGGAATCGACAGATGGCGAACTGATTCTACGCTTCGGACTGCCAAATCCGCAGCAAGCTGCTCCGCCCGAATAACCCGAATTGTCGGGGACCCTTTATCGAAGGGCGCGGACCAATTTCGCGAGGTAGGCGCAGGCGCCTTCCACACGCCCTTTCATTTTGGGATTCTCCGGAGCTCCGTCCGCATCGAATCCTCTGTCCGCACCACTCAACGAAATCCATTCCGGCGAGTTGATACCGTGCACCTGGCGCACGATCGTCTGCAATTGTAGAAGCGAGCTCACGCCCACAGCACCACCACATACGCTAGCGACCATCACGGGTTTATCCCGAAACTCCGGCCATAAAAAATCGATCGCGTTCTTCAACGCTCCCGATGGAGCGCCATGGTATTCCGGCGTCGCGAGAACAATACCGTCGGCCGAGCCCATCCAGGAACGTAGGTTTTGGACGTGCTCATGATCTTCATATTTTTCGCCCTCTCGCATGATGGGAAGGGGCATGGTCGATATATCGAAGAGACGAATCTCAAAACCATCGTCTGCTAAGCATTTGGCTACGTAGCTACAGAGCTTCATTGTAGTCGAGCCTTCATGGTTACTGCCGGAAACAATCGTGATCTGCATCGGAATCCTCTTCGAAATGGGTGGGCACCCTACCACGAAGATTTCGATTCGACGAGGGATTGTTCCAACATTTCTCGAGATGTTTTGATTTTCGATTCCTTCAAACCAGGTTCCTCTTGCGAGGAAACCACTCAATCGGTTATAGGCCGAACAAGCCCCGCGACCGGAGAACTGCCGTGCAAATCGAAGATCTTGCCGTTAACACCGTAAAAACCCTCTCCATAGATGGCGTAGAAGCCGCCAACTCAGGCCACCCTGGAATGCCCATGGGAATGGCCGACACAGCCGTTGTATTGTGGACTCGATTCCTCAAATTCAACCCGGACGATCCCGAATGGCCCGATCGAGACCGCTTCGTTTTGAGCGCCGGTCATGGCTCTATGTTGTTGTACTCGTTACTGCATTTGAGCGGGTACGAAGAGATGACGATCGAGCAGCTTAAGAACTTCCGCCAATGGGGTTCAAAAACGGCTGGGCACCCAGAATTTGGTGAAGCCGGTGGTATCGAGACGACGACCGGCCCCCTTGGCCAGGGTATCAGTAACGCGGTGGGAATGGCCCTGGCCGAGCGTCTCCTGGCCGAACGCCATAACCGGCCCGACTGCTCCCTGGTGGATCATACTACATATGTCATCGCGGGTGATGGTGATTTGATGGAGGGCGTCGCGAGCGAAGCCTGCTCCCTGGCCGGTCATCTTGGGTTGGGAAAACTGGTCGTCCTTTATGACGACAACCAGATCACGATCGATGGTAGTACCGACATCGCATTTACCGAAGACGTGAAGGCACGGTATGAAGCGTATGGTTGGCAAACCATCCGAGTCGATGGTCATGACCGTAACGCGGTAGCAGCGGCCATTGAGGAAGCGCGTTCCGATACGGCGCGGCCCAGCCTCGTCATGTGTCGGACCCATATCGGACATGGTTCGCCAAATAAACAGGACACATCGGGCGCCCATGGAGCCCCTCTCGGAAAAGACGAGATCCGTTTAACGAAAGAAAAGATGAACTGGCCCCACGAGCCGACCTTCTATATCCCCGCCGAGGTGCCAGCCTTCTTCGAACAGGCTGCAAATCGAGGTCGTGCCGCCTATGCCGACTGGAAAAGTCGACTACAGGCAACGGACGCCACAGCACGGAAATCCTTCGAAGACCAGCTCGACAATACGGTACCAGACTCTGCATTTGACCACCTACCAGACTTCGAAGTGGGCACCTCCATGGCCACACGTAAGGCGAGTGGAGCCACCTTAAACGCAATCTGCGACCATATTCCTGGTCTTATCGGTGGTAGCGCCGATCTTGCCGGTTCAAATAACACCACCCTCAAATCCTATGGCTTCGTCGGCCCGGGTGCTTTTGACGGTGATCGCCGCAACATTCATTTTGGCGTGCGCGAGCATGGAATGGGCGCCATCTGTAACGGCATGTCCCTTCATGGCGGCTTCCGCCCCTACGGCGCGACCTTCCTGATCTTCAGTGATTACGTACGGCCCTCTATGCGCCTCTCTGCGCTGATGAATCAGCCCGTTACATACGTACTGACCCACGACAGCGTCTTTCTCGGAGAAGATGGTCCCACCCATCAGCCCGTAGAACATGCCATGAGCCTTCGGTTGATTCCGAACTTCTACGTTGTGCGACCAGCCGACGCGCAGGAGACGGCTTTGAGCTGGCGTATCGCATTGGAACGGACGGACGGTCCAACGGGCCTCCTCCTCACACGGCAGGGATTGCCTGTCCTGGAAGGAGTGGATCCCACGGGCGTTATGCGTGGCGGGTATGTCATTCGTAAAGAACAAACAGCCGGTGAACCGAAAGTCATCTTGATGGCCACCGGGTCGGAAGTACACCTCGCGGTCGCCGCTGCAGAGCAGCTGGGGCCAGACGTGCGAGTCGTCAGCCTTCCCTGCTGGGAGCTATTCAACGCCCAGGATCAGAGTTATAAGGACTCCGTACTACTTCCGAGTGTCAAACGACGCGTGGCGTTTGAGTCCGGGCGAACACTCGGATGGGAACAATACATCGGCGACCAGGGGCACGTACACGGCATCAATCGATTTGGTACCAGCGCGCCCGCCGGGCGTATCGCACAGGAGTGGGGATTCACCACCGACGGCTTCGTTAAAACGGTCCGAAACTATCTGGATTCTCAGGGTTGAGCCTCGCGTAAGGCCGAACCAAGAGCCTTAGACACAGCCGCCAAATCACTATCGTTCACGCCGCGTCGCTCGCTAACCGTAAAGTGCAGGGGCGGTCCCGTGGGTCTGGGCACGGTGCATACTTCAATTCCGATCCATAGACCCGCGTCGCGCTCCAGGCGCAAGGCAAGCTGATCGGGGGCACTGTGCCGAATCCCAACCGTCCACTCCTCCAGTCCGGGGACGCTATCAAGACGATCTCGAAAACGGGTCAACCACGCCCTGGCCGCACGTTGGCGCTGAATCGCTCGTTGCACCGACTCCCGATCCAGACCGGACGATAATTTCCCACCATCTTGCAGGATATCTCGAGCCCAGGCCTGTAATTGTAAGAGCGCCTCCACCGGTGGCTCATAGCCGGGGTCCAGCAACAGTTGCATCTCCCCATCCGTAGCCAGCTGCAGTTGCTGCGTCGACACCCCAAGCCCGGCAGCCATCAACCATAACTTGGCCACCTGGCCCTGTGCATGACGGAATCGGAACTCCACCGTACGTTGCCGATAATCCCGATCGACCGCTTCCAGTTCCCAATCGGGCGGCACGGTAGAGGCCGGCAGAACCGCCCATGCACTCTCCGTACAGTCCACAAAGTTGGAGCGCCGAAGCTCCGGCTCCTGCAGATCCTGCAACCCTACAGCCTGGAACTCCTCATCCCCATAGATGTCCACATAATCATGAGGGATACCTGTGCATCGATGCTGGAATAAACAACCCTCACAAGCAGGGACAAAGTCACGGTCCCCAGCCTGGAATTCATATTTGTTCTGAACGCCCTGGGTATCATCTACATCCGCGGTAAACGTTACCGTGGGTTCTCCACCATGACTGATCCGATGACTCCATTTCGGAAGAATGCAATACGGCAGGTGCGTAATATTGATATCGTAGTTCGGGTCGCGCTCCTCAAAGCCCGTCAACATCTCATCGATATACGGGGCCATATCTGTAAACCGCGGCAAAATGCTCGCCAGATACTCTTTCGTACGAATCCCAGTGCTGACCGGCCGAACCATATCGACACACATCTGCTCAATACCGTGTGCCAATAATAGATCTGGAAGGTCCGGCAGGGACTCGTAGCTGGTGGTGTTCACACACATATTCGCTGTGATCTCATGGCCACGCTCGCGCAAAAGCCCAAATCCTCGGACCATGCGCTTAAACGCCCCCTTTCGACCCGTCGCGGCGTCGTGGGCCTCACGATTCCCACCCTGGACCGAGATACGCCAGGCGAAGTTCCCCAAGGACGAGACCTCCTCCACGAAATCAAGGTCTCCGGCGCGCACCCCATTACTAAAGATTATGATGCGCTCGAAACCAAGCTCTACAGCTCGAGTCAGAGCCGGCAGAAAACTCTCCTGAATGGTGGGCTCTCCTCCGAGAAAGGTCACCTGCGTAAAGCCCTCAGCGTGGGCTCGCTCCAGGGCTACCCCGATCTGCTCAAACCCGACCTCACCCGCCTGTCCCTGCTCAGTCAGCTGACCACTGGCACAGAAGACACAACGGTTGTTACAAAAATGCCCCAGCTGTAATTCGATATTTTTGCCGGATTCCGTAGTTGTTACACGGCTGGCCTCAGCCAGTAATTGCTCGATACGTTGGCTAGTGGCTTCACCAGGTCGTTGGCGACGCGTGCGGGGATGATCCGCTGTTCTTTCCTGACGGTCGGGCAAAGTACTATCTAACATCTGGAAAACACTTGGTGTTTTCGAGTTCCAGGGGACGCCCCGCAGTATACCTGTGGGACACCACGGTAGCAAACCCAACCGTCATATCACGCGCCCCTTACGATGTAACGATCTGGTTCAGAGATTCTCTGGCCAACAGACCGAGCGGCTCACATCCTCGTCGCCGAAACGCGCATGCTTTTCACAACGGAACCCCTTCGCGCAGCCATCATTATCGCTGAAGAGATCCGTGTCGCATTCCACCAGGCATAGACCGGTGGGCTCATTATCAATCTTACTACCCGCATCCACACAGAAGGTACGCGCCATGAACGGGGTCTGGTTGTCCGGGCAATACTGACTACAAAGACGTGTACAGAATCCGGCACCTTCCGAGGAGGTGTCATCCTCTTCCTCATCATCCGTATCCCAATGGGGTGTCTCCCATTCATTCCAATCGCTGCTATCTTCGTTGGATTCATCCACGTGCAGAAGATGGCAGAAGCCGTCTTCGAAGGCGCAGACGGAGTCGGTATTGCAGTCCGTACCGACCCAACGGTGGTTCGGGAACTGCCGCAAAATATACTCGCTATAGCGCTGGTGGACGTTCCAGAAAAGCCAGTTACCACCCTCCCACTCCAGCACCCAGGGGGTATAGGTGTATAGGGCCGCTGTCGCGCCATTCTTCGGGGTGATGTAGATACTATCTTGGGTCTTCTTACCCACGCCGATCTCCCAACCGCTTGGGGTCGGGAAACCGTTATCTAACGCGTCGAGGTATTTTCGAAACAGCCTGGCGCCACAATATACCTGGTCCTTGAACCCCTTCGGACCATTGGGGCAACCATAGGCCCCATCCAGACAGCCACAGCCCATCGCACGGCTGAGTTGGAAATCACTCGGTGCGGAGGCATAGATAAGGCTGGCTTCTACCTGCAGCTTTACCAATAGCACCATTGGGCTGATCTGATGCTCGCGGGCGGCATCCGTAATGATCTCGGAGGCAAGCTGTCCGTCCTCCCAATAGTCGGCCAGATAGCTTGGATGGGAGTACGGTGGGTACTCCAGAAATTCCTGCACCTGATCGGTGGTCATATATTCGGCGTCCACGAAGAGATGCTCTTCCATCAGATGGTCCGCCTTAAAACTATTCCCGTCTGCCTTGCCATATTCCGTTTGTTCCAGGTCTATGGATGGCATGTAGAATTGCGGCGTACCGGTGGGACCATTTGTCCCACAACTGGCCAACATTCCAACGCAGAGAATGAAAATAAGACAGCTATATGTTCCCAATCGAGCCACGTGCCGCAACTACTCCATATAGTACCCGAAAATCAACATTTGCCCTGGTTCGACCCTATAACATAAGCGGATGTGCATACAAGTGGTTCAGTCAACACAGAGAATCCATACCATCGCAAAATGACATCCCAGGCCCAGAATCGTGAAGATGTGAAAAATCTCATGGTAGCCGAACACCCTTGGATTTGGGTTGGGCCACCGTTTTACATACACAATCGATCCCACCGAGATAATGGCCCCTCCGATAGCGAGCAGAGCGAAGGCCGGACTGGGCATAGACCAGTAGATCTCTCGGATAAACGGGAGAAATATCCAACCGGAACACCAATAGATGATTGTTCGTAGTACTCGTGGAAAGGTCTTCGTAAATACGGTCTTCGAAAAACCGAGTATTGCGACGCCCCAGGCTACTGCGAGGAGCGGCACTCCGATCCTCCGTGGTAACGCCAGGAGGCAAATCGGCGTATAACTCCCGCCCAGATGCAAGAAGATCATGCCGTGGTCCAACCGTCGCAAAAATTCGCGGATACGCTCCGGCCAATAGGGAACGTGATAACTAGCACTTACGGAGAGAAGCAGCAGCAGGCTAACCCCAAATACCAGGGCACCCGCTCGGCCGTCTGCGGACCCTGTCCGCGAAACCATCAGGATCGTCGCAGGAATTGTGAGAATGGCCGACCCCAGGTGGAAATACCCCCGCAATAAGGGTTTCCGTGGTGTATCCACGGGACTCGAAGCTTTCTCTTGGTTGGGTTCGGCCAAGGGTGCCATCCTTCGCTGGGAATGAATTACCCCCTCAGTGTCTCAGGGCAGACTTGAGACGCAAACTTTTCCCAGCAATTCGTGGGGGCATATTGCCGCGGTCCGTCGAGGAACGGAGTCTTCGAGCTCAGTTGGACGCCTTCAGGGAGTCACAGATAGCATCAATATTGGCCTTATTGGCATTGGCGCCATCACACACTGCGCCCACATGGCAATCGCCGATTTTCGCGAACCGAATACGTGTATACATGATGCCTTGTGGTTCGAAATCCACCGTATAGGAGCCATCTTCTGCAGCAGCGATGCTCTTGATCGTACCGCTCATATTATAGTCACTGGCGTTTCTACGAACGGCGGCCTCGTCGTCCAATGTACAGCCTCCCGCCCAGATCACCTTGAACACCTTGGCGCCAGTGGCCACCGCGCCACCTTCTGCACTGTAGTGCACATGCGCTTCCGATTTTGACGATTCTTTCGCGTTTTCCGGCAGCATTATGGACGCATTAAACGCCGGAAGACTCTTCGCGGCCAATGTCATCTCGACCGGAGTGTTTCCAGTGTTACCGTTGCCAGGCTCCTCCGTGTCGCCCTTCTTTTTCTTCATACCATTACTCACGCCGAATCCAGCCAGAACGGCGATCAACGCACCAATTATGAGTTTACGTTTCTTGTCCACGAATCATCTCCTATTCCAAGCCTGACAACGATGCCACACTGCTTCAGCTGCCAAGTTCTGTCAAACCCATACGAAGGTTCCATCGACCTTCCCTCAAGGCTGTGTATTTGTGATCGTACCGTCCTCGAACAGCCATAGCCGCTGATCGGAATCAATGGGCCCCATATATTCCACCGTTTCACCGCCCGGGAAACGCACCTGAATACTATCGATATCCGTGTGATCACCCAGTCCAAAATGAAGGAAGGGAGAGTCCTGGCAGCCCTGCCCAGTACCTCCCTGCACATGCCGTATCAACTGCATATCACCCGAATAGACGGTCACAGTAGCACCATACGCACCTCGGTTACTGCTCACATTGCCAATGGCACGTATCTGTACCCAATGGTAATCCCTCGTCTCATCCATGCGGTTTCTGTATAGCCCGCCCGATGTCGCCAGGTCGAGGTCCCCATCAAGGTCAACATCGGCCGCAGCCACACCCCAGCCATTCCGCAACACAATCCCGGCGGAATAGGACTTCAACTCGAACGTAGCATCCCCATTTCCGAGATAGAAATCGGTCGGGCGCCCATCGTAGGTGGCTGTAATGACCAGATCGAGGTTTCCGTCCATATCGAAATCCGCCAATAAGGGGACAGAATGGGTCTCTTGAAACCGAAGCCCACTGTCACCAGCTGGCTTCGACCAATCTCCCTGGTTATCGGTGAAATTGCCCGTACCATCGTTCAATAGGATCTGTGTCTTATCGGAGAAGTCGTAAAAGCGAGGATGGGCCAGATTGGCCTGCACATTATCGAAATCACCATCCCCATCGAGATCCCCCCAGGCAGCCCCAATGGTGTGCCCATAATGGTACATGTTCTGAAAGCGTGACTCGATTCCGCCAAGTCCAAGAGCCAGTCCCTTCTCACTGAAGGTCCCATCTCCATTATTCTTATAGAACTGATTCGGGCGCAGCACATAATTATGTACCAACAGGTCCACATCTCCATCCTGATCGAAATCTACGGGGTTCGCACCCCGACTCGGAAATGGGAAATCATTATATCCCTTAAAGCCGTATAGACCGGTCCAGTCCTCGAAGGTCCCATCTCCCTTATTTCGCCAGATACGATCCACAAAGTAGCTGTAGTTGCTCCAGCAGTTGAAATTAGCCAGATAGATATCCAGATAGCCGTCATTATCCAGATCCAGCCAGGCAGCCGCCGGTGTGGGCGCGTGGGTGTACCCGGCTCCATTGCAGTCATTATACGTCTGGGCATTCGAGATCCCCGAGGCTACGCTCACATCTTCGAAGGTGCCGTCGCAATTATTACGGAGTAGCCCATCCCCTTCGAACCCGGAGAGATTAAAGACCAGGAGGTCGGGGCAACCGTCATTATCGTAGTCCCCCCATACGCCCGGACCAGACACAGACACATTATTGAGACCAGACTCTGCCGTTACATCCGTAAAGATGCCCGCATCGTTCCGCATCAGGGTCGGACCGGGTAGGACTACATCGTCATCACCATCGTTATCGTAATCGGCAAAGGCCAGTTGCCCGCCCATAGCCTGTCCGGTGGACTCAAACCAGACCGACTCCTCGGGCAGGGGCTCATCGTATTCCACCAGTAGCCGAACCAGATAATCGTTCGGCAATGGCCCGCTTAAGCCATTATAGGCGTAGAAGCCCTGACCACCAGAGACCCCTTCGTTGAGGCCATCCATATTCCAGGCGGAATGACAGTCCGCCCAGCCCCCACAGTTTCCATCCTCCTGAGCCGTGGTGCCATCAAACGCCCAGAGAGCATCACCGGCCCCCTCTCGCTTATGTGCCACATAGACTAGACCAGGGTGCCGTAGCTCCACCGGGCTATTGAAGGCATAGTTAACCCAGGTGCCGCTCGTGATCGCCCCACTGCAATGGTTACCTTCCCAGTAGGCCTCATACTTCCAGAAATCGAAGCCGTTATAACCGAAATCGGGATAGAGCCCCACGGACACCGGAGTTTCTGCTCCCGTTGGTAGCTCCGAAAAATACACCCGAAACCCATATACTCGAGCGGGCCGCTCCAATTCGAAGGCCACGGCCTCCCATAAGGGAGCCTCCCCCATGGGGATATTATCATCCGTGATGGCGAAGCCCGCCTCTACGACACTGCTGATTGGGACACCATCGTCGTGAATCAGCTCCACCAGCCCCTCCGGGAATTCCTGACCCGCCGTTCCGCAGACCTTCTCGGTACAGCTGCCACTCTCACACTGAAATCCCTGGCTACAATCTTCGTTCTCTACACAACAGTCGTCTATAGGGGTATGCACACAGCCATCGGCATCGCATTCGTCCACCGTACATTCGTTGTCATCATCACAACTTGCCGCATCCTCTACGCAAACCGAGGACCCTTCATCTCCGGTGCTATCGGCAGAGCTCGTATCCGAGGGCGCCGTTGTACCACCACAGGCCAACAAGACACCCGCCAACATCACTAAACAAAGCTTTCGCATAATCTCTCCCAACCCGAGTAGAACAATATCGGTTCCGTGCCCCCCCTACGTCAAGTGCTCCACTCCCTTGCCGAAAAACAAAAAGCGTGGAAGATCAATCCAGGAGAGAGGCCTATGACTGTACGCATCGAGATTGAATATTGTACCGGCTGCAAATGGCTCCTACGTGGAGCCTGGGTAGCACAGGAGATCTTGAGCACCTTTGAAGCCGAGTTAGACGAAGTAGCCCTAGTTCCCGGCAAAGACGGCATCTTTCAGGTTCGACTGGCCGATACCCTCATCTGGTGCCGCAAAAGAGATCAGGGGTTCCCACAACCGAAAGAACTCAAACAACGGATTCGAGATCTGGTGGCAAAGGATCGGGACCTGGGCCACATCGATGAAACGAGTTAACCCCCGGTTATCTGGATCACCGGGAGTGATGCGGCTATGATCGTCTCTGATGTTGTCTCGTTTCCCATATTCTATCGCGGTTCTACTCGTTGGTTTTCTTTGGGCCTGTCCGGTCCAGAAGGTTCCTCTCCAGGGCTTTTCTGACGGCTACCCTGGGGTTCCTTTTCCTCCGGGCCCCGGTGATATCGGTGAGGTTACTGATACAGAAGCATACGGTGAGACCAGCCCCGACGTCGTCCTCGACATAGCGCTTAACGATACGCCGACCACCGATGCGGAGACCCAGCCGACTCCAGAGCCGGACGTTCCCGTACAGGAGACCGCGGACACCAGCGATATCCCACCGATTCCCGATACGGCGCCTCCCGCGGACCCGACCGCAACCCTCCATTTTCAGGACCCGGCCTTTGGCAGTGCTCTTTTTGGCCTGAACATAATTGGGGGACAGGCAACGGCGACCACCGACGAGAGCGGAACTGTCGACGTTATCGTCCCAGGAGAAAGCCCATTCCAGCTCTATGTTACGGGTGATGGCTATCCTATCCATCGACTCATCGGCGTCACAGGATCAACCTCCTTTGCTATCCATAGCACAGCGCTAAGTACCGAACGGTTGAACGGCCTCCTCGGCCAGGTTGGGATCATCCCACAAGCCAGTCTTGGGCATATCGTGATTGGACTCTTCAACGCGAATCAGCTGCCAGCCCTCGAGGCGACCGCATCCCTGAACACGTCCGCTGCGGGACCCCTGGTGATTGCGAGCACATTGGCGCAGCCCCAATCGACCATCGGCCCAGGCAACGAGCCCTGGCTTCTCTTTCCGAATGTGAGTGGTTCCAGCGCCACCGTTACTCTGACGGGCGCCCCAGGGACAAACTGTATCGTTGCTCCAGCGGGGGAAAGCACGCTCACGATTCCGGTAGCGCCGAATGCGGTTACGCTGGTGTCTGCACGCTGCGAGTAATCGTTGGCTCAACATCGCGTGGAGCGGGTCGTACCATGGTTCCCATCAGGGCGAATGCGCCACCAACATAGGCCCTTGGTGGAAGCCGCTCGCCTGCGAAAAACTGGCAATAGTGTTGGCCAATACCAGGATGCTCGAACAGCAGACGTACGAGTTTTTTCCAATGCCGACCGTAGGCAAGCCTCGAGACCGCGCTCAAGACGCGTAACGATCGACCAAGGGGGGAACCCAGAACACGTTTTCTATAGCTAGAGAAGAGCACTTCGTCGCCTGGCGAGGCGTCCCTCTCGAAGGCCGCGACGACCTCCTCAGCAGCCATATGAGCCATCTCCATCGCTTCTCCGATCCCCTCGCCGAAGAGAGGGTCGATCCCTACCGCCTCACCAACACAGAGAACACCGGGTAATGCAAAGGTCGATCGAGCAGAAAACGGCCTCTCACTAAAGCCATACCGCGTATAGTCGTCGGGATTCAGCCCCGCTCGTTCCACGCGCTCCTTCAGCAAACGGGACATATCCGCCCGTGGAAAGTCCGTGCGGTTCCTCCCCTGGACATCCATAACCCCTCGGTTCATACGAACCTGGCCGTCACTATCCCGGTAGGGGAAATCCCAGACATACCCCTGCACCCCACGACCCAACTCCGATAGGTCGAACACGAACCTTTCATCGGATTCGTTTGCCCCAATCGGGCCTTCCATCATCATCAGTCGCGCCCGCCGCACGGGTTCGGGGATTCCAAGATCGCGTCGTAATTTGGAATTCGCGCCGGTGCATAAGGCCAGGCTCCGGCATCGTACCGTGCCGGTCACCGTATGGATCTGAAACCCGAGGGCGAGACGCTCTATTTTCGTAATCCCACATTCCTCACGCAGATCGATCCCTCGCTCCTTACAGGCCTCGGCCAACCCATTGTCCAATACATCGCGCCGAACGACATAACCGATATCGGGCTGCGAATAGCCCAGGGAACGCCCCCGAAACTGAATATCAGCACCACGTATCACCACGTTCGGTTCCGGTATGGCGATACCCAATCGATCCATCTGAGGCCGTATACTCCCCGCTAAACCACCGGCACAGACCTTGAATCGGGGATATCGGTCCTTCTCAAAGACAGCCGTACGTATCGGCGCACCCATATGGTGCAACTCAAGGGCAAGGGTCAGCCCAGCCGGGCCCCCACCGAGAATGGCGAGGTCCAGAAAGTCTTGTTGCTCAACGGGTGCCACAATCGGGACTTACCACGTGCGCTACCGGTTGCCTACCCCTGACTGAATCGCCCTTGCTCCAGTACGGGTATTGCGTTGAGCTCATCGATATAGGCTTGTGGTAAACCGTGTTCCTTTGCGGCCTCCACCAACAACCTACGATACGCCAGAGTCGGTCGAATCTCTTCATCACAAAGCCAACGCTCCGTCACGCGATACACCCACGCGGACACCGGTTCACCGGACGGTATTCCTTCAAGGTTCAGAGGTGCGGAGCCGCGGCTATACCGACCCGGATGGCCTTCCTTGGTGTCCATGAGATCGAGGGTCGCGCCATCCACCTCCAGCACCACGCCCATCACACGTTGCCCCGCTATCGTCGCCAGATTGGCAGCCCCACCGCGGCGAGCCACGGAACGATAATTCCAGACCAGCGCGTGGTCGTGCAGGACCGCAGCATAACTCCTCATGATGTTCGGAGGATTGCGTCCATTCTCTTTCGCCCAGCGGCCAAGATCTGTCAGGTGCATATTCGACCCGTACGCAAAGACGCGATGGGTATTATTTGTTTCGACCGGATCCATAGCCACAACGTGAACGGACGCGTTCCAGTACTGGCGCCGCGCGCTCTCGCGCACGACGTGCTCCATCACGAAGAACATCTTCAAGGAAGTCTACGTCCTGATGGATCTCCTCGTACCGATCCCTATACGGTTTCACATGCTCGTTGATAACCTCAAAGAGTGCCTGTTTCGCGTGCCCATACCCAAAGCCGCCCGCACGATATTTATCGGCAAGCTCCGCTTGCTGTTCGGCGCTTGAGAACAATCGATAGAGGGCAAAGACATTGCAGGTATCGGGATCTTTCGGATCCTCCATGGGTGTGGAGTCCGTCACCACCTGCATAAGCCGTTTGCGTAGTTTTTTCTCCGGAGAGAGGGGGTCTACTCCGTTTCCATAGGACTTGGACATCTTCCGGCCATCGAGCCCGGGAATGGTCATCACCTCTTCCTGGACCAGAGCCTCCGGGATCACAAAAGTCTCCCCAAACAGATGGTTAAACCTTTGCGCAATATCTCTTGTCATCTCGAGATGTTGCACCTGATCCTTACCTACCGGAACGATATGGGAATCGTAGAGAAGAATGTCCGCCGCCATCAGCACGGGATAGGCGAAGACGCCGTGGTTGATCTTCCCCTCGTTCCCCTGATCCTTGGCTGCTTTATAGGCGTGAGCCCGGTCCAATAGTCCCATAGCCGTAACACAGCTCAGTATCCAGGTGAGTTCGGTCACCTCGTGCACATCACTCTGTCGGAAAAAGACCGCTTTTGCGGGGTCCAGACCCATGGCCAGAAAGGAGCTCGTCACATCGTAGACGGACTGTCGCATCGCCTTGGGATCTCTCTCACTCGTGAGGGCGTGATAGTCGGCTACAAAGTAGTAGGCCTCGTATTCCTCTTGCAGATTGATCGCGGGCCGCATCATGCCGAGATAGTTGCCCAGATGCGGGCTTCCGGTTGGCTTGATACCGGACAGAGCACGTTTTCGAGAGGATGTTTCCGTGGGCGACATAACCGTTCTCCAGAGGCGTTCGTACCTCGTAGCCCGGTCTCATATCACACCCTGCGCGAGCAACCAAGATCGAGTTAAAAGCCCATAAGGCCGTCAAACCCGGATACGCCTACGAGCCACTGCCAAAAGAGCGAACACGAAGGTTCCCAAAACCCCTGGTTCACTCCAGGGTGTTCTAGCCGAGCGTAGATCGCAGCCGCAAGAGGCCGGATCCGATCCCTGAGGACCTTCCGCTGCCGAGTCTACCATGTCGGCGACATCGTCGACCGTGTCCGATCCCACATCTTCGGCCACGTCAGGGGCTATATCGTCGGCCATATCAGGGGCCACGTCGTCGGCCACATCAGGGGCAACGTCGTCCGCCACATCAGGAGCTATATCGTCGGCCACATCAGGGGCTATATCGTCGGCCACGTCAGGAGCTATATCGTCGGCCACATCAGGGGCTACGTCGTCGGCCACGTCGGCGATTACATCTTCGCCCACATCAGGGGCTACGTCGTCAGCCACGTCAGGGGCAACGTCGTCCGCCACGTCCGAGACCACATCTTCTATCGCATCCTCCGTGGTATCCGAGGAGGTCGCGTCGGTGTCGCTACCTGCATCTGCGCTCGATCCCGGATCCGCGACCACCGCTTCAGCAACACAGGCGTCTTCTTCCTCCGAACAGACCCCAATCACGCCATCCCCATCGAGAAAGCTACAGTCACGGGGCGACCCACTGCAATTCCCCGTCGAACAATCCTCATCTACCGTACAAAACAGGCCATCGTCGCAAGGTAACAAACCAGAGATCGGTGAGCTTGTGCACTCCTGGGTATCTTCCACGCAGACAACCAGGGCGCATACCGCCGGGTTGAATGGGCAGGGGGTATCATTGCCTGGAACACAGAGCCCCTCTTCACACGCATCACCCAGAGTGCAGAACACATCGTCAGAGCATTCGGCGCCCTCTTCCGCCGCCACACATTCGTCGCTACAACAGCCCGCTGCACCCGGGATAGCCCAATCACAGCTCTCCCCATCATCAACGACTCCATTCCCACAAAGGATCATATCCAGCGCCCCATGAATATCCACCCGTGGACGCTGGCCTGGAAATTCTGGAGGTAGATCCACCAGGACAGCCGATTCGGCCAATACCTCTTCGATTAGACTACTCGGACTTGTTGGGCTCGCCTGTACAAGAAGTACGGCGGCCCCTGCCACGACCGGAGCCGCCTGGGACGTGCCCGTAAATAGGTCCAGCCCGCCCCCAGGACCACTACTGGTCATTTTCGACCCAGGCCCCAGAAAATCAAGGCAGGCGTTGATGTTGGTAAAGCAGGTCACCATATCCGGGGCCGTCTCATCATCGGCGCAATTACCGAAGCTAGACCAGATCCCCCCGTAGGTGCCCGAATCGGGTTCCGTTCCATAATCCGCATCGTAGACCGCTCCCACCGCCCGAACGGATGAGAGGCAAGCCGGGAGGGGCATCCCGTCACGCGAGGCACCGTTCCCACTACATGCAAAATTCAGCACGCCCGCGGCCTCCAGATTGGCGTAACCTTCACGGGCCAATATGGCCCAGGCTGGGGCCCCTTCTCCTTCTATACAAGGACAGTTGGAAAACAGATCATAGGATACCAGGCTCGAGTTCGACACACGCAGAGTCTCATCATCCATTACCGCGGCATCATCCGCCGCCGCCGCCCAATCCGAGACCCAGCCCGCCGAGTTAGCGTCCAGAACACGATACACCAGCAAATTCGCCCCCCGGGCTACACCGGGGGCCGACACCACCCCCGCCGAACCGAGAATTCCAGCCACATTGGTCCCATGGCCATTCATATCCTCGATCACATCACTGGTATTCCCCTGGTTGAGGAAGGATCCTCCCGCTATAATTCGCCCGCTAAAGTCCGCATGATCCGTATCGATCCCAGAATCAAAGATTGCGACCGTCACCCCCTCTCCGGTGAGCCCATATTGCTCGAAGGCAGTTGTAGAGCCGACCCACGGGAGCGCCTGTTCGGCAGCGGCCCGAATGCGGTGGTCCGGTCCCAGGGAGACCACCCGAGGATCCAGCTGGAGTTGGCGTAGGGCTTGTGGTGTCCCACGCCCCGTCAGGGCCGCTATACGCCGATATCGGTATACGGTCGACCATTGGTTCGCAGGCAGGCTGGCGATCACGGCGTCCTGTACCGATCGGATCCGTGCTTCCTTTTGCGCGACGTGGATCCCCTCGGTCTCCACGTTCAAAATCACCACCACATACTGGGTAGGTTCCGACGCATGCAAAGTGGTCGGTAGAATGGCCAATGCTGCCACTGCCAATAGGACTCGAAGCCAGGGATTACGCATACGTTTCATCGAACTATAGGATAGGAATTCCCCTACTGTACGCCTAGGCGCGTACCCCCCGGATAACCGTAACTGACCCGGGCATCGTAGCCATAGACCACAATGGAAATATTCGAATCCGACTCAATAATATGAACCCCGTCGCTCAGGATGGTTCGGTAAATCTTAAAATTGGTGCCGGTCAACGCTTCATACTTGGACTCGGGTATGACCTGCCCGTCGAGAGTGATCTCCGCCGTATTTGGCGCCGAGATGTTCACATAGTCCTCCAGGTAGCTGTCCGGTGTCAGGAATACGAAGTCCGTCTGCCATTGCTCGAAAGGAACACCCAGAATCATCGCCGGGTCGCCAATCGGTTTACATTCTGAGCCCGGGCTCCCATCCAAATTCGAATGGCAGGTATGCCCCTGCCCGCAGACTGCGTTGGTCGTGCAGGGTTTGGGTTGGCAGGAATTATCACAGACGTATCCGTCGCCACAGTCTGCATCCACACCGCAGAGCCCCCAGAGATTGCCGGCTTCTCCACTGGAGGCCAGAATCTGTGCCAACATGACCGGATGACTGGCGGAGACATGCACATGGCCATTGGCGGTGAAATCCTGGAACTGTCCCTTCTGAAGGAAGAAACCTGGAGGGTTCGCGCTTCCACCGGTAATTACGACCTGGGTTCCGTTCTCTGCCGCCACGATCCGGTAGTGGTCCACTTCATTACCCCGCTCCATACTACGGCCCATGACAAATTCTCGTCCCCAGGAGGCGACTGGGACCATCTGTTGCTCCAGATGATCGGCGCAACACCCGCCCGGAGCGTTGGTCCGCGCCGCCGTATGACCGGAGAAGACAGCAATGGGTTTCGACGACACGATATGTGTTCCGGTCAGGTCCCCCGAGTTGCTTTCAAAATTCAGCACCTCGCCTTCCGCTACGGTCAGAGTATGGGATGTACCCGGCATCATGCCCGAGATTCCGCCTCCCCCCGTTATCGTCGCTGTAACCGTTACGGTTAGTTCGGCCGGCTCCGGGGTTACTCCGATCACGGTAAAATAGGTGGGGAGCGCATGAATCGGATCCTTCGGCTGATTCATAATATAATATTCCGTACCCATGGCCGCCACGGGTAGCAATAACGAAGCGTCGTTCGAAAAGACGTCTACATTGGACAGTGGGTTGAACTGATAGGCGACGATCGCTTTATCACTTGTGATTCGATAGGCGGAATTGGAGCGCCCAGTTCCCTCCAGGCCAAAGTCCGGTGGCGGCATAAAGGGATGCAGGCTCTGGGGAGGAATGACCGCCGGATATTCCACACCATTGGGCATAATAAAGGTCACATTCGCCGTCTCGGTCTCCGAGACGTTGGAGACGATCACCGCAAAGGGTGCGTTCTGTGCGTCGAGATATACCGCAGGCAGAGACTCAACCGCGTTACGCAGATCGACAGCGTAGAAATCGCAGCCGGCGTTGGTACCCTCCAGCTTTCCGAACCCTCCACAGGCCGAGATACAGACCCCCAACTCGGGATCACATTCACTACCAGCGAGGTTACAGTCCTGTTGCAATTCCTGTTGCTGGCCGTCCGCGCTGCACATCATCGCCGCGTTATTCTCGCAGGTACGCGTTCCCGGATAACATATGGCGCAGAACTTCCCATCGGGGAACGAGAGGCAGAGGGGGAATTCCTCGGGACATGGCGAGTCCTCACAATCCGTCAGACCGGTGGTATCTGGGTACACCGGCGTATCGTCGGCACTTCCCGGATCGGTGGTCTGGCCCGGATCAGTGTTCGAACCGGGATCACTGGCTTGGCCAGGATCCGTCGCCTGGCCGGGATCAGACGAGGCTGTGTCGTTAGTATCCGAGGCGGTGTCGGTTTCCTGGGTATCGTTCTGACCGCAAAAGCAATCGTCGAAATAGTTCTCGTCATTGCATTGCTGCACGCCGGAGCTACCATCCATGCACAGGCACGCCTGCGTTTCACCCTGGGTACACCCCGGCCCGGTATCGCTGCTTCCACAGCTCATGAATAGCCCTACCGCTACGATTAGAACGACGGCCAACTTCTGCATCATCTCTCCTCCTACACCGAACTCGAAGAGTGTAACTGGCTTCGGGAGTCATGACCAGTCGGAGGCGCGGCCAGTAGACACCGTCATTCCGGGTGCCCTATAGTTCCAGCAGCCCTGCATTTGGAGCCAACGCGTGCGTTCCGTCGGATTGCCCTTCTTCATCACTCTTTTCCTTCTCCTTATCTTTCCCGTTGGAGGTGTGTCTGGAGAGGAAGCGGAGACGACACAGGGTTCCGACTACCACTTTACGCTTCAGGCCGAGGAATACGAGACCCTGGCCGATATACATCGGCTCTTCCTCGATTACGGCACCGAAAACAGTGAAGCCTGGCGAACACGGCTGGAATCCATCCTGGACACCCGCAACCTCCACCCGGACCTGATCCTCGCGGTGGCCAACGCCATCAAGACCGTCTCCGGTGCCGAGGCTGCCCATAAGCTCTTCGAACGAGCCCTTCGGCAATTCAACAAGGTAAAACTGCGTCTGGGAGTCGTGCCGCCTCTCGCCTACCAATATCGCCACGCGGGCCTTCTCCTCGCCGTAGAGCAGACCGACGAGGCGCTCGCGATCTTGTCACAACTCAGCGCCAATGCCGAAACGAACGACTGTGACGGCGTACTCGACGCCCTGCGTATAGGGCGCGGGTCGGGCAATCGAGAGAAACAACATCTATGGATCGACAACTATGGCCAAAGCCATCCCGACTGCCTTCGGATCGCCGAACGAAAGATTGCTGATTGGCAAGGCCGGGGGCGTCTTATCGGATCCGTCCGCAACTCTGCGCTCGACTCCCCGATCATACGGGAAACCCAGCAGAGAGCGTCTATGAACGAGGCCACCCTCTACGACCAATTCCTGGCTGGTATTACGGCCTATGCTGGACAGCGCTACCCTCTCGCCATCGAAACCCTCGGAAACATCGGGACCCCAAACCCTCTGGTTCGACTATACCTTGCCCTCAGCCACTACCGCGCCGATGATATCGAGGCGGCCAGGAAGATACTTGCTACAGACGAGCGCTCCACGGCTCTTCATCCACTGGCCATCGCGATCCTTTTACGAAACACAGATCCTGGCGCGGCGTTGGAGGTTCTCAAACAACCGCTGGAGTCCTGGTTGAAAGATCCCCTCGCGGTCATTCCCTATGCCGTCGCAACAAAGTTGGAGCAGGCTCTGAAAAAACATCGTACGGCCATCGAGGCGAAGCAGATACATCTCGAAGATCCCGAGTTTCATATTCACGGAGCTCCTCGTCCTGGGTCGAAGATTAAGAAGGTGGCCGTGGAACATCCGAGTAAACCGGTCAGTCGCACACAACGAAGCACAACCCAGAAGTCGAATACACGACCGCCCCCCGGGCCGGAATCGACCGCCACAGCGTCACGGCCCAGCCCAAAGACTCTACCCGCCCCTGGAAATGGCACGTACGCCCTTCTCGCTCTACTGGGCCTGCTCTTTCTTGGGACGTATCGAATACAGCGCCGACAGAGCTGAATCGAGACTTGTCATTCGCACCTTTGGCTCGTTAGACTGAAGCCAGAACCCGGTGGAGATGGGAATGCGCGAACTCTGGTTATTCTTGAAGGTACGAAAAAAGTGGTGGCTCGCTCCACTCCTACTCTCTCTCCTTCTGCTCGGCATCATCCTGTTTACCGCCCAGGGGAGCGGCTCCGCAGGACCCTTTATTTACACCTTCTTCTAGACTGGCGTCAGGACCGGCTGGAGAGCACGAGGCAAGTGGCCGCGACCAGAAGATAGACCACTGCAACCGTCAGAGAGAACAAACTCAGTCCGGTTGTTACGGCTCCAATCGCCGTACCAGTGCCTACAATAATGAAGACGAGACCACAGAGGGCCGCGTTGATCCCAAGAGTCTGGGCGCCGATTCGGCCATCTCCACCACGTGGGGTTACCCAACCTACATAGGCCATATACGGCAAGATCGAGGTCGCCATCCCACCCAGGAGGAAGCCAAGGCCGAGTCGGAACCCGAGAGGTCCAGCTCCCGAAACCATATGTGCTACCAGGATCGCCAACCCAGCCAAGCCCATCTGAAGACCCAGGCTCAGTAAAAAGCCCAGGGCTGTCTTCGTGCCCAACATGACGTCGACCTTGTTTTGTTCACGCAGGATCCGCGACTGGTCCATATAGACCAAAACGAAGGGCACCATCAGCCCAAAGGCAAGCAATACACCGATGAGAATTGAGAAGGTCTGAATGAAAGGTGCCAAGATGGACATTGGCCGCTCCGTATTCTGCGCGCGATTGGATTGGGCTCTGTAAACCCGTGCCCATCTTAGGAGCTAGACGGCTTTCGCACAACTTACTTACACACCACTTCCTTGCACTCCTATAAGGTAGCGTTTATCTTCTTTTCGTCGTTTCCACACGCTCTCGGAGCCGCGCCATTATGCATATCTCCCGACTCATCGGCTGGGGCGTCATCGCGGCGGCAAACCTTGGTTTCGTCATCCTGCTCGGTGTCGTTTTCATGCGTTTTGCGCCGGCCGAAGCTGGCTATGAGACGCGCTTGCGCGCCGATCTCCTCGGAGCTCCGCAAAGCGACACGGCGTGCGACCAGATGTTCAAACGCTACGCCCCCAATCTACGGGACGAGATATTTCTGCATCATTCTCCCGTCACTCTAGGTGATATTGGTTATCCCGAGATCCGACTATCTACGAACGCCGGTGGTTGGCGAGATGTGGATCACGAATTGGAGAAACCGGCCGACACAATACGCGTGGTTTTGTCCGGCGACTCCTACGCCTTTTGCACCAATCTGGACCAGAGCGACATTCTCTCCGTCGCTATGCAGCGCGCTTTTGATCAGACAGAAGAGAGCCGCACCACGAGCTTTGAGGTCTTTAATTTTGGCCTTCCGGGGCTCAATTTTGAGGGCATGGTCGGAGTCACCAGGCACTGTGCCCTGCCCTATGACCCCGATGTCGTTGTGTACACGCATATCTGTGATGACCTCTCGGGCACAGACGTAAGTTCCTGGCATCGCTGGTCCCTGTTTTGGAAACCCAAGCTGGCCTTTCTACCTCCGGCCCTCCAGGAGATCTTCCTCCATAAACTGCTCGTGGGCTACAAAGAGCTTCGGTACAAATTCGACGATATGCGATACGGGAGCCAGGAAGAACTGGCCAGAGCCAGGCTGCAAAATATTGTAGACCAGCTCCACACCCTCAAAGATTCGACTGGGCACGAGGTCCTCATCCTCAACTATTGCCGCCGACCCTTTATTGAAGAGGTCATACAGGCTTCAAATAAGGCCGGACAACGCCCCATCCACACTCTGATCATGAAAGACGTTGAGATGGACTACACCCAACACGCGACCGCCGCCGCGACACGGATCAGCGCGGATCAGATTGTGAAACGTGTGCTAGAGATTCTAGCGTCGAAGGACAGTTCAGGCGCCACGACCAAGTAGTCCCGCAAACCGTTGGCGGAAGGCAACGCCGAGGATCGACAACAGGATCCAGGCCCAGGCGAACCCAGTGCGTGACGTCCGGTTACAGCCGCAACCAGCCCCGGAGTCGACCTCTCCTGGGTTCACATCGATTGGACCATCCCCTTCGCAGATTCCATCGAGGTTGCAGAGGGTGCCCTCGGCACAGACCCCACAGGAACCACCACAGCCGTCGTTACCGCATTCTTTGAAGCGACAATCCGGGGCACAGGAACATTGACCATTGACGCACTCCGAGCCCAGACCACAATCCCCGCACGAACCACCACAGCCGTTATCCCCACACATACGGTTGGAGCAATTGGGCTCGCATACACACAACCCATTCTGACAGGCCTGCCCGGGTTGGCATTGCCCACAATCACCACCGCAACCGTTCGGACCACATTGGGCACCATCACAGACCGGCGTACAGGGGCATTCCGAGGGTTCGAGACAAACATTCATAGCCGCGGCATTCGACCAACCACAACAATGGAGGCAGTCTTCCACGTTCAGAGAATCGTCTACACAGGAGATGAGTGAATCCCCCTGGCATTCGCCTGCGGTGCTTATATTTCCACAACCGCCCGAATCGGGAACACAGAGGCCAGAGATACAGTTATTTCCAGGCTCACAGGTGCCGCAAGATCCACCACAGCCGTCTGTACCACATTGCTTACCGTCACAACTTGCCGCACAGACACAGCTCCCGGCTTCACAGGTATCGCCAACGTCGCAACTCCCACAACTGCCACCGCAGCCATTCGGACCGCATTCATTGACCCCACATTGGGGCACACATTGGCATTGGAAATCCGTGCAGGAATAGCCCGATGGACAGCTTCCACAGCTTCCACCACAGCCATCGTCACCACAGGTTTTCCCCGAACAATCTGCAGAACAGCTATCGCATTGCCATGGGTACTCGGCGGGCCCGGGGCCACTCGCGCCACAGATATAACCGTATTGGTCATCCCATCCACACATACCGGGATTGCAATTCTGGGTGAGCGGCGCGCCATCCTGACACCAATTCAGAACATCTCCATCACAGCAGCCAATCCAGGTCAGGCCGCCACAGCCGGGGTCGGTGACACAAGATCCCGCCTGGCAAACCTCGTCCACGCCACAACTACCGCAACTTCCGCCGCAGCCGTCGTCTCCACAGGATTGACCGGCGCACGACGGTGTACAGCTATTCCATGGACAGGCCTTGGGGCTACTCGCTGGCCCTTCCCCTGTAAAACCGCAGTTATAGAATTGGTTCGGAGCATCCCAACCACATTGATCAGCCGTACATGCATAGGAGAACAGCTCCCCGTCAACACAGGTAATAACCGCTCCGTCCTCACAACAATTTTCTTCGGTTACGCCATTACAATTACAGACATTACTATTACAAAGCCATTCAGGACCCTGGCAGCCGACATCTGTGTCGCAGTCTCCGTCATAGGCAAAGGAACTGGCCGCCGAACAGCTGCCAGCAATACAGGTCCCAGCGGGTACCCATGGCGCTAGATTGCCACCCGGGACCGTTCGGCTGATACAGTGCATCGCACCGTTCCAGGTAATGATCGTATCCGAGAGCACCTTCTGGTGAGTCCAACCGGGCATCGTCGACTCCCAGACCGCTTCGGCCTGTGCCTGAAGATCGGGATCTACGGAATAGGTTGGCCACTCGTTCACCTTACCCAGCGGACCCGTGATGAAGGTGGAATTGATATAGGTTCGCCAGGTGTTCTGGTTGTCGTTACTGGGCATGGGCATACGCACCACATTGAGCCCGCTCCCGTCGGCCAGGACCACGCTCTCCAGCAGATCTGCGTTATCATCAAGCAAGGGTTTGTTCAGGCCATCCTGCCAGGTCTGGTACTCGCCAAGAATCACCGTATTGTCGTCAACCAGCTTGAAGAACATATCGATATGACGGGTCCCTTCATTCGCCAATGGCGCTACAATCACCAACTGGCTGCACCCCAGATAGTCTTCGAAAAGGTCACGGATTTCCGCCTCGCTACGGTCCGAATTGTCCCATAGAACGCCCTGGGTTGTGTAACAGGTGCCCATGGAATCCATCTGGATATTTCCACCTTCGAAGTTTATGGGCATACGAAAGGTGTCTACGCCAAAGACGTCATAGCCAACTCGTGTTGGCATCGCGTCATCGAAAATTCGGGGGTGGTAGTACCGAAAATCTACGAAGGCAACCGTACCGACAGCGTTCTTAATGGGGACGGGACCATAGTCGACCATCCATATCGATTCATTATCCATCAACACCCAATGGATCCGCGCTGCTTCCGCATCGGTCAGCGGCGGCGACAAAGCATTCAGCTGCTCCACCACCTCGGCCTGCCCCCCAAATCCGCTATGCATAATATAAACATCTACGCCGGCGTGATGGACAGCACCCCAGGTCATCTCTGCCAGGTTTTTATACATGTCTTCATACAGACCAGGAGGCGCAGCCAATAACATGGACTGCATCATCTCCCACTCCACCATGCCGGACACCGTATTCGAGAGATCCTTTGGGGGTATTGTGATCGCATACCAGGCCGGATGTGCCGCCCGGTAGTCATCATTGGAGTCCGCTTTGCCCGCTTCCAATTTTTCACTCGGCAGAGGAAAGGCTGGCAGAATCTCCGGACGCTTCCGGATCAAATCCGGCAGGTCCTTATCGTAACCTTCCCACAGAGGGTGGAGCTCCGTATTGGGTGCATCAATACGTTCCAGGCTATGCTGTACTTGTGAATCGGGCACACAGGCGTATGCACAGACCAAAAGAATCAGGGAGATTAGACTGCCGACATATGTCTCGTATGCACGAAATTTCATAAGACCCCTGTGAAGCTAGAGTCGGCATTGTAGGAGCCTCGCTCTCCGAGTCAAACCAAAGTTCCCACGAATAGCCCGGAAATGGAGCTATGAACCCCTTATCCAAACCCGAATTACTGTACATAGTTTGGATGGTTGTTTGGAATTTTACTTGCGTAGACGTCGATAGCATGAACATATGTTCAGTGTAGCGACCCCTCGCTATGCGTGCTAGTTCAATTCAAGTGGAGACGTACCGTCACACCATATCTACATCGCTGCTTTTGAGGAAAATATGTCGGAACGCATCGAAGACATTATCTTGTACCAGGCTACCGAAGATCGGTATTTGAACTATGCGTTGAGCGTCATAACATCCCGTGCTCTGCCGGATGTTCGGGACGGATTGAAGCCTGTGCAACGGCGTATCCTATACGCCATGTTCCATTCACTGAAGCTCGCCCCAGAAGCCAAACATCGAAAAAGTGCCGCCGTTATTGGCGAAGTGATGGCCAAATACCATCCCCATGGAGACCAATCCATATATGACGCCATGGTGCGAATGGCCCAGGATTTCAGTCTTCGATATCCCCTGATTGATGGCCAGGGAAACTTTGGCTCCCTGGACGGAGATGGTGCCGCCGCCATGCGGTACACGGAAGCACGCCTTCGCCACGCAGCCATGGAGATCCTCACGGAGCTGCAGAAGAACACCGTAGATTACCGCCAGAACTACGATGGGACACAACAAGAGCCCACCGTATTGCCTGCGCAGATTCCCAATCTGCTCATCAACGGAGCCAGCGGAATCGCCGTTGGTATGGCGACTAATATCCCACCGCATAATGTGAAAGAGGTGATCAACGGTGTGATCGCTCTCATCGACAACCCGGATCTTCCTCTGGAGAAGATCGTTGGCAAGATCATCAAGGCGCCTGACTTCCCTACGGGAGGAGAGATCCTCAACACACGGCAGGAGCTCCTGGATATCTACAGTAAAGGAAAGGGGAGCATCGATGTACGCGGTCGGTATAGCGTAGAGACCGAGGGACGAAGAAAGCAGATCATCGTCAACTCCATTCCGTACGGCGTAAACAAAGCAACCCTGATCGGTGATATCGCCGACCATATACGAAATGGCCGCGTCCCCCAGATCATCGATATCCGAGACGAGTCCACCGAAGACATTCGCATTGTTATCGAGTTGAAGCGGGGCTCCAACCCTGACGCGGCGATGGCCTTCCTCTTCAAGAAGACGAATCTACAAAATCGGTTTAACGTAAACCTTACCGCCTTACGCCCCACAGACGACCCCAACGTATGCCAGCCCGAGCGGCTGAATCTGCGGGATATGTTGACCTATTTCCGTGATTTCCGTGAAGAGGTCACACGACGCCGGTTGAATTACGACCTCGATGTTCTTGAGCGCCGTATTCATATCCTCAAGGCCCTTGCCATTATCTTCGCGAATCTGGACGAAGCGATCGCATTGATTCGTGCCAGCGAAGGCAAGTCCGATGCTCGCGAAAAGCTTATGGCCAAATTCGAACTGGATTGGGACCAGGCCGAGGCGATCCTGGAGATCAAACTCTATCGCCTGGCCAAACTGGAGATTGAAAGTATTCGGGCGGAATTAGAAGAAAAGGAAGCACAGGCGGCGGAAATCCGGGAGCTCCTGGGTTCCGCAGAAAAGATGTGGGCGCTCATTCGATCGGAACTTGAGGCCCTGAAGGATGCCTACGGTGATCGACGCCGAACCAAAGTCAGCGGTCCGCAAGAGGAGGTCTCCTTCTCCGACGACGTCTATATCGTGGCCGAAGACACCTTTATCATGGTGAGCCGAAACGGCTGGTTTAAGCGACAACGAAGCTACACCGACTTGAGCGCCGTTCGTGTGCGAGAGGACGACGAGATCGGATGGGTCGTGCCCGCCTCAACCAAGCACACATTGGTTCTCTTTACAGACGTTGGCCGAGCGTACACCCTCCGTGTGGCGGATGTGCCAGCAACCACAGGCTACGGTGAACCCGTACAAACACGATTTGATTTCGCCGATGGTGAGCACATTGTAGGCGTCATCACCTCGGACCCACGCGTTCTGCCGGAGATAGCTACCGACGACACGGAGGAAGAGGTCACCGTAACGGCTGAGGAAGGCGAAGAGGCCAAAGAGATACCCAAGGCACCCTACCTTGTGACGATGACCCGAGGTGGGCGCACAGCCCGGCTCAGTCTGGAATCCTACTTTGCACCATCCACTGTGAATGGCCGCATATTCATGCGCACCAACAAGGCCTTTAAAGATGATGTGGTCACCGACGTATTTATCTCTGATGGAACAGAGAAGGTCTCCCTCGCCACACGAAAAGGCCGGGCACTCGTCTTTCCCGTGAGCGAGATCAAGATCCTGTCCTCGGCCGGGAAAGGTGTATTAGCGGTCAAATTACAGAAGAACGATCATGTACTCGGATTCCGACTTGTAACCGACCGTATGGACGGGCTCGAAGTGGAGACCAATCGGGGCCGCACCGAAGTCGTCCGCTGGAATAAGTTTGCCGTGACTCGACGTGGTGGGAAGGGTCGAGAGATTATTCGTATGGGTCATGTAGCGGCCGTACATCGAAAACCCCTGGAATTAACCTTCCGCGACAACGAGGATCTGGAACTCTCCGCCCCTCCGGACGAGCCCTTGGAGGAACAGGAAGGCTTGATTGATACCGACGAAACGGCACCGCCCAAAGAGGCCGCGCCCTCGGAACCCACTCCCCCACCGGCTAGCGCCGATACGGTTCCAGATCTCAAGATCGTCACGCTCCCAGAGGAAGAGGACCAGGGAGACTTATTTTGAGCCGTAATACAACTTTTCCACAAGGAATCGTCCTAGATCGATTCACCACTGTGCAATTAGAGGAAGTGTGGCATACTCTCGTCCCCACCCGCCTCTGGAAACCTCGGGATTAAGACAACCTATGACTGCTAGCTATAGTGCCGCCGACATTACCGTACTCAAAGGCCTTGAACCTGTACGCAAAAGGCCGGCGATGTATATCGGGAGTACCGACGAGCGTGGGCTCCACCATCTCGTATGGGAGATTGTGGACAACGCTGTCGATGAGGCAATCAATGGCTACGCCAGTTTTATCGAGGTCATCATTCACGAGGATGGCACCTCTCTCTCTGTAAGTGATAATGGCCGGGGCATTCCGGTGGGCATCCACCCGGAGGCCGGGAAAAGCGCCCTCGAACTAATTCTGACCACCCTCCACGCCGGGGGAAAGTTTGAACAGGGCAACTACCTTCAGTCCGGTGGTCTTCACGGTGTGGGAAGCTCGGTGGTCAACGCCTTATCATCCGATCTTCAGGCCGAGGTCCGACGCGACGGAAAGAAGTATTCCCAGGGATTCGCATATGGGCACCCCGTTACAGAACTAACCGAGCTTGGGCCAGCGACGGGGACCGGGACTCGTATCTTCTTTCGACCAGACGTGGAGATCTTCGATGACGTTGTCTTCGATGCCGAGACCATTCGCACCCGCCTGGAGATCAAAAGCTACCTGACCCCCGGGTTACGGGTGGTTCTCAAAGATGAAAAGGGGAAAACCCGCGACGAGTTCAAGCATGATGGTGGCATCGGGGATATGCTGACGAATCTCATGGAGCGGAAAGGTCACGAGGTGATTCACCCCGATCCTCTCCGCTTCGGGAGTGAAAATGCCGATGAGAGCGGTTCCCGGGTAGATATCGTACTGCAATGGACCGAGAGCACAGACGAACATGTGTATAGCTTCGCCAATGGTATCCCAACCGTAGACGGAGGAACCCATGCCGCGGGCTTACGCGATGGTGTTGCGGCCGCGATGATGAACTACCTCGAAGCGCACGACGCGATCCCTCGCGGGGTCGAGATCAAACGAAGTGATATTCGGGAAGGTGTAGTCGGAATCTGCAATGTATTCCTCGGAGAGCCACAGTTCCAGGGGCAGACCAAGGAAAAGCTCAACAACCCGGAGATAAAGAGTACGGTAGCGGGTCTGGTACGACAGGAGATTGAGACCTATATGCATAAGCATCAGTCCACCGGGAATGCGGTGGCGATGCGCATTATTCAAGCGGCACGTGCCCGCGCTGCGTCTCGTAGCGCCGTGAAACAGGTCATGCGAAAGAAAGCCATCTCGCATCGCCTGAACCTCCCTGGAAAACTCGCCGATTGTTCCTCTACCGATCCCATGGAGAGCGAGCTGTTCATCGTCGAGGGAGACTCTGCGGGTGGCTCCGCCAAACAAGGACGGGATCGTCGTACCCAGGCGATCCTTCCCCTTCGTGGGAAAGTGTTGAACGTCGAGCAGGCGAATACGGCCAAGGTGAATGGCAATAAAGAGCTCAGCGATATTGTATCGGCCCTGGGTTGTGGTGCCGGAGATGGCTTTGACGAACAAAAGCTTCGCTATGGCAAGATCATCCTCCTGATGGACGCCGACTCCGACGGTCATCATATCTCGACCCTTCTTCTGACGTTCTTCTATCGCTATCTCAAAGCGCTCATCGATGGAGGGAAAGTCTTTCTGGCCCAGCCTCCCCTGTATCGTGTCGATGTAGGTAAAGAGACCTATTGGGCGCTCGACGACAACGAGCGAGACCGCATTATTGAAAAGTCCGAAAAGAAGAACGCACGGGCCAAGCCTGTGATACAGCGCTTCAAAGGTCTCGGTGAGATGATGCCGAAGACCCTCTTCGACACGACCCTCAACCCTCGGAAACGTCGTTTACTCCGGGTTACCATACCGACGGAGCAACAACTCCAGACCGAAAAGACGGTGGCCGGTTTGATGGGCAAAGACGCGGGGGTCCGGTTCAATTTCATTATGGACCGAGCCAGCAACGCCCAGGATCTGGACATCTAGATCGGGCTTAGCGCAGAGCCCGATCGTGGGCTGTACGACGGAGCACATCTCCGAGCAGGTGTCTCTTAAGCCGAAACAGGCGAGAAAACCGAACGTCTTTACGGACCTGCATCGGCGTAATCGAAGGGAACCGCTTTTTTCCCTCTATCTCCTGCGGCCCAAAATCATAGACCCGCTCGGCGGGTTCCGCAGCGAGAGCTACCGTGGCTCCTGGGAGCAGGCAGAATAGTACAAAGAAGACGAGGACGGATCGGATCATATAGGCCTCCATACGACGGGGTGTGCAACAAGTTCATCACCCCATAGAAGACGGTCCTGTTGATCTTTCGATCTAATCCAGGTCGAACTTTAGTCCGCTTCGGACCGTCCGTGCGGATCGATGTGGGTACTTCCGGCGCCGTCGACCCAGGCTACTCCACAGGCGTCGGTGCTATAGGCGTAGCCCGCCCAACCATCGTCTGTTACCGCGATAACACCCAGGGCCCCCTGGTGCGCGACCACCTCTTGAAAGGTCTGGTCCAGGGCTTCATGCAGGCTCTTGCCATCCAGAATACGGGTCGCAATTCGGCCCGTTACATTGAGCTCCATGATCTGTTCGCCGAAGCCCGTCGCCGATATGGCCACACGGGAACATGCGTAGGTTCCCGCCGGTGTAGGAGTATCACTGACGCGCCCCGGATGTTCGTGGCCGCGCCCTCCGGTCGACGTGCACGCCCAGAGTTCACCATCTTCACCGACCGCGACCGCACCAACCGTGCCGTAACGCTCCCCCTCAGGAGGTAGATCTTTCATATTCTCTGGAACATCGAGGCCGGCCGCACGAGCGCGCTCCAGGCCGCCCAGACCGGAATCTCCAATGGCCCCTTCCATATCCGCTTCTTCACCCTTTTCGATAAGAGAACGCCAACGTTCGATAGTCTGCGGAGTTCGAAGGTCTACGGTGTCGATCCCCATCTCGTGCATGAGCTGCGCCGCGCCTTCCCCGTCGAGGTTCCGATCACCCCGGGTATGGAGGATATTGGCCAACTCACTGGGATGCAGGCAGCCACCCACATTATATACAGCCGACAGACGCAGATCCCTACCACTCATCAGAGCGGCGGACACACGCACCATACCGTCCCGTTGCAATTTGGATCCCAACCCCGCGTTGAACCGAACATCCGATTCCATAATCATCACAGAGGCCAACACGGCGGCCCGAGGCCCCTCTACTCCCAGGTTGGCCATACCACCATGGGCAGTATCCAGCAGAACGCGACCGCGGGCGAGCCGATCCGCTTCTGTGGTTGTCTCCAGATAATTACCCGCACCGCCGTGAATCACGACGGCGGGTGCCGATAATTGCTCTGTATATAGTTCAAATCTACCCATGGAAATTCCGTTCACACGCTCAAAAGCGCGATATCAACTCACCCCGTACGCCGGCAAAACCCGGGAACACCCGGCAGATACCTGCAATACACTTCAGGCCACCACGTTGGGTCCCGGCCGTTAGACGGAAAAGCCCGTCTTGCCAGACTTCGGCTGATAGAATTCCGGCGAAGAAATAGTTGGCCACATCTCCGGACTCGTTCTGGGTATCGTAACCAAACTCAAAGGTGAGAGCTCCTACCTTGGTCCATTCCAGACCGACAAAGGTACTACCTCGAATATAGTCATGCGACTCGAGTGTCCGAAACTCATTCATCGTCACCAGATGTAAAAACATCGTGGGGGTAAGCTTTTGGAGATAGTCCACATCAAAGTGAACCATTGATTTTATGTCGTGGGTGTCCCCACAATCCAGCGGGTTGGTGCCATCACAGCCGTTCTCGTCTCGATAACCCGCACTACTCGACAGGTGGGACATTCGCTCCTGGAACCAATATTCAAAGCCCGCATAGACATGCTTTTGATGTAAGGGTTCCGGGGCATCCGGGTTATTCACCCGGACCATTGTGTTTATATGGAGCACAAGATTCCGATCCAACATCGACTGCTCCAACCGTATCCGTCCGCCCATCACATCGCGATTTTCCAGCACCTCCTGGTCAATACGCTCGAGGGTGGGGGGTTGGCTATAATTGAAGGGGGAATTCAAAGCGGAGTTCGTACTCCCAAGAAGCTCCCATTTGTCCAGATAGAGCCCCTCGAACAACACTATCGTGTTGCCAAGGCTGAGATCGAGAACACCATAGCCGGCCAGCCCTTCGGAGTCCTGATCGGCGACTCGACGCTTCTGCATATCGCCTTCCAGATAGAGAGAGAGCGGTCCCGCCTTGAATTGAACCGAAGCCCCACCTGTCATCCAACGATCATCTTTCTGAGCCAACCCGGCTAAAGCCTGCTCTTGTGGCAACATCAACAAGCCAAAGGTCTGCACACTTACGCCCGCGACTGGACGAACCTCGTAGGAGCCACCGAAGATCTTGTCGTGGGTGTCCTCCACCCATTTCTGGGAGATCGCGTCCATATTGGCCGGATTGGTACGCCCACCGAAGAGGTTGATCGTCTGGAGATCCGTAGCGTATGTGACAGCGGGGCCGAATAGAGAGACGTCCAACCCCAGCTCATCGACTTTCCGAAGGGAAAAGGCAATACCGCGCCCAAGCTGACGAAAATGGTCCCCGAGCATAACCCGCCATGGGCCACGCTGGTGCTGTAGGGTGACCCGCTCAAAGCGCATCGCATCTTCATACTGGTCATTGGGCGGACTATAAAACCGCCAGGCTTCGGCCCGTAAAGACGTCGTCCAATCCCCAAAAGAGCCCACCACATCGATGCGATCCAGGGCGAGCCCATAGTCATCGTCATCATCCTGGACATTCTTATTGTCCACATGCCATTCGACGGCCGACCGGTTTGTAGTCTGCACGCTCCCCCCAGCCACCACACGGTTCGTACTGCCCTTCTCTCCTAAGAGCTTTTGAATACGCGCCTCAATCATCGGGGCGTCACCCGATGTAAAGCCCGTATGCGCATGATCGAGCAGCCCATTCCGGTCGATATATAGGGAGAACGGTGTGCTACTACGCGGGTTCAAGACCGCAGCCACCGAGCCCTCGGGATCTAATAATATCGGCATCGTCCAGCCTTTGCGGTCCACAAAGGTTCGTATCTGCGAAAACGTCTCCGGCCCATCAATGGAGAGAGCCAGTATCACCAAGCCCTGGTCCCGGTATTTGTCGTAATAGGTTTGCAGAAGATCCAGCTCCTGCGCGCAAGGCACGCACCAGGTCGCCCAGAAACTGATGACAACCACCTTACCTTTATAGTCCGACAACTGAACCTGCTTGCCGTCGATCGTAGCGATCGTAAAGGCGGACACAGCTGTCCGTTCGTTCGCTTCGGCCGTCGCCAACACGGGCGAACTAAAAAATACCAGGACTACTAGACTGACAAAACAGCGCCCGATCCAAGCCATCGGATCCTCCTAGACCACAGTTCCTATAGGAAACTATAGTTTCAGATTGATGATCGCGTCTACCAGAGTGGGATTCCAACCGGTGGTGATCTTGATGATCTCCATGGTCTCAAGGTCCACAAACATATTCATCGGAGTCAACGACGTGTCGTAATAGGCTGACAGTTCAAAGTCCGTATCGGCCACAACCCGGAAGTCCAATCCATAGGCCTCTTTCCATTGCTTCGCATGGGAAGGACCGGCGGGTTGGTATTGAATATCCTCGAAAATGGAGACGATAACCACCAGGCCCTGGTCTTTATGTGCAAGATGCAAGGCCTGCAGCTCTGGCTGCTCTTCGATACAGGCCGTGCACCAACCCGCGGTTGTACTCAGCAGTAGGAGTTTCGCGTCGGGATCGTTATAGAGCTCACCAAAGGAAAACTCACCGCCATCGGATAAGACAAAGCTGAGATCCGCGATTGTATCGCCCTCTTCTACCCCATACGGCCCTGCAGCGTACAAACCGCCACCGAGAGAGGCATCGATGTTGTCGACGGCGTCTGCATTATCGAATTCATTCCCGGGGGCATCCGCGGATCCGTCCACATCGCCCTGGGGCGGAAGACCTGCATCCGGTGTATTGGACGTATCCGGTTCGGCCGCCGTGTCGCCCGGCGCTTCCGCACAGGACGAACCTACCCATAGGCAAGCCGCCAGAAATCCATACCAGAACAAACGCTTCATGCGGACACTCCAAGTAGCCTGAGACTATTCATCCAATGGCCAGGTTACGGTCATTGAATAGGTCGTAGAGAAGATGCCGTAACCAGTCACCATTATTGTAGCGTTATTCTCGAACTCGATCACTTTTCCGGTCTCGGTATCAACACTCTTGATGGGCTTTCCATCGTCTCCACGCATGGGGGTATTATGGATGACATCCCAGACGAAGATCTCAAGCTCGCCCACCGTCGTGTCGTAGTCGAGGTTGATCCGCCAGGCACCACCCATCTGTATTTTGTAGAAGTCCGGTTCGGCGGTACAGATACCACCTTCGATCGCCGGACCCGGCCAGATGTAGTGCTGATCACCAAGGACATCGGGTGAATCGTTAGGCTCGTAGCTCTCTTCGTCACTCTCGTCACAATTGGGAGTGAACTGGTTTGGATCCGACCAATCTTTTTCCGGCGTGTTCACAATAATATCAAAGGGGAGCATATAGGGAGAGCTCTCCTGGGTTGCGATAATTTTCATATCGCGTTTGCGTACAACGAATCCCTCCGGGATGGTTTGGAACATATCGGATTCCATCAACGCGGCAGGAGTGGGTTTCATATTCGAAGAACCCACGCGAATCCCAATGCCCGGCCCCAGAATGTCGTCACAATACATATTGGCCCATTCGTCCGACGCTGGCTGTAGGTTTTGAGTTTCCTTCTCCACAAAAACGAGTAACGCACCGGCCTTGTCCAGGTCCTCTTTCATACCGGCCACATAGGCCATATAGTTCGGGCAGTTGGGGCACCAGCCGGAACCTACGATAAAGACGGCGGTTCGATAGTCTTCGTAGGCCTCACCACACATGAACTCTTCCAGATCAAAGTTCATCTGTCCCTGTGGGCCATAAGCTGTAGGCCAATACCCATACGGCATGGGCTGCAGGAAGGTCCACGTACTCGGAGTATTGGTAGGATAGGTGCAGGGACCTTCGGGTTCGGCAATCTCCTCCACCGCGTCCGCCTCAGGATCGGAGACATCTTCTGCGGGATCTTCTACATCCGTATTCGACGTTACATCAACAGCGGCCCCGTTATCTTCCTCTTCCTCGGCCGGTCCCGTACTGCTGCATCCGATCGCGAATACACCAAGAACAAATAACCAGCATAGCCGCTGCAACAAACCCATCTGCTTAACCATTCACTCCTCCCCAAATCTCGCACGGTGATCCAAGTCACGCACGGCCCGATGCCATGTACACGTTTGGAAGGGTAAGTGGATTGGCCTGAAATTACAACTTCGCACTCCTTAAGGAGTGGGGATATCCAAACCCAGCCACACCATACACGGTAAACCGTTATCACCGGTGGCTTCGATAAACGCCCCGGTCTCCTCTACGGTGCCGACCCCATAGTGGGCCCATTCCACCTCGCCAACCTTATCACCATTGAGAAGGCCACAACTCAACCCGCCCATAACATACAGGTCGACCTGGTCTCCCGCCTCGAGGCCGTAGTCATTCGGCAAGCGTGTGTTGAAGGTCGTGTGGAACACATCGGCCTCTGGCTGGAATACATAGATGCCCTCAAACTCCACCGGGGCGGATTTTGGAGCACAGACCTTCGCATCGGCTGGTAGTCGACGACTCGTCAACTCTTCATAGGGGGCTCCTCCAGAGAAGAACTTGGACGGAATCATATCGATCTCGACTCCATCGTATAGCACCACCGTACGCTCGACCTCGGCATCACCTTCTTCGGGAATCTCCGTCGGGTCGTAGGTGTCGTACAGCATAAAGGGGTCTTCCCAGTGCACGATGACATTCGGGTCTGTCAGATCCATGTCACAATATTCGGTGATCACAGCGCGGGCCGGCTTCAAGATACGCATGGTTACACTAGCCAAGCAGCGGAGCTCATCCGGCATCAGGAACGCAAAGCTGCCGTCCTGTTTGGTTTTTTTGGGGGCCATACACACATACTGCCCATCATCAAAACTAACGAGGCATGCCTGAACAAAGGCCTCATCGATGGGCTCATTATCTTCTCCCACCACAGAACCCGAGGTTCCGATGATATAGGCTCCCTCGCAATTCGGGTCTGGGGTCAAATCAACACCAGCAAAGGGATCGTCGTTCACATCCGCCGCCGCATCCGGAATCGTATTCGTTCCCGAGTCCGTACCTGCATCCAAAACTACATCTGGCTCAGTGTTCCCCTCATCTACTGCCACATCACCCGCATCTGAGGTCGCGTCCTGGCCTCCACCGGGGGTTCCACTGGTACAGGCGCCAACAAGTATAAGGCTCAGCATCCAGATCAGCTTTTTCATCGTCATCCTCAGAAATTGTGTTTACCCAGTCCGCTCAACCATACCGGAACGGCCAGGCAAGAAAGTATCGTTTGATACGTAACCAGAACCCAAAAAGCCCCAGAGGCTCAAAGATTAGGAATATACATACCACGACTGCAAATAAAACCGTCGAGAAAAGTGTATCCGTTCGTTCGGAAAAATACGGTACATAGGGCTGTAATTGTTCGGCTACGGGGTGAAGCACCACGAACATGATCGCCCCCCACACTCCGCCAAATATTGTTCCGATCCCCCCCAATACAATCATAGCGATATAATTCACGCTCATGGGGAGGCCGAAACCATCCGGCATCAGATAGCTCAACTGTAACGCCAACATCCCTCCACAGACTCCTGCGAAGAAACTGGAGATCCCAAAGGCCAGCACCTTGGTGCGCGCCGGGTGTATGCCCAGGACCGAGGCGGCCAGATCATGATCTCGAACCGCCATCATGGCGCGACCTGTATTCGAGCGAGCGATATGGACTCCACAAAGGACCACGGCCACAGCCAACAAAAGGAATACAAAGAACATCAGCTGCTGTGAATCCAGGGAAACCACACCAAGGTCCAACGGCTCCTTGGCATAGTCCGAAAGCTTCGGCGCGTCTCCACCAAACCAGAGGTATGCGGGTACCTTCATACCCTTAGCTCCCCCAGTCCACGCCACCTGGTGGTAGAGCATATGCTTCACGATGAAGACCAGTCCGACGGTAATCAAGGCCAGATACAATCCCCGAAGGCGTAAAGCGAAGGGCCCAATCATCATACCCACAGCCGCTGCAGCCAACCCTGCCAGAGGCAACGCCAACCAGAAGGGAAAATGGTGATGCTCTCCAAGCATGGCGGTGGTGTAGGCCCCGATCCCAATAAAGGCTGCGTGGCCCATACTGATCTGACCAGCAAAGCCGGTCAGGATCATAAGAGAGACGGATCCCACAATGGCGATCTGTGCCTGTAGCCCAACCACCAGCCATTTGTTTCCTGCCATAAAGGGGAAGCCCAGGCAGAGAAGCACCAGAAGCACCAAGCCGGCCTTCGCCCACCGATCGGCGAATAACTCAAGGTCCTGCGCATGGCGCGTTGTGAGTGCACGGGTGGGCATCAGACACGCTCCACATCTTTCGAGCCGAACAGACCATACGGGCGAACGACCAATACAAGGATCATCATCAGGTAGGGAAAGACCTCGTGAAAATCCTTTCCGAAGTGTCCCATGGCGGGTTCGATATAGACCTGGCATAGAACCACCAGCAGGCCGAGTAGAAAGCCGCCGATCACCGCACCAACCGCCGAGTCGAGTCCACCAACGACAACCGCAGGAAAGGCAGCCAGAGCCGTATAGGCCAGATTCAATTCAACCTGCCGCGGATAGAGCCCGAGAAGAGCGCCTCCCAGGGCAGCAAATGCACCCGCGATAAACCAGCTCCACGCAAAGACCCGCCCCACAGGAATACCCATCGCCAGGGACGTCTCCTGGTCGCTCGCTGTAGCCCGCATCGCGATTCCGAGTCGGGTAAAGCGTATCACCAGAAAGAACAGGCCCAGGGCAAGAACTGCTATCAATATAGATACGACCGAATTGACCGGTACCTCCAACGCGGGACGAACCACCCGCATACCCGATTCCCCTTCGACCGAGACCTTATGCTTGATGCGAGCGTAGACTTTGGGATTCAGACACACCTGCGGTAGACAGGTCGGATCGTCCGGATAGCCCGCAGCCATTGGGTTCGCACAATCGTCCGGGCCATTACAGAGCAACAGTTCGTCGATGGAATGGAACGGCGTCTCTCCTGCAAAACTTCGAACGTCTTTTCGTTCCGATAGACGCGCCAAGGACTTGGTATCGAGACTCAGCAACTCACCGAGGCTCTCCAGGCTCGCCTCGTTGATGTTGATAGTCCCACTCCCCTCGGTGACGGCCGCACGTATTGTGACCATCCCGGCCTTATTCCATGGAGTCGGCGTCGACCCCTTCATTTCTGGCCCCCAGCCGACCATCATCCCCGCATGCAGTATCATCGCGACGAAAATCGTAACGATAATCGTAACGAAGACCGGTCGACCCACCAATGGGCGAAGAAAGACCCGCTCGATCAATACGCCCAGAAGGCCTGTGATAACCATCGTTAAAACAAGCGCCAGTCCCCAGGGCACACCCGCCTGGAACAAGGCGATCATCAAAAACGCACCAAAGGCCAGTAGCTCACCCTGCGCAAAGTTGAACACCTGCGAAGCCCGATAGATGACCACAAAACCCAGGGCTACTAGAGCGTAGACAGCACCGAGTGCCAGGCCATTTACAATATGAAGTGATAGCATCGCTTTACACTCCATACATCGTGTTGATGAGTTCGTCGTATGCAGAGACGACGAAGCGCCGTCGTACCTTTTGTGTCGCCGTCAGCTCTCCATCGTCCTGATGTAGTTCCTTACTAAGAAGCCGATAGGCCCGCACATTTTCCACGCGCGACAAGCCCTCATTCAGGCGCTTTACTTCCTCGGAGATGAGGCGATCCACTTCGGGTTTCGACGCCAGATCCGAAAAGGAGGTGTAGGGGATCTTCTGGCGCACAGCCCAGTTGCCCACAGCATCGTAGTCAATCTGAATCAAAGCCGAGATGAACTTCCGGCGGTCGCCTATCGCTACCGCTTCCTTGATGAACGGGCTCAACTTCAAGGCGTTTTCGATTCGCTCGGGAGAGAGATTCTTACCACCCGCGGTGATGATGATCTCCTTTTTTCGCCCGGTAATACGAAGCGCTCCGGTGTCATCGATGCTTCCGATATCCCCGGTATGTAACCATTGCTCGTCATCGATACACGCAGCGGTCGCCTCCGGATCATGAAGGTAACCACAGAACACCAGAGGTCCGCGCACGAGAATCTCCCCATCCTCATCGAGACGGCATTCGGTATGAGGAACAGGGGGCCCAACGGTACCAATTTGAATCGAGTCCGGGCGATTGCAATGGCTCACTCCACCCGTCTCCGTCAGCCCATAGCCCTCCGCGATAGGAACACCAATACCGTGGTACCAATACAAGAGCTCCTCGGAGATGGGAGCTGCACCCGTAATCGGCAGGCTACAGCGCCGCATACCAATGCGTTCTTGTAAGGCCCGAAAGACCAGCAGGTCGCCCAAACGCCCTAGAATGCGGTCTGAAAATGTGGTCTGACCGGCCCACCGCCGCCGTACCGCCTCCTGGCCCCAGGCCGTGAAGAAATCAAATAGGGTCCGCTTCAACCAGGACGAATCCTTCATCTTTAAGGTGATCGAGGCGTGCATCTTCTCCCATATCCGGGGAACACCCAGAAAGACGGTGGGCGACACCTCTCGTAGATCGTCGCGAACCGTGTCGATGGATTCCCCAAAATGCACCACGCTTCCAGCAGAGAGGGGCATGAATAGGGTGAAGATCTTCTCGGCTACATGGCATAGGGGCAGATAGGATAGGAGGGTGTCCGAATCATCAACCCCCAATTCCCGGGCCATATCCTCTGCGATGGAGAGGACATTATAGCTGGAGATCATCGCTCCCTTGGGGTCGCCGGTTGTACCCGAGGTGTAGACGACCATGGCCGGCTCTTTCGGGTCCCTCGACTCCAGCTCTTTGGCAAACCAATCCGGGTCCTGCTCCGAGAGCCCCCTCCCCGCCTGCATAAACTCTTGAAAATGAGAGAGGCGTGGTTCCTCGTAATGGCGAAGTCCGCGTGGGTCGAAGACGATCACTCGTTCCACATGCTCCAGCTCATCCCGGGCATCCATGAACTTATCGACCTGCTCCTGGTCCTCGCAAAATAGGACCCGTGCCTTCGAATGCTTTAATACATAGGCCACATCTTCGGATGTATTGGTCTGGTAGATCCCCACACTACGGGCCCCAATCCCCTGGGCTCCAAGATCGGCATAGACCCATTCCGTACGGTTCTCACTCAAAATGGCCACATGATCGCCAGGGCCGATTCCAAGAGCAGACAACATCTGACCAACCGCAGCGACCTCCTGGTAATACTGCCCCCAGGTGATCTCCTCCCAAATCCCATACCGCTTCTCACGCAGCGCCACTGCGTTCGGTCGTTCGTCGGCAAACCGCTTCACGCAAGCCGGGAGTGTATTTGCTACGGACATCATGGTGCCGCCTGCTTGCCAGCGTACGCTTCCAGTACGCGTGGATTCGCACGGATTGCGTCGGGATCCCCGGAGGCGATCCCCTGTCCAAAGTCGAGTACCTGTATCGCATCGGCCAGATCCAACACCATCGAGAGATCATGCTCGATGAGAAGCTGCGTGATGCCCAACTCTTCCTTGATATCGAGGATGTACCGGGCCATATCCTCGGTCTCTTCCTGGTTCAAACCTGCCGCAGGCTCGTCGAGAAGCAGGAGCTTCGGCTCCATACATAGCGCACGCCCCAGCTCGATCCGTTTTAGAACACCGTAAGGCAGCATACCAACGGGATGTTTCCGGTATCGCTCCAGATTGAGAAACTCGATGATCTCCTCCACGACCTTCCGGTGACGGATCTCTTCGTCTCGATAGCGCCCTGCCCCCATCATGTCGGACCACCAGCTGGTTCGATAGAGGTGGTGTCGACCCAGAAGGAGATTCTCCATGGTCGTAAGGTAGTCGAAGAGAGCCAGGTTCTGGAACATACGGGCGATCCCTGCTTCCGCCACCCGGTAGGGCTTTAAACCGACCATATTCTTGTCGTCGAAGCGAATCGCTCCCGTATCCGGGATATATACCCCACAGATACAATTGAAGAGCGAAGTCTTCCCAGCCCCATTCGGCCCGATGAGGCCAACGATCTGCCCCTCCTCTACGGATAGAGAGATTCCATTCAGAGCACGCACACCGCCAAAAGAGAGGTGAAGGTCGTTGATCGCTAAGAGGCTCACGACAACCACCTCTTCCGTCGACGATAATGTTTCACATCACGGTAGCTGCGCCGCCCTCCTTCGCCGAGCCCAAGATAGAACTCTCGAATATCGGTGTCCTCGCGCAATTCCTCCGACGGACCATCGAGCACAATACGCCCGTTCTCGAGAATATAACCATAATCCGCCAGCTCCAGGGCCATAGTCGCGTTTTGCTCCACCAGAAGAACCGAGACTCCGTCCTCGTTGATCTCACGAATCAACGTCTTCACATCCTCGACCACCTGTGGGGCAAGCCCCAGGGAGGGCTCGTCCATCAATAAAAGCCTGGGCCGAGCCATCAAAGCACGAGCGATAGCTAACATCTGCTGTTCGCCGCCCGATAGATAGCCCGCCTGTTGCCGCCGCCTCTCTCGTAGAATAGGAAACCGCTCGTAATATCGCTCGGCTTCCGTACGAGCCTTATGACCCGCCAGAGCATAGCCACCAGCGAGGAGGTTCTCTTCAACGGTCAACTCGGGGAAAATCCGTCGCCCCTCCATCACATGGCCGATACCCAGCGGAACAATATGTTCCGGCCTGCGCTCATGCAGGATGTGAGTCCCTTTCTCGTTCTCGAGAACCGTGCTGCCTTTCGTGACCGCCCCGTCATGAATGTCGAGAAGACCCGTGATCGCCCGAAGAAGCGTCGTCTTACCCGCTCCATTGGGGCCCAGAAGAGCGACAACACTGCCATCTGGCACACGAAGGCTAACCCCCTTCAGGACGAGCACCACCGAGTGGTACACCACCTCAAGATTCGAGACCTCAAGCATACCGAACACCTTGGATTAAGAGGTTGGGCACCCCAGGGTGCCCTTCCCTTATTTGGCGATAGTTTTGGGCGTTGCGTAACCGCTAGCCACCGTCCACGTCGTCTTGTCGAAAATGGGTCGAAGCACGCGCACCTTGGTACCAGTCACATACGGATTGGAGGTCAGGTCGACCGATTGCATCATACCATCGGCATTCCACTCGCTCAGCCCTTGTAGAGCTTTGAGATAGCCTTTTCGCGTGATGTCACCAGCTTCGATCGCGACACGGGCCGCTTCCAACTCAATACGACCCTGCAGGTACGATACCAGCAGGTAGAAATCCGGGCGTCCCAGATCGGCGCCATGCTTTTGGAATGCTTGTACGAAGGTGTCCATACCAGGCACGGGCTCGCCCCAGACTGGAAGACTGCTCATCCAGTAGAAACGCGAGAACACGGCCGACGGGATGACCTTCGGGCTAAAGAAGGGATCAATCCAGGTCGGCGTAGCGCCTACCCATACGGGCATATATTTCATCTGGGCCGCGGTACCCAGAATCAGGCCCGTCGCGCTGGGCAACACGACCAGGAGGATGTGCGTAGCCCCTTTATCTTTCAAGGCGGATACAACCGCAACGAAGTCCTTCTGCCCCGGAACAACCGTCTGCTCAGCCACGATCGAGACACCGTGGGTTGCAGCCGCACGCTTAAATCCTTTCAAGCCATCCAGGCCATAATCATCCTGCTGATAGATGACCGCCGCTTTTACCGCGCTTGCATCCTTCGCGAGCTTCACGATGAAGTCCATGGCGCCCATGGCTTCGATCTCATAGGAGGGGCCCGCCGGTGGCGTATAGGTGTGTTCCGCCATCTTTGAAGAGAGGGAGGCTGGAAACGCTACCAGACCATCACGGGTCAAAGCATCTCGTAGGGGTAATGTATTGGGCGTACCAAAGCTTGTGCCGATGAACAGTACATCATCTTTGATCTCATTGAACGCCTGCACCGACTTCTGAGGGTTGTAGCCGTGATCACGCTCTACCAACTGTAGGGACCAGCCATCCGGAAGAAAGCCACTACCGCCAGCATTCACCTGACGAACGAGCAATCGCTTTCCGCTTGCATAGGGCTTTCCGATAACAGCGGCCGGACCACTCTCGTCGTTCAGCGCACCAATCGTGATAACTTTCTTCGCCAGGTCCACGCCAAAGTCGCTCTTCAGGGGGCCATCCGCTTTCGGCTCCGGTGGCGTCGCTGCCGGCTGCGCGGCATTGGGAGCCGAGGCAGTCGCGGTCGCAGTATTTGCCGAATCATCGGACGATTCCTTCTCGCTCTCGTTCGACTCGGACGTCGTGCCCTGGTCCGTATTTTGTCGCTGATTGTTTTCGGGTGTCTTGTCTTTCTTCTTGCAGGACTCGGTCGCGAAAACCAGCAAAGCCATCAGGGCCAATATCGATATTCTCTTACTCATAAATCACTCCTCCGGGGCTCCCCCCCTAAATTCCCAAAATGGGTGCACGGCGAGCGAAATTGGCACGCATCGCCCATGGGGTCAAGAGTCTTACCGATGAAGCCTCCTTTGAAATCTCGATTCGTCTTGCCACGATTTTTCCTCTGAGACATGATAGCTCTGGTGTAGGGGCCGTTTCTGACCCCACTGTATGGTTCAGGGAGAGGCGGGATATGACGGAACGAAATGTTGATTTCTATTTCGATTTCACCTGTCCATACGCCTATCTCGCCTCCACACGAATCGAGGCCCTCGCCCGACGTACGGGCGCGAATCTGACACCAAAGCCGATCGTGCTGGGGGGAATCTTTCAAGCTCGTAATGTCTCCCAGGTACTCTTCAAGAGCCTTGGGCCCCAGAAAAAGCATCATAACGAGGCCGATCTACGACGGCAGGCAAACCTTTGGCACGTTCCGATGAGTTTTCCCGCGCAGCACCCTCAGAAGTCCATCACGGCGCTTCGTTCTTTGCTCGTGGTCGGCGAACCATTCATGCCCCTGGCGCATCGCTTCTTTGAAGCCTATTGGGTACGAGGCATCAATATTGAAAATGACGACGGTGTACGTCAGATACTCCGGGAGGCAGGCTACGACGCCGACGCTGTTTTGGCGGCCACCCAGAACCCCGAGATCAAGAATGAGCTTCGTGAACGAACCGATGAAGCGGTCACTCTTGGCGTCTTTGGGGTGCCCACATTTCATATCGACGGTCTCCTCTTCTGGGGTCAGGATCGAATGGATTATGTGGAGCGTAGCCTGGGAGGAACGACGAAACCTCTTCCACCCCCACCGGAATCGACCGAGACCAGGATCGACTTCTATTTCGATTTTTCCAGTCCCTTCAGTTATATCGGAGCCGCCAGAGCCGAAGCCATACTCGGCCCATCGGTACATTGGCGGCCCTTTCTTCTCGGTGGACTCTTCAAAAGTATTGGTACCGCGATCGTGCCTCTCTTCGAGCAGAGTCAGGCCAAACAACAATACCTGCTCATCGACGCTCAACGCCAGGCAGAGCACGCCCGTATCCCTTTTCGCTGGCCCAGCCGGTTTCCGATGAACACCGTCCTCCCCCTACGCGTCGCTCTGGCCGCGGGTGGAGGAAACGATCCCAGCAGCCAACAATTGGTTCAACGGATCTA
>PBVT01000132.1 GCA_002728755.1 Myxococcales bacterium
ATCATCATCTGTACATTGTGTGTTGTCTTCCGGATGAGAATCATCACCATCTGCTACACCATCATCATCATCATCGTTATCATTATCATCGTCATCGTCGCCATCGCCATCATCATCATCATCGTCATCGTCATCATCGTCATCATCATCGTCATCGTCATCGTCATCGTCGTCGTCATCGTCGTCGTCGTCGTCGTCATCATCGTCATCGTCATCGTCGTCATCATCGTCTCCACCACCGCCTCCGCTGTTTCCACCACCTCCAATGGACGATGCTTCGGCTGAATCAAACGGCATGATGCAGGTAGCGATCAGTGTTTCTCCACTCAGGAGCGTGTTACCGACCAACCAACTGATATCGTCGAAGTTGGTAGAAACCGTCACAGAGACCTGTGTCAGCGCAGTAGAAACGGTGGATGGATCCGTGGGATTCAACGTGACCTGATAGTCCTCTGGGTCCAAAACGGTGTCTGCCATGGCCGTGGCAACCATCGTACGAATATCCGTTTCTGTATTCCCAATCCCAGAATAGATGCGAGCACCTGCCCTAGCAGCCTCATACATTTGGTGGTACACCTGCAATGCACGACCAAGTTCGACCATGCCTAGCAACAACATGACCATTACGGGCAATGTGACCGCGAACTCAACAGCAGCAGCACCATGACGCTCAAGTTGAACCCGAATAGATTTTTCCACGGTTGCGCCAGAACTGGAATAAGGATCAGACGAGAAAAAATGCATTTCTCGTGAGCACAAGATCCGCACTCAGCCCCTATGAAATATAGGTCAACATCAGGCTGACTATCGACAGAGATGCGATAAACCGCAAAGGATGTCAAAAATCAGTGTGGCTAGACACGTGGATGCGTCGCTGGTCATCCCAATAGGCATCGTAAGCGATAAAGGCAGACAGGGAATGTTGCACATAGTCGATACGTATTTCTCCAACGCGACGGTTGAATGCTTCCGTGAAAAAGGGATCTCCTTCTTGCCAAGACCGAACCGATCGCGGAATGCCTCCTACCAATTCACCGTCGCGAATCTGTGATTCCAACAGGAACCGAATTCCTTCCGTGGTTGTGTGTTCAGACCACTGCCGGATTGTAAATTGTTCGTGCGACAACCATGGCAACATAGCAAGTATGCCTTCCAATCGTGTCGCGGTCGGACAAGTACGACCGTCAGCGACAAAGCCGCCATAGCCTGGTGTTCCGTGCCTTAATCGAGGTCTAGTCACCAGGATACTACGATAAACCTGCAACGCATGGTCCCATTCCACTTGAAGTGTGCTTGACGATGGCAGGTCGTTAGCCAAAACAGCGGAGGTACCCGTTACGTTGAGGCTCATCAATTCCGCAGTCGCGATCAACGCCCAATGGTCCGCAGGCACCATGGATTGACCCTTTCTTTGATCAGCCAAAAACGTCAACGCTTGAAGGGCCGAGTCAAGCCACACTGGCTGAGGATCAATCCGATAAAGCATCAACAGTCCCAGGGCCGCTTCGCCAGGGTAATAAACAGAAACAAATGTGTCTAATCGTCCACCCAAAGATGGAATGAACTTGCTATAAAATCCACCATCAGGTTTCTGCATGAAGCAAATAAAATTTGCTAAACGTCGCATTTCAACAATCGTTGTGGCGGATTGGTCGATTTCATACATACTCGCCAAAGCCACAAGTGCCAGACCGCTTCCTCCTAGTTTGGCGGTCAACGGTATGTCTCTACCAGAAATGGAGGCTCGTGACCACAAGGCAAGCTTGTCTGGTTGGCCTGAGAGTGGACGCATTTCCCGGCGCATGAAATCTCTGCCTCGTATCAACGCCGCCCACGTCCCTTCGTCTGGTCGCCAATGATAGAACTGTGCCAGTGCATACAAAGATCCAGCATGGCGAAGCATGTTGTATCGTGTGTTCATGGCGTGACCGGTCACGTACCTCCGATAAACAAACTGTCCATCGGAGCCGACAGACTGAACAAGATAGTTGCCCGAACGTCGTATCGCCTCGTGTAACTCAATTCGTGAAACGGGAGCAGTAGACTGGAGCAACTCTTTTTGCAAAATGGCCGGTTCAAAATGATTCAGGCCGTACGTTGTTCCCATCCTGTCGGACCTATGCCCCACGTTGTTTGCCTTCGAACCTATCGCCCTTTCTGAAACAATCACTCCGATCGTTACAATGGCCATCGTTGGGACAGACACAGCTAAGTCCACGAGTAAACGTTTCATAGCTTTTCCCTGAATCGAGAACGGCAAAACCACACGGTCAAATTTAGCTCGCCATCGACCTTCAAGAGGACCTTTTCTCTTTTGTTGGGTTAGTCTCCGGATGTCCAAAAAAAGAATTAGGCCTACCTCTGCTGCTTAAAAACTCAGGGTAACCACATGAATGCGCAGGTTGAACCTCGGGTCCGATAATGAAATAGAATGCTTCACTTGTCCCATGAGTGAAACGTTGTGCACTCGCTTTAGTGCGTCTAGCTACTTCTTAGCTGACAACTTGGCGAAAAAGATACTTCATGACGCTGGACAACACTCCGAGACACAAATGCGTCGATAGAATCCATTCATTATCCTAGATTGGATTACCAATCAGTCCTAGAGTTCGCTCAGATCGACACTTCGCATTTGCGAATCTTGCTGTAGTCGGCGTCGTGCTTCTTCCGACCAAGGACTGTCGGGGGCTAACTCAAGAAACGTCTGCCAATGTATCTCAGCGTCATCGTGTTGGCCCACGTCATCTAACGTACGGGCCAGATGAAAATGCACATCGGGATAATCCTGATGAAAATGCAAGGCCCCGCGAAATGCCGCCAAAGCAAGTTCATGGTCGCCAGCCTCTGCCAGCATACACCCCAGATTGGCTCGCGCTTCGACATAATTCTCATCGAGTTCGACCGCCATATAGCATCGTTCCAGAGCGGCTTCGATATTCCCTTGCAAATACAGGATTTCGGCCAAATGAAAACAGACCTCGGGTCGCGGCCCTCCGGCTGCTAAGGCAGCACGGTAAAGACTGGCCGCAGCTGGCAAATCACCTTGCTCCTCTGCAGCTGCAGCGCTTTCCATATAGTCTTCCATCGTTGTCACGTGGCCGACGAAATCATCGAACGAATATACGTTGGCTTCCGTGACCTCTAGTTCCGACTCTCCATTGGATTCTGTCAACGTATCAAAGTCGATACGCAATTGCCCTCCCGGATCAACCAATCCCTCACCTTGCCGTAGTAGAACGTCCTGCCCTTCAACAATTACCTCTAACTGAGCCAAAGGCCGTTCCGCCGCAGGCATCAACCGCGACAATAGTTCCAGCTTCCGCTCGATCACCCCAGGAGAGACTCCCGACAAAACTAGCTGTGCGAGATGTCGTGCTGTGGAAACCTCCAAGAAATCGAAGTACGGCAAACGTTGTACTTCACGAGCGGGAACGATCAGACCTCGCCTGTGCCAACGTCGAATTACGGAAACGCTAACACCCAACAATTCGGCCAGCATTGCTGGCGTGTAAAGCCGGCGGACTTCGTCGTCGGCAACCTCTTCGACCAGACCGAGCCGCTGCCACATTTCCGTCTCGGATATGATCTCCAGGCGTCCCTTGGCGGCCGCTTCTCGAACCGATGAATCCAACAAGCCTTCTTCATCCAACGGTAATTCATCCGCACCGATTACGATCAAGTCGACGTCGATCGTATCTACCGTCACGGGTACGCCACCCAAACTCGTCACCATTTGAGCAGCCTCACGTCGAGTCATGCCGCCCAGTTTGCCGACAAAAGCAACGTGCCTGTTCACCAAGAAGGTGTCCGTTTCCCATTGGTTGTCCGTTCGTTCGTCCACACCTTGATTTTATCGCACTGTTGGCAAATGACATAGGTGCCGCAGTGACTCAGCGCTCCAAGATTTTCCGGAATGGCACACCGTTCCGGTATCCAACGTACGGTTTAGTAGTAGAGTGGCCCAATACGACTCACACTTCGGCACCGACCATCCTGGCTAACCTCAGGTTTGGGGATAGAGAATGTTGCCTTACGACGCCCAAGTGTTAGGGGTTGTGGATCAAAGTGGCGGGTTCGCACCCATGCTGGATGTCATTAGATACGGCTGTTACTCGTCCTCTTCATGGGAAGCATGAACGACGGCCTGTTCGTCACCAATGATTGGAAAACTGGTTATTTCAGGGACATCTTTAGCATCGGCCGGAAGTAGTAACACCGAGAATTGCTCTGGCTCAGCGTCTTCATCCATCACCAAGTCGGCCGATAATTCTTCGTGTGAATGCCACTTGTCGTCGCTCAGTTGTAAAGTATCATCTTCCTTTATGGACGAATCGGGCAACTGCTCGTGCCTCACAACCGGCCGCGGCACCATACGAGTCACGGTAACCGGCACCCACCTGGGAACACATCGTGGTACCTTGACAACCTTTTTTTCTTCCACCCATTTGCATACGCGAATGGGGACATTTTCCGTCTGTTCTTCGTAGCGGTAGGTGGTCACCTGATAAGGGTCACGGTGGGGTTCCTTTGTCCATTTTAGAACCTGCACGGGGATTTCCTGTGTCATCACTTGATCTACATACTTCGTCACTTGAACGGGAATTTGACGCACTTCCTGTTTGGCTTGGTATGTCTTTTCCTGAACCTGTTGAGCAACCACATTAGGCACCCATACACGGTTCACTCGGGTAGTACCGCGTCCCTGTGACGGGACCCAATACAGCCCAGCCCGTTGAAACTTCTGCTGGCCAGTCACAGAATCAACATACGAAGTACGTTGGCGAAATCGAAGGCGTTTGCGAATTCGCCCCGGATTCTGTTGTACTTGATTGACAAACTGACCTTGGTCGACGTATTGCGTTCGCATGACCGTAGTAGGCTCGTACGAAGTAAACGTCTGCGCACGCATCTCCGTCTCGGTTACCGGTCGGCGTACTGTATATTGTTTAGTTTGTGTCTGAGTTTCCCATACGGGACGGTGAACCACATACTCCTGGTAACGGGTTTCCACAACGGGAACAGAAACGCGCCGAGTGCGCGTTTCATTCTGAGTCTCCCAGACTTGCCGATGGACAGTAATCTCTCGCTCGTCATACTGTGTCTCGTACTCTAAACGGTATTGCGTTACCGGCTGCGCTTCATAGACCGCCTGGCCGTTAACCGGAAAACTACAGCAACAGCACTGTGCGCCAACGTCGGCAACGATCAATGCCCAAACAGCGGCAACCGTGGATACCTGATACGGCAATGTCATCGAACCGGATCCTCTGTGAAACAACGAGTCAAAACACAGACGCGCAAAAAGTCAACACTACGAGCCCTTGTGCCTCGCAGGGTTTACCGAGGCGACGAATAGTAATTCTACATGCAGCACACGACAAGCCCAGCCGGTCACAGATTCCCCCACCCCTAAACTACTTCCGGTCGCTAACGTTTCGAATGATGGCACTGCCGTCATCGACAGATTAGAAATTCCAGACACCGCTATCATAACATGATAGGTCTCACTTCTTCTGCAACCGTTACAACTGATACTCGACAACTGATGCAATCGTTGAATAGAGAGGCTGATTAAAGTCGAGTCGCTTGTTGGGTTGGGATACAAAGCTAGAATTATGTTGTTCTCTGGGCCAATCAGTCTTTTCCGGCCCTAGAAGCCTTGGACAAGAGGATCACATCTATGACCAGTCTCTGTTTACGGTTTACATTGGCAACCCTTGTAGGTGCTTCGATTTTGTTCTGTGCACCTCAAACTACGCATGCTTTTAACGGACATCTGTTTGGTCGCGGCCCGACGGTTGCATATTACGTTCCACAACCGGCTGTGCCAGCGGTGGTAGCTCCCACCGTTGCCTACTCACCGGTCGTGACCGTGCCAGCAAAGCCAGTGACTGCTTACTGTGCCCCGGTTCCAATGACTCCCGTACCAGCGGGAGTTACTGCCTACTACACTCCGGCACCGGCACCGACGGCCACTACGGCATGCTACGCACCAGCCAATGTTGTATTTTACCCCGCCTGGACCACGCGACGAAAAGTGTCACCTATTCACGGCTATTGAGAATCGCGAAAGGTACGAATGACCAAGTCCGGTTCAGAAACATCCCTGGGGACGAACCACAACAGGCTTACCGCCAGCGGATGTGTGATTGGTTTTCTTTCGCTTCCATGTGGCGGAAGAATGCCACTCCGTCCTACGAGAGGCAGTTCCGTCTAGTCCGGCATCACCTTAGGCCGTCCTATCGAATAGTATACAAAGCCAGCCTTCTTCATTTGTGCTGCCTCGTATAAGTTACGACCGTCGAAAACAACCGGCGAGGCCATGCGCTGGGCCATCTCAGAAAGATCAGGATGTCGAAATTCCCCCCACTCCGTCATGATCACTAGGGCGTCCGCGTGGTCCAAGGCATCTTGGGGCGAGAGAGCATATTCCAAATCGTCTCCATATAGCTGTTGAACGTTCTCCATGGCGACCGGATCATGCACAGAAATATGGACATCTCGCTCTTTCAAAGCGTCAATCAGATTCAGAGACGGAGCTTCACGTACATCGTCGGTGCGTGGTTTAAATGCCAACCCCCAAATAGCCACTCGCTTTCCTGCCAATTGTCCATTGAAGTGTTTTTCAATAGAACTCAACAATATGGTTTTTTGGCGCAAATTGACTTCGTCGACAGCGCGTAAAATCTGTGGATCAACATTTTGATGTTCCGCCATGCGCATCATTGCACGTACATCTTTGGGGAAACAACTGCCTCCATAACCGACTCCCGGAAACAAGAAGGCAAAGCCAATACGCTGATCGTGACCGATCCCTTTGCGCACATCATTGATATCGGCCCCCACACAACCGCACACATTGGCCATTTCGTTGATGAAACTGATCTTTGTCGCCAACATCGCGTTGGCGACATACTTGGTCATCTCGGCACTTTCAGGCGACATCACGAGAAACGGTTTGTCGGTTCGCAGGAAAGTTGAATAGAGTCTGCGCAAGACGTCTCCCACCTCAGACTGTCGCACACCAACTACAACTCGATCTGGGAACATGAAGTCATTGATCGCAGCTCCTTCCTTGAGAAACTCAGGATTGCTTGCCACATTACAATCGCGACCAGTCCAATCACGCAATTTGGCAAAGATCTTTGCATTGGTTCCCACAGGAACAGTACTCTTCGTAACGACGATGGCATCCTCTGTCAAATGAGAAGCCATGTTTTCGACCGCGGCAAAAAGATAGGACAAATCAGCCGAACCATCATCGGCCTGAGGCGTACCGACGGCGATAAATACGATTTCGGCATCCTTCACCGATTCAGCCATATCGGTAGAAAACCGCAGGCGTCCTGCAGATGCATTGCGTAAAACTAATTCGCTAAGGCCCGGTTCATAGATTGGGATGTTCCCGTTTTCCAAAGCTTGGATCTTGCTTTCATCCACATCATAGCAGATCACCTTGTTACCACTTTCGGCAAAACAGGTACCCGTGACCAATCCAACATATCCGGTTCCAATAACCGCAATTTGCATCAACTCGCTCCCTGAATGTCCATTTGAAAAGCTACCGAGGCACCGCGACGTGAATCGACTTGGATGAGACTAGAGAACTCGCTTCTGTTGCCGGTGGGTGGATAAATGACTCACTAGAAACTGAGAAACAGGCACCATCTGCATTGCAGGATCACACCAAGGAACGCTACACCCAGGAATAGTACGATGGGAACATGGAGTCGAAACGGTAACGCACTTTGAGTGCTCAAACCGGAGCGGGACCTGCAGGACTGCTAGATTCCGCATCATCTTGCTCATCATCTTGCTCATCATCGCGCGGCACCCGCACTACGGCAGCAAGAGTGTCGCCAT
>PBVT01000133.1 GCA_002728755.1 Myxococcales bacterium
AACTCTCGCTTAAAAATATCAAAAACCGCGGTGGGAGGCGTGTAAGGACGTAACCCGTCGAACCGTGCCATGTTGAAATAAACAGCATCATCACGAATCCATTCCACTGGCAATTCGACTATCCCTGTGGGCTCGCCGTGTTCAACAAGTTCGTAGGGATCATCGTCAGCAAACAACGATGAGTCATACAAAAGCTCAAGTTCCCGTTCTATTTGAAGCGTGTTGGGACTGAAATCCCATGAAGGTGTTCTAAGCCCTACGGGCCGTACGCCCGTAATTTTTTCAAGGGTTTCGGCCGAACGAAACATCAAATCTTTCTCTGTTTCGTACGGCAGAACTGAATTCAATTCATGAATCCATCCATGGATAGCAATTTCATGGCCGAGATCAATGACTCTGCGTTGTTCGTCCGGATGGAGTAATGCCGTGACTGCCGGAACAAAAAACGTTGCAGAAATCTCGTGTCTGGATAACACGTCAAGGATTCGGGGTACTCCTTTACGATTACCGTATTGGCCCCATGACAGGCGGCCGACTGATTTGCCTCCGTCACGCAGTTCATTGGTTTCATGATCGGAGTCGAATGAGAGTGCCACGGCGACGCGAGCGTCATTGGGCCATTTTTCTGGCAGCAGGTTTCGGCCCGCCCGGACTTGATCTACCAGGTCGCGCCAGTGCGTTTCATCCCAAGCCCACGGCTGTGATTGGTCATTCATGATGTGCTGATTCCTTGTGTATTGAAGTCAATCAAAAGTAGTTTTGTTATATACCGGCTATCGGTGTAATCGGACTACCATCAGAAAATCGTTGTAGTCTGAAAGGAGCGGGGTCGACCACTGGTTGTTGGCCAAGCGCCAGGTGGGCTGCAAATTCACCAGCGGCGGGACCTATTCCAAACCCGTGCCCAGAAAATCCAGTTGCTATGACACAACCCGGCAGACCCACTGCCTCCGAGATGACGGGTATGGCGTCAGGGGTAACATCAATCATTCCGGCCCACCGTTCGGCAACAGACAGATTTTCGAACGATGGGATGGCCGTTGCAATGTTGCGTTGCGCTTGTTGAAGCAGTTTCACAACCGGTGCCGGGTTCAGAATGCGTTCCTCTTCGAACATGGTCGGTTGTTGGTGGTCCCAGCGAGAGGCATAACGTTGTTCGGTCAAAAATCGGCCGGAGAGGCGCAATCGCAGGCTCTTGCGACTCATCCATGCCAGAGAAAGAAAATCGCGGACATAACGGAATGAATCGGGTGTTATGTCATAAGGAATCCGAGTTCTTCCTCCGAGCGCTATGGTATAGCCACCGTCAGCCCGTTTGCGTACGGCAAAGCCCGACGCATAAATTGAGACCTCTGGCCCACCCGGCAGAGGATGAGTTCGAAACGCAGAAGAACGCACTTTAAGTTGTGGGAGCCGGATGCCTAAGTTGCGCAAGAATGGGCTAGTCCATGCACCCGCAGCAACAATAACTGTGTTGCACCGGATTCGGCCGTGTTCAGTAACGACTCCATTGACCCGACCGGCTTGAATGTCGATCGCCCGGACCGCGGTATTGGTAAAGATTTTTGCTCCCAGGCTTCTGGCAGCTAAGGCGATGGTGGGTGCCGCAAGTGTTGGCTCAGCACGGCCATCGGAAGGCGTATACAACCCCCCTGTCCACACTGTTGCACAGCCCGGGATATGTTGAGCGACCTCGGTGCCACGCAACAGTTTGCTCTCGACACCGTACTCTTGGCCAAGTGACGACCAATCGCGATGTTTTTCCAGATCAGTATCACTCTGGGCAAGTGCCAGAACGCCGCACTCATTAAACCCGACATCCCGGCCGATACGGGCACTCATCTCTCTCCAAAGGTTGAGAGACTCAATAATTAACGGCATCTCCCGGGGGTCACGCCCTTGTTGACGGCACCAGCCCCAGTTCCTTGAAGATTGCTCAGCAGCAATTTCCCCTTTTTCCAATAAGGTAACCGGTATACCCTGCTCGGCGAGCTTGAGTGAAGCACACACACCGATGATACCGCCGCCAATGACGGCGACTTCAGTTGCTCGAGGCACTTCCGTATCAGCTGGAACCGGGTCGGGAATCGGAGACATTTTGCAGGTGTACGGCAGTCAGGCTTGTCCAATAGCTGTTGGAGAACATTTTCTGCAGTTATTGAAAAGCACTGATGACCATACCGTTTTATGTGCAGAGTACTGATTTCTGGTTAGACTCGAACAATACACAATCGATATATCACGCACAACACAATACTGACCCAGAAAATATGAACAACAAGAACCAGGGTAACTCAGTTGCAGTCGTGACCGGTGGCGCAAGAGGTATCGGTCTGGGGTGTGCAAAGGCACTTTCGACGAAAGGCTTCGATATCGTGCTTATTGACGTTCTTGAAGAGGATCTCGAACGATCGGCCAGTGCGTTATCTGCGAACGGCGTTCAAACCGAGTCATTCGTGGCTGATGTCAGTCTTTTTGGCAGAGCCCAGGAGGTGGTAAAAGATATATTGACGCGTTATGAGTCGATCAATGTACTGGTGAATAATGCCGGAACACCAATGCCTAAAGGTCTGTTGGAGATCAGTGAAGACGAGTGGGACCGTACCATCAATGTCCACCTCAAAGGGTGCTTTAATTGGGCCCGTGCTGTCGTCCCATCGATGTTAGACAACGGTTCAGGCCGCATAATCAATATTTCATCAATTAGTGCTTACAGTGGCGGTGTGACGCGAGCGGTGAGTAAGTTTGCGTACGCGGCGGCGAAAGCCGGCATCCTCGGGATGACCCGTTCTCTGGCTAAAGAATTGGGTCCGTCGATTAGCGTCAATGCGGTCTGCCCTGGAGCCATCAAGACAGAGCTAACCGCTCAAATGCTCGAAGCTCGGGCGACCGAGTTCACTGAGGGAATCAGCCTCCAGCGCTTGGGAACACCGGAAGACATTGGTGAAGTGGTCGCCTTTTTGGCAAGCGTGGAGCCCAACTATATTAACGGTCAAGCCATTACTGTTGATGGCTGCCAATGGATTAGTTGACGCGGCAGTCATTGAATAAATTTATGGATCCTGAATACGGATTCGGAGACTGGTATGGGTGTTGATCATTCAGACAGCAGCACCTGGGTCCTGGTCACTGGGGCCGCTTCGGGCATTGGACGTGGCCTCACGACGTCCCTCTTGGAGAAAGGCGAGAAGGTCGTGGCGTTGGATAACAACGAAGACAAATTAGCCAACGTCTACACTGGCCATGAAACGTCTTTGGTATGCCATTGTCTTGATGTGTGTGATACCGACGGTATAGCGCAATTGATCGAGAAGATTCGGGGTGAGGTTGGTATGATCAAGGGCCTGGTGAATTGTGCAGGGATTTATCCTGTTACCTCATTCCTGGATATAGCGGTAGAAGAATGGGATCAGGTCTTGAACACCAATCTCCGCGGTGCCTTTGTCTTGTCACAAGCGGTTGCGCGGCTAATGGTGGCAGGCAAGGTTAAAGGCAGCATCGTTAACGTAACGTCTACGGCGGCAACCTTCTGTCGGCCAGGTGTGGCGCATTATGGCTCTTCCAAAGCGGGTCTAACGCAGCTTACCCGCGATATGGCGCTCGAGTTAGCACCATACGGTATTCGCGTAAATGCGGTGGCACCTGGTGTCATCGGTACAGAAACGGTGGTCAATGTGGCGAAACTCCAAGGAGCCGACGAACATTCGGCAAAGCTCGCATCAATACCAACGGGCAGAATCGGCGAGGTTCATGAAATTACCGCGTTGATTGAGTTCCTACTAAGCAGTCAGGCCAGTTACTGCACCGGCAGCGTTCTACTGGCGGATGGCGGCCTGACACTTGGCATTCCACGGTATCAGACGGGTAATTGATACTGGCCGAGTTCAAATAGCCTGTTTAGGCTGACAAAATCTTTTTCGGGCTCAGGATTGGAGTAGGCCGATGTTCACCGTAAGTAACAACAGACCCCTGGCAACAACAATCACCGGCTCGTTACCTCGACCTTTGTGGTTCACCGAAGGCCTGACACGGCGACCGTTTCTAGAAGCAATGGGATCTGACTATACGTTCCGGGAACAGTATTTCGATGCTGTTACCGCCGTTATTGGTGATCAAGTCAGGGCGGGGCTCGATATCGTTACGGATGGCGATATGAGGTTTGATAATGACATCGGTGGACGCTCCTGGTTCGGGTATTTGTTTGAGCGCATGGAAGGGCTGGGTGACATCGCGATGCGACACGGCGGGAGCGAGTGGGCCTCCCGGACCGGCAGTGACGACTCCGTCAAACGTGTTGATGCTCCGGGAGACATTCTCCACGAAGTTATGGAGTCGAGATTGCCACCACGAATTCTTGGGCCGGTGCGCCGGGGTTCTCTGCAATACGATGCGATTTTCAAGGCCGCGCAGAGGCTCACGGATCGACCGGTCAAGATTGGTTCATGCTGCGGGCAAATGGTACACAAGAATTCGGTCGATGATCATTACAAGACGTCAATAGATGCCGTGATGGCGTTCTCTGATGCGCTGAATGAGGAATATCACGCAGTCGCGGATGCAGGGGCCCAGGTTCTACAGATCGAGGAACCCTGTCTGCATTTTGTTGCAGGTAGTGCCTGGGATATCTCACTGGATGATTATGTTACAGCGTTCAATCGCGAGGTAACAGGATTGCGGGACCGGCTTGAAGTCTGGTGTCACACCTGTTGGGGAAATCCTTTGGCGCAAAAGGTCGAGGCAAACTACAGTTATGAGGCGATTCTGCCTTATCTCGATCAGCTGGATGTTGATGTTGTCACATTTGAGACGGCTGACAACGATGGTGCAGAGTTGAAAGCTATCGCATCCGGGATTGGTAAGGACAAGAAGATCTGTATCGGGGGCGTGACACATCGCACACTGCAAGTTGAGAACCCGAATGAGGTGGCTTCACTGGTCAGAAGGGCATTAGAGGTGATTGATCCGGATCGGTTGTTGATCAGTAGCGATTGCGGATTTGGTCGACAGGGAATGAGTCGTATGCACGCATTCTATAAAATGGTGGCATTGGTCAAGGGAGTTAACATGGTCCGCGCGGAGTTGGGCTTGGATGTAGCGGAGGCACCCGCAGCTCTTGGCCGTTATGATTTTCTGAAGAAGTTCTGATTTGTTCTAAACGTTTTTCCTAATTTACCCAGGATTTGGCGGTTTTTATCCGAGGTTTAGACCGTTATCCTTGAGTCGTCTCAAAATAGGATCTTAAATCTGATGGATATAGGCGTAGATACCGGCGGCACATTTACCGATCTCATCTGCAGACGTCCAGGTCATTCTGACTTGGTTCTCAAGGTGCCGAGCACACCCAGTGAACCGTCAAAAGCGGTCATGAACGGCGTTCGACAGCTTCTGGAAGCGGCTGGTGATGAAGTCGGTTCAGTCCGGCGTTTCGTACACGGCACAACCGTGGCAACCAATGCAGTTTTGGAAAGAAAAGGAGCGGACAGTGGGCTAATCACAACCGCCGGTTTTGCTGATGTGCTCGAGATCGGACGGCAGATGCGCAGCCACATTTATGAGCTTGAGTTAGAGCCTGAAACGCCAGTATTTCTCGCACCAGGAGCGCGGAGGGTCGAGGTTATTGAACGGCTCTCGAGCGAGGGAGAGATTCTGGAGCCGCTTGATGAGAATTCTCTGCGGCACGCGGTTGAGACCTTAAAGAACGAGGGCGTGACCTCTATCGCTGTGTGCCTGTTGTTCTCATTTCTGAACCCAATTCACGAACGCCGAGTACGGGAGGTGATCGAGTCCGAATATCCTGACCTATCGGTGTCGTTGTCTTCCGATGTTGATCCGGCCTTCAGGGAATATGAACGAACCGTCGTCACTGCGTTTGATGCGTATACCAAACCGGTTCTTCGTGATTACCTGGGTGACTTGGCAACGGAATTATCGGCGTTCGGGGTCGATGCGCCCTTGCAGGTGATGCAATCACGTGGAGGCATCAGCGCCGCGGGAACTGCAACCAAACGACCTGTCCGATTGTTTCTATCCGGGCCCGCGGCGGGCGTGATCGGTGGAAGCAGAGCCGGCCAGGCCTCTGGAAGTCATGACCTGATTACGGTCGATATTGGTGGGACTAGTTGTGACATTGCCCTGGTCGCCGGCGGCAGACCTCTTGTGCGACCCGAAGGGCGAATTGACGGATACCCGGTACGGGTTCCAATGGTCGACGTGAATGCGATCGGATCCGGCGGCGGCAGTATCGCGTGGCTCGATGAGGCCGGGGGACTACGTGTTGGACCGCGGTCGGCTGGGGCGGATCCAGGCCCGGCATGCTACGGGCGCGGCGGACAGCTGGCGACTGTAACCGACGCGTCAATTGTGCTTGGTGTATTGAATCCAGACTATTTCGCCGGTGGTTCGGTCTCGTTGGACCGTCAACTCGCAGAACAGGCTATTCGGGACACCATTGCTGTCCCGCTATCACTGTCTGTAGAGCAGGCGGCACTTGGAATTCATCGAGTAGTCAATGCACAAATGGCCGAGGGCATGCGTCAAGTGTCAATACGTCAAGGACATGATCCACGGGATTTTGCACTCGTGCCGCTGGGCGGTGCTGGCCCTGTTCATGGAATTCCGCTCGCCGAGGAACTTAGCATCGATACGGTCATTGTGCCCCGCCATCCCGGCGTCTTGTCGGCAGAGGGTTTGCTCGTCGCACCCATCGAACACGAAGTATCGGTCGGATTTCCGTGCGATCTAGATTCGGCAGAAATCAATGCGCTGCAAAAGGTCTTCGATGACCTGGACAGCCAGTGCTCCGCTCTAATGAATGCGGAACCCAAAGACGCCGAAAACATCGAAATCATCCATGCCGCTGACATCTGTTATGTCGGTCAATCTCATTATCTGGATATCACCGTTGATCTGGCCGATCCCAGCGTCCTTGACTCAATCTACAGTGATTTCATTCGGGCACATGAACAGGTGTTTGGATACAGTACTGAATCACCAGCCCGCATTGTTAATTTACGCAGTATTCATCGTTCTCGAGGTCGTGAGGCCGATGTTCCCATCACGATTGATCCGATCAGTGGCGATCCATTGAAAGAACGCCGGTCAGTCATTTTCGATACTGATTCCTCTATCGAAATCGATATACTGGATCGAGTATGTCTTCCGGTTGGAGCGGTCATCAATGGGCCCGCTATAATCGAACAGGCAGATACCACAACGGTACTCCATGAAAGCTGGACTGCGATGGCGTTGGAAAGCGGCGAACTGCTACTGAAAAAGGAATAACACCATGAATCGAATGGTCGACATGACAACGACAGATCCGATAACGCTTGAGGTTGTACGAAATAAAGTAGACGGCATCGCAAACGAAATGCAGTCAACGCTGCTACGGAGTTCTTTCTCGACTGTTGTCAAAGAAGGTCTAGACGCCTCGGCCAGTCTATTCACTCCGGATGGGGAAACACTGGCGCAGGCTATTGCGATTCCCATCCACCTGGCAACCTTGATTCCGATTGTGGAGACAATCACCCGGACATTCCCGCCTGATGAAATGAAACCTGGTGACCTCTACATCATGAATGATCCCTATTTGGGTGGGACACACCTCCCCGACATCGCGATTGTGATGCCTGTGTTCTTTAATGAGAAAGTCATAGCGTTTAGTGCAGCGATGACCCATCATCAAGATGTCGGTGGTATGTCTCCAGGTTCGGTGCCTCCAAATGCTACTGAAATTTATCAAGAAGGCATTCGAATCCCACCATTGAAGCTCCGGGAAGGCAACGAGTTCAATCACACGCTGGTTGAGATGCTCAAACTAAACGTTCGGGTCCCACAGGTTTTCATGGGTGATATCGGTGCGCAGATCTCGGCCTGCACGGTTGGTGCCCGTCGGGTTTCCGAACTCGCTGACCGGTATGGTTACGGACAGACATTGCAGATCTTCAATGAACTCTTGGATCGATCGGAGCTCCTGACTCGAAAGGCTCTGGAGGCGATACCCGACGGAACATATAGTTACGTCGACTACCTGGATAATGACGGTGTTAATCTGGATGAGTCGGTCAGAATTCAGGTCGCGGTTACGTTAAGAGGCAGCGAGCTGCACTGTGATTTTGAAGGCACGGACCCACAGACACGTGGCCCATTCAATGCCGTTCAGTCCGGATCGCAGGCAGCTGCATATTATGCAGTACGGGCAGTCACCGACAGTTCGATTCCCACGAACGGAGGATGTTTCAGGCCTGTTAGCCTGCATTTACCGGAAGGCACGTTGGTGAATCCCGTGGAACCCGCCCCCGTAAATTCGCGTACGGCAACGCTCAAGCGTATTGCCGGCAGCATAGTCGGAGCATTGAAAGGAGCGCTTCCTGACAAAATACCTGCCGACAGTGCAGGTGAATTGTTGGTTTTGTCACTCGGTGGAAAAAATCTGTCTGGTAAACCCTACGTGGTGGGTGAATTCAACGCAGGCGGCAGTGGCGGTGGACCCAGAAAAGATGGGGTCGATGTGATAGAGACTGATGGAAGCAACTGTATGAATATGCCGGTGGAGGCGCTTGAGCTAGAGGCGCCTGCCCGCGTCCACCGAATGAGTCTGCGCCGAGATTCTGGTGGTGTCGGTGAATATCGAGGTGGACTGGGTTGCGTGCGTGAAATCGAATTTTTGACGGATAATATTGCATTGACTCACCGTGGTGAACGGCATCGTCATGCAGCCCGAGGTTCACGAAATGGCGGTGATGGTGCCAAGGCTTTCTCCAAGATTGTCCGACAGGATGGCAGCGAAGAGGTGGTTCATTCTAAACTTTTTACGGTTGTCCATTCCGGAGAGAGGCTAATAGTCGAGACCGCAGGCGGTGGTGGATATGGCAACCCTCATGAACGTGATCGTCAATCAGTTCAAGAAGACGTACGCAATCGAAAAGTCAGCGAAGAATCTGCAAAGAAAGATTATGGCCTGAGCATTTAACTGACTGTACTTCGCTGTACTGAGGGCCTTAGCGTGCCAAACCGCAAGTCGCTTCTGTTTTCTCCGTATGAGCTACGGAGTGTCACATTTCGAAACAGAATTGTTTTGTCACCGATGCAGATGTATCTCGCAGGTGATGACGGGATCGCGACTGACTGGCATTTCCAGCACCTGGCGAAATACGCGGTCGCCGGCGCAGGTTGTGTGTTTACGGAAGTTCTTCCGCCGGAAGCAAGGGGCCGAAACACACACTGGGACCTAGGTATCTGGGACGACTCGCAGGTGCCGGCTTTAACGCGCATTGCACAATTCATCGAGCAAACCGGCGCAGTACCGGCGGCCCAAACAGGCCATGCTGGAACCAAAGCAGCCCGTCAGCGACCGTTTGATGGTTTGCAGCCATTAGGCGAATCGGATGCTGCTCGAGGAGAACCACCGTGGCAACCGGTAGGTCCGACGGATAAAGCCAATGTTGAAGGCTATCATCCCCCACATGCACTTGCGCCATCTGAAATTCATCAGCTCGTTGATGATTTTGGGAAAGGCGTGGCCCGACTGGCTGCCAGTGGCTTCCGATTTCTTGAGGTTCATGCAGCGCATGGTTATCTGATTCATTCGTTCTACTCACCCATAAGCAACAACCGTACCGATGCGTATGGGGGTGATCGCGCCGGGCGCATGCGGTTTGCACTCGAGGTGGCCGAGTCGGTTCGCGCCAATTGGCCTGAAGAGTTTCCGTTGAGTTTCAGGATCTCTAGTGTCGACGCAGTGGATGGTGGATGGGATCTTCAGGACTCAGTCGTCCTCGCTCGGGAATTAAAGTCACGAGGTGTAGATATTATTGACTGTTCGTCACGTGGCGTTGGTGCTGCAAATTCCTTGGCACGCCTTGAAAAAGAAGGGAAAGCCCTCGAAGAAGGTTACCAGGTGCCCTATTCGGCACATGTGAGAAAGACGGTACCCATTCCGACCATGGCTGTGGGATTGATCACAAGGCCGGAATTTGCTGAAAACGCACTAAAACAGGAAAGCGCTGACATGATCGCCCTGGGCCGTGAATTACTCTACAACCCCCATTGGGTTCTACAGGCTGCACACACGCTGGAACCTGAAAGCCGATGGGAAGATTGGCCTCCATCCTGGAACTGGTGGTTAGAAAAGAGGGAGAAGTTGGGAATAAAACGGGCAGATTAATCGGAATTGGTTTTCTCAATGGGTTGTCGGTGAGTTGATCCAACCCGAATAGGAGACCAGCTGGATGTCACTGGATTTACTATAAAGCGCGTTAGGAAATAGGATAATCAAAGGGATCAGGATTAATGAAGCGGTTGATTACATTTCGGAGTAAGGCGGAGATGTTGTTGTCAAAGTTGTTGTGAGGCAAGCTTCCACAGAAAGTAATCGAGCCGACGGAAAACACGGCACCCCCCGAAAGCGTTTCAAAGAACACCATATCGGATCGAATCAATTCATCCATCGGTGCATCGGCAAGATTGGCAAGCGGCGTCATCATTTCTTCTGGCACTGCCATAAAGAAATCGCTGTGCCCCTCAGAACTCGCAAGAATAAGTGCGTTGGAAGGCGTGCCGAATCGCGGTTCAGCCCTGTCTACTTCAAACCCAGCAGCTCCACCTCCACTGAGACCGAAATTGCCGAGAATCTTGTCTTCGATGCCGTCGAATATCCAGGATGCTCGAGGATTATCCGCGTCTGGATTTTTACGATAATAGGAACCAACGAAGTCACCCTGGCTAGTAAATCCAACACCTACAAGTTGTTGTGGCGGGCGCGCATTACGGGTCCATAAACCGCCATAGTGACCATCGAATGCGTTGTAGTATTCACCTGGTTCACTCGCCCACACGCGTATTCCGCTTTCTGCCCTTCGAATCTCTAGTATCCCGGGCGTTTCAGGATGGACAGCGATGCGCCAGTAGAACCCGTTGCCACCAAGGTAGCACAGGCGACCGCCGAGTGCCTTATAGTCTGCGAAAGCTTGCCAACTTTCGGCAGTGTGATATTCAGGATGGGTGCCCGTCAGGACTGTGGGATAGTCTTGGATTGTCGACACCCCTTCCATATGAAGTTCTTCATCGGTCACGATGTCGTACGAATAGCCGCAGTGTTCTAACCAGGCCAACAAATGGGTGTCGGCTTGGACATGCCGCAAACCGGATCCGACATCATGTGGAAATATCAGATAACCGGGGCGCAGATTCAAAAGCGGACGAAAACGGGAGGAATAACCGACGCCGCTTCCATCACTGTGGTGGTTATAGGTAGATAAGCCGTACTCCGGATGTGCACCGGGACTGTGGGGATAGGCATTCCAGTCTAACGCGCGTTGCTCCCAGGCTTCCCCATAATCAAAACGAACGTAGTTGCCATAAACAATATAGGTGAAGGTGGGGACGACGACACAGATGTCCGCGGTTCTGATGCCTTTCGGTGGACACACATAGAAAGGTATTGCGTCTTTATCGTGGCCACTTGTGAGATTGATCGAATAAAACCCGGATTTGAAATCATGCGGGACTTTGAACGTGAAGTCTGTTTCCCATTGAAAGTCACCCGCGTCATCATCATGAAAATGAATTGCCGCATACTCATCCGGGGCGTGGCGCCAGCACATTTCGTTGCCACTCCATGACGCGCCCCTCACAGCTCGGGTAGGAATGTTGTGGAGGGGACCGTGCAGTTCATTCGGGCCGGCATCCACAGCTGTATCTGATTCAATCCTCAGAGAAAAATCCCAAGCAGCATAAATTGCCGGATCCCCCGTTTGTACTTCAGTATGAGCCGCCATAAGAGAGTCAACGGATTTGTTGTAGATGCACGGTGCTTCGATTTTGCCGTTAAAGAATGCTTTCGCTTCTGGATCTAACAGGCATGCCACAGACACTTCCGTGATCTCAGGCGAGAGATCAACGCCGGGGCATGGAAACGTTTCTTGAATTAGTGCTCCTCGCACTGACGTTGAATGTGCTGCACAACCTAAAGTAACGACTTCAGCAGTCCAATCATAGGAACAAAAAACACGATACCACTCGCGCTCACAGAGGTTTCCGAATTTTTCGAGACTGAACTGACCCCCACCTTTAACACTTCCAGAGACGTACCCATCCTGATCAATCCCCAAAGACAAAAACCCAGTGTCAATGACACCCTGTAAACCCTTGACCGGCGTGGTCGGGTAAATCAACGTGGTCAGTGTCAGTGCTGAGTGTGTAAGCGATGGTGCGCTGCGAGTATCGACTAAAACGTACGAACCCAAATGGTGCGACTGGAATCGGGAGGGATAACTGCTATTGATATCCGCATCGATCGGTATTTCTTTCCAGCCTGGTCCTTCAGGGTTCGGGTCGGCACAGACTACCCGAGTCAATTGCACGTTGTATGGCTGAGTACTCTGGCTGGATACCTTTATCTCAAGTGGTTCACCTGGACGGACTGATAGGCGGTTAGCATAGGCGGTAATTGGAAGCATTGGAGGAGACGGTGTATTGGTGGTCGTCGGAGTAGGTTTGATGATACAAAAGAATTTTCCCAAAAAGAACAATCTATGTTTTCTCTGTTAGATTTAGGCCAAGAGCAATCAAAAATTGATGTGTTGCTGTCTCCGCCCAACGCCTATGAGACGTTTATCATCAGACAGACCCTCTCTGTAAACAGCAAACTTGATAATTGAAACTTTTTTATGAACAGACTACGGGATCTCGAAATCAAACCCACCCAGTCGGCACTTGGTGCCGAGATCATAGGGACCGATTTGAGCCAGCCTATGCCTGGTGAACTCATCCACCGACTGATCAAACTGTGGGAGAAGTATCACGTGATCTTTTTTAGGGGCCAGTCGGTATCACCTGAGAGGCACATTCAGATCAGTCAATGGTTTGGCCCTAGACACGCGGGCTACGAAAATATGCCGATCTTGGGAGATTCCACGCAACCCGAAATGATCACTATCTCAAACGTGGAGTCCGATGGACTGCTCGGGGGGGGATATATAGAACCCCATCAGGATGGAGCATACCTGCCCACTCCTCTGGCGGGCGCCATGATGCGCGCTGTGGAAGTTCCTGAATCAGGTGGGGACACTTCCTGGTCAAACCTCATCCTTGCCTATCAGGAGCTTCCGGTGATGCTCAAGAGAAAGATAAGGAATCTTCGCGTTACCGCCACTAATATTTATGCGGGGAAGACCTCTAGAACAGACCTCGGTGGGGGAAAACAGTTTTTTGCTCCGGATGAAAGCCCAGTGTACGCACACCCTCTGGTCCGGGTTCATCCGGCAACAGGCAAGAAAATACTGTGGGTCTCACCGTTAAATAGCGAAAGAATCGAAGGGGTCAGGAATCAAATCGAAGCTAATGCATTGCTGGACACGCTCAAACGACATGTTGATCAAGACCATCTGTACTATCGCCATCGTTGGGAGGCAGGAGATATCTTAATCTGGGATAACCGTTGTTGTAATCACAAACGCGACGCAATTCCGGAAGGTCAGCGCCGCGTATTCTATCGGACTGTTATCGGTGGTAGTCGACCATTTTAATGAACGGTGACTCCCGAATTAGATTATCTCCCCTGACCTAAAAGCCGAGTGGCTCGATAACGGTTATCGCAGCGCGCCTGTAGCACATGAAATCCACGAGCGCGGTGCGAGTACCAGAAATACTCTACTGTAAGTAGTGATAAAGAACTCCATTATGGTGTCAAGTAATTTTTCCGTTGCCTTGGATGTGGGAGGCACGTTTACCGATGTTGTTCTCGTCGATATGTCTATTGGTCGACGTTGGACGATAAAAACACCCTCAACGCCACACAATCCAGCCGAAGCATTTTTTTCCGGAATCGAAAAAATTATCCGATTAGCGGATATAGAGGCTTCGGATGTTAGCCGCGTTTTTCATGGCTCAACCATAGCCACAAACGCTGTTCTGGAAGGCAAAGGCGCGTCCATCGGTATGCTGATTACGAATGGCTTTAAATACGTACTTGAAATCGGGCGGCATGACATACCGAGGAAAGAAAATTTATACACGTGGGTAAAACCCGCCAGGCCAATTCGGCCAAGGCATATTCGTGAGGTAAGAGAGCGGGTAGCTGTTGATGGTTCGATAGAGTTACAGATCGAACCACAAGATGTACATGATGCCTGTGAGTATTTTAAGTCACTGGATATCGAGGCGATCGCTGTCATCTTTCTTCATTCCTACCTAAATCCTGAAAATGAGAAAGAAACGCTAAGACTGGTGAAAGAATTACTACCCGGTGTTCTGGTTTCAATATCAAGCGATGTGTTGCCAGTGTTTCGGGAGTATGAACGCGCTATGGCAACTACATTAAACGCCTACGTTAGCCCGAAAGTAAGTACCTATATTTCTGAATTGCACAGCGGCATGTCGAGCCAGGGCATCGATGCGCCTCTTTTGATCATGAAATCCAATGGCGGCGTCTTCGGCCCTGAAGAGGCAGCAAGACAGTCTATTGATCTAGCACTTTCCGGGCCAGCCGCCGGCATTGTTGGTGCATGTGACATCGCTCTCAACTCTGGTACTTTGGACGCTATAACTGTTGACATTGGTGGCACCAGTGCCGATATCAGCCTGATAAGAAACGGGCTGGCCACCATGACTAATGAAGGGGAAATTGGACCATTCCCGATCCACCTACCTACGGTCGACATTCATACCATAGGCGCGGGTGGAGGCAGCATCGCTTCGGTGAGCCCCGAAGGCATACTTACAGTCGGGCCGGCAAGCGCCGGTGCTTCCCCCGGGCCCGCGTGTTATGGGAAAGGGGGCAAGAGCCCTACCGTAACAGATGCTAACCTGGTACTCGGGCGAATACCGCCTCATCTTCTGGATGGTGAAGTACCGCTCAACGTTGAACTCGCGGAACAAGCCATTGTCGAAGCTGTAGCTCGTCCTCTCGGCTTAAGTTTGATTGCTGCTGCTGCGGGTATTCTCGATATTGTCAATAACAATATGGTTGGTGCCTTAAAAGTAGTGTCCGTTGAAAAAGGATACGACCCTACCGAATTTGTCCTCATTGCTTACGGAGGTGCAGGTCCTATGCATGCCAGTGAACTGTCGCGGCACCTCGGTACACGAGGTGTGCTGATTCCACATTTCCCTGGCGTGTTGTGCGCAACGGGACTACTTGCCAGTGATCTTCAGTACGACTTTGTAAGGACGTGTCTGCAACGCGCTTCAAATTACGACCTCGAAGCAATAAAGAAAGTACTGGTCGAATTATCTATTCATGCTAATCAGAAGCTGGCAGTGGAAAACGTTAAACCCTCCGATCGAGAAACCACATGCTTTGCTGACATTCGCTATGCTAAACAAGGTTATGAACTGACCGTCCCGTTTTCACGCCAGGATCTAGATCAACATGTGATTGACGAATTGATTGATGAATTTCATGCACGACACCAACAACTCTATACCTTTTGTGATCGGTCAGCGGACGTGGAAATTGTCAACATCAGAGTCAAAGCCATCGGCCATATTGATAAAGTGAAGCTTGGCCCCTTAAGTCAGGCTGACATTGAGAAAGCAATATCGCACACGAAACGTTCGGTGTTCTTTCCAACGCTGGGTTTTATTGACACACCGGTCTATCGTCGAGAAAAGTTACTTGCCGGGCAAAGAATTACAGGCCCTGGGATCGTTGATCAACCGGATTCGACAACTGTAATCTTTCCCGGTGAGCAAGGTGTTGTTGACACTTATGGATCAATTTACATTGAGCAACAATAATGAAGAATACAACAGAAAAGGTTGATCCGGTTGTCGTCGAACTCATCAAGGGAGCGTTTCGCTCGGCACGTTCAGAAATGGAAGCGCTTATTGACCGGACTTCAATGTCACCTTTTATTAGAGAAAAAAAAGATTATTTTTCCGCCTTTTTCGATCGACACGGCCAATTAATATCCGGCACCCGTATCCCTCTTGCGGTAAATCTGATCGACTGTATTTTCGGAGAGTACCCAATTGAGAAGATGTCTGATGGAGATTTATATATCTACAATGATCCATATTGGTCTAAAGGTGCAGTCTCTCATCTTCCCGATATGGTGTTTGTTGCACCAGTTTTCGATCATGGCGAAGTACGTGGATTTGCAGAAGCATGGGGACACCTTTGGGATATCGGCGGCTTAATGCCTGGTAGCATCTCCCCGGACGCTACGGAAACCTTTCACGAAGGGATCCTTGTACCACCTACGCGAATCTCCCGCGCGGGTGAGATCAACGTGGAAGTCATGCGAATGTTTCTCCGAAACTCACGGTTTCCGGAAATGGTGAAAGGTGATCTGAATGCCATTATGGCTTGTTGCCAACTAGGAAAACGCCGCTTCGAAGAAATTCTCCAACGTTTTGGGAGAGAGGTCGTTGAACGTGCCAGTGAAGTCGTTCTCGAACAGACAGCAGCAACTCTGCGTCGCGTAATGGCCGAAAAAATTCCTGATGGGACGTTCTCTTTTACAGACTATCTTGATAGTGATGGTGTCTCGGACAATTCTTATTCTGTTGCGTTGACGTTAAAGAAATCGACTGATCAGATATCGATGGATTTTGCAAAGTCCGGAGATCAGGCGATAGGTGCCATTAACTTTAAGATGGACAAGAGCGTACCGGCGAATATGATGGGCCTTTTATTGACAGGTGATGAACCAGGCGTTGAGATGAATTCCGGGTTCAGTCGAGCCATAGATGAGGTCATACTCCGCCCCGGGAGCATTGTTGATCCACTGTATCCAGCACCCGTCGGTATGCGGGCACACACAATGGTACGGGTCACCAGCACTTTGCTCGGTGTAATTGGACAAGCCACAGAAGGGCAGATGTCGGCAGCTTCCCCGGTCTATGTTCTCTACTACCTTCGCAGCCATGATCGCTTACGTGGGAGCTATGAACTCTGTATTGAAGGACTTGGTGTTGGCTTCGGCGCCCGTACGTTTTCTGATGGTATAGATGCGGTTTACTTTGTTGCTCAGAAAAACTACCCAGTCGAGTTTGCAGAGATGGAGTTCGGCGTTCGGATAGAAGGCTATCGAATCCATGAAGATTCTGGTGGTCCTGGTTACTATCGCGGCGGGGCTGGCATTGTGCGAGACGTACGTGTCATTGGCGACGAGGCCGTCCTGGGCATTCGACTAGACAATGTCCGATTCCCGGCGTGGGGAACCAACGGAGGTCAAGCTGGGGGATCAGGCAACGTTGTCATTAATCCCGGTACCAAAGAAGAGCGAACACTTGTTCCCATGAGCGACCAAAATAGACTTGAAAAAGGCGATCTGCTCAGAGTCATGACTTCAGGAGGAGGAGGTTGGGGAGATCCTTTTACACGACCGCCCGAAACCGTTCTGGATGATGTACTCGACGGTTTTGTCTCAATCGAAAAAGCGCATCTCGATTATGGAGTAATCGTTACTGAAGACAGGGACGTAGATATCGCTGCAACTGAGAAATTACGACAACAACGCTCCACAGCGACGGCTTTTGTAAACCGGGGGAGTACAGAAGTCCCGAATGTTTCGAACTCCTGAATTACAGAGACCGAAAGACGCATTTATCGATGAATAATAAAGCCGACAAGGAGATTATTGATCACATGGTTCACGTGTGTATGTGGGTAATCTCTAGAATTACTACTGTTAAATCTGCGGACTCAAAATCCACTACCCAAAGTTTTAAGCTTTTCCGGATTCACCGATTCAATAACGTGAGTGGGTGAGTTGTGACTTCCGGTCTCGACTTACATCTGGCAGGGGCACCAAGCATGTGGATGGAAAGCTTGGCGTGAACTGCTTGAACACCAGTGAGTCATTGCTAAGTCGCACACTTCGTCGGTTTCTCTGATGCCCTGTTAGTGGCTGATCCGGCGTTAGTTCTGAGCTCAGCTAGTCGTTTCTCCCATGCAGTGTGACCGAAATCAGAACGGTGTCGAAAATTCTGCGGATGTCGAATATCGAGAGATATTTTCACATTGACCGATGTATTCACCCTCCGATGCTTGCACCATGATTGAGTTATCTCGACAGCAAAAACTTCGCTGCATGCTCGCACTTATCGCGGCCATGGCAGCCGTCTCGATCACCAGTTCCTTGAATTGGCCAATTTTATCCGAAGCCCTTCGCAATCAGGGCTACAGTGAATCAATGATCGGCACTAACGCGGCCGCACAGTTTGCCGGCATTATCGTCGTGGCATTGATCGCACCACGGATCATTCCAGCTCTGGGATTTTTCTGGGCCATTGTGCTCGGCCTGATCGCAGTCGGGCTCAGCTTGATCGCCCTACCCCTCTTTCGCGGCTTCGAGACCTGGCTGGTGATCCGGTTTTTGCTCGGCATGGGCAATTCACTACTCTTTACGGCCGGCGATACCTGGATGAACCACATTGTCGATGACCGAGTGCGTGGGCGCTGGATGGGCATCTATGTCACGGTCGGGATGGCCGGTTGGGCTGTCGGACCCGTGCTCGGTGCTCATCTTGATCCGGACACGTACTGGCCCTTTGTCTGGGGGCTGCTGACGGTTGCGATAGCCGCGAGCTTTCTGCTCCCTGCCAGGAAACTGGACATCCAATTGAGCACTCCCAAACGAAGCGTCGCTCTGGGGATGGCCACCGTGTTCCTTGCCGCACCCACCGTCCTGCTGTCATCCGCCATGTTCGGAACCGTAGAAGGCGCAATGCAGTCGTTCGCACATCTCTACACCATGGATGTGCTGGGCACCCAATTCCGTCAGACCGGATATGCCGTGATCTGGGTCGGCGCGGTAGCTGCTATTTTCTTTCAATACCCCATTGGGTGGTTGGCTGACACGGTTAACCGCAACTGGCTGTTGATATCCTGCGTCCTGACATTGATGGTTTCGATCTTTTTCTTCCCACTGCTTATCGACGCTGGACGCGATGCCTGGTGGCAACCCCGCTCACTGGCGCTATGGGGGGTGATCAGTGTCTGGGGTGGATCGATGGGTGGAATATTTACCGTCGGCATTACACTGCTGGGTGAACGTTTTCGTGATGTCGAGCTGGTTTCCGCCAATGCGGTTTTTGCCGTATTGTTCGGTGTTGGTGGTCTGCTGGGCCCGTTCATAACCGGTACTGCCATGAGCACAATGGGTCCCGATGGGTTCCGGCTGTCGATACTTGCACCAGTCGTGGTCTACGGCTTATTTGCGCTCTACAGACAGTTGACCCGCTCACGGCGTCTCGCCTGACTGAACTAACCCAGCCTCTAATTGTTGGTAAATGTCCTTGACCTTATCCCCAAGTACTCTGCCCTCACACGACAGGTTTCTCGGGTTCAAATTCCAACGTCATCATCATTAGCCGACATCAATGCGTGTCATCGGTAGAATGTATTCTGCAAACACATCAGGACTTCCTTCCATCAATGACTCAAGACGTTAAAAGCTGGCTGGAAAGCTTCGGACTGCATAAATACGTACAGGCATTTGCCGAAAACGAAATCGACTTTGTTGCACTGCCCCGTTTGACGGAAGAAGACCTGAAAGAACTGGGTCTACCCATAGGGGCCCGCCGCAAACTACAGGCTGCGATCGAAACACTGCCCCAGCACGGCTCACCACCATCAACGACTACAGAAGTTCAACCACCTCAAGTACCCGCTGACGCCGAACATCGCCAGCTTACCGTGATGTTCTGCGACCTTGCTGACTCCACCACGCTATCACAGCAACTCGACCCGGAAGATCTACGTGACGTCAACCGTGCCTATCAGGACGCCTGCAAGTCAGCGATTGAGCGCTATGAGGGCTATGTCGCTAAATACATGGGAGACGGGGTTCTCGCCTACTTCGGCTATCCCCAAGCCCATGAGGATGATGCTGAGCGGGCCATTCTCGCGGGGCTCGCTGTTGCCGATTCGGTCCCGGCACTAAGAGAGGATCTGGACCTGGGTGTACGAGTGGGAATTGCTACTGGATCTGTTGTCGTTGGAGATCTCATTGGTGAAGGAGCCTCTCAGGAGAGCGCGGTTGTCGGCGAGACCCCGAATCTTGCAGCCCGCCTACAGAGCATGGCTGTGAAGAACTCGGTCGTCATCGCACCTGGTACGCATACACTCACCGGGCGCGGGTTTGAATACGAAGATCTTGGTGAAAACCCACTCAAAGGATTCGCTGAGCCAGTCCACGCATGGCGAGTCATTGCACCGGTTGCATCAGAGAGCCGCTTTGAAGCCACACGTCGCGGTAGGCTGACCCCATTAGTAGGCCGTGCGCATGAAATCGGTTTGTTATTCGAACGCTGGGAGCAATCAAAAGAAGGTGACGGCCAGGTCGTTCTATTGTCTGGCGAGGCAGGAATCGGCAAGTCCCGCATGACCGATGCATTACGCGAGCGCGCTGAAAAAGACGTCTCCATCCAGTTACGTTATCAGTGCTCGTCCTATCACAGAAACAGCGTCCTCCATCCTGTCATCGAACACCTGGAACGCGCTCTGCAGTTCGATGGCAAGGATACCAGCGACACTAAGCTCGATAAACTGGAATCGCTGCTCACTGAGCGGGCATCCGATGTGGCAACGGCCGCTCCCCTCTTCGCATCATTGATGTCTATTCCATCCCAGGAACGTTACCCCTTTACCGAGATCTCTCCTGAACAGCAGAAGAATCAGACGCTCGAAGCCCTGGCCATACAGGTGGAGGCGTTGAGTTACCGCCATCCAGTGCTGCTTATCTTCGAGGATGCTCACTGGGCCGATCCGACTTCGATAGAGCTGTTACAAATTTTGGTGAGCAGGGTACAGACCGTGCCAGTGCTGGTTGTCATCACCTATCGTTCTGAATTTAATCCTTCCTGGACCGGCTTAAATCATCTGACCACGCTGACTCTCAACCGCTTTACGCGTAGCCTTGCGGTCGAATTGGTGGAGAAAGTGGCCGGTGATAAATCACTTCCCGATGAAGTGCTTGACCAAATCATCGAAAAGACCGATGGAATACCGGTATTTGTTGAGGAGTTGACCAAAACTGTCCTCGAATCTGGTCAGTTAACTGAGGAGGGGAACCGGCACGTCAGTCAGGGACCCCTCAACGACATGGCCATTCCTTCCACGCTACACGACTCACTGATGGCCCGTCTGGATCATCTTGGGAAAGTAAAGGAAGTCGCACAAACGGCATCCGCCATCGGGCGTGAGTTCGAGTACGATCTCCTGGCGGATATCTCAGCGCTGAGTACCAGCGAGCTAGACCAGGCACTAGACCGTCTCGTCGGCGCTGAACTTGTGTTCCCTCGGAACCGCTTACGGGAAGGCGGATATCTATTCAAGCATGCACTGATACAAAGCGCAGCCTACGGGACCCTGCTCAAGAGTACCCGACAAGAGCTACACACCCGCATTGCCGAAGCGCTCGTGAAAAGGTTCCCCGAGCAGGTGGAAACAAAGCCGGAGTTGTTGGCCCATCATTACAATGCAGCTGGTCTCATCGAACCCGCCATAGACTGCTGGACCAAGGCAGGCGATATTGCTCTGAGCCGCTTTGCAATCACAGAAGCTTTGACCCATCTCCAGACAGCTTTGGAGCTATTGATCGCATTACCCGAGACCTTAGATCGGACCAAGAAGGAGCTGGCACTGCAGTCAATGATGGGCGTAGCGAACGTCGTAAAATTGGGAGCCGGCTCAGTGGAAGCGGAACGGGCCTATTCAAGAGCACGGGATTTATGTCAGCAGTCTGATGATACGTCGTCAATGTTTCCGATTCTGTGGGGTCTATGGCGTGTACCGATGGCACGAGGAGAACTTCAGAAGGCAAAAGGACTGGCCGATCAACTTCTGGACGCGGCGGGAAAAACTGAAGATGCTGCGTATCTTCTAGAAGCCCATCACTCCCAATGGTCAACCAGGTTCTGGTTGGGAGAACTGAATCTGGCGCGTCAGCACACGGATTCTGGCCTGGCAATTTACGACCCCGAACAGCATGGGACGCATGCCACGATCTATGGCGGTCACGACCCGGGACTGTGTGGACTTTTCTTCAATGCCTGGACACTCTGGTTGCTCGGGTATCCGGACACTGCTCTTGAGTCGAATCGCAGGGCTTTTAAGCTTGCTCTTCATCTTTCCAAAGAGTCTTTCAGAAACTACACCGCTGTTTGGGGCAGCTTGTTGTCCACGCTGCGGTCCGAGCCACACCCAGAGCAAGCCGAGCTCATTCGGTACGCAGCTTTTATTGAGCGCAATCCCAGCACTTTTGATCTTAACGACCAGTGTGCCGCCCTCGTACATCAAGGTTCGGACCGGGTCCGTCGGGGTGAGTTGGACGAAGGCATAACTCTCTTGCGCCAAGGATTATCCTTGCAGCCGGAAGCCGAACTTAGACTTCGACCTTTTTATCTCTACCTTTTGGCTGAGGCTGTTTCGGTAGCTGGGGAAATGAACGAGGCTTTAGACTTTCTGCAACAAGCCGTCAACGTACTCAGAAAAAGCGATGAGAACTGGTGGGAGTCGGCTATACACCGCCTCACTGGAGAGATACTTCTGGCCCAGCACTCCGGTGCGGAAAAACAGGCCGAGACCCTCTTTCTGCAGGCGATCGATGTGGCCCAAGCGCAGAACGCAAAATCACTTGAACTTCGAGCCGCTACCAGTCTCGCCCGCCTTTGGCTTCTCCAGACAAAAACGGACCAGGCCCGCGGGCTACTGGCACCGATTTTCAACTGGTTTACCGAGGGCTTTGAAACAACCGACTTGCGGGCAGCCAAGACATTGTTAGACGAGCTGCACTGACTCTTCTTCTGTTATTCTGCTCTTCCCTGCATCAAACAGTAACTTCTTTATGATTCTTCGCGTCTGGCACGGCGACCGTAAACTTCTTCAATAGAATCCCATCATCACCGCAACAGTCTTCGGCGCATTTCTTTTCCTGATAGAGAAGCTCCGGGTTACCCAGAAAAGCATCCACAGGCAAATTCTCTCGAGCGCAGTCACAGCCCTGGTCTTTATAGACGTAAACATTGCGTAGACCTTGGTCGATGGCGATTTTATGCGCCACATCGAGGGTTTCCGGCGGCGTTGGAGGAATATGTTGCAACTTGTAGGCCGGAAAGAACCGAGTCAGATGCCAGGGACTGTCCTCCCCAAGGTGGCGCCGGATCCAGCGGGCAATGGCTGCGAGCTGAACAGGATTATCGTTACGTCCTGGAATAATGTTTGTGCGGGTCTCTACATGAATTCCAAGCTCCCGGGTCTTTTCAATGGACCGGAGAATGTCACGGACTTTGGCTTTCTTGCAGATCTCCTGGTAGAACGCATTGTCGATACTTTTGATATCCGAGCACAACACATCGATCCGTCCTGCCAGCAGTTCCAGGGCTTCTGGGGTAACAAAGCTATTGGAGACGTACACGGTGTAAAGCCCCTTCGCTTTCGCTGCGTCGGCCACATCGAGTACATACTCGAGCCACACTGCGGGCTCTGAGTAGGTAAACGCGATCCCGTCCACTTTGGCTTTAAGAGCAGCCTGCACCAGCTCATGCGGTGAAACACAGGCTTCCCGGGATTGCCCTTTAGCGAGCCCGTCCAACGCCTCAACGCCCCAGGAAATAGTCAGGT
>PBVT01000085.1 GCA_002728755.1 Myxococcales bacterium
TACTGGCACCCTGCCGGTGCAGAGGTGGTTCCGCCGAAAACAGGGCTGGGCTATACTGCGATCTCACTTTTCGTCTTGGGGCATCCTATGCGGGGAGTAGTACAGGCGTAACGTCGGTCGATGTTACTATGCCCTACGTACAACTACTGGCGTGCCAAAAGGACTGAGCGCTTCATGGCCAGAACATATTATTTCCTACTCATACTATCGGTTTTCCTACTTCTAAGCTGCGGAGAGAATAGTAAGAGCTATGTGGGGGATGCCGATACCAGCGCGGACGCTACCGATGTCTCCGATAGTGGTCCTGATGTTCCTGATGTGACGGACGTGCCCGACAGCAGCTCGGAGCCCGACACCATAACAGGCGTCGATCTCGGTCCTCCGCCGGAGCCCGTAATCTGTCCGAACGCTTCGGATGAGAGCCCCGAAATCATAGTCTCACCGTTCTTACAGATGGCCTTGCCGGACTCCATCTGGATCGTCTGGGAGACGGCATCTGCAGACGAGAGTCGCATTGACTGGGGTCCTAGCGAGGACCTCGGGTTTACAGTCTGTGGAACGGTGGCCAATAGCGCAGAAGATACCCGTATACATGAAGCACAGCTTACGGGTCTGGAGCCCAACACCCGCTACTATTATCGAGCGCAGACTGGCACCAGCCAGAGTGAGATCTACGACTTTATTACGCCGCCATTAGCCGAATCTGAGCAGTCCTTTCGATTTGTTGCCATGAGCGACATCCAATTTGATTGGTCCAACCCCACCAAATACCAGGAGATCGTAGAAGAAGGGGTGATCGCCTATATCGCCGACACCTACGGTCCCGATCTTCCGGCTGAGCTACACCTGGCTCTGATCCCCGGCGATCTGGTGGAGAATGGGTTGGTATACAGCCAATGGGCGGACGACTTTTTCGGGCCCGGCGAAAAACTAATGGCCCATATTCCGTTCTATCCGGTCCCGGGAAATCACGAAAACGACAGCCAGTATTTCTTCGACTATTTCCATCTGCCCGAAAACGGTACCCCCGATTATCTGGAGCATTGGTGGACGCACGACTATTCGAACGTGCGCTTTATCGGCCTTGATTCGAACTCCGGCTACCGTATCGAGGAGCAGTTGGATTGGTTGGATGGCGTCCTGGCGGAGACCTGTGATGCCGCGGCCATCGACTTCGTTTTTGCCCAACTTCATCACCCCCATAAATCGGAGCTGTGGATTGCGGGCGAGACCAGTTTTACCGGGGATGTAATCGAACGATTGGAGAACTTCAGCACGGACTGCGGAAAGCCCAGTATTCACTTCTTTGGCCATACCCATGGCTATTCAAGAGGCCAATCCCGCGACCATAACCATCTCTGGGTGAATGTGGCTACGGCCGGTGGAAACATCGACTACTGGGGAGAATACGAGCAGCGGGATTACCCGGAATTCACCGTAAGCCAGGATGAGTACGGCTTTGTGGTCCTTACGGTTGAGGCGGGAGACGACCCACGCTTTGTTTTGCGCCGGATCAGTCGTGGAGATGGCGACGTGGTGCTCGATAATCAGATCAAAGATTCCGTCACCGTGCGGCGGTATAATGAGGGCCCGTCTACACCGACGGGGTTGAGCCCAACAGGAAGCCAGGACTGCACCTTCTCTGTTGTATTGGAGGCTTCAACGTATAGCGATCCGGAGGGTGATCTTCACGGTGCCAGTCATTGGCAGGTGAGCCCGGATTGCGACAGCTTCGCCAGCCTGGCCTTTGAAAGTTGGAGACAGCACGAGAACTGGTATTTCGGGACCGACACCCAGGCGGGTGACGATCTAAGCAACGAGATCGTCACAGGGTTGGCGACAGGACAGAGTTATTGTTGGCGTGTTCGCTATCGTGACCGAAGTATGGGCTGGAGTAGCTGGTCTACTCCGCAGAGCTTTATGCTGCCGGCAAGCAACGGCTCAGGCAACCTGCTATTGAACCCGGGAGCCGAGGAAAACACCGACCATTGGACCCTCACTGAAGGCTATCTGGAATCGTTGACCGATGGGGAATGCAATGGGGTTGCCCCCTTTGCAGGCGAACGTTACTTCGTGGTCGGTGGGATCTGCGAATCCGCCAGTTATGGTGAAGCCTACCAGCGCGTTGCCATTCCAGAGGATCAGCTGGCTGCGGTAGAGTCCGGTGGAGCAGTCGTCTCTTTTGGTGGCTATCTGGGCAATTATAGTGGTCCAGATGAACCCTCGATCAAGGTGGTCTTCTACGATGAGGATTTGGTTTCGATCGGTGAAACAGAGCCTATGACTGTGGAGAAGATGGAGTGGTCGCTGTTTTTTACCAGCACCTGGGACTATATCCGAATCGTAGAGCCGATACCGGTCGCGACACGTAGCATCGATCTCGTTATAATGGGCACCCGCTACGCCGGAACGGACAACGACAGCTACTTCGACGATCTGGAGCTGTCGGTTCAGCACTGCAACTAATGGAGAAGGAAAACACCATGCGATTACTGTCCTATCTCATGGTTGTGGCTTTACTTTTCGCCTGCGGATGTGGGGCTGAGTCGGGAAGCGATGAGGAATCGTGTTTTCATATGCACGAGTCGTTTATGGTTCAAGATACGGACGGTGACGGTGTCCCGGAGTTAAGCAATACGAAGACCTACACCTATGACGAACATGGCAACACTACGGTCTATGTTTTTGCGTCTGACGACGATTTTGATGGTGATGTAGATAATACCGTGACCCGAAGCTATGAGTTCGACGAAAACGGTAACAACACAGCGTTTTTGACGGAACGTGACGATGGCGCCGACGGTATCGTGAACCTGAAGCTGTTAGAGACCTGGGCTTATAACGAGGACGGAAACCTCACCGAAGCTACCAACCAGGAGGATCTGGAAGGAGATGGCGTCTGGGATGACAGTGAAATTACAACGAACACCTACGACTCCGATGGAAGGCTCATTGAGGAGGTGTTTTTGGTTGAGAAGGTTACAAGTGACCAGGGTAGTTACCGAAAGACGACCAAACACACCTATGATGACGCGGGCAATCGTACGGAGATGTACGAGGAATTGGATCAGGAATTGGATGGAACCATCGATTCGAACAAGCTCCTGACCTATACCTATGATGATGCGGGGAACCTCGTTGAATCGATAGCTGTCCAGGACGTGGATATGAATGGCACCATCGATGGTCGGTTGGTCACGACCTATAGCTATGATGCCGATGGAAACGAAATGGAGTCCTTAGCCGTCGGGGACGCCGATATGGATGGCACCACGGATCTTCAGAAGCTCGTCACAAAATCTTATGACGAGGATGGTAATCTGACGGAAGTTGTTACCAAAAATGACAACGACGGGAATGGGGAATGGGATAGCACTTTTGTGAAATCCATGTCTTATGACGCGCAGGGACGGGTCATCGAAGAGTACTTGGGACAGGACTTTGACGGAGACGAATCCATGGATCACACGGAGACGACTTCGTTTACATTTAATGAGTACGGAGAGCACTCCGAGGTATACCTTCGACTCGATCGTGATGGGGATGGGGTTATCGATTCGTACCAGATCACCACCGTAGACTTTAATGACGACGGGAAGATTACCCAGACGAAGCTGGAAAAATTGAATGAGCTGAATGGGGAGCCGTACGAAACCGTTCTTTCCACTGGTACCTACGACGAGAAGGGCAATCGGGTAGAGGAGACCTTTGGATGGGATTGGGACGGCGACGGTGTCATGAACCTTACAACGAACACCACCCTACAATGGGTCCCCTGCCACGGTAACGGGCCAACATCGTGAGAGAGGCCTGTTATCGAAAGCGCTGAATATAGCTGAACGGGGGGTTAGGGCGTCGTGTAATGAGGCGCGAAGGCGCTCCAGACCGTCATCGCGGCCGTGGTAAGTTCGGCCTGTGTGTAGCGTTCCAGGTCCGCACGCGTTCGAACGGAGACGCTGCCGAACTTATGGGTAACCGCCAATTGGAACTGTTTCTTTTCGTCCGCGTGATGAAGTTCCAGTCGGTGGATATAGATACGACTCTTTCCCCCGTTATCAGTCTCTTTTTCCTGGTAGCTGCGACCATAGAGCCGAACAACCGGTGCGCCGCTCGCCTCGATAGACTCCATTTCGAAGACGCCTTGGGGATCTTGCCGGTAGCGAGAGCCAAACCGGCTCTCAAAGACCTTCTCCCAGTGTGAGGTATTGCTTATGGGCTGACAGGGTATGGGGCAGTTGCCAGCTAAGATGGCGACCTCTAAGGATACTCCGTTTTCGTTGGGTCGTTTGGATTCGTAACGAATCGTGACCCCCAGATCTTTGTCGATTCGTGGTGGTAATACCTGAACGAAACCTTCCACCGTCGTTTCCGACAACACTTTGATCTGGCTATCGCTAAAGCGTGCTTCGGCGGGGGGATTACCCTGCTTCGAAGGCGTTTTCTTACCGCCACATGCGTTGAGCCCTATACAGATCAGGGCGAATAGTAGCCATCGCTTGAACATGGTTTCCTCGGGCTTGTTTCGCGGGACCACCTTGGCCCAGAAGAATCGGGGGGTCAACTGCAGTCGATCTCGGTGACCAGCACCTGGGACGCCAGGGTTTCGGCCCGCTCTTTCGTAAAGACAGCTACACCCAGTTGTTCCGCATTGGCACAGCCGGCACCAACGGCGGCCCGTATCAAGCTTTCGTTGTCTGCGTCGCGGTTGGCGAGCCAGCCCGCGAGTAGGCTGTCTCCACTCCCAACGCTATTACGGACTTCGATTTCGGCTGGAATGGCCCGGTAGACGCGGCCCTCGATACAGAAGAACGCGGCTCCACTGCCTGCCGTCACGGCGCAGGCCGATACACCATGGTTGTGGCTAAGATCGAGCAGGGCGTTGGCGTATTCTTTTTCACTCGAGGGGCTCTTTCCGAAGGTCGCGATGAATTCCGTACGGTTCACCTTTACCAGATCGGGTCGCGCGGAAAGGGCAGACTCAAGGGCTGGCCCAACGGCATCGAGAACCAGACATGTTACGGATGGGCGTAGGGCCTGGGCTATACGTCCATAGATATTGGTGGGTAGCCCCGGAGGAAGGCTGCCAGCCAGAACCACGGTATCTGGCTGCAGTTGCTTTACTCGTTCTTCGATCTGCTCCACCAGACCGTTTGCCTGGTCGGTCGACCAGCTCGGACCCTTCTCATAATAGCTGTTGTGGGAGCCCTCGGGGTCGACCAGGACAAAGCCGACCCTGGGCGTAATACCCAGATTGATGACCCCATAGTTTACGTCCGTTGCGTGGCGTGGGGTTTTATCGTCACCAGGAATCAGACCCAGCCCATCGTGCCCCAGATTAGCAAGAGCACGTACGACATTGATCCCTTTACCGGTGAGCTGGCGTACGCCGGCGTCCAGTCGTTGACTCCCCGTTGAGCCGATAGCCGGTACGGGGAACGTCGTCTCCCACATCGGATTGGGTGTGAGCGTTACAACCATTTGAATGGGGGTTTAGAACGTGAAGTACGCGCTTCGGTTCCGGAACCGATCCAGGATTTTTCGAAGCCCCTCAACGTCGATACTGCTACCGGAATCAATGATGCGCGCCAGTTGTCGCTCCATTCGGTCGAGGAGAACCATACGAAGCTGGATTTCGTAGCGTTCGGCTCGTTCACGAATAAGTGGTGTAATGTCGATGGAGGCGATCTCCGTAAGCGGTACAGCCTGTGCATCGGATGCACCATCCAACAGAATTGCGCGACCCTTGGTTCCATCCATATCGAGTTCCTGGGCGATTTGGCGAATCAGGCGGCCAGTTCCGTAATTGGTCTTACTCTTTCGCTTCGCCGGCTCGATCCAGAAGGTTTGGACCAGATCTTTCACCGCACCCTTATTCTCCCATCGGCTTTCCATGGCCTTAAGTAACGCGTCGGTACTCAGGAATTCACTCGCCAGGAAATTCACCTCGACCACCAGTCGTTCCAGCCCAGCGATCTCTGCAAAGATCTCGGTGAGGAAGAACTTGGGACGGGCAAGAGTATCTAGAGAGTATTCGATCTTATAACTGACGAACTCTTTCACGATGGGAATATACTCGCTTAGGACGCCGCGAACAGCTGTGTCGTATTCAAATAAGACCGCAAGGTAGTCGTCTTTATTGCTGTTTTTGGCTTCTCGAAGAGCGTTGGTTTTTTCTTCACGAGCCGCCTTGGCTACAACGATCTTTCCGTGGAAACCGCGAGTCTCTTCAGCAAAGCTGCGCACGATGCCAACATTCGTTGTCATCAGAAGCATGTTCGCGATTCCTTTTTTGATAACTTCGGTTGCGTTCGCCCCTTCGGCCTGTGCGCCTTTCAGGGTCGTATCCGCGACTCCGCGTATCCACCGTAGGTTGGGTGTACCGTCGAGCTCTTTTTCGGCGAGCTTGAGTTGAAGAATCTCAAGCTGCTTCAACGCGGTGTTCGGGGTGCGTTTGATGTTTTCGTCGGCCTTGGAGATAGCCAGCACTACTTTGCCCAGCTTGGTGCCCAATTCCGGGTTTTGATCGGGGGTAATACGCTGTTGGACCATTTTATCGTAGGCCAACTGGGCGTTTTGCGTACGAATATTTTCCAGGCTACGCAGCTTGAAGGACTTCCCGCTGACGATACCCGCGCCAAAAGCCACGATCGTTAGAACGGCGATACCGATGATTACGGATATTCTGGACTTCTTCCCCATACCCATCGATTCGTCCAGATCCATATTTCCCACCGCAAATTGGCTGGTAATTCGTGCGTCAGGTCGTGGGGGTTGTTGTACCTGGTCCGCGGATACCGGGGCCGCAGTGGGCGCAGTCCCACCTCTGCTCGCTTCAAGTTCGGCGAGTTTCTTGTGGAGGCCTAACCTGGCTTTTAGATCGACGGTCTCTTTTCCACCGTTTTCTTCACTCATGGGTGTCGATTTCCTCCCGCACTACTCTGCTGGACAGAGTAGATTCAAACCAAACGATCATAGGAGGGTATGGCATCTGGGTCAATCTCCGATTGGAAGTACTGATAGACACCTTCCTCGGTTGTCGAACGCGCCATGGAATACACGCCTAGAATGTCCAAAGCATGGAGGCGCTTGACGGGCTAATGAAAAGACTGGTGCGAAGCTTTTCCGAGGTGTCGGGCGAGCCAACAACCCACCACGCCAGGCTTCCTAAAATTACAGCGCTGGATATTCCATATAGGATTGTTGCGGTGGTCATCTTTTGCTCGCCGCGAGCATGGAGCTCAAAGGCATGAAATTGGCTTTGTACCGTTTGACCCGTCTTCGGGTCGATGGCCTGACCGGCCTTCGTGAGATCGTTATCGGCACTGTTATGAACCAGAGTTGCACCCACCAATCCAAGTATACCGACGGACCCACCGAGAACGGCCCATTTTCGAGTTTTGCTGCGCGGGGTAAGGCGAGCCTCTTTGGGAACACCCACGATAATGGCTTCCTCGGTGTCGGCAGTGATGGTCACCGTTTGGCTTAGAAGCGCTACATGTCCCATAGTAATCGTGAGTTGGTAGCTTCCTGGTATGAGACGCCATCCTTGCTCCGGCGGTGGACCAACATCCGTCCCATTGAGCTGTACCTTGGATTCTTCGGGGATGTTGCGAACCACCAGGTCACCGCCTGGCAGATCGATTGCAATGGTTTGGTTTGTGTTGGGAGCAACCAGAACATCCTGCATAGTTCGGCTATTTTCGTATCGTAATTCTATGGTCTGGGTACCGGCGATGGACGGTACGCCTTTTCGGGCGTGTTGTTTTTCTAAAAGGACACCATTCAACCAGATCTTTGCTAGCGGGGTGCGGGTATAGACCCTTACATTCACGGTTTGGGCGGTTGCCCGCATACGCGTAAGTACCGATTGAAATTCTCGACGGTCGCGTCGCGACAAGGTTTCGTCTTCGAGTAGGGTCAGAATTGTGGCGATACCTTTGGCTTGATCGCCAATCTTATAGACACACCAGGCCCGAAATACGGTGTAAGCAGGTAGGGCGTTGAGGTTTTCAGCTTTGGAGATCTCTTCGACGGCAGCTTCGTAATTTCCTGCACGATAGAGTTTTCTGGCGGACTCGTAATACGAGAATGCGGCATCGGTGTCCGAGCCCGGCCGAGCCTCGGCCCCCGAACAGATTATGATGGCGCAGACCATAACGGAGATGCGCACGAGTGTTTTTAGAAGAGCCCGGTTCATTATTCTAGGTTCGTCATATCGGGTCGAAGAGAAAACCGCAGTACATCGGCCTTCTGAATGGTGAGAGTTTTATGGAGGGTTTTATAATCCGGTCGGGATACAGAAATGCGGTATTTAGCCGGGGTGAGTGAGAGAGTTTTCGGTGTCCTGAAACGATGTGTTCTTTTGTCCTCTGATGAGAGGTTTTGCAACCGAACTCTCGCTTTACTGGGCTTGGACTGAAAGGTGACCTCAACCTCTTTTACCACATCATTCGGAGGCAAAGGTGGTGCGGTTTTGGCGATTATCTGCTGCTCCACTGGAGCGGGCTCGGTCGTTGCGGGTTCTGTCTCTTCGGCCGTTTCGGGTTCTGCCTCTTCGGCCGTTTCGGTGTCTTGCGAGCCCGTATCTACAGACGTTATGTCTGGTTTGGAGACAAGCTCTGAGTTTGGATCAGAGCGAGAGGTGAACCGTACGAGAACGACTCCAACAAGCAGGGCCACAACGCCCAGAGCTACGAGAAGTCGATACGCTCTTCGTTGTGATGAAACCGGGTCGTTGGCTTTGGGCATAATTCGGGTTGGAGGTTCGGTTTCGGGCATTCGAAGGGTGGATCGGATCGGTCGTTCTGTAATCGGTTCGTCGGAATCCATGGTCGGCAGATCCAGGGTGGGTACCTGCTGGTCCGTAGAACGTCGGAATGATTCCTCATCGCTGGGATCCATGATCTCGGCCGTGGTGCCGAGGTCGTCCCGGTCCTGTGGCCTGGGATTCAGACTATCCATGAGAATGTCGTCGAGTCGGTCGATTACAGCTTCCGCTCCACGGGGCCTCTGGAGGGGTTGTTTCCGCAGGAGGCTCATAATGAGATCTGCGAGCTCTTTCGGGACATCTGGGCGCGACAGCGGCGGGGGCTCTTGTTTCATATGAGCTAGAATCGTTTCCACCGCGCTATCGCCTCGGAAGGGGCGTTTACCTTCCAGACATTCGTACATCAATACGCCCAATGCGTAGAGATCGCTTTGGGAGCTTGTGTGGTGGGCCGCTTGTTCAGGGGATAGATATTCCGGAGTACCAATGATCAGACCCTTTCGAGTTAACGCGGTCTTACGGGGGCCGAATTCCTCATGGTCGATGGGTTTTGCGATTCCGAAATCAAGGACGGTAACGAAATCACTGGTGCCCTCTCGATCAGACAACATGATATTGGCAGGCTTAAGGTCTCGATGAATCACACCACGCCCATGGGCGGCAGAAAGTCCCGCTGCAACCTGCCTGGCGATGTGAATGGTTCCTTCAATCGACAAGGTGTGCTCGGTTTTTAGGCGCCCTTTCAGAGTAACCCCTTCGATGTATTCCATAACCAGATAGGCTCCGAATTCATCGTGCACGCCATAATCGTGGACACGCACAATATTCGGGTGCTGCATCTGACTGAGCACCATGGCTTCTCGACGAAAGCGTTTGAGCTGGGTGGTAGCGTCTTCACCCGTTGTCGTTACGAGCTTTATGGCTACTGGCTGGTGCAGGCGGGTATGTTCACCGAACCACACGGTTCCCATGCCACCTTCGCCGATCTTGACCAGTATGCGGTAACTGTCACTAACCTGCGAGATGGTCGTCACCGGAATACCGGTGGAGGTTAGCTCCTCCGGTAGAGTGGGGGTCTCGTCCGTCGGACACTGCCTCTGGTACCCCCGATACCCGCACGCCGGACACACTCTCATGCACTAAGAGTATCGCGAACCGTGGGGAGTCGTCCAGCGGCCTCTGTTCAGGGGTCCTCACCCATGCGGGATAGGGCCGCCTTTACCTTTTGCCCTTGCGCTGAGTTTGGACCCACCAGGCGCTGCAATCGGCGGTATATTTCAATTGCTCTCCGATGGTTGCCCTGCACTGTATACGCTTGCGCTAGATCCCAGAGAGCGGGTTGGTATTTGGGGTTCATTTCAAGCGCGTGCCGAAGGTGTATGGCGGCCAGGGAAATCTCACCCGTCTTTAGATAGGCCCGTCCCAGCTTGGCCCGAGCCTCACTGGTTGCGGATGGCATTCGTAACGCACGCTCAAAGGTGGTGATTGCGAGTTTGGGGTTACTACGGAGAAGCTTGGATCCTCGAGACATGAGCTGATCATAGCTTGCTCCGCGTGGTGGTGGTCGCAGCGAAGATGTAGGCTGTTTTCTAGGTTTGGAGACCCGAGGCGTGGCAGGTTTCTCGGGTTTGGAGATGATTTTGACGGGTTCAGGCATCGGCTCAGGGACCGGCTCTGGGCTCACCTCTGCATCTTCCTCATCATCCGGCTCGACAATTGGAGGAGTCTTGGTTTCCTCTGGGGCCACTCTCTCGACTTCGTCTTCACTGGTGTTGGTGGACGCAAGAAGTTCGGCGGGAATGTTCTCATAGCTGGGTGTGAGGTAATCGTCAGGAATGGCGGGACCATCGTCTTTGATCAACCCTGATACGAGCATCCAGGCGGCTATGATTCCCATGATGCTAGCCATTACGGTAATCCATAGGGCCCGCCCCGGTGTTTCATGGGTCAGATTGTAGATATCAACGGGAGTAACGATCGAGGCAGGCTCGGCATCGGGGTATATAAATCGCTCTTTGAAGCTAGAAAGAGAACCGACTTTTTCCCAGCTCCCCCCTTTCTTACTTACCTCGTCACTTGGGCGCACCATTCCATCGTTCGCCCACTGCTCCAGCAATGTACGGTTTGGAAAATAGAGGACAGCTCCGTCTTTCTTACGAATATACCAGCCTTCAGTTGTTTCGAAATCAGGCTTGGTATCTGCCGTTGTTGTACCACTCCCGACCTGAAAGTTTAGAGCGCACGCGGGACAGGTTTTGGTAATGGGCCCAAGTAGGATCTGCTCGGTTACCAGATCCATTCGAAAGCCACAGCGTGGACATATGACTTTATGACTGCTGTTCATTAGATGCGCTGCTGGTTTGTTCTACACTCACCAACAATTTCATTCGTTCGAGCCCGCAACGCAAATATTTGCTGGTAGGAAATTATCCGACCGGAAGAATCTTGTCCCATATGCCCGCAAATTGAAGCCCAACGCCAATGCCTAGACCAATAAGAATTCCGATCACGACATGTATCCAGCCCCCAGAACCAGAATTGGAACTACCTTCCTGCACATTGAAGGTGAACTGGCCCGTAGTATAGGCAGGAGACGACTCGTCTTCGTCGATATATTCGTCGTCGTCTGTTTCGTAGTCTTCCTGCTCTTCCGAGTCGCCTTCTTCCCGATCTTCGTCTTCGTCTTCGTCGTCGTCTTCGTCTTCGTCGTCGTAGCCATGCGTGGTAGTTGCCGCTAGACCTGCCTCAATCTCTTCGAGAGAGGGGATGTCCGCATAGGACGGTGCTCTTGAGTCGCCATCAAAGTCGTCGTCACCACTCGCGTCGTCCGTAAGATCGGGGTCATCAAGCTGTGAGTCGGAATAACCATCTGCATCAGCCAAGGCATCTTCATGGTTGTAGCCTTCGTCGATGAGCTCAATGAAATGAGCGAGCTTTTTCCACCCGGAAGTCTCCGTTGAGACTGCGACGCCAGTAAGATCTCTTTTGGATGCTACCCAGCGTTGCAGCGCTTGTAGACCATGGAAGTTGTAGGTGAGCCCCCCAGGGATTAGGAGCTTCCACATCACCTGTTCCGGATCGGTCACAGCGAATTGGGCTCGATCTTCAGTATAGAAGATGGCATCGCCGTGAGCCTCGTTGTCTTCGTCTTCGTCGTCGTCTTCGTCGTCGTCGTCAGCGTCGTCGTCAGCGTCGTCAGCATCCAACTCGTCTTCCTCTACGACCTCTTCGGGTTCAGGCTCTTCTTCCGGTTCGTCTTCCTCTACGACCTCTTCGGGTTCCGGTTCTTCTTCCGGTTCGGAAGCCTCTTCTTTTTTCTTGGCTTTTTTCGAAGACTTTTTCTTCTTTCCTTCGGTCTTTTTCTTCCGTTTCTTCTTGGCCGGTTTGCTGTCTTCCTCTTCGCCTTTCTCAACGTTTAATGCGTCGAGATCCATTGTGGATTCAGGTCCAGGGTTGAGTTCACCGCAATGGGGACAGGGAACCTCTGCTGTTGGATCAATTTCTGTCGCAGAGACTTCGAAATTCTCCCAACAATGTATACAAACAAACGGTGTTGTTTGTTTTTTTGCCATTGATTACCCGCCCCGAATTCAGGAAGTTTCCGCTATGCCTGCTTTTCGTATCATGGACACATACTGGTAGGCAAACAACCCAGGCCATGAATCCCGAGCCGGTCTAACGACATGGATCTAGAATCGGATCGTTTGGTGTATGGCAACCGCGTGTACAGGTGTCAGGGTTTGCCCGCATCCTGCTTCGACAGTTGGTCTTGAAATTGACTGGGTGTGGGTTCACGCCCAGCCCAAATTTACCCAGGGTTGCATGGCATTGGGTACAATCGTTCTCCGAGTGACACGCAACGCATGCTCGCAGATTACGCTGGGCCTGGAACGAATGGTGTTGCGGAGATCGTACCGTGCCAGGTTGGTTGTTCCAGCCAGCGGGGTGGAATTTGAGAACGTCCGATGGGAAGCTTCCTGCTTGCCCTGACATAACCACGCCGGACTGCTCGTGACAGCTTGTACAGAAGGTCTGCAGTCGATGGCAGGATTGGCAGGCGAGATCGTTGCCACGCGTTCGGACAGGGTGAATCAGGATCCAGTTGGCTGGATGGACTCGCCCGGGTCGTAAGGCTCCTGTGTGACAATCCTGACAGTAGTTCTTGGTGTGGCAGTTGGCACAATAGTCTTCGCGCGCCTTTCCAATGGCGGCATGATCTTTCAGGAAGGCTGTGTCGTGCGCGTCGCCGAAGTATCGTCCAGATGGCCGGATTTCTCCCTGCGCTCCATAGTCGGTCCGAACCTTTCCGTTTCGTTCCGTTTCGTGGCAGGTGGAGCAATCGAGAGGGGCTGTGTCTCCCGTGTGGCAGGTCAGGCATGTGCCCATGAGTGGGAGGCCATTATCGCGTGTGGCTACCTGTACACTGGGAACCTCACTATGGCAGGTCACGCATTTGATGCCTTTGTCTATATGAACTTTATGGTTCATCTTGATGTGGGGCGCCGGCATGATCATATGCGGAGGCGAGTTGATCGCAGTGGTTGTTTCTGTCGGATCGCCGCCTGCTGGGAACTGTGGTTGATAACCACGGTGACAGGTTTCACAGGTACCCGATGGCATGTCTTCGTCGCCGGGCTCTCCAGCTAGATGACAACCCAGGCAGATTTCTTCGCCCTCTACGCCGACGGGAAGAAGGTTATCACTGCTAACAACACTTCCTTCTGCGCTATCATGGCAAAAGGTGCACTCCACTCCCGCCTTCTCTACGTGAACCTTATGGTCGAAGGACAGAGGTATGTATTGGTCTGGGTACAATACGGGCGATGGCAGATGCTTACGTTTGGGCGGCGTATGCGCTGGTGCGGGCTTTTCCGCAGCTTGATTGGCATTATCCGGATCTTTGAAGCTGCCTTCACTTGCGATGGCGGCCGTCAAGCCTACGACAGAGGCCAGCAATAACAGAAGCACTGTTCGAAGACGTACGGTGTACGGGCGTTTTTCGGGCATTATTGTCCACCTCCGAAGGAACTGGATAACACCAAAACCGCACGTGTCGCATGTTTTTCTAGGCGTGTTTCGTGATTTTCGACGAAGGCTCGGAGAGTCCAGCCCGGCGCAAACTGGTAATTCGCCGAGATATGACCACCGTAACCGTTCGTGTACAGGTTCGTATTTACCGTGTCGTTTATGTAGACGAACGTGAAGCCGGCCCGAAGAGTAAGTTCGGGGATGATGACAGGCATTCCACCTTCCAGCCAGAACAGATTCCAGGTACCCGTTGCACCCTGGTAGTGATCCCAGGAGAGCAACATAGACTTACGTTTCTTTCTCCACAAAATCCCCAGGTGGACACCCGGTTCATAATCCGGGGCTCGGGCATCTTCGACTACTCGAAAAGACCCGCGGGCATTGATGAGGAAACCAGGAGCCAGGTGGACTCTTGCTCCCATACTCATATCCTGCATGGGGTACAGGGAGAACACACTCCAGATGCTATTTGTGTCGAAAATGGGGACGGTTCGGTTATAGCGCGCCTCGAGGTCGAACATGTCCGTAATGGGCGCCATCACGCGACCTCGCAGATCTCCCAGGACATCACCGATGAGATCGTAGCGAGCGTCGGCATCCACAAAAACGATACCGGGAAAAGCGAGTCGTATGGCACCACCAACCTGCCGGCTTCGAATATTTGCACGTTCGTCTGCACCCACTTCTCGCCACTCGCGAGCATCAACCCGAATCGAATGAAGTCCAATATCATTTGAGAATAAAGTACCCCCATACATTAAAACGGTGGGGTCACTACGGTGTTCGGCAAACCCATCCAATCGGAATGGATTCCAACTCACGCTATCTCGTAGTTCGCTTGGCTCAAAACCTGCCAGCAGGCCGACACCAAATTTTACGGGGGTGCGAAAACGGACCATGCCGCCATCTACCATTGCAAAGCCAAGGCTATCGAGGCGTACGAACCGGCCAATTTCAAAGTCGATCAAACCATTCGCGACACCAAAGCCCGCGACGCTCGCGCTGAGAACATCAAAACGAACAGGGCGGATAACATCACGCCATATAATATGTTGTCCCGCATCGGCAGGCGCACCAACCAGCGTAAGTTCACCTACGTTGGGGTCGCCCTGCAGGCGGAGTAGAGTTCGAGCGAAGATACGGCCCTTTCCACCATGGGGCAGGGTCATCGCCATTACGCTCAAGGTTTCGCCAAAACGAAGCCTCTCGATGGGGTTTCGGTTCGAGTCCAGATACCGATAGACGTTCAGGCTGGTATCACTCTGGATGTCCCAGACGACCGCGGAAGCGGTCTGCGGCATGCAAAAAACAGACGCCGAAACTGCACAAATTAATGCACAAGATCTACGTAGGATTCCTGCTTTTATACTTTTCGTATTAAACATGTCGCCCACCCTAAGTCGACAAAGATACCAGAAGTTTTTCGTCTCCGCATCTTTGCGTTAAACGGGTGAATTGGGCGCTCTGAATTGGGGTAGTGGCCGATTTGTTTCAATCGGTGGTACCATCCCAGGGCTCAGTCGTTTGGAGAGTATGTATGAAGGTTCAATCAAAGAAAAAACAGGCGTTAATTTATCACCGCGAACCGCGGCCCGGTAAGACAGAGATTCGGTCGACGAAGCCGTGTATCACCAGTCGCGATCTTTCACTCGCCTATACGCCTGGCGTGGCGCACCCCTGTCTAGAGATCCACGATGATCAGGAATTGGCCTATGAGTACACCAATAAGGGAAACCTGGTCGCCGTGATCTCCAATGGGACGGCGGTGCTGGGACTCGGTGATATCGGTGCTCTGGCGGGAAAGCCCGTCATGGAAGGGAAGGCCGTTCTATTTAAACGCTTCGCTGATATCGATGTTTTTGATCTCGAAGTTGATATGGCGGACCCAGAACAATTTGTGGAGATTGTGGCCGCTATCGCGCCAACCTTTGGCGGGATTAACCTCGAAGATATCAAGGCGCCGGAGTGTTTTGCGATCGAGCGCGCTCTACGTAAACGGCTTGATATCCCGGTTATGCATGATGATCAGCACGGTACGGCGATCATTGCGGGAGCTGGCTTCATAAACGCGCTTACTATTGCCAACAAGGCCGCTGATTCGGTGCAGATCGTTACCTGTGGGGCCGGTGCGGCCGGTATCGCTTGTCTCGATATGCTGATTGATCTGGGAGCGAAGGAAGAGAACATTATGCTCGTGGATAGCCGAGGAGTTGTTCATAGCGAGCGGACGGATCTAAACGCGGAGAAGCAACGATTTGCGAGAGAGACGAGTCGCCGAACGCTGGAAGACGCCTTGGAAGGGGCGGACATGTTTCTCGGTCTCAGTGTTGGCGGGTTAATGTCACCGAAGATGTTGAAGAGCATGGCGGACAATCCAATTGTATTCGCCTTGGCGAATCCGAACCCGGAGATCGATTATCCCACGGCGATTAAGACACGTGACGATGTGATTATGGCCACGGGTCGGAGTGACTATCCCAATCAGGTCAACAACGTACTTGGCTTTCCCTTCATTTTTCGGGGAGCTCTTGATGTTCGGGCCAAAACAATCAATGGGGAAATGAAGATAGCTGCGGCGCGCGCCCTGGCGGAATTGGCCCGGGAGGAGGTCACCGACCAGGTTCGGACGGCTTACGATGGGGCTGTAATCCAATTTGGTTCCGGTTACATCATTCCCAAACCGTTTGATAACCGTGTTCTCTATACGGTCGCCCCCGCGGTGGCCAAGGCCGCCACGGATAGTGGTGTTGCCAGGCGCCCCATCACAGATGTTGAGAGCTATCGTGATGAGCTGAAGGCGCGATTCCACCCGTCGGTCACAGTGATGCGGAGCATCTTTGATAAAATGCGAAAGAGCCCCCCTCGGATCGTGTACCCAGAGGGGCTTGATCCTCGGATTCTTCGAGCCGCCGAGGTGGCCGCCGATGCTGGTATTGCGCGACCGGTTCTACTCGGACCACGTGAAGACATCCTTGCGGAAGCAGAGCGCAATGAGGTCGAGCTTGAACAGGCCGGGATCGAGATCATCGACCCAAGCGATATTCCGAACCTTGAGGCGATGGTCGACCAGTTTCATGCTCGCCGTAACCGTAAAGGGCTGACACGAGGTTCTGCTCGCCGCCAACTTTGTACCGAGATGCATTATCTCGGAGCGATGTTGGTGGAGTCTGGAGATTGTGATGGGATGGTCGGAGGATTAAACCGATCGTACCCCAGAGCATTACGCCCTGTGGTTCAGACGATTGGAACGCAGGATTCTCCCTCGGTCTTATGTGCCGTGTATCTGGTGTTCAAGGGAGCTGATCTCTACTTCTTTGCAGATACGACGGTTAATGTAGACCCCGATGCTGCCACGTTGGCGAATATCGCGACAACAGTAGCGGGGTTTGTAGAACGACTCGAGCTGGTTCCGAACATCGCCATGCTTTCGTTTAGCAACTTCGGATCGGCACGGATGAAGCAGAGCCAGAAGGTTGCCGAGGCGGTACGGTTGGTAAAGGAGTCGGCCCCAGGTCTCAACATCGACGGGGAGATGCAGTTTAACGTGGCATTCAACAGCAGCTACCGAAAGAACCTCTATGACTTCTCCAGCCTTACTGGTAACGCCAACGTCTTCATCTTCCCCAATCTGGAATCAGGTAATATTGCCTACAAGATGATGCAGACGATTGGTGAGGCGGAAGTGATTGGGCCGGTCCTTCTGGGGCTCAACAAGCCGGTACATGTGTTGCAGCGAGAGAGTGACGTAAACGATATCGTGAATCTTACGGCGTTGACGGGGTTCCGTGTGGATGAGTAGAGGCTTGTACAAGGCATCGCTCCCTTGGTTGCTGGTTGTATGGATAGCCATGGTGTTCTGGGGCTGCCGGCATGAACGCCCCTGGCCTGGTTCTGCTTCCGACCGAGTGGTTATCGTCTTGTCCAAGAGTCTGGGTCAGCTGGATCAACGGACAGCACATGACGGTACGACCCGGAAGGTCTCACGGTTGGTCTATCGGGGTTTGTTTCGGGTTCGAGGATCCGATCTGGCCATTGTGCCCGATCTGGCCGAAGAGCTGGTTCCCGATGGGCCTTTACGTTATTGCGTGTCCCTTCGACGAGACGTGCAATTTCATAATGGTGCCGCTCTGGCGGCCCGCGATGTGTCGTATACCCTTCAGTGCGCCATGGATGAGGCCAATGGTTCCTCTGTCCGCGGTCTCTATCTGGACCGATTCCGGGCAGATAGACCATTTGATATGCCCGATGGACCCAATGGACATCGGATCTGTTTTAATCTGCGACAAGAAGTTGCCACGCTGCGGACCGATCTTGTTTTGGGAATTGTTCCAGAGCCCGTACCCGTCGCGACCCGAAAGGAATGCAAACCCGACACCGTCGTGACGGCGATCGATGAATGCAACCAATGTACCTGTAATGCAGATGGGGATTGGTCCTGCACGACTCGTGTTTGCCCGGGCTACGAACCGCCGGGTACGGGAGATTTTCGACTCTATCGGCGAGATGGGGATAGGGGACTTATTCTGGAGCGTGTGGGTTGGTCGGATAGCCATAAGGCGCAGGGTGTCCCCCGGTACCTGGTTTTTCGTAACCTTCCCGATGAAAACGGGCGCTTGTTAGCTCTCGTATCTCGAGATGCCGACCTGGTGTTGAATGGCTTCTCTCCAGCGGTTTTGAAGGTACTACAAGACGTCGATCATCTGCAGACCCTCAGGCACCCGTCGATGGTCGTGACCTATCTAACAATGAACACAACATTACCAACCCTGTCGGACCGCCGTGTACGAACCGCGATTGGGTACGCTGTGGACCGAGAATGGATTACGAGGGAGCGGTTTCTAAAAGGGGCTGCACCTGCAAACGGTATGCTACCCATCGGTCATTGGGCGCGAAACGACGCCGTCGATCCGTTTACGGATTGTGTGCATGATCCTCAGGCACCGAAATCGGAGCAGTGTCGGTATAAAGCAGAGGAACTTTTGGAGCAGGCGGGCTTTCCACGAGGGCCGGATGGTGTTCGACTTCGTCTTCAATTATTGACCACCAATGACAGAATTCGACGACTTGTCGCACGTGACCTATCTCGGCAGCTGGAATTGGTAGGTATTCAGGTCCGTGTCCGATCGCTGGAATGGGGCACAATGTTTGATTCCATAAAGAAGGGGCAATATGCCTTGGCCATCCTACAGCTACCGGAGCCAATTGAGCCGGATATGATGCGATGGATGTTTTTCAGCTTGAGCACACCACTCCATCAGGTACCGGATGCGGCGACTGCACTCGGTCGTGCTCCCCGGAGCGATTTTGTTCCGGGACTGACGAGTTTGTTTTTTAGCCCGGATTCGGTTTGCAGGAAGTGGGCGGTAAAGCATTTGGCGGTATCTGTTGAGGAGGCTCTAGAACGCAAGAAAGCCGGAACTCCGCGACGTGGCGGTGGGAATCGTTCGTTTTTTGCCGACGAAGAAGTGGATTGTTGGTTGGATCTGGCCCGGCGCCCCCTCGACCCTGCCATACGCAAACCATTTTACGATCGTGTGCAGGCACGACTTGCACAAGAGGTGCCGGTCTTATTTCTCTGGCATGAAGACAATGTCGCGGTCGCTTCGGACTCCTTATCAGGCATCTCGATGACCCTCCGTCCCGATTTGGCGTTTCTACGAAATGTCAGGCGGAGTCGGTGAAAACGAACGAATGAACGCAACGGAACATACGATGCCGCGTTGGCGCCTATTTCTTCGAAAGTGGGCGTTTCCCCTCTGTGCCCTGGCTCTTTTGGCGTTTATTTTGTTTCGAGAGCCTCCTGTTCGGTCTGGTTTTCTAGATCGTGGAACCCAGATTCCGGATGCCCTGGTTCTTGATCTGACCACGGGTAAGAAAGTTGCGTTGAGCACCATTCAACAAGAGCGACCCGCAGCTATTCATGTGTTCACAAGTTGGTGCCGCGTATGTAAGCAGGGTTGGCCACGTATTCCGAAGCTGAACCATAAATATGGTGACGAGATGGCGTTGATCCTGTTGGGATTTGATGTCGGGTCGGTGGACTCCTATTTAGCAGTTCAGCGTTTTGCGCTTCGAAACCCGGTGGGGCTTCCGGTCTATGTCGGTGGTCCAGACCTTTTACGAGCGTTGCGGCCCCCGGAATACCCATACACCGTCTTTATTTCACCGGAGCGTCGGGTTCTCTACGATCCGAGCGGGATGCTAAGTCACCGAGCGTTCCGAATCGCTCTTACTCGAAATCGAGAGCAACAAAGGTCTAACTCGGAATGACCGTGGTTCCCTATCCAATGCTTGTACTGGGCTTTCGGAACAGATATGGCACGTACAGGCATAGGTTTGATGTTCTGCTTGCCTTAGGGGTGTTATGGACAAGATCTGCGTAATATTTGTGACCTGTTCTGGTACAGAAGAGGCCCAGAAGATAGGTCGCCATCTGGTTGAGACTCGTGTGGCTGCCTGCGTAAATGTGATACCGCAGGTGCAATCGATCTATCGCTGGGAGGGGGCCGTACAAGACGATACGGAGAGCCTCTTGATATGTAAGACGCGGAAGGACCGGGTGGAAGCATTTATGCGCGAAGTTCAGTCGATCCACTCCTACGATGTTCCCGAGCTTGTCTGTGTGGAGGCCGACGCTGTGGAAGAGCAGTATGCGTCCTGGCTGATGCAGGAAACCCGGGTGGATGACCTTTGAGCTGGAACTACCTACAGCGACTGCGAGAGTATCGTGACCAGGAATCTGGACTTGAGACGAAGACAGCGCCGGTTCGCGTAGCGCTCTGTTATCCCAATGTGTATTCCGTGGCAGCGGCGAGCCTGGGGTTTCAGGTCGTATATCGGATGATTAATGAGGCGCCGGAGATGTCAGCATCCCGGGCGATGATCCCCGACGAAGATATGGCAGATGAGCTTCCGGCTGGCGGTGTGCTGACCCTTGAGGAAGAGAAGCCCCTCGCGAGCTATCCAGTGGTAGCTTTCTCCATCTCCTATGAAATGGATCTGGTGGGTATTATCCAGCTTCTAGGGAAAGCCGGTATCCCGCATTTTGGAACGGAACGAACCGATGAAGATCCCTTTGTGTTGGTAGGGGGTCCTATGACCCTGTCCAATGTGTTGCCTCTTCAGCCATTCGCGGACGCGGTTGTTATGGGTGATGCAGAAGCCGTTTTACCTGCGATTTTAGAGATCCTTCGTTCTGCAGACAGTCACGCAGAGCGACGGGAGCGCCTGGCGGAAGTTCAAGGGGTGTATGTCCCTGAACACCATGGCTGGGATGTTCCTGATCCCAATGTTGCTGGCCCCGAATACCTCCCGGCGTACGGAACCTTCTGGAGCCCGCAATCCGAGCTGACCAATATGTTTCTGGTGGAGTCATCCAGGGGATGTCCACAGTACTGTAAGTTCTGCGTTGTACGGTCGGCGAACACGCCGATGCGGTATCCAGATGCCAAGGAGATTCTTCAAACGATCCCTTCTGAGGCACCACGTGTGGGCTTTGTTGGGGCCGCCGTTAGCGAATATCCTCAGATCAAGGAACTGCTAACCGCCTGTGTCGATAGAGATCAGGAGATTGGTTTGTCCAGCCTACGTGCGGATGTTCTGGATGATGAATTTGTCGAGTTATTGGTGCGAGGTGGGGCGCGGACGATGACCATCGCCAGCGACGCCCCCTCGGAACTGCAACGTAGCCGACTAGCCAAGGGCCTTAAGGAACGTCACCTTATTCACGCAGCCGAGCTGGCAAGAAAGCATGGTCTGCACCGGCTCAAGGTCTATTCCATTATTGGGCTACCCGGAGAAACAGATGAAGATCTGGATGAGTTGGCTCGGTTTGCTTTGGAGATGAGCCGTATCCATAAGGTTACCCTGGCGGTGAATCCGCTGGTTCCCAAGCTTCGAACGCCCTTAGCGACAGCTTCTTTTTGTCCTATCCCCGACCTCAACCGGAAGATCAAACGACTACGCAAAAAGGCTGGAGGGAGAGTTGATTTCCGCTTCTTGTCGCCTCGGTGGGCGTGGGTGGAGGCGATGTTGAGTCTTGGGGGACCGGAGACGGGGCTGGCTGCGGTAGAGGTCGCAGAAGCCGGGGGTGGTTTTCACGCCTGGAAAGCAGCGCTGAAACAGCTCGAACAACCCTTCGCCGCACGCTCTTTCGCCGAGGAGACCGGGCGCTCTAGTTGGCTACCCAGGCGTTGACATGGTCTTAGAGGGCCCGTAGAAAATCTCGCGATGGTACGAACACAGCAACATATGACCATAAGGCTCCCTAATCTCCTTTGGGTGGTGGTCTTATATGCTGCGTGCAGCCTGGCGGCTTGCGCGGAGAGTAGGTCCACACCCGAATCGACAGCGATGCTGGCCCAGGCCGCTCCTGCAGGGGCGCAAGAGCCAGATCAGGGCATGGATGATCCGGAAAGTGAGGACGGCGAAGAGGAGCCTCATACAGCCGAAGAAGAAGACGACGAAGGGTCTGACGCGGGTGCAGACGACGAGGTGGTTGCTAAATTTTCTGACACCCAACGCCAGGTGATGGGGGCCACCTTAGCGGAGCTCAAATGTGCAGAACGTCGACGGTCGCCAGCCGAGTTGGAGGCCTTTCGTGCCCAGCTTCTAAACCAATACGGTTGGGATCCGGAGACCTTTGATACGACCGCACGTGCTCTTCTTGCTTCGGATACGACCACGAGAAAAGCCTATGATCGGCGATTGGCAGCATGTGTAGATTCGGCGGCCGATCCCAAGCTCCAGGCGAAGGCCAATAAGGTGTATATCGACCAGATGTGTCTGGCTCGAAAGGGGTTGACCCGGACCCGATGGGCGAAGCGATCGGCGGCGATCTATGAACGACATCGGATTTCACCGAAAGAGTATACGCTGACCATGCGATCTTTAATTCGAGATGCGCAGTTGCAGGCGGAGCTTGTGGAGCGGCTGGCGCGCGTATGCCCGAAACGGAAAAACCCCCGGGCCCTTTCATCGGGGCGATATCGAGGTACCGCCGAAGGAATTGATGGCCTGAAGTTTGTTCTTAAATTCCAGATTGAGAGCAAGACCATGAAGGATTTGAGCTTACCGATTGGGGGGAACGACTGGGAGGCAGCGGGCACCCTTATTGATGAAGCGGTGTTCTTGTCTGGCCGGCATGGTCACGGTCGACTGGTTTTTCATGGATACCGTGACGGGAAACAAGTCGGTGGAGTGTTCCACGGAATGGTTGATGGGCGACTCCAGCGAGGGAACTGGACCGCGAAACGTGTACGGTGAGTCGGCCCGGTACCATCTGTGGTGCCGGCGGTCTTTCCATGGTATGTTCCGCCGCTATGTGCCGGTGGTTCCATAGAACGATGTCTTGCAGTGTGGCTCTTATTGCCATGTTGTGGGGGCTGAGCTGCGGTGGTCAGAGCCCAGATCGCCCTCAAAATCTGTTGGAGGCTTCGGCAGCATTATCTACCCCAGTCCCGGAGGGGACGGTCTGTGCTGTTCAAGAGAAAAAAGAGCGGAAAGGCCCGAAAGCGAACCATGTCGTAATTACCGAGGGTTCTTTCGCGAGTATCGATCCTGCCCTGGTTCATGAAACGGCCGGTAATATGATTGCTTCGCAGATGTTTGAGGGGCTTTTGCTGGCGGGCCACGGGAGCCTTAAGACACGACCTGGCCATGCGGAATCCTATACCGTCTCGGACGATGGGAAGGTCTATACATTCCAGCTTCGAAAGGGTCTGCGTTGGTCGGATGGTACGCCCATAACGACGGACGACTTCGTCTGGTCCTGGCGCCGCGTTCTGGAGCCAACCACGGCGGCCCAGGCGGCGTTTCTATTTCAAGATATCAAGGGGGCAATGGCCTTTCATTCGGGCAAGGGTAGCTGGGAAGACGTGGGGATCCGATCGAATCGTGAAGCGGGCACTCTAACGGTAGAGCTGGCCCACCCGGCACCGTATTTCTTGTCTCTGGTCTCCGAGGTCAACTTCGCGCTCGCGCCTCGCCATATCATCGAGGCCCGCGGAAACAAGTGGTTGAAGCCGAAATATATTGTTGTGAACGGTCCCTACATCATGGTGGAACATCGAAACCATGATCGGGTCGTGATGAAGCGAAACGAGGCCTATTGGGACCGAAAATCGGTTCGTATTGCGAAGCTGTCGTTTCTCGAGACGGAGAGCGAGACCACTGCCTACCAGTGGTATAAGACGGGCCTGGTTCAGGTCGCGTCGCCCATTCCGAATGAAACCGTAACGAAGCTTCGCTCCGAATGCAGGCAGGATCTTATCCTCGCTCCCAATCTGTGTACCTATTATCTGACATTCAACACCGGAAATTATGGCGGCAAGGTCAACCTGAATACGGCGACCCGTCAAAAACTGTTGTCTAAGATCAAAGGATTAACCGACGATCAGGCGAGCGCCATAATCATCTATCGCGAACAGAATCCGTTTACCGGGCCGGAACAGCTCCAAAATGTACCGGGCATCGATGCAAAATTCGTTTCGAAAGTTCGCCATAAACTTATGGTAAAAGATAGGCCGCAACCGTTTCAGAGCGCGAAAATTCGCAAGGCGATCGATCTCGCAATTGATAAGGAAGCCCTTATCGCGCAGGTAATGGGTGGGAACCGGATTCCAGCCACGCATCTGGTGCATGAGGGCTTTGCGAAAGAGGGGTTTTCCTATGCGGAGGGGTCTTCCTTTGATCCAGAAAAGGCTCGCGCGTTATTGGCGAGCGCTGGCTACCCAGGAGGGAAAGGCTTTCCAAATATTGAGCTGGTGTATAACACCTATGAGACCCATAAGGTGATCGCTGAATATGTGCAGCGTCAACTAAAGGAGAACCTCGGAATTTCCATCAGCATCGGCAATATGGAGTGGAAGAGCCTGCTCAACAAGATGCATAGCCACGAGTTCTACATCTCTCGGTCATCCTGGTGCGTGGATTATCCGGATCCCCTCTCCTTCCTGGAGGTGTTTACCAGTGGGCATGAAAACAATTATGGTAGTTATGAAAACCCAGTCTACGACCGGTTGATTAATGAGGCTCGTCAGGAAACCGACCAAGAGGTTCGAAACCGGCTGCTTGTGCAGGCAGAAGAAATATTCAACCGGGACCAACCGGTGATACCCGTGTATTTCTATACGAATATCTATCTCAAACACCCGGCCCTGAAAGGGTACCTACCGCATGTAATGGACCGGCATCTTCTTCGCGATTCGTATTATGAGTCGTTTGCTCAGGAGCGGTGAAACGTAGTGGGTGGTTACATCATAAAACGACTGATGGTCGGTGTTGTGGTCCTTTTCGCGATCATGTCGATATCGTTTTTCATCATGCGGTTAGCCCCAGGTGGTCCCTTTGATGAAGACAAGGCTCTGCCCGAAGAAGTGAAAGCTAATGTTGAGGCTAAATTTGGTCTCAACAAGCCTTTGTATATGCAATATCTCCTGGCGATGAAGGGTTATGCACAGCTCGATTTCGGGCGTAGCTTTAAAGAGCCGGACCGAACGGTCATGACCAATCTTAAGGAGCATTTCCCCATCAGTCTTGAGTTGGGTCTCTATGCTTTTATGGTGGCCCTTCTGATCGGAATCGGAGCGGGGATGATCGCTGGCTCGAAGCCTGGAACCGCGCGGGACCATCTAACGATGTCGGGAGCGATGATTGGGATCAGTGTGCCCAATATTGTCCTGGGGCCGATTCTACTCTTGTTTTTCGCGACCTATCTCGGGTGGTTGCCCTACGGTAAGTGGGATAGTTGGCAACATAAGATCTTGCCGTCGGTCACCCTGGGTCTGGTCTATGCAGCATACTTCTCCCGTCTGATGCGTGGAGGAATGTTAGAAGTGATCCGGACCGATTATATGCGGACAGCAAGAGCAAAGGGACTCCCACCAGGCCTTGTAATGCGACGCCATGCGATACGTGGAGCGATTCTACCCACCGTCACCTATATGGGACCAGCGTTCGCAAGCATCCTTACGGGCAGTGTCGTTGTAGAGCGGATCTTCAGTGTCCCCGGGGTAAGCGATTTCTTCGTTAAGGGGGCGTTGAACCGCGACTACCCGATGGTTATGGGCGTCGTTGTTCTATACTCCGGACTGTTGGTCTTCTTGAATATCTGTGTAGACATTGCCTACACCTATCTCGACCCACGGGTTCGCCTACGGTGACCAGCCCGCCAAGCGGAGTTCAGAGAGAATCTCGTGCTCTTTCGCGATCATGATCTGGGCCTCTTTCGAGGTTCCATGATCGTAGCCGATCAGATGGAGGAAACCATGCACGAAGAGAAGAAGAATTTCTTCCCGTAGATCTTGCGTCTTTGGGTGCCCAGCACGCTCTTTGGTTCCCATCTGCTTCTGAGCGGTCTCTACACTAACGATGATATCCCCCAACTCACCGACTTCTTCGTCCGGTAATGGGATGCCATCGTACACAGGAAACGAGAGCACGTCGGTGACCTCGTTGATGTTCGCAAAATCCCGATTCAATTGGCGGATACGAGCGTCACTGACGAGAACGAGAGAGACCTCGGCCTCGGCCGGCAGTTCCCGCGATAGTATTTTGGATAACTGGTCCAGGTTTTTGCGAAGTAGCCTGGTATCCACCTTGATTTTCCGTTGCCGGTTTAACAGCTGCGCATGGAGACGGTCTATGGTGTCGGAACTACCTTCAGGCATTGGCTCTGTCCTTCAACTGAGTGGAGGTTTTCCTAGTCGTTTTGCGGATTGTCTGCTGGCTTTCGTAGAGACATGAAAGGTTGTCCTTCGGCCCAGCTAACCTGCAGCTGCCGATCCCCCATGGAGATCGCCAGATCAAAACCACGTCCGCCATGGGTCGTATTATAGGCAACCAATCCATGGATGCCACGGCCATTCAGGCTGTTCTTGCGCATCAGACCATTGTCCACAAGCGTGCTTGCGTTCGCGGGATACCTTTTGTGTTGGTGCCAATACACATTGAGTGCGTTCAGGTGTTCGGACAATACCATCTCAAGAGAGTCCTCATAGATGGGGTGACTCGCGGGAAATAGCGGGGTCGAGGTGGCAGATCCGTAAAGGCCCAGAGTTGATATGGCTGTTAGACCGATAAACAGGATGGCCAGGATGATTGTAGACACGCGTGTAGCGAGAACTACGATGTTATCGGTTACCCAATCTCTAGTATCGGCTTCTATCGGTGTCTGTATGGGTTGAATTGCGCCGCATGTCTTGAGTTGATGAATTAGCGCTGCCGCCTCTTCCAAGCGTATACCTGTGACGATCGGAAGGGTTTCAAATCGAATGGTTCCATTGCAAAAGAAGAAGACTCTACGGGCATCTTGGGACAGGCCCGTATCGTCCTGCTCGCCCGCTTCAAATTGATACCCCAGAATCGACTGCGCGATTCCAGGTTTCTTTTCGAATCTGTCTTCGGGGTTTGGGACTTCAATATTGATTCGACTTAGAGCGTTTTGGCGTCGATCCAGCTCTCGAACCAGGTATGCAGCAGGAAACTCGGCGTCCCATTCGTAACTAACGACTTCATCTTCGTCTATGGCTTCCAGTTGGGCGTTTACGGTCTCGTCGGAATCGAAACTCAGAACGGTTCGAATCGTCAAACGATCTTGAAACCGTTTGAGAACAGCGGAAGATATAAGCTTCTTCTTAATGAGGAGCTCTTCTGGTAGTTCACCGGTGGTTTGGGCTTCTGATTCGATCTTAACTTGTTTGTATCGGGGAAGGAGCTGAACCTCTTCGAGAATATCGCCCAGAACCCACCTGGAACCGGTACCAGGAATCGCCCGAATAACCTTTCCGCCCATAAGATGCAGCACAGCGGATTGTTTTTCGGTCTCTAACATGACCTGTCCGGACCGTTTGTCCGACCCCAGAGTCATGAGAAGGTTCTTGAAGCTTACCTGTACTGTCATTGCTTAGGCCCCACTTCTAAATTGAAGCGCAGTAAGCCACCCGATGATGTAGCAGATAGGCGTCAGGATCATGGTGGTGAGAAGACTTACCGGCTGATCCGGCCCATATTGCAGCGACCAGCCTGTCAAATAGCCAAAGGGTCCCAATAAAAACCCAATAGCAAATAGGGTCGCACAGCACAGAAGCCAACCTCGTGTTGGATTGTTACCAATCATATGCCCCAGCCCCGGTACGACGAGGGCAGAGAGGAACGTGATCTGAGACTTCTGCTTATGGTGTCGTTCCCGGTTTACCTGCTGTATCCAGAGGTCCCGTGGTGCTTGGAGTGTAATCTGGAGTCGTTCCATCAAACAGTTCGGGCATAGAGGAGATGTCCGTGATGTGTCATTGCATTCGGGACAATAGGGGCCGTTACATTCGATGCAGCGACTCGCCAGGTTAAGCCGGTCTGCCATGAAGTGGAGGGTCAGAAAGAGTATGGTGAATAGCACCAGAAGCCATTGCAAAATGGCGGGGGTCAGCCGACCGAAGAATATCGAATGAAATGGTAACCAGAGTGCTGGAAATCGTGCGGTTCGAATCCGAATGGTTGCCGATTCCAGGCTGTGTTCGGAGAGTTGTCCCCAGGCCATTTTGCTGGAAGAGGGGCGATCCGTGCCTGTACAACCTCGAAAAGCGCGCAACTCTTCTGCCTTATTTTGCGTTGGGGGTACGTTTCCATCCGAATAGTTGAAGAAACGTTGGTAATGTTTTTCGGCCTTGGGTTGGACCCCAAGTGTGGCGTATACAATCGCTAGATTATAGTGGGTGGCGGCGTCATCGGGGGATAGACTGAGAGCTATTCGGTATTGATGGTTTGCCTGTTTTAGTAACGGAACGATGGCGTCTTGTTGGATCTGGTCAAAGTGGTCCATATGGCAAAACGCCTGGGTTCGAAGCAGGGCGATATTGCCAAGCGCAATATGTAGCGCTGCATCCTTTAGGCCGGTTCGTTCCGCCTCGTGCAGGTACTTCTCAGCCTTGTTGAGATCACCAATACGAGTGGTATGCAAACCAAGAGCGTAAAGAACCTCCGCCCGACTTGTGCTGTCTTGTCGGTCGGCAAATTCCAATTCTGCTACATGGGGCTGACAGGGGCCCGATTCGCAGCGCAGAACATCCACCAATGGTGACGACCGGAAGGCGATATCATTCCAGATCTGTTTGCCAAGAATGGGGCAAAAACAGAACAAAAAGATGATGAGTAGGATTGCTCTTCGATAGCTGGGCTGCAGTATCGAATACATTGGAATCAGCAGCAGTAAGGTTGGAATGAGTAGGCCCAGCCCTTTGGAGCCACCAAAGACGATCAGTCCGAGTAGCAGCGTAGTTAGCAGAAACTTCGGAAATCGATAGGCCCGCAGATGACGTAGTCGATGGTGTACGAGGGGGATGGCCGTGATTAAAGAGATTAGAAGTAGAAGCAGGCCGGCTGCCAGAACCGCTAGAATCAAAACCGAGTAGACCACGGATTTCAGCTGTTGCCGTTCAGGAAAACGCGCGAGGCTCTTCTGAAGGAATTCAATCGACTCGAGAGGAATTTGGTTCCAATGGGAGAGATCATGTTTCAGAACAGAATTTATTCGACTGCTATGTATTCTCGGATCGTCGGGACCAATTGAGGTGCTGTGGTTGGAGAGAAATACAACGTGTTTTGTAATATTTGGTTCCCGAGCCGAGCGTAGTCGACCCCAGAAGGCGTCTGCCAAAACAGAGATCGTAGAGGCGGCGTGATCATCGAGAACCTTTCGGAATTTTCGGAGCTCGCTCGTTATTCGATCTCGATCAGGGCTCGATAGAAGTGGCTGAAGCTCCAACCATGCGGCTTGAATGTCATAGGGTAGGTCTGTGTTTTTTTTCGTATTGGCCGTCGCCTGCGACGAGCCCGCCAGGAGACAAATAAGTAGCCCCAGAACAAGCCAGTGCGGTTGTCGCCGTTGCTGATGAATCTGGACATATGGACCAGATTCGCTCACAGAGTTGTAGTGCCACATTCGCTATGCCACGATAGGATCATGCAGCCCAAGATAACAGGAATTGTCGGGTTGCGCGATCCCCAATTGAGACGCTTGTATGAACCAGACCAACCCGTCGCCCAGTGAAGAACTGAGCCCTGGTATAATCCTTGTCTTTTACGGTGCCATGGCGCTGGGAGCCTGGTATTGGGCCGGAGGTTTCGGTGAGGGTGGTGGCGTTTCGTTTCGGACCGCAGACGCGAAACTTCCCTGGGCTCTTGCAGAAGGTATCGGTTTTGGTTTGGCCGTTGTGGGGGTGACTAGCGTTCTCTTACGAGCGAGTGAGGCATTGCGAAGGGTTGCGGCCGATATTCGCCAGATAATTGGTCGGCCTGGCATCGTGTCGATTGCGCTGATCGCCGCGGCCAGTAGCGTTGGGGAAGAGATGTTGTTTCGAGGAGCGATGCAGAGCGCATGGGGGTTTGCGCCCACTGTGGTCGTTTTTGGTTTTGTTCATGGTCTGCCCGGTACACGGTACTGGGCATGGGGTGTCTTTGCTTTCGTTGTCGGTATTGGTCTTGGTTTGATGACCCTGCATACCGGCTCGATTCTAGCAGCGACCCTCGCTCACTTTACCATCAACTACATTAATCTGAGCCGGCTGGTTGCGAATCGATTCGATGAATTTATATGAGCGCTGTGTCGTATTCCTATGGGATGAGACACTTGCCCATGCAAACAATTGCAACCATACTCGATTTAGCCAGGTAAGCCCTACCTGTTCTCACCCACGAGGATGTTCGTGTTTGCATTAAGTCGCCACATGGTCATCTGGTCTATTCTAGACATCAAGATGGCCGCTCTCGTTTTGGTGGTAGCGATAGCGTTGTCGGTTCTGGTGCTCGCCATCTACGCTCGCGGGAAGAGATGGTATGTCTACGCCTTGGCAGGGTTCTGCCTTATTTGCGGTTTTTCAGTGCTGATCTTTGTAATCGTTCAGCTGGTTCTTCCAAGTTCAGTTCTCTACATACGGGCGTTTTTTTCGTTGCCGTAACTTGAGTTTCCTGGGAGATTGTGCCAGTAAGCAAAAAGGGAGACAGGGGGTGACCGGAGTCACCCCCCGTCGGGCTCGGAGGAACAGTTGTCGTCTGTTTTAGTAAACAGCGACTATATTTCTTTTATTTCGTGGAAGCCTTTTCGAGCTTCTTGATGCGGGTGTCCAAAGGCTTGAGGTCTTTGCGCATCACACGACTCTCCAGTCGACGCTCCAGGGAACGAACCTTACGAGTAAGCTCGTCGACCTTGGATTCGAGAGACTCGACCTGATCGGTAGAAGGAAGGTTCAACCGATCCAGAGCGGTCTGGAAAACACGGCTAAGCCGATCGGTGATTTCCTGTGTGGATAAGCGATCGGAAAGATTGGTGAGCTGCTCGGGAAGTTTTCCCTCGACCTGCTTCACCAACTGTACAAGCTGTGGCTGCTGACGAATGGTTTCTTCAAGTTTACGAATCTGATCCGTCGATGTGCTCTTAACTCGCTCCGCCGTCTCTTCAAGGATTCGGCGAGTATTGGACTCAAGCGGACGAAACCGCTCTCCAGCGGAGATCACTTTCGCGGTCACAATTTCTTTAATGTTTTGTGCGTTGGTAGCCATTTTAATAACTCCTGAACAAAGATAAGCCCGCCTTGTCTGGGGCTTTAATGCAGTGCATCATAACGCGCCGCGTCAAAAAGTCAACAAATTGCGTCAAAATAATTCAAAAACGCTTGATTGCGAGCTTGTTGTGGTTGCAAAGCGCCGGTGTTTCGTGGCGTCAAATTGCGTCAAAATGGGGTGGGGAGTGTAGGCTGACAGGGAATAGCAGTGGTATAAATTATCCCGTAAATATGTTCTCCGGTTTGACCCTTAAATCGGCACCGAATATCATGTCCTATCTGAGTGGAGAGATGGATGCGTGTGAAAAACATCCTGGTTTCGATCGTGATGGTTTCTGTCTTCCTGGGTATGTCCCTGGATGCAGAAGCGCGTCGTAAGAAATCCATGACGGGTGTGTTTATCGAGTCCTTGACGCAGGGGGCGAAGGTCTACGTGGACGGACAATTCAAGGCGGATCTTCCGTACGAGGATTTGATTCTCCTTAGTCCGGGCCGTCATGTGGTGAAGGTAACGCGGCGTGGATATGCTACCAGGACGGAGGTTATCACCCTTCGCAAAGGTAGACAGGAGTATCTGGAGATTGATCTTCTGCCGACAGCTGGGATCTTCAAGATAGAAACCAATGTGGAAGGGGCCCGGTTATTATTGGATGGGAAACCCTTTGGTGTTTTGCCATTCGACGGGGATATTCCCATGGGGCGGCATGTATTGACCGTGGTGGCCGATGGTTACATTGCGGCAGAGCGAGGGATGGAGATCCAGGGTGGTAAGGATTACGAGATGCGCTTTGAGCTCCGGTTGGCACCACCGATGGCCGCGGCGGATGCGGATTCATTCTATACCAAATGGTGGTTCTGGACTGTTACAGGAGCCGTTGTGGTTGGCGGCGTAACAGGAGCCGTTCTTTTGACAGGTGATAAACCCACAACGATGACTCCACACACGACTCTTGAATTTTAATGTGAACTCTGGTCGACGCATAGAAGTGCGTCATATCCCCGTTTGCAATCGCTGGAAAACGAGCTTTCAGCCATGACGGAAACAAGCTGGACAATTCGTACAAATGGTGTGGATTACGGTCCCTACTCCAGCGAAGAGATCCTGCAGCTTATTGCTTCCGGAGACCTACGCAAAGACGATCCGGTCACCGCTCAACCATTAAACAATCCGATGTTGGTAGGTGATGATGAGGTCTTTCTTCAAGCATGCCTGGTGGCAGAGAAAGAAAGAAAGCAACGCTTCATTGAGGAAGAGGCGGAATCGAATATTCGCCATATGCGCCATACCCAGAGGCGTCGCCCCATTATGGTTGGCCTTTTATTGCTTGTGATCGGAGGGGTCGGCTATGGCGTTGTTGTGATGCGCACCTCCGAACGAAGTATGGCCCAGTCCACGCATCTTAGCGCGTTGACGCCGATCTCGGCTGCCGGGGAAATGGGGAGCTTTCAAGCTTTTGTAGTTGCCGAGCCAGAGGTACCACCAGAAAAGGAGCCAGAAGCACCAGCCGTTACGGCAGCAAAAAAGAAACCTGTGCGTTCTGCTCGCCGGGTAGTGAAAAAGGCAAAGCCCAAGAAAGAGGACAAGAAGCCTGATGACCAACCCATGCGTTTTGATTATACCGCTGACGCGATTAACGTAGATGACGCAGAAGAAGACGAGGAGCCGGGACGACTCTTTCCTTTGAGCACCGGCGAATTTCGGGCATTTCGCGAGATAGTCAGAGGACGAGTAAAGCACTGCCAGCGAACGCAAAGTGACCGCTTACCATCGGGGAATTACAAAATACTTCTGACTCTGACCACAAGTGGTCGAGTGAAAGGGGCTCGAATTTCCCCTCCGACCGACGGAAGTGAACAACTGATCGACTGTTTAAACCAATATACAGCGTTCGAGAAGACCCGAGAATTCTCCGGCCAGTCGATGACATTATCCTACCCATTTGTATGGGGTGGGACCGACTGACTCCACGAAAACAGGGCGCAGCAAGTGGCATGATCGTGTTGGAATCGTTGACATTTTGCCAACTTATCCGTACAACGTCCGCCCATGAACGAACTCGGCTATCAGATCTCGTCGGGCGAGAACCTTGGGCAAAATAGCCCTGGTTTCCCCAAATGCCTCATTCGATTGGCTCTGTGGGGTCTGATTGCTGGCGCTACCATATTAGTTTTTGGTGGCGAAATAACTTGTCCGGAACAAACGAAAGAATATGAGGGAACTGTAATTCCTGCTCTATTGTCAGAAGACTCTGGAACGTGGGGTCAACCCACAAAGCACCTCCGCACGTCGCATGATCGACGGCTATTGGTGCCGGAGTACGTCAAGCCGCGTCCATTACGTGCTGCGGCTTCATCCAACGCGAGTAGCTTAGCGGCTATGCGTGGTATGGCAACTGCAGAGTATGAAGAGCGTCTTATTACACAGACACATCCGATTGACCGACCTGGTCAGACGTTGTGGTCGTTGTATTCCAGTGGGATTGCAGCGACTATAATACCGAATGATTTTCTCTCCGTTCATGACTTGAATCCGGACCTCACCGCAACCACATATCGGGCTTTAGATGAGGAATCAGGCCTGCAATGTGTCACTGCGCTGACTCGAAACGACAGGATTCATTATGTCCCGAGAAATGCTTCTAAACATCCAACCGGATGAAGAACGAGTAGCTATCATTGAGAATGGGGTTCTGAAGAACCTCGAAATAGAAACAAGCGCCACACAGACCCTTAAGGGTAATATCTACAAAGGGGTGATCCGGAAGGTGGAGCCCGCTTTGCAAGCTTGTTTTGTAGACTACGGAACGACCAAGAACGGCTTCCTTCCCCGGAGTGAAATTCATTCACAGCTGTATCCGGAAGGTGTGTCTGGCTCTCCTTTGATCCAGGAGATCTTCAAGGAAGGTCAGGAAGTCATGGTTCAGGTTGTGCGAGACGCTATAGGTCAAAAGGGCGTTACCTTTTCCACCTATATTACGCTTGCAGGCCGGTTTATGGTGCTGGTTCCTGACACCGATCGCGTCGCTGTAAGTCGAAAAATGGATGTGAAGGAACGCCGTCGTTTCCGTGAAATAGCGGAAGATCTAAAGGTGCCCCCGGGCTATGGAGTCATCATTCGCACCGCAGCAGAGGGGAAGCCGAAGGATCAGATTCATGCCGATCTGGATTACCTGCGGCGACTGTACCAGGCCGTTCAGGAACGTTACGACTCTAAGAAGGGCGTGGGTATCGTCTATAAAGAGGCCGGGCTTGGGCTACGATTTGTGCGCGATTACCTGTCGACGGATGTAGATTCGGTTCATGTAGATGACGAAGATGCGCACGATCAGCTGCAAGTCTTCATGACACATGTGATGCCCGACAGCCTCGAGAAGCTTCGTCTTTATCGAGGAGAGAAGCCGCTGTTTTTCCATTTCAATATCGAAGATAAGGTTGAAGAGAGCTTTCTTCGTACGGTCCCGCTTCCCAGCGGTGGCGCGATCGTGATCGATCAGGCCGAAGCGCTGGTAGCGATCGATGTGAATAGTGGCCGAACCAAGGGTCAGAATATCGAAGAGACAGCGTTTCAGACCAATCTAGAGGCCTGCCGTGCGATCGCGCAGCAGATGCTTATTCGTGACTTTGGTGGTCTTGTCGTTATTGATTTCATCGACATGCGTGATTCGGCAAAACGTCGTGAGATTGAGAGAGAATTACGTCGTGCGATGGCTGATGACAAAGCCCATTATCGACTGGGTCGGATCAGCCAATTCGGACTTCTCGAGCTGACCAGACAGCGACTTCGGTCGACGGCGCTCCAGACTACCTTTTCGTCCTGTACGACCTGTAATGGGCGAGGCCTGGTGCGTAGTACCCCGAGTGCTTCAATGAAGGTTCTACGCCATATACATGACGCGGCGGCAGGGAAGCGTGCCAATGTCATTCGTGCCAATGTCTCGGTAGAGGTTGCCAACTTCCTGCTGAACCGGCGACGTAAATTCCTGGCGAGCCTGGAAGAGACGTTCCGATGCCATATCGACGTTCTTGCTGATCCGAGTCAGGCGCTTACAGAGGTGACCCTTGATTATATCAGCCTTCCATCGGAAGAGCTTCCGGTAGATAAGCCTATTCACCGTACTGAAAAGGTAAATATGGCCTACGAGCAGTTCCAGACTGCAGGCTTCGATGCGGGCGTGGATGCTGAGGCATCCGATGCAGAGCCTACGACTCAGCAGGAAACGGGGTCTTGGTTTAGTCGGCTCTTTAGTCGTTCGCCAAGCAGCACAGAAGCGAAGGTTTCGGTGCCCGATAAGGGTTCTCGACTCGATCTTCTTGAGGGTATTGATGAGGTCGAAGATCTTGGTGTCAGCCCCCAACAGGAGAAATTAAAAGCCTCTGATAAGCCGGTATCGTCCCGCAGTGGAGGCCGCTCTTCGAATCGGGGACGCAAACCTCGTGCCCGTAGAAAGCCAAAGCCTCAGGTTGTTGTGGGTGGGTCTATGGAGCTGGTTACAGCAGGTACCGCCTCTACTCCAACGTCTGAAAAAAAAGCGGCTTCGAATTCTAGCAAAGGCTCAGAAGCGACCGCAGATGGCCCACCAAAGCGTCGTCGACGACGTCGTCGTCGGAGCTCGTCGTCGGCCGGGAATTCGGAGGCTGCTGCAGCTACGACCGCAGAGGGAACAACGCAAGATTCCTCCGAGAGCAAATCGAAAACGAGTAAACCATCGCCTCGGAAGCCACGGAGAACGTCGAAAGCATCGAAATCATCCGAATCCGTGGAAGCGGGTGCGGCGAAACCCGATAAGGCTGAAAGCACGGCTGGTTCAGAGGAAAAGGGTGATACGCAAAAGGCGGATGCCCCGAAGAAGCCTCGCTCAAGAAGCAGTCGGAGTCGTCGACCTCGGGCGACAGCGGACTCGAACGCCAACGGTGCGGCCGCCAAGAGCGAGCCACCGCCCGTACCGGCTAAATCCGAGTCGAAACCCAAAAAGTCTGATGATACGGCCAGCTCTCCCACGAAAGATTCTGGTGGATCCAAATGGGCTCCGGTTATTGACCTTCGGAAGTAATATCGACCACGTTGTATTGGGTTCCTTATGCTCGATTTGAAACGAATACAAAGCGACGCGGAAACTGTTCAGACCGCGTTGTTTCGTCGCAACAACAAACTGTCTATCGATGACATCGTACGCTTGGACGCCGAACGTCGGAAATTGGTTCAGGAGCACGAGGGGTTACGTCATACCCAGAAGAGCCTGTCCGATGTCTTTCGAGGCTCAGCACCTGCGGAGGAGAAGGCAAAAGCTCGAGGTGAACTCAAGGAGATCTCCGACCGGGTGAAGGGTTTACATGAAGCCCGTTTGAAGGTTGAAGACGAGTTGAATTCCCGTCTAATGGAATTACCCAATATTCCTTCTGAGACGACCCCAGATGGACGCAGCGAAGAGGATAATGTGGTTGTGCGGGAGGTGGGTGAAATCCCCTCGTTCTCGTTCGAGCCGCGTGATCATGTGGCGCTTGGGGAGGCTTTGGGCATACTAGACTTCGAGCGAGGATCGAAAATCACGGGTTCTCGATTTGCCGTGTACTACAGAGAAGGAGCTCGCCTGGAGCGAGCTCTACAAAGCTTCATGCTGGATCAGCATGTCGACCGAGGATACACGGAGGTCTTTACGCCGTTTCTTGTGAATCGAGACGCTTTAACTGGTACTGGGCAGCTTCCCAAGTTTGAGGAAGACGCCTTTGTTACTCAGGATGATCTCTTCTTGATTCCAACGGCGGAGGTTCCTGTCACAAACCTTTTACGAGACGAGATCTTGGAGCCAGGCCAGCTTCCGGTGGACTATGCCGCCTATAGCGCATGTTTCCGTCGGGAGGCTGGGTCCTATGGAAAGGTTACACGGGGTCTGATTCGACTACACCAATTCCAAAAGGTCGAAATGGTAAAGATCTGTAGTTCTGAGGATTCGGAGCGGGAACATGAGCGGCTGGTTGATGATGCCGAAGAAGTCCTTCGTCGCTTAGAGCTACCCTACCGAGTCGTAGAGCTATGTACGGGTGATCTTGGTTTTAGTGCACAACGCTGCTTTGATCTGGAGGTCTGGTCCCCGGGTCAGAACCGCTATGTTGAGATCTCTTCTGTCTCAAATTTTGGTGATTTCCAAGCCCGACGAGCCAATATTCGATATCGGCCAGAGGCAGGCGCTAAGCCCCGATTCTGCCATACTTTAAATGGCTCAGGATTGGCCATTGGGCGGACAATTGTCGCTCTACTGGAGAATGGCCAGCAAGAAGATGGCAGTGTGCGCATTCCCGAAGCTCTGGTCCCCTATATGGGTGGCTTGGAGCGCATCGAAGCAAAATAATACTGTTTGTGTAATCTCGAACGCTGAGCCGGTAGCACACAACATGTTGCGCTACCGTTGCTCCCTTCCGGGCCTGGCGGGGTTCACGAACTTGTCGTTGCACCGGCCCAGCGTTCGAGCGCCGACCTTTCGGTCGGCACCAACAGGATCGAAATCCTGTTACGAGCGGAGAGGGCGGGATTCGAACCCGCGGTCCCCGTGAAGGGACACACGATTTCCAGTCGTGCACCTTCGGCCTCTCGGTCACCTCTCCGAAATAAAATAGAACAGCTCTTTTCTTGGCGGAGAGGGTGGGATTCGAACCCACGGTCCCCGTGAAGGGACACTTGATTTCGAATCAAGCACCTTCGGCCTCTCGGTCACCTCTCCGAAATCTCGGTTAATCCGAGGAATTCGACTGCGTATCCGCTTTTTTGGTTCGCTGAGCACGGAAGAAATTCCGGAGTAATGTGCCGGTTTCCTCACCGAGAACGCCGCCTGTTACATCCGGTTGATGGTTTAATCTGGAATCTCCAAGTAGCGTGTAGAGGCTCTCAACGGCCCCTGCTTTTGGATCGGATGCTCCATAAACTACCCGGTCGAGTCTTGCCAGGACCAGCGCGCCAGCGCACATCGAGCAGGGTTCAAGGGTCACATATAATGTACACCCTAGAAGTCTCCAGTCTCCGAGCTTTTTAGCTGCCTTACGCAACACCAGGATCTCTGCATGTGCCGTAGGATCGGATGATATCTTTCGGGCGTTGCCTGCTCGAGCGATAATCCTATCCTCGTGGACAACGACGGCTCCAATGGGGATGTCGCCCTTGTCTTGCGACTTCTTGGCAGCATCCATGGCGGCCCGCATAAAGAACACATCTCGGTCCGTTTGGTCGGTGTCACTCGTAAAGACTTTTTTAGTAGGGCTCATGTATTGATCCTGAAGAAAGTAAATCAGAGCGAAAAAAGCTGGCGTGGGGCACGCCCAAGAGGATTCGAACCTCTAACCTCCTGATCCGTAGTCAGGTGCTCTATCCAGTTGAGCTATGGGCGCGTTACGCACATGTTGGAAAAACAACATACGAGCGGAGAGAGAGGGATTCGAACCCTCGATGGGAGTTTTGTTCCCATACTCGCTTAGCAGGCGAGCGCCTTCAGCCAGCTCGGCCATCTCTCCGTTATATCGTGACACCGTGGCGGAGGAGGTGGGATTCGAACCCACGAGGGCGTATACCCTAACGGTTTTCAAGACCGCCGCCTTCGACCACTCGGCCACCCCTCCGGGGGGTTTGTTTTCGCGCATGGCATGATCCTGAAGATAAACGTCAGGAAGAAATCCAGTTAACGTTCGTGCCGTGCGCGAACCAAGAAAAGGTCTGTCCGATTTTCAAAGAACGTATTTATACCGTTCAAGGGGCGCGGAATATAGATCCACCCCTGCTACGCGTCAACCCCAGGAAGCATAATTGGCCGTAAGATGGTGCTTTACTGCGTTGACCGGAACGTTTGCTCCCGTTAAGACAAGCCTCTCAAGGAGAGTGGGATAGACCTTGTCGAAGCGATCTACCAAAACAAAAAGCAAGACACGGCGTGGGGCTCGAACAAAGCGCAAGGGCATGAGGATCCTCGTCACCGGTATCAATAATGGGCTGATTATGCGTTCCGTTAGCCTTCTGGATACCAACCCCGAGATCGAGAAGATGATCCTTTGCGATATTCTTCGCCCGACGCAGATGTTCGAACGAGGTCAATTTGAGCACCTGGATTTAGCCCTGCCCGATTCGGGAGACACCCTTATTCAAATTATGAACCGGGAAAAGATCGACACTGTCGTCCATGGTGCGTTTCTCGCGAACCCGGCCCGAGACCCAGCATGGGCCCATGAGCTGGAAGCGATTGGCTCGATGCACGTACTCGACGCCTGTGCAGCGGCAGGGGTGAAGCACCTGGTCTTGAAGAGCACAACGATGGTTTACGGGGCGCACCCCGACACCCCCGCTTTTCTCGAAGAAGACCACGACCTGCGTGGCGATCCGACCTCACGTTGGGTACATGACAAATTGCAGGCAGATAAACATGTACAGGCCTTCGCTGTGGAACATCCGGAGGTGAAGGTTACGATCTTACGGTTCGGCACCGTACTGGCACCGTCGATTACGGACTATATGGCCCGCTATCTGGGGCGTTCCGTCGTACCAACCGTCGCTGGATTCGACCCGGTATTACAATTTCTCGATTTAGATGACGCGGCAGAGGCCTTGCGCCGGGTGGTGGTAAATCGACAGCCCGGTGTGTTCAATATCGTACCTGAGGACGTCTTACCTCTCTCCGCCGTTTTACGGCTTGGACAGCGGATTCCAATTCCTGTTCCTCGTTCGGTCTTTAACGGATTGTCTCAAGCTTTATGGCGTGCGCAATTGGTGGACATGCCACCGCGCTTTCTGGATTATCTTTGTTATTCGTGGACGGCTGATCCGGGGCGCGCACGAAAACAGCTGGATTTTCGAGCGCGTAGAAGTTCGCGCTCGGTTGTCACGGCATTTTACCAAGACACTCATCAGCAAAGGCATGGTGTATGACTGTGGAACGAGCAAATGAGCCCCATGGTCGGGTGATGCCACGAACGGTAGTTCGGGCGCTGGGCAGGATTTTGCCTGCAGGTCCGGTTCGAGTGGCATTGGATCGACTCGCGGAGACACCTCCGGACGTTCATGATGTGGATGAGTTTGGGATGGATCGTCTCTTCGTGAATGATCTGGGACCGATCCTGGACTTTTTCTATAAGCATTATTTTCGGGTGGACTGTTCCGGTATCGAGAACATTCCTGCGTCGGGCCCAGCCATATTGGTGGCCAATCACGGTGGGTGGTTACCCATGGACGCCATCATGCTTTCCTATGCTGTGGCACGTTATGTGGAACAGGACATCCAGCCTCGCCCTTTGCTGGAAGATCGGTTTTTCTATTTTCCATATCTGGGAACCATATTGAATCGATATGGCGCGGTTCGAGCTTGCCAGGAGAACGCACAGCGCCTGTTGGCAGACGGAAAAATAATCATCGCATTTCCTGAGGGAGAGAAGGGATCGTCCAAGCACTTCCGTGCGCGAGGTAAGGTGCAACGATTTGGTAGAGGAGGAGTCATACGACTTGCGATGGCTACCGGAGTTCCGGTGCTTCCTGTCACCATTTTAGGGCCGGAAGAAACCTACCCGACCCTTGGTCGCGTATCGTTGCTCAAAAGGAGTTTTGGTGTGGCTCAAATGCCAATATCACCACTCTTCCCCTGGTTGGGTCCCCTTGGTTTGGCACCACTACCCACGAAGTGGCAGATTCGATTTGGACCACCACAGGAAATACCCACTGTGGATGATATGAGTCGCGCGGATCGAGTACAGATCCGAAAGCTTAATGAACGCCTTCGACAACATATTCAGGCCGAGCTATCGGAGATGTATGAAGAACGCAAAGGAGTATTTCGGTGACAAAGGAGAGACAACACATCGATCTTCGAAGTGATACATGCACTCTTCCAACGCCTGAGATGCGGCAAAGAATGGCGGAGGCTGAAGTTGGTGACGACGTCTACGGTGACGATCCAACCATCGCGCAGCTGGAAAAATATACGGCCGAGCTTCTTGGGAAGGAGGCCGCCCTTTTCGTTGTAAGTGGGACGATGGCGAATCAAATCGCGATTATTCTAGCAACGCGACCGGGCGATGAGGTGATCGTTCACAAATATGCCCACCCAGCCCATCACGAAGCAGGTGCCGTTGGTGCGAACGCCGGGGTGAACCTGGTTTTTGTATCAGGCGAAGGTGGTTGTATCGATATCGACGAGATGGAGGGGTTCGTACGCCCAGACGCACATTATCTGGCCCAGACCTCGATGCTCATGGTGGAGAACACTCAGAATATGGCCGGAGGCCGCGTGGTGCCCGTAGACCATATGCAGAAGCTCTACGAACGCGCCAAAGCGCATGAGCTGACGGTTCATCTGGATGGGGCGCGTATCTTCAACGCCAGCGTAGCCAGCGGCACGCCGGTTCAGGACTTTGCGGCATGTGCGGATACGGTTTCCTTTTGTCTTTCGAAGGGTTTGGGAGCTCCTATCGGGAGCATGCTTTGCGGTTCCAAGGAGACGATTCGAAAAGCCCGCCGAACCCGGACCCGGCTTGGAGGTGCATGGCGGCAAGCCGGTATGTTGGCGGCCGCTGGACTCTATGCCCTGGAGACCAATATCGGCGGATTAGCCGCAGATCATCGACGGGCAAGGGTGTTATCCGAAGCCATCGAGGAGTTTGGTGTCTTCTCGATCCCTCACCCGGTCGATACCAATATTATTTTCATGGATACCGTGCAGGAAGGTGTTCTGGGTGGTCGGGAATTGGAAGCCGCCCTAAAGCGCGAAGGGATATTGGCCAACGCTGTTTCACCTCGGGGGGTTCGGTTTGTGACGCACCTGGGGATTACAGACGAAGACATTGAACACACCATCAATGCTCTCGGTCGCATTATCGCTTCCGGTTAGTTTTTCGGCCCAGCAATAGCCTTCAACCCGTAGAGGTTGGGTTCGCTTTGGTGACATGCGGTGCAGGTTTCCCGGCGTATGGTCTGTAACGGGGTACCTTTGCTATTCAGCTGACCGTAAATCCAGCCCGTCTCGGACGATCCTTGAAACCGACGCATCGTAAATGTCTCGAGAATCTGTTCCAGCCCATCACGTACCAATAGTACAGCAGTGGCTCCTACGGGTGCTGTTTGACCGCTTTCAAGTGCCTGTCGAAGACTATTTTCCAGGTATATATCGATAATAGCCCCATGATGACGCTTCCCCGAGGAGATCCGCTGTCGTGTCCAGCGTTGTGGATCTTCAAGAGAGGGGAACTCAAGGCTCTTAACAGCGTCATGTTTGGCTGGTGCTTTCGCTTCCTTGGTCGACTCGACCTCGTTTTCTGTAGCCGGTGGGTTGGTCTTGGACTCCGCTGCTGGGCCTACGAGGAGCACCACAGTTCCCATTCCAAGCACAGCAATAAGACACGCCAGCGCAATTCCAATTGCCACAGGACGTCGACCTTCTTTCGACACCGATCCAACCTCATCCTTTTTCATGATCTAGTTCGACTCTGTCTCCGTTTCAATCAGGGCTCGCATTGCGTCGATATCATCAAAGTCGATGTGAAGGAATCGTATGCCCATTCCCGCATCGGCATCTCCCTGTCGAACCCAGACAACTTCGCCTTCTATGGACACTTCACGTCCATTTACGGTGAAGGTCAGCTCTACGTTCTGGCCTTTATCGAGGGGATGTTCGGTTCGGATGTAAGCACCTCCCAGGGAGAGGTTGGCCATCAGCATGCGTGTATAATTCGACTCGATGGCGGATCGGAGTTGACCTTCGAGTGAAATATGAACGCGTTGGTGTTCGCGACGGTTGTCCGTTGTCATGGGCGGTACTCCAAACTATAGATCAACCATTCGACTCCACGCTTATGAAACTTGAGCCGCCAGGGAAAATTCATCCCCGGTGCGGTAAAGGAAAAGGTTGCCTCGGAAGCCGAGGCCTCTTCTTGCGTCAATCCCTGTTCGAGGAGTGTTTTGATCGGTACCTTGGTTGCTGTTTTTCGCAGAGGCTTAGCAAGCTCTTCGATGAAGTTTTCCATCTGTTGCGTTCGATCTTTGAGTTTATTCTGAACCGATAGTTCCTGCCATGTGTTGCCTAGCGCCTTACCGGATACAACGAGCTTTCGGGAGTTGATGAAATAATAGGCGGGAGCATTCTTGGTTCTGGCCAGCCCAGGAGAGCCTGGATGGCTGCACAGATCGCCGTGTAGACAACCAATGAAATTCTTCGCGGCCTTCTGTGCTGTTGAGCAGAGAATCAGACAACCCCCGACCGCAGGTGGGCGGTTTCGTCCGGCTTTTTTGTACTTCTTCTTGTCGATATCGGGTTGGGACTGCTTCTGTACGTCTGGTTGGTTCCGATTCGACGTGGGAGCATCTGCTGTTGTCTGGTGCGGCCCTGTACTTCGGTTACAGGCCAGCAGGAGTACCAGGAGTACGAAGTTGAAAAAACGTGGTTTAAACATGGAATCTTTCCGCTATTCGTTGGAGACCGCTCTTCACTTTATCTAGCATCGGGGCAGGAAAAGCGGAGAGACGAACACGATGACGGTAGGGGTGATGGTTACAAGCAAAACTACCGATACCCTCTTCCACAAGGGCATCAAAAAGTCTGTCTACGCTTGATCCTACATTACCCAACCAGAGGAAGCCGGCACGTTCGAATGCTTCAAAGCCCAGCGATTTTGCATGGCTTGCGAGATCGGAGAAGAGAGCGCTCTGATCTTGAAGGCGTCTATGGGCAGCTTGCTCAAAGCGCTCTGTGTCCACATGATCTGCCAAAGAAAGTAATGCATCGCTTCCCTTCATACGGGCGTCGTTAGTAATCCAGGCTAGCCCAGGTCGCTGAAGTTCGTCTCTTACGGCCGGTTGCAAGAGATGCCATTGCCCCTCGGTATGAAGGCGAACGGCACCAAAGGGTAGCCCTCGCATATCTACAAGGACCGGGGTGCTTTGCGTATGTTCCCAGCTGTCGTCGTGATCGACGACAACCAGGTCGATGGTCGACTCCAGCGCTTTTGCGCAAGTTGTGGGGTCTATACGGCCGTTTAGCAGTCTGCCTCCGTCGATATAGCGCTTACCGGATTTCAGGATAGCGCGGCGAATATCAGGGCGGGTGGGTTCGAATACGAGGATGTATCCCTCTCCTTCAAGAGAGGAAAAGAAGCGAACCAGAACTTCCATCGCGGTGGTGGCGACAAGCGTATGATCGGTCCGGTGGGGCGTCTGCTGGACCCAGGGGAGTTCCGTTACCTGAGTCGTAGCCAGGGCTTCTGTCGAGAGGTCGATCAGATCCAAGCCCACCGGTAGAGCTCGATCTTCCGGGACTCGACAGTCGTGTGTGGCTGGAGCTCTCATGTTCCCGTTTCCTTGTTTCGAGCAGGGAGCGTACCCCGAATCATAATCTCTGTCATACTGCTGGTCATTCCTGGAAACTCCAAGGCATACTTTTTCTTGCTTTTTCGTTGTAAGTATTGGACCTCTGTCTGGGTGGATGATACACTTTCGTTATTGTTTTTCGGGGAGTAAAGAAACCTCTTGGAGGTTCCATATACTGAAATAGTCCTGATTCTTGGGTGCATTGGGGCATCTGGATTTTTCTCTGCGGCGGAGACGGCGTTTACGAGTATCTCCGACCTCCGTGCCGACCAGCTCATCGAAGAAGGTGCGCGTGGTCAGTCTATGTTGAAACTCTGGGCTCGTGTACCCAACCGGGTGTTGACGACCATTCTCATCGGAAACAACCTCGTAAACATGTTGGCGGCGGCATTGGCTGGGCGGCTTACAGATCGCTTATTTCGAGAAGTGTTCGAATTAGATGCTGGAAGCAGTGGCGCATTGGCAGTCGCCGTGGGTGGTATGACGTTACTCGTGCTTATCTTTGGAGAAATCTTTCCAAAGACCTATGCCAAGCATAATGCGGAACGGTATCTTCATTATTCCGGGCCATTATTGGTCTTTTATTACCTGGTCTACCCGATGACGATTTGCTTCGTGGCCCTGTCTCGTGGTCTTGCGACAATAGTTGGGGCGAAGATCACGAAAGATGGGCCCATGGTTCGTATTGAAGATATCGAGCATATGGTGCGTGTAGGGGCTAAGAGCGCCGCTCTGGATGAGGAACAGGCCCGATACCTGTCTGGGGTGCTCGACCTGGAGGATCGCGTCGTACGGGAGATTCTAGTGCCGCGGACAGATATGACGGCCTTTGAACTCGGTTCGGATCTGGATGTGGTCCTACAAACCATTGAAGATGAAGGGTACAGCCGGTATCCGGTCTTCAAAGATCAGATGGATGAGATCGTCGGGGTTCTGTATGCGAAGGATCTTCTGGTCGTTCTGGCTAAGAACCAACCGGACCCCGAAACATTCGATCTTCAAGCTCTACTTCGGGCAGCTGTCTTCGTGCCGGAATCCCGTAATGTGGGTGATCTCCTACAAGACTTCCGCACAAAGAAAACCCATATGGGTATCGTTGTCGACGAGCATGGTGGGATTGCAGGCCTTGTAACCCTGGAAGATGTGCTCGAAGAAATTGTTGGCGAGATTTACGACGAATTCGATGATGAAGACGACCACCCCATTCAAGAACTGACCGAGGGACATTTCAGCCTCGATGGTGGTGCCGCACTCCATGATGTGGAACAGGCGTTGGGCATCGAGTTTCCGGAAGAAACGGACTACGACAGTATCGCAGGCTTTGTTCTGAGTGCTGCCGGAGAGATGCCACAACCCGGTTTTGACCATATGTATGGGGGCTTTCGATTTGTGGTTGTTGACGCCGATGAGCGACGAGTATCTCGGGTGGATGCGGTCTATGTCGGGGACGACGAACAGCAAGAAACCGTTTCCAACGCTTGATCGAACAACGCTTTCGGCGTAAACCGCGTGTTGTGAGTATTCCTCTTTTCGACCCCAAGCGTGCCCACGCACCGCTGCAGAAAGCCCTGGAAGAAGCCGCTGTTTCGGTGCTTCGATCGGGTCGCTATATTCTTGGCCCTGAGGTGGAAGCCTTCGAACAGAGCCTGTCGGACCGACTCGAAGGTAGGCCCGTCGTTGGTGTGTCTTCCGGGACCGATGCATTGGTTCTCGCGCTTCGTGCTTTGGAGATTGGTCCCGGAGATGAGGTTCTTACGACTCCCTATACCTTTGTTGCTACGGTGGATGCGATTCTACGAGTCGGCGCAACGCCTCGCTTTGTCGATATTGATCCGACAACATTGATGCCGACCGCTGAAGCTTTAACCGCAGCAACAAGCGCGGCTACCAGGGCGGTAATCATCGTGCATCTATTTGGTGCAGCATTTGATTGTTCGGAGCTGGAAGAGCTGCGTTCCAGAGGTATCGCGGTTCTTGAGGATGCTGCGCAGGCCTTTGGTGCACGCCTGGGTGACCGGGAAGTGGGCACAATGGGAGATGTGGGAGCCTTCTCCTTTTTCCCTACGAAGAATCTGGGGGGATATGGGGATGGCGGCGCCGTCGTATTGGATAGTCAGGAAAGAGCCGACTATGTACGCGCATTGCGCGCCCATGGGCGGGGGGCGCGATCCTATTACAGTTCCCATATTGGATATAATGCACGACTCGACGCGATGCAGGCGGCGTTATTGCGCGTGAAGCTTGCCCACGTCGATGCTGCCAACAGCACCCGCCGGGATCTGGCTGGTAACTATCATGCATTGATTCAGGCCGATGAACGTCTCCGTGAGCTGGTCGTTCTGACTCCCGATCCAGAGAGCCTTCCAGGCCATGTCTTTCATCAGTATGTTCTACGGGTGAAGCCCGGTTTTCGAGATGTTGCAGTGGCACACCTCAAGGAAAGCAAGATCGGTGTGGGGATCTATTATCCAACCGGAGTACATCAACAGCCTCTGGTAAAGGGTCATGTGGATGCCGAACTCCAATTTCCCGAGACGGAAGCCGCCTGTTTGAGTACCTTTGCAATTCCAATGTTCCCGGGACTGACGGGTAAGGAGCAAGAGGAAGTGATTTTCCGATTATGCGAAGCGGCCGAACAATATATGCGGGCATCGGGTCAGGGGTAGATCAATGACGACGATTGCAATCACAGGAGCCGCAGGTTTCATTGGAACCCACGTGTCGGAGATGTTGCTCAGCCGTGGTGATACCGTTGTGGGGCTCGATAACTTTAACGACTTCTACGATCCCGCCATCAAACGGGCCAACGCGAAACACCTCCAACGCTGGGAGGGTTTTCGGCTTGTAGAAGGGGATATACAGTCGCCTGAGAGCCTAGACGCGGTTCTTGGTTCTGGCGATGTCGACGCAATCATTCATTTAGCCGCGAGAGCCGGTGTTCGGCCTTCGGTAGAAGATCCATCCCTTTACGCCGACGTAAATGTTCGTGGGACGATCCAGGTATTAGAGGCGGCCGTTCGTTACGGGATTGAACGATTTGTGTTTGCTTCGTCATCGAGTGTCTATGGGGCAAATACCAAGACTCCTTTTCATGAGGAGGACCCGGTAGAATTACCCGAGAGCCCCTATGCGGCGACAAAACGGGCCGGAGAGCTTCTGTGTCGAACCTATCACCATCTATACGCCACGACGGGACCGTTACAGAGCCTCGCCGTTCTTCGGTTCTTTACGGTGTACGGACCAGGTCAAAGACCGGAGATGGCGATTAGCAAATTCACGAAGCGAATGATCCAGGGGCAGACAATTCCGATGTTCGGGGATGGCAGCTCGTTACGAGACTATACCTACGTGGACGATATCGTTGCCGGTGTGGTGGCGGCGCTAGATCGGTCTCAAGGCTATCGCATCTTCAACCTCGGCGGTGGCCAACCGGTACGTCTCGATGCGATGATTGCGGCCGTAGCAAAGGCCGTTGGTGTAGAGCCTGTGATTGAAGAGTTGCCCATGCAACCAGGGGATGTGCAGGTCACCGTCTCGGACTGCTCGAGGGCTCGAGAGGAGTTGGGGTATCTCCCGCAAACGTCATTGAACGATGGGATATCCGAATATGTGAAATGGCATATGATGAACCGGCACGATTCCGACCGGTAAAGCATGCAGGAAGAATTATGGTGGATACGACAGATAGTGTGAAGGGTATAATTACAGTTCTCGGGGGTGGGACCATGGGGCGGGGCATCGTCCATGTGGCCCTCGCCAGCGGCTTTCAAGTGCGGTTATCTGATATCTCAGAGGAGGCCGTCGCCAACGCGGTGGCAGGTGTCCATAAGACTCTTGGCCGTGCCGTAGAGCGAGGGAAGTTATCCGAAGACGAGTGCCAATCTTGCCATTCGAATCTGCAGACAAGTGTTGATGCAGCGGAGGCGGCTTCGGGAGCGGATCTTGTTATCGAGGCAATCCCAGAATCCATCGATCTCAAATGTGCGCTGTATGCGCGCATCGCACCGGTACTCGGAGCCCAGACGATCCTCGCGACCAACACTTCTGCTCTTCCTGTGACGCAATTGGCCGAGGCCTCCGGTGTGGCGGAACGATTTGTGGGTATGCATTTCTTTAATCCACCCTTTGCGTTGAAGCTGTTGGAATTGATCCGCACCGAACACTCCTCCGAAGATACGTTGTCACGGGCGAGGGTTTTCGCGGCCCAGCTAGGCCGACAGCTCGTGGAAGTTCGAGATTCCCCCGGTTTTGCGACCAGTCGTCTGGGCATTACCCTGGCCAACGAGGCTATGCGTATGGTCGAGCAAGAGGTTGCGAGCGCGTCGGATATCGATACTGCTCTGCGCTTTGGTTATGGACACCCCATGGGACCGCTGGAGTTGACCGATCTGGTGGGACTGGATGTTCGATTGGCGATCACTCGTCATTTATATGCAGAGTTGGGCACCGACACTTTCCAGCCGCCTCGCATTCTAGAAGACCTGGTCTCTCAGGGACGGCTTGGTCGAAAATCTGGACATGGATTCTATCACTGGGTGGATGGTAAAAAGGTCGAAACAGCTTCCTGAGCGGCATTAGTGCCAGACCCTTCCCTGTTAGCCGATAATTCCCAATTGACCGGGAATCGTTTTCGTGCGTAAACGAGTCATACGGCGGTTGGATCCTCTAAATGATTCGATTATTCAAGCTTACAAAGCGATACCCAAATGGGGTAGAAGCGCTTAAGGGCATCAATCTACACGTGCCCACCGATAGCTTCGTGTATCTGACGGGCCCGAGCGGCTCCGGAAAAACGACCCTTATGAAGCTTATCCTCTGTATGGAGAGGGCCAGCGAGGGGGAAATTCTGGTAGCCGGGCGTAACCTCCGCATGTTGAGCCGGCAAAGTATTCCAGTGCTTCGGCGTAATATCGGGGTCGTATTTCAGGACTTCAAGTTACTTTCGGATCGGAACGTATCGGAGAACGTTGCGTTGGGTCTGGAGATCTTCGGGTTTAGTCGGAACGAGATACGGAGCCGAGTTGCGGAGACTCTCGATCGGGTCGGTATGCTACGGTTCCAACGCGCCTTTCCAACAATGTTGTCGGCTGGTGAACAACAGCGTGTCGCCATAGCCCGTGCGATCGTCACTCGTCCCAAGATTCTCCTCGCTGATGAGCCAACAGGGAATGTGGATCCAGAGATGAGTCTGGATATTGGTCGTCTATTCAACGACATCAATGCGGATAATACGACTGTAATGGTCGCGACCCACGATCCGAACCTTCCTCGCGAGATCGCCCACCGTACATTGACCCTGAATAACGGGTATCTGGTTCTAGATACGGACCCACAATATGTACCCGATCTCGACTCCATGGATGCGGAAGACCAGGCGGAGTTGTTTTCGCAATGAAAGTGCCGCAGATCTCATATTTCCTGGGGGAATTGCGTCGAAATCTGCGCCGGCAGCCCATGTTGGTGATCACCAGCATTGCGTCGGTGGCTGTGAGCTTTCTTCTTGTCGGCTTTTTTGGGGGGATCTGGCTTGAGGCAGATAAACGTCTCGAAACATTCGGCAGTCAGGTTCACGTAACGATCTTACTGAACCAGGGAAGTAATAATAAGGCAGTTATGGACGCTGTCGAAGAGACCTTTGGTGTACGCGGTCGATTCTACGATTCGAAACAGGACCTTGAGCACAACACGAAGTTGCTGAAGGAGTTTCTGGGAAAAAAACGGGCAAAATTCTTAGAAGATCTGATCCCCAGGCGTCCTAAAATTGAGATTGTGCTGCCTCCGAAGGATCGAAAGAAGGTCAAGGTTGAGCACTATATAAAGGACTTCAAAAAGAAGACGGATGAATTAGAAGAGATCGATGGAGTATTCAGCGTCCTAACCGGGGGGCAGAATGTTCAACTAGCGTACGCACTAGTCGGTGCTATCCAGTGGTTTGGTGCGCTATTATCAGTGTTGATCCTTGTGGTTTCACTCTTCTTCATCTTTTCGACGATCCGTTTATCGGTACACGCTCGTAAAGAAGAAATTGCCATTCGCCAACTCATGGGGGCGAGCCCAGGGTTTATCTCGATGCCATTCTATCTGGAAGGAATCGTTGTAGGCGCTCTTGGTGGTCTTGTAGCGTTCATCGTCCTTGCAATTCTGGTGGATCGATTCAACACGCAAATGCTCGACACCATGGGTCTGCAACAGTCTTTAGAGTTCTTGTCGATGAAGCTCGGAGCGCTGTTTCTGACCATGGGTGTGGCGATTGGTCTGGCAGGCTCTGCTTTGGCCGTGGGTCGGTATCTGAAGCTGAATAGGTGAATCGGTTGCGTGCATTTCGGAACACAGTTCTCCTCATCTTTCTTGGTGTTCCCGTTCTTTGGGTCTCGGCCGACGAGAAGATGCCCGAAAAGAACGCGGACGCAACGGTGGAGCGTGTAAAGGAGAAACATACTCTGCTTTTGACTCTGGAAGAGCTGGAGCGGAAACAGGCAGAAAACGAGCATAAACAACGCTTTCTGGAGAAGGATATTCGCCGAATTGAGGAGCGTCTTGAGCAATTTGAGGGAATGATCGAGAAGCACTCGGCTCGACTTGAGGAGTCCCGGTCCCAGGTGCGAAATATTCTGGAGAGTGTAGCGATCATTCGGATGCGCACACCCATTGATGCGCTACTGTCTGGACGAGAGCTTCACAATAATGTTCGTGTGCGAGAGCTCCTATCCCACGTCATGGGTCGAGTACAGCTTCGGTGCCGGGCGGATTCGGATAGAGAGCTTGCCCTTACGGAGCTCCGAGAGGGCTTTGGCCGTGTCGAAGATCAGCTTGGAGACAAGCGTCTCCAGCTTACACAGGCGATCGAAATAGCCGAGCAAATGCGTGAAGGTCTTGATCGACGTCTTAAGGAGATCAATACACACCCAGACAAGAGCAACGCGGCCGCATGGTATAGTCCGGAATACAGTAAACTTCGGAAGGAAATTAAGACGATGGAGGCCTGGCGAGGGGCCAAAGCCTTTGTCAGTCAGAAGGGGAAACTGAAGTGGCCAGTCGTTCCGGTGCGAATCGAGAGGAAGTTTGGCGAAAGTGAGAAAGTAGGGAAAACCCGTCTTACGCATCGGGGGGTTGTATTACGAATCGCGGAGAGTATTGCGCGCGAGGGCCGGAGTGTCCGATCGGTTTACCATGGCCGTGTGGTATTTGCGGACACCCTTCCAGGCTATGGAAAAATGGTTGTCATCGACCACGGCGATGGACATCACGGTGTCTATGCCGGATTTGATGAATTGCGAACAAAGAAGAATGTGGTCGTCGCTCCTAGAGAGCGAATCGGTTTCTTTCGGCCAAAACGAAGGGCGCCTTCGTTCGTGTTCGAACTATTGGAGCACGGGAACCCCTTGGATCCCGCCCGCTGGTTTACGAACTACTGAGAACAGGAAACGACCTAGTTCTCCGACTCGTCATCTGAGGTCTCGACAGGCTCTTCGACCGGCTCTTCGGCGACTTCACTATGTGGTGTCAGGACCAGATGACGAAAGACGCCAAATCCGGCGCTTGTATTGTCCACGGAGTCGATTTCATTCAGCTCCGTATGCATGACTTTTCGTTGACCTGGGTGTACACCCAGCACTCGTACGGAACGACCGGTTTCGTCGACATAACGGGCGATCCGCTGCGCGGCTTTTTCCAGGTTCGCTTGTGTTGTCTCGTCAATCATGGGTTCTTCCTTACCTACAGTTGGCCGTTCGAGCAAGCTCTACCGTCACGTAGCTTCCGTAGTCTTTTTCTTGGGCTCGGGTTTGGTCAGGCCGCCCTTCTTATAGATGTATGACTGTTGTGCGATGGACAGCGCGCTGTTCACTAGAATGTAGTAGACGAGACCGCTGGGCAGGAACAACATCATGAACGTGAACATCACGGGCAGACCATACATCAACATCTTATTCTGGCTCATGGTTGCCGAGCTCAGTCGTTGTTGGAGCAACATGATGACACCGAGCAGTACCGGTAAGAGAAAGAACGGGTCTGGTTCCGAGAGATCTTTGATCCAGAGGAAAAGATCAGCCTGATACAGGCTCGGAGCAGCGTAGATGGTTCGATACAGGGCGAAATAGATGGGTAGCTGAATCAGCATGGGTAGACACCCTCCAAGAGGGTTCACCTTATTTCGCTTATAGAGGTCCATCATCGCTTTATTCAGCTTCTGGCGGTCTTCCTTATAGCGTTCCTTCAGTTCATCCATTTTGGGCTTGAGCCGCTGCATCTCACGCATGGAGACGTAGGACTTGTATGTCCAATAAAGAAGAAGGAGCTTTACGGATACCGTCAAGAGAAGGATCGCGATCGCCCAGTTGGGGACTAACTTATAGAAGAACTCCATCAGCCAGAGCAGTGGTTTACACAAGGGGGTAAACCAACCGAAATCGAGGGAGTCCACCAGATCATGACCCGCAGCGCTAAGGGCTCCGATATCTTTGGGGCCCGCGAAGATGAAATGATGTTGATCTCCCTTAAGGAGGTTGGACATCATCTTAACCCGGGAGTCATCGTCCAGGTCCGTAGCCAGCTCTGCGAGCTCCTTGGACGGGTTGAAAGGGTTGAGTCCCAGGTCCACCATTGCCGACTCGTAGTCTCCAGGTGCACATACGCCTTCAATGCATTGGAGGTAGCCGTAGCAGGAGCTTTCACACGGACTTCCGATGCTTCCAGAAGAGGCTCCCTCGATAAGACGAGGTGCCACGTAGGAGGGACGAACTCCTTTGGAGCTGACAGCGATCGGTTCGAGGGAAAGTAGCTTGGCTACTTCAATCGAACGGTCTTTTCTATTTCTACCGTATTGGTCTTTCTGTGGGATCGAACGAAGCTCACAGCTTGGTAAAAGATCGTGGGAGCTCACCTCGGGAACCATCGCCATAAGGAAATATTGGCGTTCGATTCCGGCCCAACGAGCGAAATCGTGGGGGCGTTTGGCTTTTACCTTTCCCTTTTTGATCCCACCGTCTGCACGGCAGCTCGACCGAAGAAAACGAACCACGGGGTTCATCATACTTCTTGAACCGGCCTTGAAACCCCGGAAGCCATAGGCGATCAAATCTGTTTTTACTTTTACCTCGCCGGAACCCAACCAGATACTACGAGTGATAAGGTCGAGCCGATACATGGATTCCCCATGCCGATATAGGCGTTCCAGGTAGAAGTCGCTTGTATCGCGTTCGGGGTTGGGCCAAACCAATCGAACGATCTCGGGATTCTTCTCGAATGGCTTGGGAACAAAGCGGGGGTCTCGGGCAAAGGCATCCTGCACGGAGCCCTTAAACACGACGTCTACGGGTACATCTGCGAGATCGGCCCCAACCTTTGGACGCGCAATATTGGCGGGCCATGACACCTTAAACCAGCCATCGTCGTCCAATGCGCCCAGGCGAATCTCCATTCCATCGGCCGGCATCTGTGTGGTTGGTGCCGGGTCGGTCTCCTCGGAGGGGGCGACCTCTTGAAAGAGATCGGCGACGGAAGAATTCGCTAACCGGAGCACGATGCGATCGCCGTTGCCCTCTGCGTTCTCGCTCGCATCTTCCCCTTGAATACCTTGATGACAGTTAGCGTCTGGTACCTGACCGACCTTGCGCCGACAGTAGATATTCTCTTTCTCCAATCGATCGTAATTGGATTTGGGATTTTCTCTCGGCAGGATTTTGACCAGCCATTGGGGTTGATCATTCTCCATACGCAGCTTGAATTGGGCCGTTGCGTTATGGCGAAGTACACGCGTTACCACAACTGGGTCCGCGCCTTTGTTATTATGTTTGACGATCAGTTTATCGATCTGGAATGGCCAGATTCGTGCCTGGCTTCCTACGGGTGCATTCGGAAATGGGGTCGTTACAAGATTGTAGAGACCATAGGGCTGTTCATATTGTTTCTTTCGCAGACGGATGTATTGGAACGAGCCATTAAACTCCGTTATGCATGTCTCCAGCTGCTTGGTCACCAGGGATTGGCAATACTCCGGTGTTGCACTCTGAGTGTTCCCGGTATCCGCGGATGCACGGCCGTAAGAGAGCAGTAGTACGGGTATAAGCACTGCGAAAAGTCCGGCCCGAAGAATAGATGAGGTGGGTACACGGGATGGTGATGCCATCGACGATTCCTCTACGTGAGATGTACAGCAGGTATGTTCAGGTACAGGGTCGTAGCCCATACCACCGCCCGGACGACATCTGCTAAGTCGTCGAACGGTCAGAAATAAGCCCTTGCAGCCTCCATGGTTTTTTAGCGCCTGCCGGGCATAGTCCGAGCAGCTTGGCTCGAACCGGCACGCAGGGCGTAGCCATGGGCTTATAAAGAGCCGATATATATTTACTACGAGGCCCAAAAGTGCGCCGAATAGGAAATCGATCCCCTTCAAGACTCTACGACATTGACGAAGGAAGAAGCTCAAGCCTCGTAAAGGCTGTGTTGAGTTCATAATCCGTCTGTTGGTAGGAGATGTCTTCAAAGGAGGCTTTCTTTTTCGCCATGATTACAAGATCAACATGGCGGGTGAAATGGGCTTGTCGCGTCCGAAAGGTTGTTCGTAACCAACGTTTAATCTGGTTACGACGGACAGCGTTGCCCACCTTCTTGCTAACGGTAATTCCGAGTCGGCTACGGTCCGTGCCAGGTTTCGCTTCGAAAAGAACAAAGTGGTCGGAAGAGACTCGCCTACCATTACGCATAACACGGGTAAAGTCAGTGGGACTCAGAAGCCGTGCTGCCTTCGGAAAGTCGTACCGAGGTACCGTCACTTCTTAGGCGTCGTAACCGCGATGGACTTACGTCCCTTGCGACGACGGGCGTTCAAAACGAGTCGACCCGCTTTGGTCCGCATGCGCACGAGAAATCCGTGAGTACGACGACGAGGTACATTATGTGGCTGGTATGTGCGTTTCATTACGCCTCTCTCCCACAGTCAGGGCGCGTTTCTAGACCATATTTACCATAGGACTGTCAAGCCTCATCGTACAAAGGTCTAAGAATTACGGGGTCTGGACCTTGTTGGGGGCTCTATTCTTTATTCTGTAACTTCTCTTCACGAATGCGCAGTTGCGCTAGGTTTCCGTCCCGAATTGCCGTCCGAATTTCCGACATAAGCCGCTGAAAATGTCGAAGGTTGTGGAATGTAAGGATTGTGTGTGCGAGGAGCTCTTTGGCTCGAATAAGGTGTGCGATATATGCCCGGCTGAAATGTTGGCAACAAAATCCATCGCAGTTTTTGTCGAGGGGTTGGAGATCGGAGCGGAATTGGGAATTCCGTATATTCAGACGACCTTCGCCCGTATAGGCCGTGGACATTCGCGCGTTCCGTGTAGGGAGAACGCAATCCATCATATCCACCCCGCGCTCGACTGCTTCAATGATATCAATGGGTCGTCCTACACCCATTAGATAGCGAGGTTTTTCGAATGGTAGTTTGTCGGACAGAACATCCAGAATACGTACGCGGTCGCTTTGCGATTCGCCGACAGACAGCCCCCCGATGGCATATCCAGGAAAATCCATCTCGATGAGTTCCTTCGCATGCTGTATGCGGAGATCTTCAAAGAGCCCACCCTGAATAATACCAAATAACGCTTGGCCTTTTGCGTTATGTGCCTGAATACAACGGTCCGCCCAGGCAGTCGTTCGTTTCATTGACTTCTGGACGTCCGATTGACTGGCATCCGCCGGTGGACATTCGTCGAAGCACATGGCGATGTCACTACCCAGACTCTGCTGGATCGCGATGGAGAGTTCTGGTGTCAGTCGATGTAGAGAGCCGTCGATATGGGATCGAAAATCCACACCGTCGTCGTCTACTTTTCGTAGGTTTGAAAGAGAGAAGACCTGAAAGCCCCCCGAATCTGTGAGAATTGGGCCCGGCCAGCCCATGAAGGAATGAAGGCCTCCGTGTTGGTCGATTATGTCGGTGCCAGGGCGGAGATAGAGGTGGTAGGTGTTACCAAGGCATATGGCCGATCCAGTGTTCCGGAGTTGTTCTGGGGTGAGCCCCTTCACGGTGCCCTGGGTGCCTACGGGCATGAACGCCGGTGTAGGGATGACGCCGTGTTGTGTCTTGAGGACACCCACACGAGCGTGATCGGCTCCTTCGGTTAAGACCTCGAAGGACACGGGTGTATTGGAAGTCATGGGTTGCAACCCTCGGGGGGAATGAACATGGAGTCGCCGTAAGAGTAGAATCGATAGCCATGCATCACAGCTTCGGCATAGGCGTCAAGCAGGCGCTGCCGTCCCAGAAAGGCGGATACGAGCAATAGTAGAGAAGAACGGGGCAAGTGGAAGTTCGTGATGAGACCGTCCACGATACGGAACGTATGTCCCGGTATGATCACCAGATCCTCATCTACCGTTCCTTCGGCGAGGAGTGTGCCGGGTGCTGCACGCAGTGCTGCTCCCTCCAGAGCTCGGACAGACGTTGTGCCGACGGCTATAATCGGCCGACCGGCCCTCTTTGCCTCGCGTATCTGGGCGGCAAAGTCCTCAGAGATCTTACAGGGCTCTGCCAGGACGCGGTGTTCTCGTATATCGTCCGTTCGAACGGGGAGAAACGTTCCGGGCCCCACATGGAGGGTAAGTCGGACGATATCCACTCCCTTATTGATGAGTCTACCCATAAGGTCGGGTGTAAAGTGAAGACCTGCCGTTGGGGCAGCCACTGCGCCGGGCTCGTCCGCGTATACTGTTTGGTATCGGGCGTTGTCTTCCGCGGTAGGACCGTCCGGTCGACGTATATAGGGGGGGAGAGGGATGGATGCCTGGTCCTGAAATATGGAGTCTATATTCGGTCGCGATAGAGACCGTAGAACCACGCTTGTATCCGGTTCTCGTCGAACAAACTCCAACACATCCTCTCCGAGATGTAGTTTGATGCCCGGTCTTTTGAGGCGCCCACGTGCGAGGAACCTCCCTTCTGCGGGATCCGCTTTTGTCGGTTCGGGAATACGGAGAAGCTCGATCTGCCCGCCGCTTTCCTTCCGGGCGTAGGCCCTGGCCGGTACGACTCGCGTATCGTTGACTACCAGTACGGCGTTTGGGGGAATGCTGTCGGCGAGATCAGAGAAGGTGCCGTGGCGTATATCTCCGGTACGTGGGACTTGCAGCAATCGGGATGCATCTCGATGTTCCGACGGGCATTGTGCGATGAGCTCGTCAGGCAGATCGTAGTCGTAGGCGTCGAGTGTGTACTCGAAGGGCTGTTGTGTTTCGGGAGGTACCATCAGTTGTTTTCGGCCAATGATACCTGGTTTCCACCGGCCTTTTTGGCGGTGTACATGGCCCGGTCGGCACGGTTGAGTAGATTTTTCCCGTCTTCAATACCTTTCAATGAGGCATGTACGCCCGCACTTACCGACGTTCGGATGGTGTTGCCGTCACTTTCTACGGGAGTATTATTCACATCATTACATATTCGATTGGCTACCTGGAGCGCCCCGTCGGAATCGGTGCTGGGCAGTAGAATCACAAATTCATCGCCGCCGTATCGAACCACCGTATCGACATCTCGAACACATTCTCTACAGATGTCTGCAATACGGCGTAAGACGATATCCCCCGTATCGTGACCCCAGGTGTCATTTATCGACTTAAATTTATCCACGTCGATGAGGATGAGCGCTACATTATCCTCGTATCGAGTAGCTCGCTCCAGCTCGGCTGGGAGGCGTTTCGCTAGATATTGGCGATTATAACACTTCGTTAGATTGTCTGTGACAGCGAGCCGATAAAGGCGTGCGTTCTCTATATCTTTCACCACGGACGCTGCGACCAGGGAGAGTAGATCCCGGTCAGCGTCGTTGAATCGACTCTCTAATGACGCGGTTACTGTGATCACACCGATGATAGACTCGCGGGTCTGCAGGGGAACACAGATCATGCTCTGAATATCGGTCGTCTGATTCGGGAGATCTTTGAACCGCTCGTCTGCATGGGCATCGCCCAGAACAACGGCCTCTCCCTCGTTAGCGACCCAGCCGGCGACCCCCTCTCCGGTGGAAAAGGATAGCTTCTTGGATTCTTCCGGCGGAAGACCATGGCTTGCACGGCATAATAAGGCCGAATGCGTTTCGTCGAACAGCATAACAGAGGCTGTGTCTGCCGCTACGAGCGAGCAAATCCTCTCTGCGATCTTCTCCAGAACACTTTCCAGCGTCGCGTTTTCATTCAACTGCTGCGTGATCTCAAACAAGACCGACAGCACGGTGCGTTCTCTGGGGTTACTGTCCGACAAAGTACGTCCTTGGAAATTCGAAGGCATCCATTACGAGTCGAGGCTCGGCCCATAGACCGGATTCATCGACTCGACGATAGGGTTGAGGCCATACACGGGTCAAGCCATTTTCGTTGCATACCGACGGAATGTTTCTCCTTTGTAGATCGTTTCTTTCTGCGACCCGTCCAATAGCCTGTTCCCAATGAACCCAATCCGGTGGAGTCAGAAATGAAACACTTTGTTGTTCGTCTAAAACTACAGTTGCTTCTATCAATGTTCTTTATCTTTGGTTGTGGTGCCCATTCGGTGGCGAATACAGCGACCGGCACGAGCGGGCCAAAGGCTACCCGTGCTCCAATGGCACAAAATAGTGTTCTTACCATGGAGGCTATCCCCCAATATGGTGTTGTACTGTCGGAATCGAACGGAGATTTGAACGTTCTACTCCGATTGAAGGGCGCGGAAAATAAAGCGACAAAACGACCTGGACTCGATCTTGCCATCGTGCTTGATCGCTCCGGAAGCATGTCCGGCGCCAAGATTGTTGCGGTGAAAACTGCGGCTTTGAAATTATTGGATGCATTGAATGAATCGGACCGTGTCACGCTCATTAGTTATGCGACCAATGTGCAGTTGCATTCCCAGAGTGTGAAGTTGGATGCGGAAGGGAAAGCCTCCTTGAAGAAGCATATTCTGGCGATTCGATCCGGTGGAAGTACCGCTCTTGGTCCCGCTCTCTTCCAGGCCCTGGACCATCTAGAAGGTGGTGACCGGGGAACCAGTAACCTGGCGCACGTTATGTTGCTCTCCGATGGCCTTGCCAATGTGGGCCCGCAGGACCCCGTGGTTATTGGGCGTCGGACTTCTCTTGCCTTTAAGCGTGGGATCACCGTCTCTACTCTGGGAGTTGGTCTGGACTATAACGAAGACCTGATGACACGTGTCGCCGATCAGGGTGGTGGTCGCTACCATTTCATCGAGAATGAAGCGACGGTCGCCAAGGTTCTTCAGGACGAGCTTGCGAGTCTCTCTGGGACGGTTGCTGGCGGTACAGAGATCGTGCTTCGGCCCAAGAATGGCGTGAAAATTACCAAGGTCTACGGCTACCCCACCGAGGAGAAGGATGGCATTACCAGCATTAAAGTAGGTGCTATTGGCTCCGGCCAGACCCGTGAGATCGTTGTTAAACTAGCTATCGCAACCAAGGCGAAAGGCCCGTTTAACGTGGGTACATTCGAACTCTCATTCCGTGATGTAGCGAAGGAGTCCAAGGCAAAAACCGTACGTCTACCGCTGTCTTTGCAGGTCTCCGCCGATGCCGCTTCCGTGAAATCCTCGGAAAAGGTCGAGGTAACCGTTCGGGTGGCTGAGGTCGAGAGCTCCGCCCGCCTTGAACATGCGGCTCGTGCCGTGGAGAAAGGAGATTATGTGGGTGCGAAACGGGTACTGAACGAGTCTCTTACGAACCTTCGAAAGCAGAACGCTGCGACCCCCAGTCCTGCCTTATTGCAGCAGATTGAGGATCTTGAAGAGGCCGAGGCTGGTATCGCGGATGCTCAACAAAGCGAAAAGGCCCGCAAGAAGTACGTAAAAGGAAACAAGGCTCGACAATACAAAAGCATGAAAAAGTAACGTTTTCTTTCTGTTGCGGCGAAGCCATCGGTTGACACCGGGGGTGGGGCGGGGCAAGGTACCCTCCCATCCCCGGTCTGCCTTTTGGGGCCGCAGAGATGTGTTTCGACTTCTCCTATATGATGCGATTGACACTCTCCAAATATCCGATCCGTCGTAATGTGACGATTCTCGTGCTGCTTGCCGGTGCAATCGTATGGTTTGATCAGTGGACCAAGAGCTGGGCTGAGAACAATCTCGCGACACCGTATCATCTGCTTCCGGTGCGAACGACGGAGACTGTTCCTATCGAGAAGGCTCTTCAATCTTCGTTGGGGATGTCCAAGTCCGAAGCTCGTGGGATGGTTCGCTCGGTACCCAGTCATGTTATCCGGGTCTCGGGTAAACCCTTCGTTAACGCGGATAGTCCACCCTCTGGTGTACTCGCTCCTGCGCGTCAGAATGGTCAGATCCTATACATCTTTTCTCGTGGCCCAAATGGTCCGGCTCGATATGTCTTTGTGCCGTCGGATAGTATTCATAGGACGATGCTCGACGCAGTGGTAGCCAAGCTGCCAGATTTGAACAGAGCGAGAGCACGCGGTCTCTTCGAGCGGGGTCTTGTCTATCTTGGGACACCGTATGGTCTGGGAGTTGAGCATCTAAAACAGGCTCCAAGCCGCTCTGGTTTCTATCGATTGTCTGGGGCACCACCCGTGCACCCAAGAGGCTTTTCTTTGCCCAGAGATGATTTTGATACTCTTGGGGCGGCCCTGGCTCAGGAACTTAAGAAAGACGCAAAGACGATCGAAGAGTGGGTTCGAACCGGGCGTTTAAAGGTATATTATACTCCGGTTGAAGAGATGGAAGAGGGGCAGAACCTCGAAGCCGGTGAGTTTGCGCTGATCAAGGTTCGGTCCATACCAGTGATCTCCGGGTTCATGCGTTTTAACTATGCAGAAAACCGTGGGGCCGCGTGGAGTTTCATGGCGGACGCAAGCCATGTCTTTCGCTTCTGGTTTTTCACTGTAATTACTCTGATCGCGATCGTGGTCTTAGTCGCTCTTATCTTGTTGCAGCCTCTTGATAAGAGGCTTACGACCTATGCCTACGCAAGTATCCTTGGCGGGGCTATTGGCAACCTTATTGATCGAATTCGTGTGAACTACGTCGTCGACTTTATTGATATGTATATCGGCCAGAGTCATTGGCCCACGTATAATATAGCCGATGTCGGGATCTCCTGTGGTGTGGGGATGCTCATTCTGGATATGATCCTGGTATGGCGGGATGAGAGAGCCGAGGCCGCCTAGTTGCACCCCGTCTTTCAGATTGGGCCGGTTGAGTTTCCGGCGTATTTTACGGTGCTTACGGTTGCAGTTATGGCAGCCATCTTATTGGCCTGGCACAAAGCGGGTTCGTTGCAGATCAACCGCAATGATATGTTGGACCTGGCTTTCCTGATGGTCTTCATGGGTGTTGTGGGAAGCCGGATTCTTCATGTAATCGCCGATGGTTCCTTCTGGGATTATGTCCATTTATGTACGGATCCGACCCAGGTGGACCTACCGGGCGGTGGGAAACTTCCATCGGGCGCCGATTGTGTTTCGAATCAGGAATGCAGCATGTTGGGCCTGGGATCTATATGCGATGACGGTAGCTGCCATCCCGGACGAGATTGTTTCAGGGTGTTCAAGGTCTGGTATGGGGGGCTCGCCTTCCTGGGTGGAGTCGTATTCTGTATTCCTATTGGCATCTGGTTTGCTCTGCGACGCCGTATGGGGGTTTGGCGGGTTGCTGATATCGCGGGCTTTGGTGTGCCCCTTGGTCACGCTCTTGGCCGTCTTGGATGTTGGTTCGCCGGTTGTTGTTATGGGTCGACCTCTTCGTCGGGCCTGGCAGTATCCTATCCGGTTGGTATGCCTGCTGCGGTTGATCATCCCGGGGAATTTGGAATGAGCCAGGCCGTCCACCCGATGCCCCTCTGGGAGTCCATGTCTGGCTTTCTAATCTTTCTGATCAGCTATTATGTGGTTTTTCCACGCCGGCGTTTCCACGGGGAAAATTTCTGGTGGTTCTTGATCATGTATGGCGTGGCTCGGTTTGTCCTGGAGTTTTTCCGGAGTGACGCTCGTGGGGCATGGCTGGGCGGACTCTTGACCACATCCCAGCTGATCGGTATTCCACTCGTCTTGGTAGGCCTATTTATGATACGCCGTGGGCTTCAGCGCTATCCATTTACTAAGTTTCCTCAAACAGACCCTCCGGATGGCTGGGTCTGATCATTAGAAGCGTCCGTTATGCATCCAGAACCATTTCATCTAGGGCCCCTTCCGATCGCACCATATGGGATATGTGTCGCGACAGGTCTTATCTTTGCCGTCATCCTTGCACGACGACAGAACGAAAAATCCCTATTTCTCGATGCTGAGAATTTTGAGAAGGTCGTTTTCTGGACCGTGGTCTGGGGTTTTCTCGTATCGAGGCTTCTATATTTCTGGACGGTTCGAACAGAGGAACCCCTGTTGGAGTTTGTGCAGATCTGGAAAGGAGGTCTTGTCTTCTATGGTGGACCCCTGGGTTCGGCTGCATACCTTCTATGGCAGTTTATCTACTCGAATCGGCCTCGAGAGGCGGCCGAAGCGAGACGTAAGCTCATTACAGGAGCTGGCGCTTTGCTCGTACTCGTATCGTTGTTCCTGGCCTGGGGTACAGTCGAGGTTGGGGCCGACGAAAAGACATACCTCGGCGGCGGTCTTTGGACAGGACAATGGGGCTTGTTGTTCGGGGGACTGGCGGTTCTCCTGGCCATGCGAAACATCTTTGGCGCGGTAGGCCTATCTGCGATCGCATTATTGTTTGCGTTATCCGTCGACTCCGCCATGGTCACGGAGACAGCGAAGACGTTTCCGGGGCCGGACGCGGTGGCGAAACAGTCCTTTGGGTTGGGGCTCTATGTGGTCGGCCTCGTCCTCGTTATAGCAGGAAGCTTGCGCGCCGATCTCGAGTCGATCCGAAATTCTCTGCGCGGCATGGGGGAACAGAGTCACCAGTGGTTGATGGATGGTCGTCATGGCTTTCTTCGCTTTGCAGATATCGTTACACCCAGCCTGGTTCTCGCCCACGCCTTTGGACGAGTAGGCTGTCTTTTCGCTGGTTGTTGTTTCGGACGGCCGGTCAGCGAGAGTCATAGTTGGGCGATTCATTATCCGGACCCAGGCAATTGTGCCGAGGGATCGGAATTCCTGAGCGCGGGGTGTGCGCAGTTTGGGCGCTACCCGGTACCATTGATCGAGGCCGCGCTCTTATGTCTGCTCTTCTGGCTTTTGATCAACATGCGGCCGAAGAAGAAGTTCCATGGCCACATCTTCTTGAGCTATCTCATGGTGTATCCGCTTCTCCGATTCGTCATTGAGATGTTTCGTGGGGATAAGATCCGCGGCTTCCTGGTGGAAATCCAGGTACCAGGTCTCGCCGAGGCCTTGGGGTTTGATGCGGCTCCAAACGAAGTGTTGATGCTTACGACCAGTCAGTTCATCAGTCTTCTTGTGGTGGGGCTTGCGGTTGTTATGCGGGTTCGTATGGCCAAGAAATATGGGTCAGGGGATACCGTCCAATCGGAGTCATGAGCCTGTCACCGGATACCAGTACTGAGGTCTGGTTGCAGGAACCAGACCGGATTTTTGTGGCTACCGGTCTACGTTTTGCGCTCTTTCTTTCGGCTCTTCGTCTTGTGGTCCCACGAATACATTATGCTCGCCCCAATTTTGCGAAGTTCTGTCGTGGTGAGGCGGTGGAAGGAGACGAACTAGTAGGCCTGGAAGAAGAGATACAGGGGTTCCAAACAGGGTTGGTCGGCCTCACGCTACACCAGCTGGTAACCTTAAAGGATGACCTGAACCTGGAGCCCTGGTCGATTCCGCAGTTATCGCACTTTCGTGGACGGACCTTTGATCGGACGCAGGTTGAGCCGGCCTCACAAGCGCAGTTAAAGGCCGAATCGGAAAGGCTTGGAATGGCAATCGACGATGTGCACCTCTCGGATGTGTACAGCGATATTATCCAGACTCTCATGGATCACTGTGCGATCGCCCGTAGTAGAGGTGGACGAGTACAGCAGGAACCGCGGGACTTTCATCGGACGCCTCGAGAGACCGGGACTTTAGAGGTCTGATTCTTCTGGGCTTCGATGTGCGAGGAAGCGGGCAAACTTTGTTTCCAGTTGCTCTCGGGCTTCCACTTTGGTCTCGATGAGAACAGTGCTCAGAAGGGTGCGGATGGTTGTGACCTGCTCTTTGGTTACCTCAATCTCGATCTCTGCGTCTTCGAAGCCATCGGGATACCGCACATGATCCAACTCGAGCTTTGTGTCGGATGTGAAGGGGTAGACGCGCCGGGTTACGTGCATTCCACCCAGGGATTGGAGCTGCTCGATCGCTACCGAGGGAAGATGTGGCTCGAGTCGCTTCTTTTGTTGCCCTGGATCTCTTCGAAAGAGCTCAGCCTCTTCCAGGCTTAGGTCCCATTCGTGTTCCTCAGCGGAAAAGACTCCATCTTGTCGCTGCGCCTTTCCTTTAAAGCAGAGGATATGACGTTCCTTCTCTCCAAGTACCCGGAGGCGGACCATATTTCGGCGGGTCTGTAACTCGTTAGCGGCCGTATCGAAATATTCGTTAAAGACCTGCTTCTCACGGATCATCGTGGGCAAGGCGTCTGCAAATCGCTCTAGATCTTGGACTGGAATCTGCAGTTTTATTTCGATTTCAAGGGCCATACCGTTAGCTCATCCTAATCTGGTTTGAGCAAATCTACCCATCTCTTGCAAATGGAGCCGTGACGTCACCGTCTATTCTGGGTTATAGAGGCCTTCATGAAAAGCGGAGTAAAAATACGAAGCCGAGTCGTAGAGGCTCTCGTTGACGTGGCCAAAGGTCCCGTCGGTAGCCAGGAAGCACTCAATGGTGTGTTACAGGGCAGCGGTTTAAGTCCACAAGATCGAGCCCTCTGTACCGAAATCCTGTATGGCTCTCTCCGCTATGGCCCAGCTCTTCTGAAAGCCGTGGATAACCGCTTGCGTAAAGGGATCGCGTCCACAGACCCTATAATCGTCTGGACCCTCGTGGCTGCCAACTACCAGCTACGCGTCCTGGAAAGAATACCCGATCATGCGGTTGTGCATACGGCTGTAGCGGTCGCTCGGCATCTGGTGGGCCCCCACGCTGGAAAACTGGTAAACGGCGTTCTACGTACCGAACTGCGCGCTATGGAGTCGGGTCCGCGTACCGCGCCCGCTCCAGAGTCTTGTTATCCTGGCTATATCCGGAGGGCGTTTGCCGGGCTTGGCGATGTGAATCTTTCCGTAGCGGCGAAGGCCTATCTGCACGGTGCACCCCATACGGTGCGCGGCCGAGGTCGGTGTTTTTCCGATGTATCGACATTAGTAGAGGCGTTAGAGGCGACGGGGGTGAAAGGTGCCCGCGAAGGGCGTGTTCCGGGCAGTGTGATTCTTCCTCGAGGAGGGGGAGCGGTAGGAACGGAAGCGGGCACGACCGATTGGATTCCCCAGGATGAAGCATCGTGGGCTGTGGCGCAGCTTGCTATCGACATGGCCAAAGAATTCGGGCCGTCCTGTCGTGTACTCGACGCCTGTGCGGGCCGTGGTGTGAAGACCGATGCCTTGCGACATGGCCTTGGTGAAGAGGTCTCTATAACGGCTACAGACATCGGGTCGAGAAAACTCAAAGACCTCGCAGAGCTTGTTCCGAACGTAACCACTCGTTCCGTGGATTGGACAGCGACGACTCCCTTCGAGGAGGGATCCTTCGACTTTATCCTTCTGGACTCTCCATGTTCGGGCTTTGGAACCCTCCGACGTAGACCCGAGATACGGCTAATTAGTCGTCGCCGTGATCTCGATGTCTTGATGGAGATGCAGCAGAAAGTTTTGGCGAATACGGCGAAAACTCTTGCGCCCGGAGGTGTACTTCTATTCGCAGTATGCACCTTCTCGCCGGGCGAAGCAGGGGAAGCGATCTCGCGTTTCCTGGCGTCGGAACCAGGCGCAGACTTCGAGCCGGTTGGCCTACCCTCGTGCCCCGTCGGTTCGTGGGAACAGGCGGACGGTACCTGGCTTACTTTTGATGACCCCGAAGTGGTCTCCGATCCTGCGGACACCTTCTTTGCTGGCGCGATTCGAAGGCGCCAGCCCCAGGGTTCAAGCGCTTCCTAATCGAGAAAGGCGTCCACTCCGCCAGCAGCGATAATATCGGCTGTAACCCGCGCTTCCTCATCCAAAAGACCGGATGCATGTTTGTAGATCATATTCTCGGCAATACGACCTAGAATCGGCACCTTGATCTTAAGTTCCCCTTCCAGGGTACGAACCGAACCACTGCCGGAACGGCGAATGTAGATAGTGCCCCGATTGAGCATCAGTCTGGCGACGGATTCGAGTCGTGGGATGTTTTCGAAGTCGACACGGAATTGGCTGGTATCTGTTGTGGAGTGCTCTACCCACTCCATCCAACGGGGTTCGACTTTTTTCGGACCAATTCTCTTGATCATTGGAGCCGGTCGATAGCGGACCTGCCGCTTCTCCCCTTCGGCCGAAAGAACCTCCATTTCGATCAGGTTCTCCATATGGGCGGTAAGTGCTTCAGGAAGACGAGGGTGATGCATTACTGCAAGGAGATCCTCAGGTAAGGCATCGAAATGGTGTTCGAGTTCGAATTTCATCAATACAGCTCCCGGCGCAGATTTACGACGAAGATGAAGGGGACGCCTTGTACCCTTCCCTGGAGACCTGTGCAAGCCTGTGCTCGCTATATTAGGGGATTACCGCTGGTGGAATCGCTAATCGTAGGCGTTTTCCGGGGACCAGCACGTTTAGATCTATATCCGGATTCAGTACGGTCAACGCGCTAATATCGGCGCCATGGGTTTCTGCGAGTTTGACTGCGATATCACCAGGTTGCACGCGCACCTTAATGACGCGATATCCTCGACGTTCGTAGGAGCGCCAGGCTTCGACGATCAGATCACGTGTTCGCCGTTTATCGAGAAAGGTCGCCCAGGCGTCGGGTGGGATAGGAATAACCAGATTCATTCCTATCTGGATCGAATTAGCTTCGGCGAGATGATTGGCTTTCATAATTTCGTCGACGCTCAACTCGGCCATGGCGGCAAACACACCAAGGTTTTCACCATTTCGTACCGTAACCGTGAGTTTCGGGGTCTGCTGTGGCATCGGTGCTGTTGGGGCTTCGACAGGATCCGCGGGTGGAGTTGCTGCAGGTGCTTGCTCTACGACTTGTGCAGGAACCATCGTCGGCTGCACCATCGAGTCTTGGCCGGGCACGGCCAGTGTCGGCTGAGTGTTTCCCAGGGTGGCGGGACGGGCACCTTGGGCCACGATGGGGACTTCTACCACATCTCCGGGATGTAGTCTGGCCAGATTTAGACCGGTATTCACTTCGACTAGAAGCCAGATTGGAACGTTATTCTTCGCTGCAATACGACCGGCCGATTCTCCTGGAGCGACGACGTGATTCCTATAATCCGTAATATGATGTTTCTTATAGAAGGCATCTCTTCGGACCTGATCACGCGTCAGCCGACGACTATTGAATTGTTCCAACTGTTGCTGAGTAAGCAGCAAGACATAGGTGTGACCAGCCCGTAGATCGCGAGCGGTGGCCAATAAGAGTTGGTCCAGAATTTCCTCTTTGGAAAACCCGGTCCAAGCGACATAGTCATCGACGGTTTCGCCGATACGTGCCTTGAATTCCACTTCGATGGGTTCGGCCGGTTCCTCGGGTACGACCTCCTCGATGATCTCTTCGACAGGCGCTTCAACGGTCTCGAATTCAACCTGTTCTTCTTCAACGACCAGCGGGGGTGGACTATCCGGCCTGGATAGACCTTTTGAGATCATATAGCTGGCGCAAAGGAGCGCTCCCACAAGAATCCAGGGCTTATATCGGCGTAGAATTTTCATTTCTCGACCCTACCTCAAGGTATGACTTCCTCAACTTTTATCGGCACGAAAAATTGGAAGTGTAATTACCTTGTCTGCACCGCGGACAATCGCGGCACGGTGGGAGGCTACGACGACAGTTGTTTTTCCGGCGAGAGCGGCGATAGCAGCGGCGATCGGTCGCTCGGTTTCTTCATCAAGATTCGCCGTCATCTCGTCCAGAAACAATATCTGTGGTTCGTTCAGCAGAGCTCTCGCGAGACAAAGGCGTTGTTGTTCTCCGGTGGAGAGGGGAGTCCCATGGCTATCCAGTTCGAGCTCGAGACCTGCTGAAAAGCTCCGCACGAGGTTATCCAGTTGTACTTTGGATAGCGCCTGCCAGCATTGCTCATCCGAGGGGACCGTGGAGCAACCGTACGCTAGATTGGTGCGAATGGACCCTTTGAAAAGAAAGGGATGCGAACCGACAAAGGATATTCGACTGGAGGGGTTGGCCATGAACGCAAGGGCGTCCTCACCATTTGCCAAGATCGAGCCGGATGTCGGGGTCAATACGCCAGAGATGAGTCCAATCAGGGTGCTCTTTCCACTTCCACTCGGGCCGATGATCGCACACCGTTGTCCCGCCTCAATCTCGCAGGACAGATCGGTTATGAGCATGGTTTCACGATTTGGGAAACCAAAGGTGAGGGAATCCAATGTCAGGGATGGCGGGTGAAGATCAGCTGATGTTGGCTCGTTTGGCGTGGATGCCTCGAACTCTGGGGCGAAGCGCGGATTTTGATCCAGGCCCTGTCCGTCAAAATTCTCAAATCGACGAACAGCGCGGTCAAAGTTCGGGCGATGGGTTGCCGCGGTACTCCAGTTTTGGATCAGCTGAACACAGCTCTGTACAAAGCGGAGATACAGATAGGTAAATGCCAACAGCTGTGGTCCGGGTGTATGCCAATATTTGACGCTGCAGGCTATGACCGCCACCAACAAGGCGATCCCAAACAACTGCGGTAACGCGGACGCGATCTGAACCCACATGGAAGCTTTAAGGGCGTTCTTGGCGTATCCGCGGATCGATCCGGATAGTTTCTCAAACTCGGCCTGGCCCTGCCGTAAGACACGAACGAGAAGCCAATTTCGACTTATCCCCTCGATACCCTGGGATAGCTCCAGATGCTGTGCTGGAATCGTCGCTGCGGCTTTACGGATTCGACGGTGGATAAGCAGTACGAGACCGGCTGTAAGCCCCAGCCCGGTCAGGGTCATCGCTGCTTCCCGGTGGGCGGCGAATACCAGAAAGCTTCCCAGGGCGAGGAGATGCACCAGGCTCGTAAATGTTTGCACTCGCTGGCTTAAGTAGAGTGCTGCTTTTGGGTAGATCTCATCGATTTCGTGGTTTATCTGGGCCGCCTCGAGGGTCTGGCTTTGCGAGCCTCGCAACATGCAGTAGAGACCCATCAGGCGAAGTTGGGCGACAAAGGTTTGAAACGTCCATTGGGAGAAATAGCGGATAGCAATCTGCCCAAGTGCGCGCACGACACCGATTCCTAGAATCAGAAGCAGGAGGGAAGTGATTCCTGGCTGCCACCCGCCAAGAAAACCTGCATCCTTACTTTCGAATCCCAGAGTCTGAACAAATGCGCCCAGAACTACACCGATTGCTATGTCGGCGAAGGATAGAAGCATTCCCGCCAGACTCGCCATAAAGAACCAGAGTGTCGCTCTTCGGCTGAATCGCATCTAATCTTCCTGGATTCCCGTCTTATTTGGGCGGAGTCGGTGGAGGCAGCCAGTGGATCTCCCACGGCTTGAATGACAGAGGGTAGGTCTTATCCTTGCTCGACGAAAAATTCGAGGTCGTCAGTTTTTCGTTGAGAACGATCACCAGCACGCTAGCGTCTTGCGACCAGCTGATTTGTTTGAGCATTCCTTCGGCGACCGTACCGCTTGTTTTATCTTCACTGAGCTCGATGCGTTTGAGTTGTCCAATACGGCCTTTTTCCATCACCAGGATACGGTACCCGAATCCATCGTCCGCTGGAGCGCCCAGAATCGTGTATTTTTTATTCGGGGTAAGTTGACCCTTGTGGCCATCGAACTGAATTTTATAACGGCTTTTCAGTTTGCTGATTACATTTCGTTCGTCTGCGGCACTCTCCGTAGGAAAGATCTTCTCTCTTTTGTTTTCGTCGATTTTGTAGACGAGAAAGACCGGAGGGTTGCCAGGAGACGTAACCTTGATGGCATATCGTTCGGCGTTGGCGTCCAGACCCAGGACCTCAATATTGGATTCCACGTCGAAATCGGCCGCTAGCACATTACCTACGAAACAGAAGGTCAAAAGGCAGGCCAGGGAACGGCCAATCAGGCGCATTATGTAGACTTGCGGACGCATAATGGTTGGCTTTGTCCGGTATTAGAGGGGACGTGTAATTCGAGCGGAAACCGTCTGACGAGCCGGTAATAGATGGAACCGTTTGCGCAGTAGGATATTCCGAACACAGGCTGAACCTGCAGGATCTGGTACTGGAAATTCGACGTCGACCTTCTCTACACCGCCAGAGATATTGACGACGATAGTCACGGTCATCTGCTCATTCGAAGTACAGCTCCATATTGATTTACGCCATGTACGTAAGCGTTCTTGAAACTCAGACGGTGTAATCGGCCGTTCTTTTACACCGAGATTATCTGTTCCCTGTAGCTTGATCCGACGCTCGCCGCGCTTGGCGTCTGGATCGGCCAGCAGGCGCTCGTATTCCTTGGCGCTGAGTCCGTGGAGTTTATCCCTCTCGGCAATCTTTTTCTCCAATTTGGTCTTCTTTGGCGCCACAACAACGGCCTCGCCTGTGAGCTCAATCGGAGTTCCGCCACGATTCTTTCGCCGTTTTGTTGTTCGTTTTGTTTTCTTGGCTGACGCTTGCGTCGATTCAATTTCCACCTGTTCCGTAAGGTCCGGCGTCGTCTCAACAATATCGAGCGTCTTCTGGTTGGCACTATTATAGGCGCTGGCAGAGCGGCGAGTTCGGCCGTCGTTCGTTGTGGGTTTCATAAGATCGATGATGAACAGAGTCCCGACAACGCCAACGATCACCGCACCGGCGATGAAATAGATTTTTCGCCGATTATTTTCCTTATCCATCTCCTTCATCACGCCAAATTGCTTTCTAAGCATGCGTGATTCCCGTGCCGATGGATCTGGTCCAGAGACGGACAGCTCCGATTTGTCGTATTTGATACCTTTGAGGCTGATCCCCTCGGCCTCCGTCTTTTCCCTTGTACGTCGTTCTTTTTCTTCCTCCTCCAGGGAGCGAGCGACCTCCTCAAGGGACTCTATTTCTGCCTGGGAAAGGGTCTGGTGTTCCGCAGCCACTTCGTCGGAGAAAAAGGCCTGTTCGAATGTATCGTATTCCTGGCCTTCGTCGTCGTCTTCATCGTCCTGGTCGTCGTCTCGGCCACCTTCGAGAACATTCAGGTCGGGGCCTTCAGCAGGCTCCTCTTCAGCGGGCTCCTCTTCAACAGGCTCCTCTTCGACGGGCTCCTCTTCGACGGGCTCTTCTTCGACAGGAGCTTCTTCGACGGGCTCCTCTTCAGCGGGCTCCTCTTCAGCGGGCTCCTCTTCAGCGGGCTCCTCTTCGACAGGAACTTCTTCGACGGGTTCCTCTTCGACAGGAACCTCTTCGACGGGTTCTTCGTCGCTGAGCTCTTCTTCGGTCACAGCGCTAGGGGTATCGGTAGAACGGGTTGGAGACTCGGATAAGGCGGCTTGTAACCCTTCATCGATCGCGTTCTTAAACAGGGCGACATGACCCGCAGGCTTCCATTCGGCCCAGTTGGGCTCCCAGATCAGGGTTGTCTTTAGGAGGCCGCCCCCTTTCGCCAATTCCACCATCTTCTCCAGACTATGGGGGCCATCGGATTGTCCGTCGACGACTCGGTGCCAGTCTGTCGGGGCCAAGCTACTCCCTGCTTCCGGCGGAGGGCTCGTCGGCTGGGTGGAGGTGATCGGATCTGCGTCGGCCGTGGTCCCAAGATCGCTTGTGGGGGATTCCGATGGGTCGGCGCCCGGGGCCCGTACACGGAGCACAGCACCACAGTTACGACACCGAATCCGAACGGATGTCCCCCCTTGAAGATGTTGGGGGTTGATGCGGTATCGCGTATTACATTTTACACAAGTGAAACGCATGCGCGTTCTACTCCTGGCGGACAAATCCGGGGACTTGATAACGACCGAAACTAGCACTGTGACGTGCTTGAGACAACTTTGATAACGCGCAATGCTCTGTATTCGTTCCCCTCACAGGTCTTCAGCTATGGGAAGAGTCCACTCGTTGTAGGGGCGGGCATTGCCTTTCAGTCCGCCTTTTACTTACGTTGCGGTTGATACGATGTTCGGTATATTCTCGTATGGTGGTTGACGGGGAGAGCGGTGTACATTCGAGCGGTAATCTTTCGGGCTATTCTACCAACAGCGTTGCTGGCGTTCCTGGCTACACCGCAATGGGTCGTCGCACAGGAGAATCGAAGCTTTGATTCGATCGTAAATGAGGCTAAGGCGGCCCGGCAGGCCGGTGATCTGGAGCGGGCGGCGGAGTTGGTCGAAGAGGCCTACAAGCGCAAGCCGCTGCCGGTGTTATTGAATAACCTTGGTAAGGTCTACGAAGAGTTGGGCCGTTATAAGAAAGCGATTGATTGTTATCAGAAGGTGGCCGACGATCCGAAAGCGGACTCCTCTTTACGAGCGCTGGATACCGCGCGGATTGGGGCCCTTACACCCAGGTTAGCATCGGCTTGGATACGAGGTCCGGCGGAGTCGAATTGGGAGCGGATCGTCGTAGCGGGCGAGGTTGTTGCCGTTCGAGGGGGTGAAGAGCTACCGGTTCCGGTTGGAAAGCAGCTGGTTCTGATCCAGGCTCAGGCGGACACCGTGCATTTGCTTCATCTCCAATTTGTCCGAGGCCGCCGAACAAGTGTCATTCCTACGATTCTTATGGATCGTGGTGGATTTGCTACGATCGATCTAAAGGGGATTTCGCCTCGGCCACAGAGTATTTTTATCGATGGAAGACGGCTGGATATAGAGTTGGATGGTGTTGAAGCACTGCATATAGAGCCGGGATCCTATCAACTCCGCGTAGAAAGAGGACCTGGAAAGGTTAAGATCGTGCAGTTAACTGTACAGGCCAATCAGGCAGTAGCGTTGCGAACGCGGTTGTCGACCCATGGCGTACATGATGAATCGGGCCTGCTAACCCGCTCCGCCCCTTCGGATGGTCTTAGAGTTGGCCCTTTGGTTACCGTAGGGGCGAGCCTCATCCTCGTCGGTGTGGGAGGATATCTTCTGCACGAAGCCAGCCAACTACGGGGGCAAATTGCTGACTCTGTAGAGCAACATAGGAATTTCACGGATGGCCCACTTACGTTCTCCCAGGAACAGACGTATGCGATGCAGGACGACGCGGACAGTAAGAGCCTAATGGGTAGCGTTTTCTCGATAACTGGCACCATTGCCCTTGGGGCGGGTATTGCCTGGTGGCTGTATGGAGATACACCGACGACAACGGTTATGGGTCGAACGTCGGTTTTTATGTCTCCGACGGGCCTGAGACTGGATGTGACCTACTGATGATATTGATTCGAAACAGGTGGAGTGACGGGTTGTGGCCGCTATTGGCCATGATGCTGATCGGTCTGGGTTGCAAAGAACCCCTCGATCTCGATGCCACCCTATTCCACTGCGATGAAAACAACCCCTGCGCCCAGAGCGCAGGGTACGAATGCCAGTATCCAGTACTCGATAACGGCGAGAAAGCAGAGAAGGGGGAATGTAGAAAGGGTCCATCCTCTACGGACAGTACGGGTTCCGATACCGGTACGGATGTGGCGACCGATACGGGTTCGGATACGGGCTCTGATGTGGTGACTGATACGGGTTCGGATACGGGCGGTACTTCATGTAACGATAACGACGACTGTCAAGATGGAGTCGCCTGTACATATGACAAATGCGATGAAGGAACCTGTAATTTTCTGGCCGTTAACGACCAGAAATTTACGGATTATGATTGTTGCGGAATAACCGACACGCAAGAGGAATGTGGACAGCATTTAGATGAACAGGCATCGGGCACCCTGAATGTTGAGAACCCCTATACATGTGGTTCATCTCCGGAGAATCGCTTTACCTGTATCCCTAACTGCAAAGCCACCTATGTAGATGTCGACGGGAACTTCGCCAATGGTTGTGAAGAGCGTATTCTGCGTGTTGATCAAGAGGAGGGACTGTTTTGGGACACATCACAGGAGCCCCAGGGTACGCAGCCTGACGGCTCCGAAGAAAAGCCCTTCAAAAGCCTTTCCATCGCATTATGGTACGTTCGTGGAGAGCGTGGTGAGCATCAAAGTGAGTCCCGTTTTACCGTTCAACTGGAAGGAGACTACCAGATAGGGAAAGATGCATATTGGGACTTTTCGGGATCTTCGTCGACGCCGGGGACCGGGTCTCACGAGCTCACCCTGTCCAATATTACCCTTCAGGGGAAAAGCAAAGACGTGGTGCTGAGCAAAAACCCGATCCTTGGGGTTGTTAGTTTCCGCCATAGTTGTGTGTTGCAGATCGGAAAGCCTGGGCCTGGCCAGACGCAAAATGTGACGATCCGCAATCTGACCATCGACGCGGAGAGAACCAGTCGTTGCGGTATCCACTTTCACGACGTTGAGGGCATTGACGACGAAAATTTCAAAGCCCAAGATCTGGTCATAAGAAATGCCAAGGGAGAGTTGGGTGAGTCTGGTTACGGTATTCTGATTGGCGACGGTGGGAGTGTGGCGATAGACGGTGTGAATGTGGCGATAGACGGTGTGGAGATCCACCATATCTATGGAGGCGATAACATAGATTCATCCAACCCACCCTCATACGGCGCCTCTTTTGGGATCTGGGCGTCCAATCCGAATGGCGGCCAGGCGGCCGTGACAATCCGAAATTCCCTGATTCATGACATCATGGGATATGGATTTCATCCCGATGAATCAGTCGATGCGCCCGATGACAGGGGCTCGGTTGGGATCTATGTAGAGAACATCCCGGATATAACGATCGAGCATTGTTCGATTCATTCTATCTATTCCACGGTTTCAACCCCTCCCAACATCGATACGGAGATATACCCGGTTGCGGCAATCTATCTGCGAGATTCCGCCACCTCGGGCAATTACCTAACGCTTGCGCATCTCAGTATCTGGAATGTGGGTCTGATGACACGTGATTATGCCGGAACGAGTCGGGCGTATGGCATCGCCGTGGATAACGAGGATGATGATTCGGCGTCTCTGGTGGTTAAGAATTCCATCATCAGTCGGATCGGCGGCCGATATGGAGGAAGCTGTGGGTTATGTGTGGCGGATCTTCATCTTGATGCGGACACTCCGACTCCCACCGTCCCAGACAATGTAGGGGGCATGGATTATCTAGAACGCTGTGGTTGCTCAATAAATTACAACCAGGACGGTTGTGTAGTTGGCGACGATCCCAACAATTCCCCTCCCCTATTCGATCTGGGCGCTCTGGACGCATGTATAGGAGCGAGTGTTGAGGATTTGAGGACGCAGCTTAAGAACTGTAGTTTGTCCGAGCCGGCCCATGAAACCTGTCCGGCCGACAATTCATTTGTCGAATGCTCTTGCGGGCAGTTTCCTCAATTACGACTGGCGGTCAACTCGCCAGCGATAGATGCGGGCGATCCCAAAAGTTCTGGGGTCTGCATTGAGCCGGAGCCCAATGGCTGCGTCGTAAACCTGGGGCATTATGGAGGCACAAGCGAGGCCCAGGTAGCGAAGGACGGGACACATTTGATTGGCCCCGATGGGTGGATATGCGAGAACCATTCGTTCAACCCGGGTGGAAAGGGCGGAATGTACTGTCCCTCCGCCCCCGAACCGGACGAGTAGCGGGGTCGACCAAAAGGCCCGGACCTACCATTGATCGACGGTTTTCTTGTCCTTGCGCTTTGGTTTCGGCTTTACTGGGGTCGAGGCTTTTCGGCGTCGAGTGGTCTGCCTTAGCTTTACCTGCACAATATCATCGCTGGTAGGCATTACCGTCAGATTTTTCGTCTTGTAGCCCTTGCGTTTTAGACGAAGTTTCATTGGTTCGGCATCGTCGGCCATGGAAATCCCGAGAGGGGTTTTCCCCAGTTGCGTGGCGCCGTCCCATACCTCTGCACCTGGAGGATCACTTTCAATTTGAATGGTTCGCACCTGCGTCGCGACCTTCTCTTTGGCGGGAGGCTGTCGTTCTGGCTCCGCATCGGTAGAACTCGTTATATCGCTCTGGGTGTCGGGTATCGACGCGATGCCTGTATCGCTGGTGGATACATCCTGTCTGTTGTTGGTGGCGTCTTTATTCTTTTTGCCCGTAGGCATAAAGGCGAACACGGCACCGATTACGCCCAACACGACCAGGACTACCGCCCAGGTGGCTTTTGAGCGACCAAACCCGCTGTTTGCCGCCGCCACGAGTGGCTCCTCATCGGTCTGTAGCGCGTCTCGGACGTCGCTGGCGGTCAAGGGTTCGGAGCGCACCTCGGGACTCTTCACCAGGTCCGATAAGATATCTTCCACCGCGCGTGGTTTTTTGTCGGCGAGCTGGCCGGTAGAAATGGCTGCGGTACGCGCAGAAGCCAGTGTTTTTTTTACATCGACTGGAGCGGCCCTTGAGAGGGCAGATAAGATATCAACAACGGCTTTCGTGCTGCATGGTCGGTCGAGCCGCTTCTTTGCCATTAAGGAGGTGTAGAGAGCGACGAGGCCTTCCGATGGTGGTTGTCCATCGGAGAGCTTCGCGGGCAGCGCTGGCGCCTCCTCGCGAAGATGTTTCATCAAGATACCGATGGGCTCGTCGGACATATACGGGGGACCACCCGACAACAGCTCAAACATGACGCATCCAAGGGAATAGAGATCGGAGCGAAAGTCGAGGGGCTGGCCCATAGTCTGCTCGGGGCTCATATACATCGGCGTACCGACCGTTACCCCGGTACCGGTCAGAGATTGATACGAGTCGGAATCACTACGCAGAACTTTGGCGATTCCGAAGTCGAGTACTTTGACATGCTCCTGGCCATCGCTGAGTTCACGAACATGAATGTTCTCGGGCTTCAGATCTCGATGAACAATATCCTTATCGTGAGCTTCGGTCAGGGCCCGCGCAACGCCCAATAAGATGGTGGTCACCCGTCGTTCTGGTAGAGGGCCTTCCGCCTGAAGTAACTCGTCCAGGGCTAGCCCCTCTAAATACTCCATTGCGATATAGGGAATATCGGTCTCTTTATCGATGCCAAAGTCGTAGATTCGTACGATGTTTGGATGGTCCAGCGCACTGGCAGATTGCGCTTCACGGTAGAAGCGTTTAACGAGCTTACTCTCGCGCAACAGGGTTTTGAGAAGAGTCTTCAGCGCGACCTTTCGGTTCATGCTGGTCTGGGTTGCGAGGTATACCGCCCCCATGCCTCCCTGGCCCAGAAGGCTTTCGATTCGAAACCGCTGAGCAATCATCGTTCCATTGGCGAGCCCGCCGGCCTCTGGCTCCATTTTAGCGCGGTCTACAGTGGGGACGCCGTCTTTTGGGCAGACGTCATCATCCATCCACTCTTCACAAAGGGGGCAGTACCGTCCGGGCTCCGCCATGATGTCTCCTTGACCGATTGCGCTCCCCTATCTTTCCCTTCTATGGGAGCAGGGGTCAAGATTGGCAATTCAAAGTGGAATCTTTTGTGGGACTAGAAGTTGGTATGGTCCACGATCCCGAAGGATCCGGCTCCACCATTATTTCCGAGGCTCGCTCCACCTAAACCACCTTCAGCGGCCGATGGGCCCGCAGGGAAGAGGTTGTTGTTGACGAATGTGGAGAGATCGAATCCGTTGCTATGCCCCACATAGATGGCATAGGACGGGCCGCCGCAGCCGCCACCACCGCCGCCGCCATGACCTCCAGATCCACCGGCGCCGCCATTTCCTCCCTGCCCAGCGCAGAAGTTCTCTGTACCAGGAATCCCGCCAGCACCACCGCCGGCACCCAGTCCACCCGAACCACCAATACCGCCGGGGCCTCCTGCACCCCCGCGACCACCAGCGCCGCGGTGTAGCGTGTTATTTAGAAATTCCGGAGTGGAAGCTACCCCGTTCAGGGTTATAAAGATGGCAAAAGAGCCACCGCCCGAGGTTCCATTCTCTCCCTTGGTTCCGGCGCAGCCTCCGGCCCCACCGCCACCGCCGCTACCACCGATATCGTGGGAACCAGATCCAGCAGTGGAACAGTTGAAGGTCTCTACGCCGCCACCGGCGCCGCCGCCGCCACCGCCAAAGCCATGTTCTCCATTGCCACCGTCATTACCTGCAGTGCCAACCCAGAGGTCATTGCTGACATTACCTTCGGGAGTTGTGCAACCAGTACCAGGGGTTCCATTCGAACCTTGGGAACCATTATGGCCGTTACCTCCGTTGATGGGACCCTGAGGCGGTACAGCACATGCGCTACAATTGGCGGCTAGGCCCGTACCACAAGCATAGTTGTTGAAGGGGCCTGATGCGAAGCTAGTTAGGGCGTCGTAGCCGGCACTGCCGCCAATCCCGCCCTCTTCTAACGGTGAACCAGTTTTCCCCAGCTCCGCCTCGTTGTTCTCTTGAACAATTACAGCGCCTGGGCATTGGGAGCTCGCCAGGTCGTAATCCGGGCAGATCGCCGTCCCCCCCTGGCCACCACTACGATTACTACCGCTACAGGTTTGTTCTCCTCCATCGCCGCCCTGATTTTCTCCACTGCAAGCGAGCGCAAAGACATCATAGGAGATAACGCCCGTCTCACCGTTCTTACCCGCGTTGCCATCAAAGCCAGCAGCACCGAACACTCCATTGGCTCCATTACCGGCGAAGACCTGGTTGTCACGAATAGAGACCCGCTCATCGCAATCGACCAGGCGGATAGCATAGGACGAAGAACCGAGGATATCTGCATCGCGACCAAAAACGAGGAAACCAACCATCTGCGTTGGTGGTCCTCCACCGTTGATTCCATGTGCGTTTACTGTAGCAACAAGGGTGTTGGTGGATGGTTGACCGAGGATAGCGGTTTCGAAAAGGAGGGGATCACGAGAACCAAAATTCGGGGAATATCCACCGTATAGAGATACGCCGGCGACCAGCTCAATCGATTCGGCATATAGGCCTGTCGCCACGTATACATCTCGCAATCCATTACTAGAGGCTGCGTTGATACCGGCCTGTATGGTTCGAACCGGGGCGTTGATGGTGCCCGAAGCAAAGTCATCTCCCGTCTTGGCCACAAAGATGGCGTTGTTGATTTCCCCGTCGACTCCATCGCAGTTGTGGTCGGTACCATCGGGGTGGTCTGTATCCACGGAGAAGGTACATTCACAGCCATTTGCGGGGTTTCCATCCAGATCAAAACTGCCCGCCAGGCAATTCAAACCACAGGTGGGCACACCATTCACCAGGTTGCAGTAGCCGTTCGCGTTGGCATAGACCTGCGCCGTACAGTCGTTGCCGCAGATACCACAGTTGGTATCCGAGACATATAGCTGGTCGTCATTCAGGAAGTCTTCGTCCACTTCACCATCGCAGTCATTATCCAGATTATCGCAGAACTCGGCCGGTGGATTGCAGACCCCCCAACCCGTATCTGTACAGTTCTGTGTACCAATGCATGTGACGATGGGTTTACCCGGCTCAATATATGTAAGGTCACAGGCTTTGGTAAGTCCCGGGGTTTCCGTTGTGCAGCTACAGGAACCACTGCTTGGTTGGCATTGGGGAGTGTCCCCTGGCGTATCGAGACAGGAATATCCGGTCGGACAATCAATATCGTCGGTACAGGCCTTACCGCAGTAGTTTCCATCTTCGAATGAGAGACATTCAGCACCGGTAAGTGGGCAATCGCTGTTCTCGACACAGGGGGCGCAGATCGCCGTGATATCCGGTATGCAGAGGTCTTCGACGATCTGGTAGTAGCCTGGATCGCAGGCGGTTATCACACAGGAGGGGGTGCCGCTGGATAGATCACATGCGCCCTCGGCGTGGGGGAAGGCCAGGTTACAGTTGTTGTTACATTCACCACAATGCACATTCAGGTGGTATTGACCGTCCTCTTTGAAGTCTTCGTCGATCAGACCATCACAGTCGTCATCTACTCCATTGCAGGATTCGATCGTGGGGGTGGCTGCATCGCATACGTAGCCATTGATACCCTGGCAGATCTTTTCACCCACACAGGAACCCAGACCTTCAATGGTGATCTCACAAGGCTCGACGACCGTTGCGAGATCGTCAATCAGCCCGTTGCAATCGTTGTCGATCCCATCACATAGTTCCGCCACGGGAGGATCGGCCGTGCATGCAACGAAACCATAGTTTGGATCGCAGATCTCATAGCCATAACAGGTACCCAGTTCGTTCGAGCGGGTACATAAACGTTCCAACCCTAGATTCGCCGGTAAACAGTCACAATCTCCACTTGTGGGTACACATTGTGCGCCCGAATCCCCTGGCTGGCAGGAATAGCCGTCCGGGCAATCTCCATCGGTACATGGGAGAGTACAGACCTTGGCACCCGCAAGCTCCTGGCACGTCCCTTCGCCGCATTGAAAGTCTTCCTGGCAAGGGCTACAGAGCGTCTGTTGTTGGGGGACACAGAGGAAGGTTACGTCACTCTGACTGCTCAAGATGGCTCGGCAGGCGAACCCATCCGGACAATCGTCGATACAGGTGTCAGTACAGATTGGTCCTGTTGGTGATTCGATACAAAATCCAGAGATACAGTCTTCATTTCCAAGGCATGGCGCGCCGAATGTGCCGGGTTCGATTACGCCTATATCCTGTCCCTGATCGGTAGGCTCTACATCGGGAACGGTTGGGTTATCGATGACGTCGAGCAGGATCGCGTCGTTGCTATTACCCACCCCGTCCGCAGGATCGGGGGGAGAGTCGGTATCATCTTCGACCACCTCAGACTGACTGATGTCACCAGTCGACTGGAAATCACTGGAGCAGCCCCAGCTCGCAAGGCAAGCTAGAATCACAAAGCTTGGAAACCATCTGAAAAATCTCATTTGACCATGCATTAGAACATTCCTGATGGGGTTTCGTGTACCCGACACACCTCATAAGTATGCAACACTGGTGCCGATGACGCTACACATCCCACTTTGGGGGGATCGTTAGTTTAGGAATTTCCTAGGGTAAGAACATAATGGCCCGCGTAAAATATACCGATGCCCAGAAGCGTTGAGATCATCTCGTTCCCCATCGAGATGTTTCCGATTATCAAGGCCTGGTACAGCGTTTTACCGACAACGAGCATACCTCCTAGTTGGAGCCCTCGACCTAGAACAAATTGAAAGGTTGTCATCGAATGGTCTCCGGAGGCTCTTCCTTGAGTCGAGCTCGAATTTCTTCTACCCGTGCTTCTACTGAGCGGCTTCTGTCGACACCCTGGTCAGTAAGGTATTGGGCATAGTTTTGCAGAATGCGAGACAAAAGCAGGTCGTTTCCCATCCTCTCCAACTCTTGAATCGACTCGTTGAAGGCTTTTGAGATCTTGCGATGTTTGTCGGAGGTCTCCTCGACAGTTCCATCTTTTATGGCCTGTGCCACGACATGGGCATGGTTGGCGCGGCATAGCGCCGTATGGTGGAGACTATTTTGTTTTGTCGCTTCTTTCAGGGCGGTTTCTGCTTTTTTGAGCGCCTTCTTTGTTTCGCCCCGTACCAGAAGCCCCATGGCCTCCGTCATCAACGCGTCGACCAGAACTCGCATCTCTCCGACGTCTGCAGCGATCTCTTGTGCCTCTTTCAGATAGACCTGGGCCGATGCTTGATCGTTAATCGTATGATGCGCTTCGCCCATATTATTCAGCAAAATACAGACGGAACGCCGGTCTCCGACTTCTTCCGCTTTTGCGATGGCTGTTCCCCAGACCTCCAGAGCTTGTTTTACATCGCCGGTCTCAAAGAGGGTGCAACCCGTACCAATCAGGCCGTGTAGGTATCCCCAGTTGTCCCCCAACTCGGAATAGATGTCGCATGCTTCCTTGAAATACTTTCGACTATGTAGGGCATAGCCCTTACCGTAGTGAACCATCGCGAGATTGATGAGCGAGCTGGCGATGGTGTTCGATTCGCCGAGTTTTCGGCGCAACGCCAGCGCCCGAAGAAAATGCTTCAGTGCTTCGCGATAGGAGTCTGTTTCTCCTCGGTACCAGATCGCCTTTCCAAGGCCGTCTAGTGAGCGTGCGAGACCATCCTGGTCTCCGAGGGTCTGGAAGAGAGAATAGCTTCGCCGCACCATCTCGGTCGCTTCCCCATAACTTCCTCGCGCTGTTAGCGCCTCTGACAAACAAAGGTATGCCTCTGCACCGTTCGCCATGGAGTCCATGACGACAGATGCGTGCAATGCCTCGTTGAAGGACTCTGCTGCAGGGGTGGTCTCACCGGTCTGCAGGCATAATTCCCCTAAGAGCATATGGGTGTCGTACCGAAGCCGACCATCGTGTTGGCGAAGTGCGTCGGCCGCCTCTCGTAGAAACGAGATGGCCTTTTCGTTATGTGTTCGTTTTTGCGACTCTCGGGCGGCGTTGATGAGTGCCTCGGTAGCCAATGTGACCTCACCGGCAAGATTCGCGTGCCGCGCAATTTCAACGTGCCATCGGAGAGGGTCATCGACCCGATCAATGGTGCGATTCATCCATTTGGCGATCAGCAGGTGATAGAGCGCTTTTGTTTCCGCATCCAGCTCGTCATAGAGGAGCTTTGCTTCATGAGGGGTCTGGAATACGAATTCAACAGTATCCTGTACCGAACTCTGGTCTTCGAAATGGATGATATCCAGGGACTGTAGGTCCATAAGAACACGATTCAGTCGGTGTCGGCTTCGCTCATCGACCCAGAATGCTGAATCTTCCTCTTTCTTCACACGCATCAAGGCAAGGACCGCATCAAACCAGAATGTGCTTCCTAGAACAGCGGCTTGCTGGAGAATCCCTCTTGAGCGGTCATCGAGGGTGCCGATTCGTGCGGCTGCACTCTCAGCAACCGATTCAGGGATCGCGCTCTTGCGTAGGCGGTCTTTGCGGAAGACCCAGGGGCGCTTGCTGGTATCGACGATACCTCTTGATGCCAACGTTCGTAGGATCTGCTCCATGGCGCCGGGAATCCCGCCCGACTTTTGTGCCATCGCGACCATCAACTCTTTGGGAGGCGACTCCATTCGAGACAAAAGGCTACCGGCCAGGTCTCGAGAATGGGTCTTATTGAGCGGTTTTAAGGTAAACGCAGTTGCCACGGATTTGAGTGGGCTCGGAACCGCGGTGACATCTCGCATCGCGAGTGCGAGTAGAATCTGGCTGTCTTTCGCGTTCTCCAGGAGTTGACCGAGAAAGGCGTGATCTTCGCTGCTCGCCTCGTCGATGCGGTCGGCGATTACAACGACAGGGTGTCGACGTGCGTCCCGTTTAATAAGTGAGATAACAGACCGGTGAGCTCGCTTGGTGAGCAACTGCTCGACGTCTGTACTCTCGGCGTTGCATTCAAGCCCAAGGACATGACCAAAAAGGCGAACGGCATCACCAAGGCTACGTTCAGGGATCAGCTCTTTCAGGCTTTTAGTGAGCCGGGTGTGTAGCTGTGTTGTATGGAGGAACGGTGGAATTCCGAATCGATGTCGAACGACCTGTGCTGCCAATCTTGAACGGGCGTCTGTTTCGAGTACCGCTGAGCGCAGGCGGTAGACGGTCACGCTGTTTTTCTCGGCTTCATCGGCCAGCTCGAAGAGAAGTCGAGTCTTCCCAATCCCTTCGGGGCCGATCAATGCGATCACACCAATCTTCTTCGCTTCCTGGACTTCGTTGAGACGTTCCTTGATTCGGTTTAGTTCCGAATCGCGCCCCAACAGGTCCATCTGCTCACCGAAGAGCTGAAACCCACGATGAAGCGTGGTGATTCGCACCGGAGAATTTTGATCTGAATCGAATCGACTGTTCACGTCAGGGTTCCCCTCAATATCTCTTTAGAGATACCACCCGATTGTGGGTCCCTTCAACCCAACCGAATTCTACCGCTCAATTCACTTTCTGCGAAGGCGCTGAAGGGCTGCCTCGGAATGAACTCTGGCGATCTCATTTTGAAGCTGGTTTCGCTCGGCCATTCGCGCCCTTGCGAGCTCTTTTGAGATATCGCAGATCGGCTCATTCCATAAAAGGTTATGCTTTTCTGTGAGGGATTTCTTGAGCTGAGTAAGAAGTTCTCGTGGAGCGTGTGAGCTGGCCGTCAGGTACGCTTTGCTCAGTCGCTCTCGCAGCTTTGACTGTTTGTAGGTGATCTTGCTGAGACGATCCTGGAAGACCTCAGCATCAATACAATGAACCTTTTTATCGGGAGCAGAGCTTGGATTCGATACGCGAAGCTGAATCGGCCCGGAAGTACTCTCCGATGCGACCGCGAGGTTCACGCTAAAGATCAGGGCGAGCCCCAGAGTGAGACGAACATAAGAAGAAAAAGACATACGAAAAAACATGGGCATACAACATACAAAAGAGAAGAATATGCCCCGTATTCACTTCAAGTTCTGTGCCAGCAATTCAAAACCAGCCACACGAGCGCATTGCAACGGTTAGCGGTGGTTTGCTCGCAGTAATTTGTGGTCATTGTTGACCCCTGGGTGCCCAAAGACCCCAGAGTTGGGTCAATCCGATTCGTCTTGCGCGAGGGCCTGGGCGATGGCTTCCAGCATGCGTTCGGCAGCGGTTCGTTTGGCGATTTTCTTGCTAGGGCCTTCTCCGGTTTGTGAAGGGAAGCCCTCGACGGCTACCTGTGCCAGATATTTCGAATCATGGTCCGGTCCTGTACGTCCTTCAATACTGTACATTGGCGTCTGATTGAATTGCCCCTGGACGATTTCCTGTAGGCGAGAACGAGGGTCGCGGGCCTGGAGAACCAGCTCTTGTGGCGATCCGAAGGCTTCGTGTAACCAATTTTGAATCAGATCGGATGTGGCCTGGTAGCCCGCATCCAGATAGATGGCGGCGATCAGAGCTTCAAAGGTGTCCGAGAGGAGAGAGTCCTTATCACGGCCTCCCGAAGACTCCTCACCACGTCCAAGAAGAAGAAATTCGCCGAGCGCAAAGCTACGTGCAAGTTTCGCCAGGCTTTCTTCTTTTACCAGCCGGGATTTTGTTGCGGTAAGGGGACCTTCTTCGCTGTCTGGTAAGGTCTGATATAGCCAGGTAGAGACGATAAGCTCCAACACGGCATCTCCCAGGAATTCCATGCGTTCATTATCATCGGAGATACCGGGATGTTCGTTGGTATACGAGCGATGAATGAGTGCCAGGCGCAGAAGTTCCGTTGCGGAAAATTGGTAGCCTATCCGCTCCTGTAGTTCGTCTAAAGGACGTGGATGGTCTGGAAATTCGGATTCAGACATGGCTTCCGTGTTCGGTATCGGAGGGTGAAGAATCACTGGCCGATTGAAAGGGTTCTGCATCCGACGCGCATTGTATCCAACCTCCACCGAGTACTGTGTCTTCCTGATACAGGACGACCGCTTGTCCGGGAGCTACTGCAAAGATCGGCGCATCGAAAGCCAGCTCCAACGTATTGTTGGTGGCGTGCCGTACGACGGCAGGTACTCCGGGGTGACGGTGTCGAATACGAGCGATGACATGCGTGCCGGGAGCGGCGGGCTCACCAAACCAATTGCAGTCATCCGCGATTAATCCCGCGCTTCCTACCTGGTTTCGTTGGGCAACAGTGACTGCGCCAGTTTCCGGATCGATGTTCTTTACATAGCTTGGTTCGGGAAAGGACACGCCAAGGCCTTTTCGTTGTCCAACCGTAAACTGGTGTATTCCGGTATGAGTACCGAGCAAGGTTCCGTTTACGTCGAGCATGGGGCCGCTCTTGGGAGGCTCAAACCCCATTCTCTCGGCATGTTTTTCCACAAAGCCAGACGGACCGTCGGCACCGATGAAGCAGGTTTCCATGCTCTCTGCTTTTTCGGCTACAGGGAGTTGAGCGGCCAATGCTAATTCACGAACGTCGGCTTTGGTTTTATCGCCCAACGGAAACAGGATATTGTCCAGCGCATTGGCTTGTATACCGTAAAGGAAGTAGCTCTGATCTTTCTTCGGGTCCACACCACGTAGCAACCTTGTGGGCGTGCCCGGTTCTCTCTGTATACGGGCAAAATGACCGGTGGCCAGCCACTTGGCTCCAAGTGCACGCGTACGTTGTAAAAGGGTGTCGAACTTCACGAAGGTATTGCAGCGGACACATGGCGATGGCGTTCGGCCAGAGAGGTAATCGCGGACATAGGGTTCCACGACGAGCTCTACAAACTCGGATTCATGGCTGATTACATAATGAGGGATGCCCAGGTGCTCGGCCACTCGACGGGCATCATAGGTGTCGTCCAGGGCGCAACAGGAGCGACGTCGACCATTATTGGGATCGAGTCCCTGGTCGTATAGCTGCATTGTAATACCGATGACTTCGTAACCGGCTTCTTTCATCAACAGGGCGCAGACGCTGGAGTCAACACCTCCGCTCATCGCGACAACAACTCGCTCAGCCATGGTGACCCTCCGCAAGAGGTTGGTTATTGGTATGGATTGGAACCGTTGGATCGGCCATTCGTACGGTTTGTACGATACCTGGTAGCACCGAAAGAACCGCGTCAATATCCGCGCGTTCTGTTTCGTGGCTCAAAGAGAAGCGGATAGCTGCGCGTGCTCTCTCCGGTGCCAGCCCCATAGCGACAAGCACATGGCTTGGCTCGAGGCTACCGGCAGTACAGGCGCTACCACTGCTTACGGAAATTCCTGCAAGGTCCAGGGAGATTAACAGGGTCTCGCCCTCGGTATTGTCGAAGCTCACATTCAGTGTGTTTGGAAGGGAGGGGACGCTTCCCTCGCCACCGTTTCGATGTACGCCAGAGACTCCCTGCTTGATTCCATCCCAGAGTATATTTCGCAATTCTTCGGTCCGCTTTTGGCTGGCGAGTCCTGGGCCTGTAGCCCATTCGACTGCTGCACCAAAGCCGCTAATCAGCGCCACGGCTTCGGTTCCTGCACGACGTTCTCGTTCCTGGTGGCCACCGACGAGGAATGGGTTGAGGCGAAGGCCTGCCCGTAGATATAGGGCGCCGATGCCTTTCGGACCGTGCACTTTGTGGCCGCTGATAGAAGCGCTACTGACTCCAAGTTCGTCCAGATTCAGATCGACCTTTCCGACCAGTTGTACGCAATCACAATGCAGGTGAATGTCCTGTCCCTGGAGCGCTTGCGCTACTTCCGCGACGGGATAGATATTCCCGATCTCGTTGTTGGCGCCCATCATGACCACCAGACATGTCTCAGGTGTAATGGCTCCAAGAACCTGTGATGCCTCGATTTGCCCATTCGCGTCGGGTTCGAGCCAGGAACATTCGATGGCGCCCGCTTCATGCATCTTCTCGACGGGTCCGATGGCGGATGGATGTTCGGTACGGCTGATCACCACATGATTTTTTCCCGCAGCTCGACCCGCTTCAATCGCGCTCAGGATGGCAGTGTTGTTCGCTTCCGTAGCTCCCGAGGTAAATAGTAGCTCTTCGGGGCGCACCCCCAGACCAGCCGCTATCTTTGCGCGTGCCGTTTCTACAGCGGCTCGCGCTCGTTGCCCGTCTTCATGAACGCTCGAGGCATTCGCCCAGACGTTGTCATAGATATCCATCATCACGGCGCGGACCTCCGGTCGCAGTGATGTGGTAGCGTTGGCGTCTAAGTAAATTCGTTTCATGAATGAATTCAATAATTCGAGGCCACGCGCTTATAGGCCATCTTTCCGTTAGAAAACAAGGCATAGGAACACAATCCAACCAAAATTGGAGTCCATAACGCGTCGCCGTGCACCTCTCGGCGAGGACGAATCCTATTTCTTCTTACCGCCTTTGGAAGTCTTCTTCGAGGTGTTGGGCTTCTTTTTGGCGGTCGCTGTTTTCTTGGTTTCTTTGGCGGCCTTGGCCTGGGCCTTCTCCTGGGCTTTCTTCTCTTTCTCCTGGTTTGCCAGGGCCCTTGCCTTGAGGTTGGCGACCTCTTGCCTCTTTTTCGCCTGCTCAGCCATTTTCTTGGCTTTCTCGTCCATATCCCCGTCTTTCAGGGCGGCACCATCGAGGACCAGGGGGCTGACCTCCTGGTCGACTCCTTCGACCCAGGCGGAGTCATCTTTGAGCTCATCGGCGGTCGGTGGTGTGTCCAGGCTGTTTTCCAGTAGGCCAAGAGAAGGGTCGAGAATACGGGTCTGACCTTCCTTGTTTTTCAGGTCTGCCATATGGGCATGAAAGGACTCGGAGTCCAGATCCAGGACGTCTATATCTACCATTGGATAGGTGGTGTACTCGTCGATATCAGCCATCGTAAACCGACCTCGCCAGGACATCGTCACCCAGTCTTCGTCTGTATGAATCATGAGTGTATCCAATGTTACGTCCATTGGTTCGCTTCCAAGACCACGGTTTACGAGTACTTTCGGTTGCTTGTCTGGGAGATCGAAAAGGATGGGGCCATCATGGCTGACGCCTTCAATGCGTACGGATTCTGTGCCATTCAAATTGGCGATTTGTTGGTCGTCCGGTGCACAGTTATGCATGCGGGCATCAAAGCGAGGGGGTTCTATATCTGCCAGCGCAATAATCGCATTTTGCTGGTCGGGATCGTTCGGATCCATATTCAGGATCATGTCGTCCATCTTCTCCCGAATTGCTGCTTGTCCCTCTTCATCGAGACCAACTCGGCTTGCACGGGGAAACCAGGATACGGGGATAGGCCCGAAACCTGCGGGGAACGGCACGCTATCGATCTTCTGGATATTGACGGGTACGTCGGTAGGAAGCAGCGGGCGGTTCGGATCTTCGATCTGCGGCAGTTGTAATGCCGAAAGAATATCTTTGTCGTAACAAACAGCATATCCGAGCCCCAATGGGTTGTTGGGACAGGGAAGCAGTGGATAGGGGGAATCCTCTTCGTCTACTTTCGGTTTGGGCGCATCGGGGGCAAAATCACCTTCCCACCCTTCGTCTACGAGTCGTTGTTCTACGAGTTTTGCTGGATCGAGGACCCTCGTGCTTCCGGCGGCTCCAGATCGTCCACCGGGTCCACCCCCCTCTTCGATCGCCTCATCTTTCGCCATGATGGGGATCCCAGCGTCGTCGGCCCGTAGATGCTCATCATCCAGGAGGACGTCATCACTACCGCGGCCTTCTTTGACGCGGCGTACGGAGGTGTCCTCTTCGACAGGGCGGTCCTCCGCCTCTTCCCACCAGTCTTCCTTATTCAAGGCGGCAGCCACTTCCGGATCCATATCGGGGCCACCAGGCGAAGCATCATCGGCAGCCAACTGGTCCTGCAATGCAGCGCTTTTTTCGACCGCGCTATCGTATAGAGCTTTATCGGTTGGAATGTACCGGCTCTTTCCGCCGAACGAGGATTCGTAACGTAGGGGGAGCTCTTTGATAGCGGTCGGTTCCGAGAATTGTGGATGTTGATACTTGCGACTCTTTCCGCGCCCTTTGGGAGGTACGTAAATACAGGACCTTGGTCCGGTTACATCCAGAGTCTTTGACCATTCCCCCACTTGTAAAACGACCTGCCACCGTTTTCTGGCTCGTTTTCCTGTGACTCGCGCCGTGCCGTGCATCAAGATGTCGACATTGGGTTTGAGGGGTACGATATCCGCAGGAAACTGAACGGATGAGCTCTGTGGATCGTCCCCTTCGAAAAAGCTGTCCACATAGTTCAGGTCGATGGGATCCGACCAGTCTTCGCAGGTTCCGTCGGTGTGGTTGATGGCGAATCGGCGTGTAAGAACGACACAGAGATACGCCTGTCCGGAGACTTCGGACGGAAACGACGTAACGGTATATCCTGCTTTTACTTCCATAGTCTGACCGGTCAGAGTCTATGCAGGGGCACACAAAATGTCATCTGCGTCGCTGCGACGAGTGCAAAAGTACCATCAAGCTTGTGTTCGAGGTGCTTCTCAGAGTATCCAATTCCTATGAAGCTTGGTCCGTATCATGTCCATCCCATCCTGACGGGATTCTTTGCCCTGGATGGGGGAGCTATGTTTGGCGTTGTTCCGCACCCGGTCTGGTCAAAGAAGCATCCACCCGATGAGCTGGGGCGAATTCGGCTGGCTCTACGTGCGATGCTGATACAGGGGAAGGAGCGCACCATTCTCGTGGATACCGGGGTGGGGCAGAAATGGTCTGACAAGCTCGCGGCTCGCTATGGTATCGACCTACAGGCACAGCGGTTAGAGCAAGAATTGGCGAGCCACGGTATCTCCCCAGAGGATGTTACCGACGTCATCTTGACCCATCTCCATTTTGATCATGCGGGTGGGGTAACCAAACGTGCCGATGATGGTGGTTCCTGTCCCACCTTTCCCAACGCTCGTCATTATCTTCAGCGCCGTAACCTCGAAGCGGCCCAAAACCCCAATGGTCGAGAGCGGGCATCCTATCTGGAAGAGAATTACGCCCCACTGGAACAAGCGGGTCTTCTTACGATTCTGGACGGTCCCTGTGAGCTTTTTCCTGGCATAGAACTATTCATGAGTGATGGGCACACCACGGGCCAGCAACTTGTTCTGGTACGGGGTGAGGAAGGTGATGAACTAGGAGGCCTGCTCTACTGTGGTGACGTGATTCCGACCCGAAGCCATGTTCCTGTAGCCTGGCATATGGGTTACGATGTCCGACCTCTGGTGATCATGGACGAGAAAGAGCATCTCTTAGAGCGAGCCACTACCGAAAATTGGGGACTCTTCTACGAGCACGATCCACATATGAGCGCGACCCGGGTTTATTCGACGGAGCGCGGCTATACAGCCGGTGAGGAGCTTTTATTTTCGGCGATAGTTTAGTTAGCCCACGATTACATCTTCGCTGGCCACAACCAGGACACCTTTTCCGCCGCAATGGGTTGTAAGATCCCCCATGCGGTGTGCCCCAAGACCGTTGATGAAAACGGTGCCACTGCAACCCGTAGCTACCCATTTATTGGGTCCACAACAGGAGCCATGGACACCTGGATCACCCGTTCGTAACGCGGCCATTCCGTTAACTTCGACGTCAGGAGAACCCGACACAGCAGGGCCGATAACCGAGTGAGTACAGGCGAGACAGCCGTGACCATCGGCGGGGCAATGTGCGCTATCTCCAAGTCGTCCTTGTCCAGGCATATGTTCTTTTCCTACGTCACGAGATGATGGTGTGGACTATACCAGTTTTCTGGTCCATGGGGTACCGTGTCCCCAGTCCAAAACCCTTATAGAGCAAAACTCATTCCATCTAGCTCTTGGGCACGCAGAGAAGTTCTGATAAGGTCAGAATCCCGATTGTTGAGGAGAGACCCATTTCCGAACAGATTTTTGGACGCACCCTGGGGTTGAAACCAGCGGAGTTGAAGGCCTTGAAGCGCCTTCGTACGCGGAAAACGAATCCTTCTGACGTGGTGGGGCTTCCTTTGGCCCGCAACCTGGCCAGTTTGTCTCGGGATTTGAATCGACGGATTGGTGTACTCCTGGACCGACGGGGTCGTGTTACCCATATATCCGTTGGTGACGCCACCAGAATCTGGGTTCCAGAGTTTGGTCGTGTCCGTGCGGGAAAGGGGCGTCTGCGTGGCCTTCGATGGGTTGTGACTTATCTCCGGGGTGAACCACTCACTCGTGATGACATCACCGACCTTGTTCGTCTTCGGTTTGATCTGATTGCCTCTATCGAGGCGTGTGACGATGGCCTACCTGGTCTTGTCCATATGGCCCATGTGGCGCCGTATGGGAAGGGTACAGAGACACGGGTTGATCCCTGTTCTATCCACGATCTCGATATGGACTTCTCGGCCTGGGTCGCGGAGCTTGAGGCGGATTTGGCGCAGTCGATGCCCGTTGGTACGGAGCATAGGGCCGGAGGACCACGAGCGATCTTGGCGTATGTTGACGTGCCAGGCGAGCTGAGCGCCAAAACAGTTATGCCCGAGTTACGGGAATTGGCTCGTACCGCTGGGCTTCAAGTGGTGGCGGAAGAGGTGCAGCGACGAAAGGCTGTAGACCATCGATATGTTTTTGGAAGTGGGCGTATCCAGGAATTGAATCTTCGCGCTCTGCAGATGGACGCGGAGATCATTGTTTTTGGTCGTGAGCTGAGCTCTACACAGATGCGCTCGATGAGCACCGTAACAGAATTAAAAGTCATCGATCGTACGCAGTTGATACTCGACATCTTTGCGCAACACGCGAAGACTCGTGAAGGTAAGCTGCAGGTCGAATTGGCCCAACTCAAATATCTGCTTCCCCGGTTGACCGGTCGCCGCGACGCGTTGAGCCGGCTTGCTGGTGGAATTGGAGGACGAGGTCCTGGTGAAACCCAGTTGGAGATCGACCGACGTCGTGCCAAGGACCGCATCAACCTCTTGGACAAAAAGATAAACCATTTATCTCGTCAGCGTGAGACACGTCGTCGACAGCGTCGTAAGAATGCAGTCCCCGTGGTGGGTATCGTTGGCTACACCAACGCGGGGAAATCGACCCTGCTGAATGCATTAACGGGTTCCGATGTCGTAGCCGAGGATAAGTTGTTTGCGACGCTAGACCCGACCACTCGGCGACTTCGGTTCCCAGAAGAACGAGAAATCGTTCTCGCGGATACGGTGGGTTTCATTCGCGAATTACCACCCGATCTGGCGAAGGCTTTTCGTGCCACATTGGAAGAGCTTGGTGACGCCGATCTACTGCTACATGTTGTCGACATCTCCGATCCGGCGGTCGTTGAACAAATGGAAGCGGTCATGGACACCTTAAAGTCCTTAGAACTTGGCGAGATACCCTCGGTAATTGTTCTAAACAAGACGGACCGCTCTCATGACGAAGAGCTACGATCGGCTCTAGAGGTACAGTGGAGCGCAGTCAGTATGTCCGCGATGGATCGGGGTACCCTGGCTCCATTAGTCGGTCGGTTAAGCCTAGCACTATTTGGTTTTGATGCGGATGTAGAGCGCGTTTTACCACCCAGAAAGCTGTCGAAGCCTCGACCCTCTGCAGAGTGGAGTCCACTGGACCCGTAAGCGTCGGTCTACTTTTTGGTTACCAAGCGAACGCTGTCACCTTTGGTCTCCACCTCAAAACTCGGTGCTTTCTCACCTCGTTTGGCGTTGGCTTCCCGTTGTTTCTCCAGGGAACCCTGAAAGGCCGCATAGGACGGAATACGATCCGCGGCTCCAATCGCGCGAGTCGCCATCACAAAATCTTTATACAGCTTTCGATCCTCTGCTGGATCTGCGGGCGTCTTCTGTTTCGCCTTTGGTTTCTCTTTTCGTTTGGGCTTTTCTTGTGCCTTGTCTGGCGTTGCAGGAGGAGGCGGGGGAGCGATTCGGTATCCTCCCTGCTCCTGGATTCGGTCCATTCGTTGCCAGTAGGAGCGCAGAACAGAAAGTCGTTGAATCAAATTCTGAAAGCTGAATTTCACCCGGGCCGGTGCACCATTGGGTACCGAGAAACGCCGGATTTCTCGCTCGAGTGCCATGCGTTCACGACCCGGAGCGCGAGTATCTACACCACGATAGTGGCGCTCAAATGCAGCACGAAGCTTCTCCAGGTCTTCGGATAATTTTCGGATTGTATCTTCCCACTCTCGTACGCGAGCGCGCATGCCTTCGCCCGAATCTTTCAATTCCTCGCCGGTCCAGCTGGTGGCGATTCCTTTGAGACTACGAGAATCCGCGCGGCTTATGCGTTGGGTGTTGGCGCGTCCACGCTGATTTTTTGGAGGAGTGGGCATAGGGACATCTTACCAGGCTTTTCCTTCCTGATAAATCTTGTCAGTCCGGTGAATAGCCGAGGGACGGGGCCAGCCATTGTTCAGCCTCTGCCACGGAAACCTTCTTTCTAGCGGCGTAATCGGCCACTTGGTCTCTAGCAATGGGACCAAGCCCGAAGTAGCGAGCCTGCGGGTGGGCGAAATACCATCCTGCAACGGAAGCCGCCGGGGCGATCGCGTAGGACTCTGTGAGTTGGCTACCTGTCACCTTCTCCACATTGAGAAGATCCCATAAGTCTGGCTTGGATGTGTGGTCTGGACAGGCAGGATAGCCGGGTGCGGGGCGAATCCCCTGGTATTTTTCTCGAATCCGTTCGTCATTTGAGAGGTCTTCTTCCGGTGCGTATGCCCAAACCTCACGCCGGAGGTATTCGTGTAAGCGCTCCGCAAAGGCCTCCGCGAGACGATCGGCTAAAGCCTTTACCATGATCGCGGAGTAGTCATCGTTCGAGTCGAGAAACGCCTTCTCCAGCTCTTCCACTCCGAAGATGCTGACAGCAAAAGCTCCTATATGATCCTGGATAGTAGTGTCGGGGGCAACGAAGTCCGCTAACGCCATATTGGCTCGACCAGCTGGCTGCTTTCGCTGTTGTCGGAGGGTATGGAGAACGACGGTCTCTGGCGTATCAGCCTGGGGTTGCAAGACGATATCGTCACCAACTCGATGTGCGGGAAAGATGCCGAGGACTCCCTGCGCGTTCAGCCCACCGGTTTCGATGATTTGATCCAGGAGACGGTTGGCATCTTCATATAGGCTCCGAGCTTGCTCTCCTTTGGTCTCGTCATCCAGAATTTCTGGGAAGTGGCCCGGGACTTGCCAGGTGGCAAAGAACGGTGTCCAGTCAATGTAGGGAACGAGATCTTGTACGGGATAATCGGATAGCACCTCGATTCCGACGCGCTGGGGGTGGACAACGGTCTTGTCGGAGAAATCCAATTGGAGTCCGTTTGCACGTGCTTGTTCGAGGGGAATTAGCTTGGCGTCTCCTTTTGCTTCATGGCGCGAGCGAATGACGTCATATTCTTTTTCGACCTTATCTGCGAAGGCCTCAACAGCGGTTTCATTGCATAGGGTAAGAGCTGTTGGAGCGGCCCGCGATGCGTCGCTAACATGAACCACGCAGCCCGGGTAGGCTGGGTCTATCTTTACAGCCGTATGTTTTTTCGAGGTAGTTGCACCGCCGATCATGACGGGGAGATTGAGACCAAGACGCTCCATCTCTTGGGCGATATGTACCATTTCGCGAAGGGAGGGAGTGATTAATCCGCTTAATCCAATGGCGTCGACTTTCTGGTCTACTGCTTCCTGAAGAATTTTGGCACAGGGAACCATGACCCCAAGATCAATGACTTCGATATTATTACACTCAAGAACGACCCCTACGATGTTCTTGCCGATATCGTGTACATCACCTTTGACTGTGGCCATTAATACGCGACCAGCACGACTCGGCTCGGCGGATTGCGCTTGTTCTTCCTTCATATAGGGGGTCAACCAGGCCACTGCGGTCTTCATGACACGAGCGCTCTTTACGACCTGCGGTAAGAACATTTGTCCTGAGCCGAACAGATCGCCAACTCGGTCCATACCAGCCATTAGTGGGCCCTCGATAACGAAGATTGGGCGACCGTGTTTTTTTAGCGCTTCTTCTGTGTCCTGTTCGATGAACTCCACAAGACCATGTACGAGCGCGTGCTTGATCCGTGCGTCCACATCTTCCTTCCGCCAGGCTCGTTCTACTTGTCGAGTCTGCTTTGTGTCGGCGGTCGTCTGGGCCAGGGATATGAGAGCTTCCGTTGCGTCCTCTGTCCGATTCAATACGACGTCTTCGACCCTTTCGCGCAACGTTGGGTCGATTTGATCGTAGACTGCCAGCTGTCCCGCGTTGACGATTCCCATCTCCATACCAGCGGAAATTGCGTGGTAGAGGAATACGGAATGCATGGCTTCTCGGACGGTATTATTACCTCGAAACGAGAAGGAGACGTTACTCACACCACCCGATACATGGGCGTGCGGTAGGGTTTGGCGGATCTGTCGAGTCGCTTCGATGAAGTCTACGCCATAGTTGTTGTGCTCATCGATACCAGTGGCAACCGTCAAGATATTCGGATCGAAGATGATGTCTTCGGCCGGGAAACCCTCTTCGTCTACGAGGATTCGGTAGGCTCGGGTACAGATCTCTACCTTTCGATCTGTAGTGACCGCCTGTCCTTCTTCATCGAAGGCCATGACTACGACAGCAGCACCGTATTTCTGAATTAAGCGGGCTTTTTCGCGAAAATCCTCCTCCCCCTCCTTAAGGCTGATGGAGTTCACGATACCTTTACCCTGAATACATTGTAGGCCGGCCTCGATTACATCCCAATCCGAGGAGTCGATCATGATCGGTACCCGCGCGACGTCGGGTTCGGAGGCAACGATATTCAGGAATCGTTTCATCGCCTCGGGACCATCGAGAAGCCCCTCGTCCATATTTACATCGACGATCTGGGCACCGTTTTCGACTTGTTGGCGTGCAACGGACACCGCGGTTTCATAATCACCCTCCAGGATCAGTTTCCGAAATCGTGCTGAGCCCGAGATGTTGGTTCGCTCACCCACATTGACGAAGTTGGTATCCTCGTGAAGCTCGAAGCGTTCCAGGCCGGAGAGAGTGAGTCGCTTGGGGAATTCTGGTGTGGAGCGAGGCCTAAAATCTTTCAGAGCATCAGCCAGTGCCCGAATATGATCGGGGCTGGTACCACAGCACCCTCCTACGAGATTTACGAATCCAGCTTCCGCGAAGCTTGCCAGGGTCTCTGCAAGCTGTTCCGGGGTTTCGTCGTAGCCACCAAACTCATTGGGTAGCCCCGCGTTGGGGTGACAGGAGATATGACATGGGGCGACCTGTGCGAGCTCTTCGATATGAGGTCGCATATCCTGGGCACCAAGAGCACAATTCAAGCCGACGCTTAAGAGGTTCGCGTGAGAAATGGAAACCCAGAAGGCCTCAGGGGTCTGGCCCGAAAGCGTTCGTCCGCTGGCGTCCGTGATCGTCCCTGACACCATAAGAGGCACAAAGGATTCTTGCTTCGCCCTCTCAATTTCGACCGCATAAAGTGCGGCTTTGGCGTTCAATGTGTCGAACACCGTCTCGATCATGAGGATATCGGCCCCTCCGTCGAGGAGACCGCGAGCCTGGGTGGTATAACAGTCTACAAGCTCCGCCCAATCCACATTGCGTGAGCCAGGATCGTTTACGTCCGATGATAAGGAGGCAGTCCGATTGGTTGGTCCCAGCACGCCGACCGCGAATCTGGGTCGCTCTTGTGTTGACGCTTCTTGCGCGGCTATTTTTGCGAGACGGGCTGCTTCGACATTCAGTTCGTAGGCAAGATCGACCAGATCATAATCCGCGAGAGAGATCGCGTTGGCGTTAAATGAATTCGTTTCGATCAGGTCGGCGCCTGCCGCCAGATATTGCCGGTGTATATCGAGAATGATGTCCGGCCGGGTCAGGCATAGAAGGTCATTATTGCCCTGGAGCTCACTTGAATGATTGGTGAACCGGTCTCCGCGGAAATCAGCTTCCGTGAGTTCATGACCCTGGATCACGGTGCCCATAGCGCCATCCAGCAACAAGATACGTTGCGCAAGAAGCGGTTGTATGGGGTGTGTCGGTGAGGTCATAGAAGAATCTCATGCGGTGGATTAGCGCTTGAGTCAAGCAAATCAACGTTGATTTGGCGAGCTTGAATCTCTATGAGCTTGACCGGGTTTTCAGTTTGGGTGATTCAAAGGGTATGCGAATTGCTCATGTCACAGATATTCATGTTCTGGTGCCGCCTCGGTTATCACAGCTATTTGGTAAGCGCTTACTGGGTACGTTGAACCTTTACGTTTTTGGTCGTAAGAGTCATTTCTCAGAGGCAGCGCAGGAGGCCCTCGTGCGTGATGTGATGGCGTGTGAGCCAGACGCTCTGATCTGTACCGGTGACCTTACCGCCCAGGCTACACCCGAGGAATTTCGTGCAGCCTTTGAATTGTTGCAGCCTCTATTCCAACGACAGCCGACGGTGTTGATTCCTGGCAACCATGACACCTACACCCTCTCGGCCTGGAAGGGATTGCTCATAGAGAAAGATTTTTCTTCCTGGTTGGGCACGGGGGATTGGCCTCGTACACATATTCTTAGTCCGGACCTATCCGTTGTTTGCGTTGATGTATGTCGTGCTCATGTGTTGTCGACGGGTCGAGTCGATGAGGCCCAGCTGCGGGAATTAGATGTGGTCTTACGAAAAGAGGCCGAGGCGGGACGCAAGGTGATCATAGCCATGCATTATCCGTTACGAGACCGGCATGGAAACCCCTACGGAGCGAAGACCCATAACATCGATAATGGTCCTGATATAGAGAACTGCCTCTCTGCCTATGGAGAGACCATTATAGCGATGGTGCATGGTCATGTTCACCATGGGTACCAGACGATGGTACCAACCCAGTTTGGTTCCTTCCCGAGCTTAAACCCTGGTGCTTCCGGCTACGCCCATCTTCCGAAACTAAAACGCACGGGGCATTTCAGTGTCTATACGGTGGAATCGGATTCGATATCCGTGGAACGCTATGCCTTCGACGGGACGAGCTTCGTGCCTGAGGACGGTGGCGCGTATGCTACCGGCCGATAAATCAGCTAGCGGGCCCCATTGCGCTGGTTACTATCGTAGTGACTTCGTCGATGTCCCGCAGTTCGGAGAGGAATTCGTCCGTAGGAGAGACCTGGTATTTCCCATCCAGCTTCAAGGCGATGCGGCCGGATCCTTCGAGTCGTAGACTAGCATAAACAGGGACTGGCCCCGGGTGCTTTGTAAGGACAGTGCCGACGTTCGATATGAGTTGCGTGGCCTGGTCTTCACCGGTCTCCGAAGATAGTTCGAGAGTAACACCCTTGGCTTTTTCTAGACGGAAGGAGGCCAGGGTGATGATGGAGTCGGCGATGATGCTGACGATGCGGCTTTCTTCACTCTCTTCAATCCGAACTCGACCTTGTACGACGATTGGAAGGTCATCCGAGAGATTGGTTTCACATGCAGCAAAGGTGCGTGGAAAAACCACAACCTCCACTCGGCCGCTGAGATCTTCAAATTGAAGGATCGCCATGCGGTCTCCATTACGAGAACGTCGTTCTCGGATTTCCGCAGCAATGCCTCCGACGAGGATATTGTCCCCGTCGCTCGCTCGATCCTCGATATCGGCGGTAGTCCAGCCACCCAGATCTTTCACCTCTCTGGCATGTCCTTCCAGGGGGTGTCCTGTGAGGTAAAATCCTAATGCGTCCTTCTCGAGTCGTAGTCTTTGACGTTGCGTAAAGCGTTCTTCAGGTACTGCATACTCAATGTCGATGAGCTGCTGCTCTTCACCCTCTCCACCGAAGAGGTTGAATTGACCGAGCGCCTTGTCTTGCTGGTACCGAGTTCCACTTTCGATCGCTCGACTCACATTATTGAGAACGATATCCCGGTCCAGCCCCATGCTATCAAAGGCTCCACAGGAGACGAGCGCTTCAATGGTTCGCTTATTTACACAGCGCAGATCGACGCGACCACAGAAGTCGGTCAAGCTGGTAAACGGTCCTTCTTCATTGCGGGCATGAATGATCGCCTCGATGGCGGCGTCTCCAACTCCTTTTACTGCGGACAACCCAAACCGGATCGCTCGCTCCACGAGTGTAAAGTCATGGGCCGATTCATTGACGTCGGGTGGCAGAACGTCAATGCCCATACGTCGAGCTTCATACACGTATCGGACGACCTTTTCCGTTCGATTGGACTCACTCGTAAGCATGGCCGCGAAAAACGCTGCCGGATAGTGTGCCTTCAGATAGCCTGTCTGGTAGGTGAGAACAGCATACGCGGCACTATGGGATTTATTGAAACCGTAACCCGCAAAGTACGCCATCAGGTCGAAGATGCTGTTGGCCTTCTCGGAGGACACGTTATTTTTGGTGGCGCCTTCAAGGAAAATGTCGCGCATTCGCTTCATTTCCTTTTCTTTCTTTTTACCCATCGCGCGGCGGAGAAGATCCGCTTGTCCCAGGGAGAAGCCTGCCAGGATGGAGGCGATCTGCATAACCTGTTCCTGGTATACGATGACGCCGTAGGTCTCGCGCAGAGACTCCTCCAGGTCCGGGTGTGGATACTCTACCGGAGTCTGTCCATGCTTACGTTTAACGAAGTCATCCACCATACCAGAGCCGAGGGGGCCAGGGCGGTATAAGGCCACAGCGGCGACTACGTCTTCAAAGCAGTCTGGTCGAAGCTTTCGCAGGAGCTCTTGAAAACCAGATGATTCCAGCTGGAATACACCGAGCGTGTTGCCACTGGACATCAATTTGTAGGTGATCGAGTCATCGAGGCCCAGGTCATCTAGCCGGAAATCTGCTTTCAGGTGCTCCTGGACGAGCCGTTCCGCGTGGTCGAGAACGGTTAAGGTTTTCAACCCAAGGAAGTCGAATTTAACGAGACCAACCTCTTCCGTTTCGTTCATGGCGTACTGTGTCATCAGCTCGCCATTATTTCCGCGGGTCGTTGGCATATAATGCCAGAGGGGGGCGTCTGAGATGACAAGGGCCGATGCATGGATCCCAGCCTGCCGATATAGCCCTTCAAGCTCTAGGGCTACATCAAACAATCGCTTATAGCGCTCATCTTCTTCTAGCAGCTCGCGAAGACGCTTCTCTTTGTCGTATGCGCTCTCTAAAGTGATCCCGAGATCGGTCGGGATGAGCTTTGCGATACGATCTCCTTCTTGTGGGGTCATACCCAGAGCCCGTGCTACATCACGAACGACCGCCTTCGCTTTCATCGAACCATAGGTGATGATCTGTGCGACATTCTCACTGCCGTACTTTTCGATGGCATATTCGATGACGTCCTGGCGCTTTTGTTGGCAGAAATCGACGTCAAAGTCTGGCATAGAGACACGTTCTGGATTCAGAAAGCGCTCAAAAAGAAGACCATAGCGGATGGGATCGATATCGGTGATCCGTAAGGCGTATGCCACAAGAGAGCCCGCTCCAGATCCACGACCAGGACCTACGGGTACACGATTGTTCCGAGCCCACTGCACATAGTCTGCCACGGTCAGGAAGTAACCAGGGAACTCCATCGATTCGATGATTTCGAGTTCGTATTTCAACCGATCTGCGTATTCTTCGTTATCGACGGTTTGTTTCTGTTGCGTGATCTCCTCGATGCGTGCGTCCAGTCCGGCTTCGGCCATCTCGGTGAGCACTTCGCCAAGTGATTTACCTTCGGGGCAATCGTATTTGGGTAGGTAGTAGGTCCCTGTGCCGATGTGCACGTCGCACATCTCCGCGATCTTCAAGGTGTTCTCTAGGGCTTCCGGTAATTCGCTGAATTTCTCAGCCATCTCTTCAGCACTGGCGAGGTGGAAGCCCGTCGGCCGTTTCTCATTCGCGTCATCCCAATCGACCATGCGGCCCAGCTGGATGGCCATCAAGACCTCGTGCGAGCGCGCATGCGTTGGATCGAGATAATGTACGTCATTCGTCGCAACCAATGGGGCGTCTGCTTTTCGGGCCAACTCTACGATGCGCCCATTTACCAGGCGCTGCTCTGCGATTCCCTGATCGGTAATTTCGAGAAAGACGTTCTCGGCCCCAAAGATGTCCTGGTAGGTCTTGAGCTGCTCGCGTGCCGCGTCATATTCGTCACGTAGTAGGAGCTGGGGAATATCACCAGCCAGGTTGCCGGTAAGCATGATCAGACCATCGGAATGTTCACTTAGTATCGATGTATCAAGTCGTGGAACTCCGAGTGCATATCCGGTGGAGTAGGCGAGATGATTGAGTCGACAAAGGTTTCGATATCCGGTCTGGTTTTTCGCGAGTAGGACGATCTGACTCTGCGAGTTGTCTTCTTCGTCACTTGCGTCGACCTTTGCGATCCTTGGCTCGTAGCCCAGAATGGGTTTGATATCTGCGGCCGTAGTCTTCTTAAAGAAATCCAGTGCGCCGAGCATACTGTCATGATCGGTCAACGCTACGGCCGGCATATTCATGCTGACACAGCGTTCCACCAGTTCATTAATATGAATACTGCTATCCAGAAATGAATACTGCGAATGAAGGTGCAGGTGGACGAATTGCGACATAGATTTATTCTGTCCTTCCGTAAGGGGATAAGCCCGTACCAGACGAAAGATTACGGAGCCGAGACCGTGTTTAGATCAGCCGCATAGGGCCCGGGGTGTCAAGGTCAAAGTTTGTGGTCACAGCCCCCGATGAAGAGCCGATCCTGGAGTTCCTAAATTTTGGGAAACCATAGCCGCTGGTTTTTCGAGTACAGCTAGCAAAACCGCACTGTAGAACGAAAGCCTTGAAACCTGGACGTGCGTGTGTTAGAAGCCCCGAACCCGTTTCCATCCCGGTTACGGATAACTACGCACACTCCCAGAAGGTCCTTCGTGGCGCTTATACGCTTAGGGAGTGGAGGCGAACGAAGACCAGGAGAAAAAAAATGCCGAATGTAACTATGCGCGGACTCCTTGAAGCAGGCGTCCATTTTGGCCACCAAACACGTCGTTGGAACCCGAAGATGAAACCCTACATCTACGGGCAGCGGGACGGTATCTACATTATCAACCTGCAGACCACGATCGGAATGTTCCGTCATGCGTTGGAGCAGGTAACCAATATCACCGCACGCGGTGGTTCAGTGCTCTTTGTAGGTACGAAAAGACAAGCACAGACATTGGTACAGGACGAGGCTACACGTGCTGGAATGCCGTATGTAACCAACCGTTGGCTGGGTGGTATGCTCACCAACTTCAAGACGATCCGTAAAAGTGTTGAGCGAGTAGAAGAGATTGACCGTCTTCTTGAGAACGGCGAAGACAATCTAATCAAGAAAGAGGTTCTTCGACTGGAGCGTGAGCGCTCCCGAATTCTCAAGAACCTTGCCGGTGTGCGTGGTATGACCAAGCTGCCGGAAGCCGTATTCATTATCGATCCAGGTAAAGAGCATCTGGCGGTAAATGAAGCGCGCCGATTGAAGATTCCGATTGTGGCACTTACCGACACGAACTGTGACCCCGATCCGATTGACTATGTAATTCCCGGCAACGATGACGCCATTCGCGCGATCAGCCTTGTTGCAAAAGCCGTTGCCGACGCCTGCATGGAAGGCAAGGACCTTGGTCAGTCTATGTTCGCGAACGAAACAGTTGATGGTGTTGTGGTCTCGCAAGACGATGAAATGTCTGCAGAGGTCGTCCATCGCCCGCGCCGTGGCTCTGCCAAGGCTGGCGAAGAAAATGAAGAGACCGTAGAAGAAGCGGCTGAAGAGACCGTAGAAGAAGCGGCTGAAGAAGCGGTAGAAGCGGCTGAAGAGACCGTAGAAGAAGCGGCTGAAGAAGCGGTAGAAGCGGCTGAGGAAGCTGTAGAAGAAGAAGCAACCACCGAGGACAGCGAAGCGGCTACAGAGGCCGATGAGTCCAGCGACTCGTCCGAAGAGGACGCGTCAGACGCAGAGGAAAAGGAGTAACCGATGTCTGAGATCAAAGCGAGTCAGGTCAAAGAACTGCGGGAACGCACTGGCGCCGGTATGATGGACTGCAAGAACGCCCTCGTGGAATGTGCGGGTGATATGGCGCAGGCTGTCGAAGCTTTGCAGAAGCGAGCGGCTGCCAAAGCTGTAAAGCGTATGGACCGTGAGGCTTCGGAAGGTATTGTTCAGTCCTATATCCATGGGAAAGGACGTATTGGTGTTCTCCTTGAGTTGAACAGCGAGACGGACTTCGTAGCGCGAAACGATGATTTCAGTGAGCTAGCCCGTGAACTCTGTCTGCATGTTGCAGCGAGCGGCCCTCTCTTTGTCAGCCGAGAGACCCTTCCTGAAGGTGCCCTGGAGCAGCAAGAAGCGTTGTTCAAAGCGCAGGTCATCGAGAGCGGTAAGCCCGAAGCCATCGCAGACAAAATCGTCACAGGCAAAATCAATAAATGGCTTGGCGAAGTATGTATGGATGAGCAGCCCTGGTTCCGCGATGGTGACGTTGCGGTAAAAGAGGTGTTGCAGCAGTATATGGGTAAGCTTGGTGAAAACATCAAGATTCGCCGATTCGTCCGTTGGGAACTTGGAGAAGGTCTCGACTAATCATCAAGGAGTCATTCAATGACAGCGCCAGTTAGCACCATCGCGAGTGGGTCCGAATTACCGAAACGGATTTTATTGAAACTCAGCGGTGAGGCGTTGATCGGTGAGAATGGCTATGGAATCGATCCACCCGTTCTTCAACGGATAGCCGGAGAAGTCGCTGAGGTGGTTCGGCTTGGTGTTGGCGTCGCGATTGTCATCGGGGGAGGTAATATCTTCCGTGGTGTACAGGGGTCGACCCATGGGATGGATCGCGCCTCTGCCGATTATATGGGGATGATTGCGACCGTTATCAATGGACTCGCTCTACAAGACACGCTGGAAAATGAAGGTGTGCAGACGAGAGTTCTGAGTGCAATTGAAATGAAAGAGGTTGCAGAGCCCTATATTCGACGGCGAGCAATGCGACATTTGGAGAAGGGCCGCGTGGTTGTGTTTACCGCAGGAACGGGGAACCCATTCTTCACCACGGACACAGCGGCCGCGTTACGCGCGATGGAGATCCGAGCGGATATTCTCTTCAAAGGAACGCGTGTAGATGGTGTGTACGATTCGGATCCAGAGAAGAACCCGGATGCCAAAAGATATCTAGAGCTAACGTATGACCGGGTACTTGCAGAAAACCTGCGAGTCATGGATGCTACCGCCATTAGCCTATGCCGAGAGAACGATATGAATATACGGATCTTCAGTCTCGTAGAGCCAGGCTCGATTGTTCGAGCCGTGAGCGGAGAGGATCTGGGAACAATCGTTTCGAATCGGAGAAACGTATTTGTAGAGGAATCCGATGATTAACGAAGTGATGGAGTCCTTCAACCTCGACACCGAAGCGACACTGGATAGCCTGAAGCGATCGCTCGGAAAGGTCCGCACGGGGCGTGCCCATGCGGGGATTCTGGATTCGGTACGTGTGGAATACTACGGCGCGAAGTCGCCGCTTTCACAGGTCGCCTCGGTGTCAATCCCCGATCCTCGGCAAATATTGATTAAGCCATGGGACAAAAACATCATTGGCGAAATTGAGCGCTCGATACTGAAAGCTGATCTCGGACTCACACCGATGAATGATGGAGAGACGATTCGGTTAAATATTCCACCTCTGAATACAGAGCGCCGTCGCGATCTAACGAAAGTTGTGCGTCGTATTGCAGAGGAAGCAAAGATCTCCGTACGAAACCACCGTCGGGACGCAAATGAACTGATTCGTGCTGCGGAAAAAGACAGTGATGTGACGGAAGATGATGCACGCAAAGGTCAGAAACTCGTACAGACTGCGACGGATGAGGCTATTGAGCGGATCGACGAAGTCGTGATCTCTAAGGAAAAAGAAATTATGGAGGATTAGGCCTGTTACCTGGCCGTCCTATTTCTTTATCGCGCCCCGTAGAGTTTCGATAGCCTGTCGGAACCGGTACTGAATCCGTGCTTTGCCCAGAATCTCCATGGTTTCGAACAGGGGGGGCGACGCTGCACGTCCCGTGGCAACCAGTCGAGTGGCCATGAAGAGTTCCTTTGTTTTCCAGCCCGTTCGTTCGCAGAAGTCTCGTAACCGTTGTTCGAGATCTTCGGCCTCTAGTTTCGGGAGGGTCTCAATCTCTTCCAGGATTGCTTTCAGAGCTTTGTTCAGGGCCCGAAGTGGTGCCTTGGGATCATCTCCGTCGGTCTCTTTGGTCGGCCATCTTTTTATCTTCAGATCGTCCACTGGGAAACCCACATCCATCGCGAAGAAGTAGTTCGTCAGCTCCGTGAAGCCATCGAGTCGATGGAGTCGTTCATGGATGAGTGGAAGGATCTTTGTAAGACGCTCTTCTGTCATGAACCCACGGATCTCCGTCGCCAGTTCTTCTGGGGACAGAAGTCGCATCCATTGGCTATTGAGCCATTCGAGCTTCTGCAGATCAAAGACTGGCTCGGTAACCTTGAGTCGGTTGAGGTCAAACTCGGAGACAAGCTCATCACAGGAAAAACACTCTCGTTCGTCCTGCATTGACCAACCCATAAGAGCCAGAAAGTTGAGCAAGGCCTGAGGAAGGAAACCTGCCTCACGATACCATTCAAGGCTCACAGGGTTTTTTCGTTTGCTGATCTTGCTACGGTCTGGATTTCGCAACAAAGATAAATGAACAAACACCGGTGGTTCCCAGCCGAAGGCCTCGTATAGAGCGAGGTGCTTGGGTGTGGAAGGGATCCACTCTTCTGCACGGAACACATGCGTGATTTCCATGAGATGGTCGTCCACAACATTTGCAAGATGATACGTGGGGAAGCCGTCGGACTTTAGCAGGACCTGGTCATCAATCTGCTGGTTGGGGTAGCAGATTGTACCGCGTAGGGCGTCTTCAAAGACCGTCTCTCCATCCACGGGCATTTTCATTCGCACCGTAAAGGATTCCCCGTTCTGCATACGAGTTTCGGCTTCGCCGGGATCAAGATCACGGCAACGCCTGTCGTATCCAATATTTCCACCGGCTTTGCGTTGCTCTGCACGCATTTCTGTAAGACGCTCCGGCGTGCAAAAGCATCGATAGGCGGCTCCGCTATCCAGAAGTTTGGTGGCGTGCTCTGTATAGATCGCCGTACGCTCGCTTTGTCGGTACGGACCTTTGGGCCCCCCCTTGTCGGGTCCTTCGTCCCATTCGATGCCTACCCAGCGTAGGTAATCACTGATGGCTTGTTCCGACTCCGGATTGGAGCGTTTCTGGTCCGTGTCTTCGATCCGTAGGATGAACTGTCCGCCGTTACGGCGGGCAAAGACCATATTGAACAGCCCGATATAGGCAGTCCCCACATGAGGATCGCCAGTAGGCGAAGGAGCTACTCGAACACGTACGGTCGACTTCGAACTCATGGCCAATTCATTAAAGGGTCGTAGGAGCGGGTGGATTTCCTACCCGGCCCGACGGTTGCCGTCAAGGACCGACGACGAAACCCGAACAAATTCAATAGAATTAGCTCCTCGAGAGCTCGGGATGGATCAGGTCGGCATATTGCCGTGAACCCGGTCCGGTCCCGTCTTCTTGAGGTGCTTCATAGCGGCCAGCCCCTCGGTGAGGGCAACACGTGTTTCCTGGGGATCGATTACACGATCGATGAAACCATGAGCCGACGCGATATTGGGAGTCAGGAATTTGTTCTCATAGGCGTCGATATGATCTTTGATTTCCTCGCTCTCCGCACCGTGTTGGGCCAGATCTCGTCGGTGAAGGATCTCGACAGCACCCTTGGCACCCATGACGGCGATTTCGGCGTCCGGCCAGGAGAAGTTCAGATCGCCTCCGATGTGCTTACTGCTCATGACGATGTAGGCACCACCATAGGCTTTACGCACAATCACCGAGAGCTTCGGTACAGACGATTCGCAATACGCGTAGAGTAATTTCGCACCGTGGCTGATGACCCCACCATGCTCTTGTTCACGACCAGGCATGAAACCAGGGACATCGACGAGCGAGATAATCGGAATCGAGAACGCATCGCAAAAGCGAATGAAGCGGGCACCTTTCCGGCTGGCGGTGCTATCAAGACAGCCGGCCAGATGCGCGGGCTGGTTTGCTACAACGCCTACCGTGGTCCCAGCCAGGCGGGCCATTCCCACGACCAGATTCGGAGCGAACCGTTCGTGAATCTCGAAGAAGGAGCCGTGGTCAAAGACCTGCCGGATGACTTCACGGCAATCGTAGGCCTGCGCGGTGTCGTCCGGAACAAGATTAACGAGGTTCGGTGTGGAGCGGTCCGCGGGATCGAATTTTGGTCCTCGCGGGGCTGGTTCACCCGAACGGTTGGGTAGATACGATATGAGACGGCGTGTCGATTGCAGGGCCTCGGCTTCATTCGGGGAGAGCACGTGGGCTACACCCGTAATTTCGCCGTGTACACGACCTCCACCCAACTCATCGGCTGTAATATCCTCGAAGGTCACAGTCTTAACGACACGGGGGCCAGTTAAGAACATATTGGAGTTGGACTCGGTCATGACGACAAAGTCCATCATGGCCGGGGAATATACAGCACCACCAGCGGATGGGCCGAGGATACAGGCGATCTGTGGGATGATCCCACTGGCTTTCACCACACGCAGGAAGATGTCACCGTATCCTGCCAGGGACAATACACCCTCTTGAATACGTGCCCCACCACTATCGTGAATCCCGACGACCGGATGTCCGGATTGGGTGGCAAGATCGAGAACCTTACAGATCTTTCGAGCGTGCATTTCTCCGAGAGAACCACCCAGGGCCCGGAAGTCCTGGCTATAGGCATATACGGTTCGACCATCGACTTTTCCATACCCACAGATAACCCCATCACCTGGGATGTCACGTCGATCTAGACCGAAGTCACTGACTCGATGGCGAACATGGGCATCAATTTCACGAAAGGAGCCGGGGTCGAACAGGTGTTCCACACGCTCTCTTGCGGTTAAGAGACGCCCACCAGGGAGGTGAGGAATCTCTTCGATCTCCTCGGAGACCGCACTTTCGTCTCGTTGTACTTCGAGTTCGAACAGAGGTTCGCCGGGGCGGACCGATGCGTCCGTCTTGATCGATATCTTCTTTACCTTACCATCGTGAGGCGCTGGCAGGATGTTCTCCATCTTCATGGCTTCGATAACCACGCAGGGATCGCCTTCCTTGAGCTCCTGGCCCTTCTTGATCAGGACATCCCGGACCACACCGGTAAGAGGGGCTTTGACTACAACATCGCCATGTTCGTCCTGGTTTCGTAGTTGCCAGGCGGTGAGAAGCTCCGGAAGCCGTGCCGGCCAGGCTTCTACGGGAAAGGTCAAACCGTCCACGTTGGCCTGGAGTTTCCCTTCCTCTTCGTAGATGGCCACATCGACAATGCGTTCTCTTGTTTCGAGTTTTACGAAGACGATACCTGTGTCTTCGTCGGTTCGAATGGAGAGAACCCGTGCTGCTCCACGATCGTCTGACGTCAGGACGACGCCGCCACGTGATTGAACCGCAACCTTTACCTGGTCACCAGGAATGCGGACGGATGCTTTGGTTGTACCCTGGCTTTTTTCGGAAGGATTCATGCTGGCTTATCCGCGTCTTTAGGGGATGCCCACAGGACAGCAGCGGCGCGGGCTGCATCGAAAAATGCAGGGTCAGAGCCGATCGTTTCCTGGTATTCCGGCATCCATCGTTCAAGTGCACCAGTATCGATCTTGTTGATCTGGAACTCTGGATGGTCACATATGTATCGGAGAAGATGAACATTGGTCTTGATGCCAATGATGCGGGTGTCATCGAGGGCCCTGGCCAGTCGGTCCAGCGCCTCGTTACGATTTCTTCCCCAGGCGATGATCTTGGCGATCATCGAATCGTATTTCGTTCCGATAGACGAACCCTGCACCAGGGCGGTTTCGATTCGTACATGGCTATGCTCTGGCCATTGTATGTGTCGAACCAGGCCTGTCTGCGGTGCAAAGTTGTTACGTGCGTCCTCTGCGATGACCCGTACCTCGATTGCATGACCCAATGGGACGACCGAACCGAGCTCATCTGGCATCTTATGGCCAGCCGCCACAAGCACCTGAAGCCATACAAGGTCCTGACCAATGACGGCTTCTGTAACGGGATGCTCCACCTGGAGTCTGGTATTTACCTCGAGGAAAGCGAACCTCTCATCGGGCATCACCAGGAACTCGACCGTACCGGCGTTGACGTAATTTGCCTCTTTGCAGATACCAACGGCGGCATCCATGAGGTTCTTTCGAAGCTCCTCTGACAGAATCGTAGCGTCCGCTTCCTCAACAACCTTCTGGCGACGTCGTTGGAGGGAACAATCTCTTGTACCCAGAGCGAAGATCTGCCCGTGTTTGTCTCCGAGCACCTGGACCTCAATATGGCGCGCACCTTCCAGGAAAGATTCGATAAAGAGATCTCCTCGTCCGAAGGCTTTCAGGGCCTCGGAGCGGGCACGTTCAAATGCGGTAGGAATATCCTCAAGGCTGCGGATGACCCGGATTCCTCGCCCACCACCACCGGCGGCTGCTTTAAGAAGAACGGGAAGACCGACACGAGAGGCCTCTTCTACGGCCTTTTTAGCACTCTTTACCGGTTTGGATGTGCCTCCCGGCACAGGTACGCCTGCCTTCTCTGCGATGGCACGGGCGGATACCTTATCTCCCAGCCTGTCGACCGTGTCGGCTGTGGGGCCGATAAAGATAATCCCTTCCTCTTCGCAACGGCGGATGAATTGGGCGTCCTCGCTCAAATAGCCCCAGCCAGGATGAATCGCCTGACAGTCATATTCTTTGGCCGCTGCAATGATCGTTTCGATATCCAGGAAGACGCTCTTATCGTCTTTGCTTCGAAGCATTACGGCGTGATCAGCCACGACGATATGTAAACTATGCTCATCACCGGGCTCGTAGGCGGCGACCGATGTGATGGACATTCGACGCAGGGTACGTGCGATGCGTACCGCTACCTCTCCCCGGTTTGCAATAAAGACGCTTCGGATTGTTCCCGTAGTCTCTCTTTGAAGAAACCGGGGGCGAGGATCAAGGAAGCCGTCGCTAAATTTATCGGAGATTGTCATGGTCTATGTCCTCTCTTCTTGGATGATCGAGAAGGTCTTCTGAATGCCAGTCCAGGCGAAGGTTCGCCGTGGAGATGGGCGTCGGTTACGTAGTTGCTGTAGGGAGTGACTCGTTATCCAGGCGACGCATAGAGTCATTCCGTCGATGGTCCCAAAGCGTAATTCCACCTGTATATCGGAGGGAAACTCGTCGATATTGTGAACCTTCGCCGTACCGGTTGTTTCGTCGATTATATGTACGTCTACACAACGGGCGGGTACGGCAAACCCTAAACCGATCGCTTTTAAGGTGGCCTCTCGTGCTGCCCAGATAGCGGTGGCTCGTTGTACGGCGTGGACGGGTTTAAGGGCCCGGATTTCGGATTGTTCGGATTCCGTGAAAAAGTCATCCAATGTCTTTAGAAGCGATGGGTTGGGATCTTCGATATCGATACCAATCGCTAGACTTTCGGGATCAGCGCTGACTACGGCGGCCGCCACACCCTTACGATGTGTTAAGGAGATCCCGACGGTCTCAACAGTCGTCCCATCATGAATCGATAAGACCTCCGGTGCGCCATGGTCATCGGGTAGAACACTGACGTGATTACAACCCAGGCTATCAAGCACCTTATGGCCTGCGATACGCGCAGCAGCAGATGCCTGCCGCCGCTCTGGGTTCCGAAAAAGCTCCACGTACTTTCGTTCCGTTGGACGAAGACGTGCCATATCCACCTGATGGTCTTCAGGTGAACCGTAGCCATGGAAGGCCAGGCGCATGGTATGTGGTAGCTGTACGGTCATATCAGTCTTTTTCCACGTTGCCGGCATTGACGGTCTTATAGCCTTTGAGGATTACGACGGGCTTTCCGTTCTTACCGGTCACAACTCCGTTAAATCGGCCCGATTTCGTCTTCGCCACATGGACACGGAAGGGACCGTCCTTGGATGAGACCGTTTGTAGGGCGCGGACCTCTTCTGCCTGGTGTGGTAATCCCATATTTCCGCTGGAGACCTCACACGCCCCAACGGTTTGGAACGCGGCTTCAAGGAGAAGCGCGGGAAGGGGAGCTGCAGCCATATCGATGGATTCTTTTCGAATCTTGGCGTGGCCCGCCTTTGCATCGGCTTCTACTTCAGAGAGCACCTGGAATGCTGGACCATGGAAGAACTTCTTATACAGGTCTTTATGGGACCAGTTCTCCGCTTTGGTGGGCGTGTTCTTCTTGGGAGCACGCCCCATCGATGTTGTGCTGGAAACGCGTGCACGGAAATGAGGGTGTACGCGTGTTGTGCCCATCGGATCGATAAATACCCGATTCAACGTCCAGGAGCCGCCTTCTCGTTGTGAGGAGGTCGGAGCCAACATGACGCGGGTAGACCGTCCATCCGGAACACGTACGGCTTGATTGAACTCGACGGACTCGAAGACCGAGACCTCTTTGTTGGTGCCCGATGTCATACGAGACGCTTCGTCCATCATGCTCAAGCCAACGACACCCGGAAGTACCGCTGTGCCAGAGATACGATGATCGTCGAGATACGGTATCTCGGAGGTAACAGTTGCCTCACGGGCAAGACCGGTATCTCCCTTAATCAGGCCGATAAGAGGTGAGTCTGGCTCGTCGATTGCGATCTGTTCGGAGGCGAGCGCGCCCAGTTCCTGGGTTCGAACGACATGTGTAGCCCCCTCAATAGGACATACCAGCTCTTCCATGAATGCTGATACGCCAGCCTTGAGCGGAATGAACTCTACACCACGGTCGGACAGTGCTTTCGCAATCTCCGGTCGTGCGGCCATACCTACGTCCGCAAAGGGGCCCCAGGCGATACTACGGCAGGACGAACCTTCCAGTCGTTGCGCCATGGTATGGGTTAGTGCTTCTAACGCAGCATTGGCGGCAGCGTAGTCTGTTTGACCACCGTTCCCGAAATGGGCTGCCACAGACGAGAATGTCAGGAATGAGCCCACAGAGACACCGTTGAAGGTGGCCATAAGTTGCTGCATTGGGGCGATCTTTACGTTGAGGACCTGACGAATCTCATCCTCGGATTTACGTGTGAGAAGTCGGCTATAGTCGACACCAGCGGCATGGATTACGAGATCGACATGACTCTTCTTCGCTGCCTTCTTCAAGGCTGCTTCGAGGATCGCAGGATCGGTCGCATCACCGAGAACCAACTCTACCTTCGCACCAAGCTCCTGGAATCTCGCAATATTTGTAGCGACTTCAAGTCGAGCTTCGGCTTTCGACTCCAGACGTGCCACTGCGGCTGGTGTAGCGCGCTCACCGCGTTCTTTCAGCTCTTCCATGAGCTTCATGCGTCGGTCTTGTTGTGACAGGGCCATCAGATCCCGGTCCGCATCTTCGGCAGGACCCGTACGACCTACGAGCACCAACTTCTTCGTTCCCGACGCCACAAGGGATTCCAGCATTTGTGCTGTGATCCCACGTGCACCGCCCAGGGCGAGAACCTGCTTGGGGGCTGCAAAATCTTCGGGGATTGAGGGGACATCGGCCTGTAGGAGTCCGCGGACTCGTTTACTTCCATCGGTATCGATGCGAATGGAGCCTATCCCCTGGCCATTGACGGCGATATCTCGCAGGCTTGCATGACAGGGATGAAGCCCCTTCTTCGGAGCGGTAACTTTCGGAAGCTGTACATGGAGGGTAGCGACTGCTGTCTCGTGTTCCCGTCCGTAGGACATAGCAAAGGCGGCTGCTGCGGCCTTGGCGGGAGCACTGACCCAGGCGTCGTCATCGGTGATACCGGTTTCTACCAACAGCACACGGCTTGGACCGGCGAGAAGCCAGCTGCGAATTTGCATGATGGCTTCAATGGGCTCTTCCGGTAAGGCGTCTAGATCGAAGGCCAGCGCTGTATTCTCTTCGAGCTTTTCCGGAGCCTTGTTCAGGGCGGTTGGCTTGCCCTTGATTCCGAGGGCTTTGGCCAGGGCTGTTTTGCCGACCACAAGGGTAGACTCGACAGTCGGTGCCTTGGCAGGTGCTACTCCACCTTCGAACCAGGCCGGAACGAACCGTCCGACAGTGGTTGCTTCCGGACCTGTAGCCTGGGCTTCTTCCTGTACGGCTTCGGACGTTGTCGGAGCCGTGCCTTTCGAAGAGCCTGCGTACTCCAGAACGAAGTCAGCGATCTTATTGAGAGTGGAGTAGTCCTGTAGACTCAGATCTTCTACCGGAGCGATGCCGTAGGTCTCTCGCACGGTGGCAAAGAGCTCGGCTTGCTTGACGGTGTCGATACCAAGATCGGCTTCGAGGTCCAGGTCTGGCTCCAGCATATCTACCGGATACCCAGTCTGCTCCGAGACGAGATCAAGGAGAGTCTTGAGAATGGCAGGCTTTTGAAGATCGGTCGCAGGGGCCGCCGCTTCTTTTTTCTCTGCAGGAGCTGGCGGTGTGGGAGCGGTATCGGCCGCAGGGGTTCCCGAATATTCGATCACGAAATCTGTGATCCTATTCAGGGTTGAGTAGTCCTGCAGACGAAGATCTTCGACGGGCGCGATACCGTATTTCTCGCGTACGGCGGCGAACAACTCGGCCTGTTTCACAGTGTCGATACCAAGGTCCGCTTCTAGATCGAGATCGGGTTCCAGCATATCGACGGGGTACCCGGTCTGTTCTGCGACCATCTCGAGTAGGGCTTTAAGGATCGCGCCACGGTCCTCCGTAGCAGCCGGCGCGGGGGCCGTTGCGGCGGCCTTTGGAGCGGCAGCCACAGGAGCCGTTTCCGCTGGGGTGGATGCTGCTGCAGAGTCGGTGCCACTTCGCTCAAGAACGAAGTCAGCGATCTTATTCAGAGTCGCGTAGTCCGAGAGCTGAAGGTCTTCCACCGGGGCGATATTGTATTTCTCACGTACGGACGCGAAGAGCTCGGCCTGTTTGACGGTATCAATACCCAGGTCGGCTTCGAGATCCAGATCGGGAGCTAGCATATCCACGGGATAACCAGACTGTTCCGCCACCATTGTGAGAAGGGATTTCAACACCTCGTCTCGATCGAGAGAACCCGTGGGAGCTGGCGCTACATGCGCCTTTACTTCGACCTTCGGGGCCGGAGTTTCCGTTGGTGTTTGTCCCGAACCGGTCCCCGAACGCTCTACGACGAAGTCGGCGATTTTGTTCAAGGTGGCGTAATCGGAGAGTTGAAGATCTTCGACCGGGGCGATGTTGAAGGCCTCTCGTACAGACGCGAAGAGCTCGGCCTGTTTCACGGTATCAATACCCAGATCGGCTTCGAGATCCAGATCAGGTGCGAGCATATCGACGGGGTAGCCAGTCTGTTCGGACACCATATTAAGGAGCGTTTTAACGATGCCGTCACGGTCCTGGGCGGCCGGTTTGGCCGTAGGTGCTGGGCTGGCCTTTGCCTTCGGGGGCTCCGTCGCTGCGGGTGCAGGTGCGGGTGCGGCTGCGCCATCACCCGAGTTGGCCCGCGCCATTACAAAGTCGGCGATTTTATCCAGGGTGGCGTAATCGGAGAGTTGGAGGTCTTCGACCGGAGCAATATTGTACGCCTCACGTACGGACGCGAAGAGTTCGGCCTGCTTCACGGTGTCGATCCCCAGATCTGCTTCAAGGTCGAGGTCCGGTGCGAGCATGTCCACAGGGTAGCCTGTCTGCTCAGACACCAATTGAAGTAGAGCCTGTACTACGGCACCACGTTCCAGATCTGCTGTCGGTGCTTTGGTGGGGGCCGGGGTAGCTTTGGCCTCAGGCTGTACGGCAGGGGCCACCATCTCTGTCGCACCTTCTGCCACGCGAGCTTTAAGGATACGTCCATCAAGGAACACTTCGCCAGCTGTCGCATCGACGCATTCGGCAAGGAAGCGTTGATAGAGTCCTGGGTTGGCGATGGTCTGCGGGCCGTCGGCGATCTTTTCGAAACCGACCAGGGCGATCTGGCTACCAAAACCGGCACCAAGACGTACACCAAAACGGGCGTCGAAAGCACCCCCGCTGGAAAGGTTCAAATCGCTGAAGGCTGAATCCAGATCGTTGGCGTTCGCAAGTGGTGGAACGGTTCCGAACTGAAGAATCTTTACGAGGAGGCCGTCTTCAATACCAGCACCCATTGGATGACCCGTATAGCCCTTTACATTGGCAACACAGACTCCACCGGACGCGTTCCCGAAGGCTCTACGTAGGCTTTGCGCTTCGGCTTCAGACGATCCGCCACGCGCTGGGGTATAGGTCTCATGGGACATGAAGACGGTGTTCGGGGCCATCTCTGCGATGGGGACACCGGCGCTCTGCGACATATCTTCGACCAGCTCTGTGAACAGCTCGGAGATATGCTCCACATCCAGGCGCGTTCCGTGGAAGGCACTATTACCAAACCGGTCTGCCAGAATGCGTACCAACGGTGTTACGCCACGAGATTCGGCGAGACCATCGGCTTCGAGTACGAGCCCTACGGCTCCCGCGCCGACGATCATACCATTGCGTTGGGTACCAAATGGGACGGCGGCCTGGGTGACATCGGATTCGATTGTTGCGGCACCTGCGGCCAGGAAGCCACTTCCGAACCATGGCATCAAGCGATCACTGGAGACATTATCTGCGCCGACTACGATGACTCGTTTACAGCGACCCAATCGAATCCAGTCGGAGGCGATACCCAGGGCCTGTGTCGTACTCGCGCAGGCGGCGTTCACATGTGTGGATGGCCCTTTCAATCCGAGGAACTGCGCCAGCTGGGTATGACCCATCGCGAGAATTCGGAACAAGAAACGTCGATCAAAGGTGTACTCGGATTCTTTCGATGCTGCTTTCGCTGTCTCCAATTGGGAGCTCAATGCGTCGAGTGTTTCCTTGGAGGCTCCGGCCTTTTCTGCCGTTTCCAACGCGATTTGGAGGGATTCCACTCGGGCCTGGCTTTCGCGGTCCGCTACAATGGAGTCGTATTCTTCGGTGAAATTTTCAATGCCTGGGAATGCCGATGCGAAGATCACACCGGTGTCTTTACCGATGCTTTCTGGAATCTGGAAACCGCTCGGTAATTTTTTCCCAGTCGTCGTTACCTGGTACCGGGGCACAACAGGAATATGTGCGTCTTTCAACGCCTCCATCGCCGCAGCGATGACCATTCGAGTCGTGATGTCGAGAGCCTGGTTGAAGCTTTTTGGTACTTCATAATCTCCGACGACGTCGAGCTTACCCGGACGTCCACCCAGCTGGATGATACCTTCCGTCTTTGTAATTCGTTCGAAACTTCCCGCGCCAGACGCGTTCTTTACGAGCCGTTCGATGTTTTTACCGAGCATCTTTTCGATGAGCTGGCCGGGGAGGCTTTCGATTCGATTCTCACCATTCAGAAGACGGCTGAAGTTGTCGTCTGCGAACATTTCGTAATCGGCGCCTGGTAGACCAATCGATGCACCCGTAATGCAAACGGGCGATACTGCGGATGGTGTGTGTTCTACGGTAGCGGAGCTGGCTTTGCCGGGGCTGGCCTGCGCTTCTATGGCCTGTGCCACGGAAGGCGCGCCGAGACCTGCAGCGTACAGGCTCACCAGCGCATTTCGGAAACTAGCCAGATCCCCCTGTTTGGGGTGATTGGTCGAAACGGCCAGAACATTTTTCCCCAGGGTATCCAGAATAAGACGGCTTAGCGCGGACTTGGGTCCAACCTCGACAAAGGTGTCGTACCCATCTCGCTTCATATTCTGCACGATTCCGATCCAGTTTACGGAAGCAGCGACTTGTTTACCGAGGAGATCGCGAATGGTGTCTTCGGCGCCGTCGCCTGTTGGGTATTCTTCGGCGGTTACATCCGAATAGATGGGGAAGTTCGGTTTGCTGACGTCCAATTTTCCTAATAGAGCGCGCAGAGGCCGGGTCGCAGGTTCCACAATCGGGCTATGGAACGCATGGCTTACGGGTAGGGGAATCGCGCGAATGCCCAGCTCGTTGCACCGCTCCACAAGCTTGTCTACGGCCGCCGACTCACCGGCTGCTACGGTCTGATTCGGACTATTTCGATTTGCTGCGATCAACATGCCGTCGATCTCGTCGATGAGCTTATCGACCTCTTTGGCGTCGGCGATGATCGAAGCCATTTTGCCTGGATCATCGATCTTTACATTGGCCATCTCACGGGCGCGGCTGGTTACAACTCGGACCGTATCCTTCAAGTCGAGAACGCCGGCTGCGGCGACAGCGCCGTATTCTCCAAGACTATGGCCGGCCACACCGTGAGGGCTAATACCATAGGCCTTCACAAGCTCTGTAAGCGCCAGATCCATGGCGAGGACACCAGGCTGGGTATAGACCGTATAGCGTAGTTTCTTTTCGCAGAGGTCTTTGTCGAGTCGCCCAAACATAATGTCAGACAATCGCTCTTCAATTGTGTCTTCCATCAAGGTGTCGATGTCATCGATGACCTTCTGCGCTACAGAATACTTCTTACACAGCTCGGCACCCATACCGACGTATTGCGAACCCTGGCCCGGATAGACGAACGCTACTTTTCCAGGGGCGCCATTCCATAGAGCGACATCTTGTCCCTGGAACCTTTCACCACGAGCCACGAGGGCTTTGGCGCGACGAAGGCGAGTAGCAGCTTCCGCGAGATCGTTACCACCAACGACGAGCCGCCATTCACCCACCAGACTGCCAGGGGCTACTGGTGCCGGGTTTTTTGTTGGCGAAGTTTCTAGTTGCGCCAGCGCTGCGTCGACTTGTTTTTCGATCTCAGCGGTGGTTTTCCCTGCGAAGCCAAGCATGACACCGGGAATCGTATCCACGGAGAGCTGACTATTCGAAATTTCGATGGGAGCATCTTGGCTTGCTTTTGTAGCCATACGGCCATTCTCCTCAGACCATGCTGCGAGACCAACGGGCTCTAGAGCCTCAACGTCTCCTGCAAGGTCCTCTGGTGCTTCACCGAGGACCATGTGAAAGTTTGTTCCACCAAATCCAAAGGCGCTGAGACCAACGATCCGTGACTGATCTCCACGGTTCCAGGGTTCGGGCTCTAGTTGGAGTCGGAACGGAGTATTTTCGAAACCAATCTTTGGATTGGGAGTCTGGACATTAATGGTGGGCAGCTTTGTATTATGTTCCAGACAAAGCAGTGCCTTAAACATACCTGCTGCGCCAGCACCGGCCTTCAAATGGCCGATATTGCTCTTCACGGATCCCAGAGACACGCTCTGTAGCGCCGCACCGGCCTCGGCGAAGGTCGCGGACAGAACACCTGCTTCCACGGCGTCACCGACAGTTGTACCCGTACCATGGGCCTCTAAGAGTCCAACTTCCGATGGTGATACACCAGCATCTTTATAGGCTCGTTGTACGGCAAGGCGTTGTCCTTCTGGGTTCGGAGCCGTAATCCCTTTGCCCTTTCCATCCGAGCTGGCGCCAATGCCGAGAATGACACCGAGCACACGGTCGCCATCTCGACGTGCATCGCTAAGACGTTTAAGGACGAACGCTGCGCCACCTTCACCCATGACGAAGCCCGACGCTCGACTATCAAAGGGGAAGCTTCCATCTGCACTCAAGGCTCCAATGCGGCAGAATTTAGCGAACATTTCGGGGCCATTGCAGCGATCTACACCGCCAGCGATGGCCATGTCACAATCGTGATGTTGCAACATGCGTCTGGCTGTCATGAATGTAGCCAGACTTGAAGCGCAAGCGGCATCGCATGCGAAATTGGGCCCGCGTAGGTTTAATACGTTGGCGATTCGACCAGCGAACACGTTGGCCAACTCACCAGGCATACTGTCTTCGTTAATCGGAGCGTGGTGTGCATCACCAAAATTCTGGCGAGATTCATGGATAATCCGCTCTTGTATCTCCGGTGATAGTTCCCGGAACGAAGGACTCTCTCGAAGCGCATTACCGACAAAAGGCCAGTTCATCGTCATGGATGTTCGTACGTGTTGTTCGCCACCCATACTATTTCCAATTACGACGCCTACGCGCGTGCGATCGAAATCGTTGTCGAGACCGTAGCCGGCATCTTCCAGGGCATCGGCGGCCGCCGTTACAATCCAGCGTTGACCGTGATCCATACGGTCCGCAACCTTGGGCGGAATACGAAATCGCAGGCTTTGAAACTCAAAGTCCCGTATGAAGCTACCAATTCGGCTATAGATACCAAATGGGCTGGCAGGATCGGGATCATAGAAATCATCGATGCGCCAACGGTCCTCTGGGACTTCGGTGATTGCACTCTGACTTTGCAGCAGAAACTGTGCAAAGGTCTTCGTGTTCAACCCGCCTGGCAATACGCAGGCTTTACCTATAATCGCGATGGCCTGGTCGTCCCAATCAGCTACTTTTGTATTTGTATTGGTCTTCATCAAAAATCTCGAATTGAATTCAAGGAATCAACGGAAGGTACGGATGTGCCGTTTTCGTGAGTCGGCCCGCGCATATGCAATGCCCATGCCAGAACGCTTCCAAACTAATAGATAATGAGTTTTGACGGTTTTTTACTGGATTTAAACCGTGTGTTTTACAGCGCAGCGATACGTTTCTTAAATCTTGTTCGGATTACGGCCGGTGAATCCGCGGATCGCAGGATCCTTATGAATATTCGCCAAACCACCCCGGAGTGCGAAATCATTCACGCACTGGGTTGGTGGGGGTTACCTTGTGGCGATAGGGCCTAAATGAGCCGGATCAGGTTTACGGGCTGCGGAGCAACACGAAGATTGATCTCGTCACGGTTACCGGCGGCATCGCCAGCAACCTGGTACGGGGTTGGTTCCGAGAACTCGATTTTAACAGACTCGGCCACGAAATCGGTGACGGAGTTACCGTGGTAGGTCCCTTTCCATAGGGACGGCAGCATTGTAAGCGACTTAGCGACATTGGCCGTTCCGACACGGAGTTGGAACATGGAAGGATACTTGCGGGCGTGCGGAAGCATCTTCATGCCATAGCCGTAGTACGGGGTCGTTCCAGCGGCCACCAATGAGACCGGACCTTCGTAAACGACGTCACCATGATCCACAAACTCTTGTACGAGCCCATTTTCACCAAGAATGAACGCCTGGTCGCCGGTGTTTGTAATACGGGCGGACAATTTACTGCCCTTGAAGGCCTGACTACAACGACGAGGTATGGTGCGGGAGAAGGCGGCCAGAAAATATCCGACGACATTCTTGACCAATGGGCCAGCGTATTGGCCTGCCAAACCATCTTTCATAGAATTATAATCGTGGAGTACCTGTGCATCTAGACCGGCTCCAGCGAAGGGAGACAAGACACCGTCATCGTCGCATAGGAGCGAGATGGGCATGTCGTCTCGTTGCTGCTGGGTCAGGAAGCTGCGCAGATCGTCTTCCGGCGATGAGGAGGATACCAGATGCGCCAATGCATTACCGGTACCGAGCCGTAGCATGCCAATTCGTGGCCAGGGGCGTCCTTCCGCGATCTCTTCAAGGCTGTTGATGAGACCCACAAAGGTGCCGTCACCACCGCCAGCAAATACGTTTTCATAGCCTTTATCCAGGATATCACGTACGGCCTCTTTGGATTCCTCCGGAGACTGGGTGGCGTATACCTGGTGCTCAGGAACCCATTCGTGGATCTGCTCCATGACGTGCTTGTTCACACGGCGAGCATTTTGGTTGATGAGCAGGGCGACTTGTTGTCGTTGGTGCATAGAAACATCCATAAGCAAAAACAGAATCTACCGTAGACCGATAGATTTCCGCGCTATAGTAGCAAGATTCGTACCAGAACATGTTCTGTGTAATTTCAAGGTCTTGCGTGTATGAGCGTCCCTCGTGGGCGCGTATTCTTTTTCGCACTGCGTCAAAAGGGTGGCAGTTTTGTAACTTACGGGATGCCGGCGCAGCCTACACGTATCGGGCAGGAGGAGCATGCATCGATACGGTTTCGAGCTCTTGTGTTTGCAAACCCGGTCTTGTCGATGGCGGTGACTGTACGCCAGGCTCTTTCGTCCAAGTCGGTGGTTTCAGATTGCTGATCGATAGTACACGGGGGCAGTCCGTGGACTCGGACCGTGCAAGAGCTGGTGGCTGTGAGAGCGTCAAGATGACCAATGATGGTGTTTGGCGACCCATCCGTTGGAGTATGGGCCGGATCGTCGACCAGGATCTCCAGGGTTTGAATGGCTGGATTCTGTGCCCATTCCTGGAGGGTCATGCTCTGGTCGGCCGAATGAAAGACCGCGCTTGAAGCCATCACTGACGAGCGTATACCGGACCGGCCCAACCACTGTATGGCGCGGGCAATCATCGGTTTTCGCTGATCGAATTCTTCGTCGGGCTCCGATGGGAGTTCCAATACGACCCACTGCACCTTCATCTGGACAAGAAATTCCAGCACGGTCCTTCGCAATAACTGTGAGCCATCCGTGGACAGTCCGACAATCTGTGTATGGGTATTGTGTGTCGCTTCAAAAAGTTCTGGAAGCTCTGGGTAGTCCAGCACATTTTGTCCGTGTAGGAAGACACGGGACCGCGGCTTGGAGAGTTGATTGAGCTCGTCTACGAGATCGGAAAGCGCACGCATCCCTGTAGCAGAGGTGGAATCGTCCATATGGAGGATTGTAGGCATAGCGTCGAGGTCGCGCATGGCCTCTTCAAACGACTCGCGCATCAATTTGAGTATCTGCGGATCAAAATCGTCGCCACAGATGACGCTATCCCTATAAAAGAGTGAGGATACATCCCGCTCACGGTCATCGGGATCAGCCCACATACCCTCCTTGTCCACGACCCGGAACAGTCTCGTCCCACGAACCGGAGTAGCGTATTGAACCAGGGCGATGGCTCCGTGGTCCCGGCGCATACGTGCCGCGTGAAGTAGTGTGGTGTTGATGTTGGTGCGGGTCTCGCCGGGGAAGCCGATTACATAGTGAACCTGGCACGGGTAATCGAGAGCGTGCGCCGTCTCCGCTGTTCGATCGATGTCTTCAATATTGAGACCTTTGCGTACGATGCGGTCCAAGACTTCCTGGTCGGCGCTTTCTGCGCTTACGGTAACCTTTCGGTTGCCGGCTTTTTTCATATTGGAAACGACCTCTTCATTGAGTCTGTCCGCTCGAAAACCGTTCACAGCGTCCCAGGCCAGTTGAATTTCGGCCATATGTCGAGTGAAGGACCGGAAGCGTTCCCCGTCCAGATTCATAAGATCATCCAGAAATAGGATACGATCCACCTTATAGTCAGCCTGTAGCGACCCCATGATAGTCGCAAGGCGCTCCGCGGAGTATCCACGCCAGGACAGGTCAAGAACCTGTTGGGTACAGAAGATACAGGCGTAGGGGCAACCACGGCTGGACATGAAGGGGAGAATCCGCTCGCCGGCATGGTATTCTGGTACCAGGTTGTTCCGCTGTGCTTCGTCCATAATGTCGAAATAGCGGTCCATTGGAAGAAGGTGGAATGCGGGGTTCGGAAACGCATCGGGGTGGAGCGGAAACTGGCCGCTTGCTCGATCGCCTCGCTGGTAGATGTCCTGTTCGAGAGTCGAATTCTTACTTACGCTTTGTAGCGCAGCGGGTAGGATAGCGTCTGTTTCGCCCTGCAATACAACCTGCAGCCCCAGCTCTTTTGCCACCGGCTCCGGGTCGTAATCGAAATAATTCAACCCACCCAGGAACATATCTGCCAGAATACGTGGTGTATTGGGTGCCTTCTTGGCTAAATCTGACGATAACGAAGGCAAAAAGCTCTTTTCCAGATACCGGGGATTCGCAAAAAAGGAGGCGTGGAGGACGATAATGTCGGGATTGGTGGCAAGAACCAGCTCGGTTAGACTTGGCACATCCATCCCCAGAATATCCTCGGTCTCACCCCGAACGAGCGGTAGGGATGGAGCGGAGAATACTGCGTCTACAACAGAAACATTCGCCCCCAGCTGTTCAGCGACGGCCGCGTTGAACAGTAACCCCAGGTTCATAAACGTGGGATAGTCGATGAAATCATGGGGTAGACGGAATGGCGGCTCTACAAAGGTGACCCGGATACCAGACAGGTCGATGTCGGGTAGAGAACTGCCGCGTTTACGGTCATCGGATGTGTGACGGAGCCCCTTCATTATCCACAGGCTATCATATTGTGGGCGTAGTGAAAGGGACGAAAGCAGTTAGATTCTAGCAATTCGGGCTCCAAGCATCGCATCGGCCAGAACCAGGAGTAGCATAGATTCCACCATCGGAACGGCTCGAGGGAGGACACAGGGGTCATGTCGACCGGAAGCGGTGAACGTCGTCTCCTCACCGTCTGTGGTCACAGTTGATTGCGGCTGAAAGTGTGTTGCAACGGGTTTGAAGCCTACTCGTGTGAGTATCGGCATGCCGTTGGTGATCCCTCCCTGTATCCCGCCAGAGTGGTTGGTCTGCGTTCGAATCGCGTCGTTATCGTCCTTGATAAACGCGTCGTTGTTGGTCGAGCCTGTCGTGGTGCAGCTAGAAAAACCACTGCCGATTTCTACACCTTTTGCTGCTGGTAGGGACATCATTGCGCCTGCGATGGTTGCATCGAGTTTTTCGAAGACCGGTGAACCGAGTCCAGCCGGTACATTGCGAGCCACAACTCCGATCACTCCGCCCACGGTGTCGCGTGCTTTTCGAGCTTCCTCGATCTGGTTCTCCATTGCTTGCGCTGTTTTTTCATCGGGGCAGCGAACTGGGAACCGATCTACGTCCTCTCGAAGGACCTTGTCGGTATCGACGGATGCCGTCAGTGTGCCGACCTGATCGACCCACGCGATCACCTCAATCTCGGACATCTGGGCCAACAGTTGCCGCGCTACGGCCCCTGCAGCGACACGTGCTACCGTCTCACGGGCGGATGCCCTCCCTCCACCGCGCGGATCGCGGTGTCCGTATCGAGCCGTATAGGTGTAGTCCGCGTGACTGGGTCGGAAGACCTTACTGATGTCTTTGTAGTCTCGGCTACGTGCATCCTTATTGTGAACGATCATCGCGATCGGCGAACCAAGGGTTTGACCTTCGTATACTCCGGAAAGGATCTCGACCCGATCGGGCTCGTTTCGTTTTGTGCCGAGCGGAGTCGAGCCAGGACGTCGGCGATCGAGATCGGCTTGAATGATATCTGGATCGAAGTTTAGTCCGGCGGGACAGCCATCTACGATACATCCCATCGCGGGCCCGTGGGACTCTCCAAAGGACGTGATGCGAAACAGATTTCCGAATGTGTTACCGTAAAGCATGTCTGATTCTTAGCGTTACCGGGCAGAACCCTCAAGTGCCGTTTTTGTGTTTCAAAGGGTTTGTCTGATATTCCCTTTCGAAATCGGAAGCTTGATTGACACGCTCAATGCGATATCTACGATAGTCAGGTACGAAAAAATTCGTCGGGAAGAATAGAGGGAATTATGAAGAAAATGCGATCGCTTCTGCTGGTATTTGGCATTTGTATTGTTGTCGGAACGATGGCGTGCACAGGACCTTCGCCGACGCCACAGGCGTCTTGTTCGACCGCAGCGGACTGTATTGAGCCAACGGATCCTTGCGTGGCGGTATCCTGTGAGCAGGTCTATTATCCGAGTGCTGCTACATTTGTTGGCACCTGTGTTTACAATACAGTTGAGGAGTGTGGGTCTGTTCCCGACGTGACAGAAGACACCTTTGAGCCGGATGTCCCAACGCCGAAAGACGAGGGGAACGATATTCAGCCGAATGAGGTCGATGTTACAGAACCCGAGGTTACGGAGGATGTAACGACCGATGGAGAGATCATCGAAGATCCCTGCGATGGCTTGTCGGACGGAACGCTTTGTCAGGGACCAGATCAATGTTTCAACTGGTCCTGTCAGGCCGGTATCTGCGTGGCTGGTGATCCGATTATTTGTGAACCCCAGACTACAGAACCGTGCATGGATACGGTCTGTGATGCCAGCGCGGGTTGCATTGTAGCGCCACGTCCCGATGGAACGACCTGCGAGTTGGATAGTAACGCATGTACTGCGGACATCTGTGTGGAAGGAAGTTGCCAACACGTTGCTCGTGCCGGTGTATTGGCAGATGAGACCGCGGTACTTTTCTCGTCGATTATTCGCGCCCCGGATGGTGGATTCTTCCTGGCGGGCTACCAGACAGGTGCCGACTTCAATTACGATGTCATCATACAGCGCACCAACCCGGTGGGTGAGGTCATCTGGCAAAATGTCTATGGTGGCGAGGAGATGGATCAGGCCCATAGCATTGTCGACCTTGGCACAGGCGTTTACGTCATTGCAGGTGATACCCGCTCCCAGGGAGCAGGGTTGAAAGATGCCTGGGTATTCGCGATCGACGAGAATGGAGAGATTCTCTGGGAGCGGGTCGATGGGGACAACCATAATGATTCAGCCTTCGATGTCGTTCCTCTACCGACGGGTGGAGTCGCTGTCGTCGGCGAGACTCGTATACCAGGTGGTGGTGTCATCAAGTCGGATGGCTGGTTGATGTTCTTAGGAACCGACGGTCTTCCCACGACTGACGATGTTACCTTCGGATCTCCGGACGGTAATGATGTGCTAAAGGCTGTTAAAGTAATGGAAAATGGCAATCTCGCTATGGTGGGAACACGGGATGATTCCCTTTGGTTGCTTGTGACGGATTCCGCAGGGAACGTACAAAACGAGAGCGTGTTCAGTAGTCCTGTTGAAGGAGAAACCCGAGGTGAAGATCTGTTGGTTTCGGGTTCTGACCGGGTGGTTCTATCGGGTCGTGCCGGTAGCTCTGGCTGGGTCTTCGAGACTCAGGTTGGAACCACGGATCGTGACTGGGATTATTTGACCGGCGGTACCGACCAGGGGCTGCTGACCAGCCTCGCAGTGATGCCTTCGGGTGGATATGCGGTGGGCGGTTATCTGCAAGCTGTGACGAATAGCAAGAATGGTCTCTTGTCGCGGTTGAATATCGCCGGGAATATCCAATGGGAACAGCAGCTCGATGAAGGCTTCCACGATGAGATCCACGATGTGGTGGCTATCGGTGAAGGTGGAATCGCGGTGGCGGGACGGTTTGGCGATGGGCTGGCCGGATGGGCCATATTCGATGCCAATGGGCAGCGTTGCGAGTTGCCAATACCGAGTTCCGAAGATCCCTGATTCTAGGACGGCCTGTTTTTGTAGCGCCTGGAGTTGGTAGCACGGAATGCCAGCAGGGCGAGGATAACCCATACGAGATTTGTGGGGTGCGAGCCGGACTGGCTGCAGCCAGAGGGTATTGGTCCGGATCGGAAGGCCTGGCTAGTCTGGGTTGTTTCCGTTTCTTCTGGATCGTCTGGGGGAATACGGTTCCAGCGATAGGATTCGACCGAGGGTAATTCCAGTGGATCGGGAATATACGGAATCGACCAATCTCCCGAGGGGCCCTTCCAGCCAGCGGGGGAGTAGTTGTAGGGATGAGATAACCCCAAGGGCGCTCCATCCTGTAGGACGGTAAAGTGCATCAGCACCGCTTCGACGGGGTGTGTATATTTGGAGGCGTACCATCCACGCCCAACATAGCGAAGCTGGTCGATGAGTAGAGGTTCGCCGCCAGAGATATCCAGGTTGAGGCCGGAGCCAATCAGATTTCCCGCGCTGTCTCTGGGTTGTACAATAAGATTAAGAACCGGACCCGCTCGGTAGATGAAGACCGTTGAGTGATCGAGAGATATCGCGGGGGGGATGGCCGGTTCGATGACCTGAACTATAGTGGAAATACCGGTTGGGGTTTCGCCGATCAGGAGCTCACAGGTGAAGTTACCGGTCTCCGTTCCCGCCTTTAATAGCGAACGGAAGATCCATGTGGCGGGAAGGTGGTATTCTCGGACGTCGACTTCGTGAATTCCTCCGCCACATTGGAGTGAGACGTCATACATACCCGGATCACCGATCGTCACCCCGTTCTGGGTCTGGAGTAGCATAGCCACCGGAATCACATCAGAACCATCCCCTATCAATGAAGAGACTGGTACCAGCGAAGAAGTGGTGAGGTCGAGTTGGTCCAGCAGATCCTCGGGAGTCTCCGGAGGTTCCAACAGATGCTCGTCGACGTGAAAGATACCGAGCCCATTTTCGTTCAGATCTACGACAAACGGGACGGTAGGTGGGGAATTGAATCGAAATGCTAGTCGAGGGCCGACGACATCGAGATGGTAGAAGACAGGGCTGCCATTATCAGAAGCGATATGTTCGACAATGCCGCTCGCCTGGCTCGGACATCCTTCTCCCTCGAGGATGAGCTCCAGGTGGACCTCCCCCATGGCAAAGGGCATGAGATCATTCCATCCGCTGACCATATGGGTGCGTTCGGAGATCACCGAACATCCTCTCTGGGTGATTCCCAGCGAAGCTTCCAAATCGGGTCCATCGCCTATCTCGATGGTTACCTCGGTACCTTCCTCACCAAACTCCACAGGAACTTGAATCAGGTCGTTCTCAAGGAGAAGAGACTCTCCCTGGCTTAAAACCCCGTGTACCGTGATATTGGGAAGTGGTGCCCCATCGACTCCGCTGCCCTGGATATACACAAACCCCTCAAAGCCTTGCGCGGGTCTGGGGGGCTCCAGCCACACATTGAGACTTGTATCTGCGCTGATACCGCGAGCACGGGGCCGGATTGGGAGTGGTGTACCACCAACGTCTATGCGCACGACAAAGTGTTGGTCCGGTCCGGTTCCAGGACGTTCAAACGTCGCAATATGGAATCCCGATGTCGCTTCGCAAGGAGCGTCAAAGGTCTGCGTTGATGATTCGGTGGTGAGTTCAATTGTGACCGATTCCGATGAGCAACCCGGCTCACCAGAGGGGCCTTCGACCGGGGCAATCTGCAATGTGCTGGTCGTGGCGTCCGTTTCACTCAACATGAGCCACTCGGGTTCAACGATTTGGATCTGCTGATCCAGTTCGACGTTGGAGACGGATTGGATATATCCAGATGGCCAGTTCACTGTGATGTCTACGGGCTCGTCACATGTTCCTGTACCGACATGAACCCATCCCCGGAAGCATCCCTGTGCCATCGCGCAGTCCTTAAGAAAGCGGTTCCATTCTTGGTCTCCACAGCGAACTACGACGGAACCTCCCGAGGCACGCGGGATGGCGACCGATGGCTTGAGTTCGATGCTCAGTCCATGACCTACGGGATCGAGTAGATTTGCAAGAAGGAAGGGATCTCCATGGCGTGGCCAGGCGATGAAGTCGACACGGCCATCTCCATCGGGATCGATAGGTTCCAGTGCGCGTATCAGCTCAATCTTCAGGAAATTATGGCTGTCAGGATGTAGGGTGTACTCACCTGCATCATTACCCCGGTAGACGAGTAGGCCCTCGGCCATAGCATCAGGGAGACCGATGACCTGCGAATTCACACCGAAGCCGGGCACGATCAGGTCGGTGATCCCATCAAGATCCAGATCGGCAAAGATGGGCGCCCATTTGGTTCGGTACGCATTTCTATCGAAGGGCGTCTCCGTTCCTGCGCCCCCGGGCACGACCGTGTACTGATTGGTGGTGACATCGTACTCGTGGACGATGCTGGGGCCGATGGACGTATGGTACACTCGAGGCGCATGTCCTGGAGCAGGTACGGTGATATCGAGACCCATGCCATGCCGATCGACATCGTCTGGGATCAACGTCGTAATGATATTCTCTATGGAGAAACCAGTCGTATCGCTGGTGGCTTTGAGAATGACATCTTTATATTCGTTATAACCGTAATCCTCCGATATCCACACTTCGGCTCCTAGCTCGTTGTCGGTGTCGAACAGGAATAATGTATTGGCGAACGGCGTCGTTGATGGGAGCGCCTGAATATCGAAAAAGCGACCCTCGCCATCATTTATATACAAGAGGAGGTCGTGCGGAGGGGTGGCGAGATCAAAAGGTATACCGTCGGAAAGGACACGTTGTGGCGCAGCGAGGATATCCGGGTGGCCGTCGTGGTTCGCATCCCACATGACGATCCCGTATGCGTCGACCGCTTGTGTTGTGGCGATCCGTGTCCGGGTTACGTCATCAAAGTCTCCATCGCTTCGTCCCTTCAGATAACGGAAAGGACGGCCAGGGGAAGGGGTTGGAACCAGCACATCGTCTAGTCCGTCGTTGTCCAGATCTGCGATGATTGCGGCGACTACATTGGGAATCATCTCGTGACTACCCGAGATGTGGGTACCACTGCTTACATGGATGGTGTGACTGGTTTCGAGCTGAAAGGCGGTGGCCGACATGGGGATAGGAACGACAGGTTTTAGGACGTCGATGGAGTTGGCCAGCACTCGGTAGAGGCGTAGATCGCCACCGGATGCCGACCCTTTTACTCCCAATTGCATGTCGAGGGAGGGCCAGTCCGAGATCTGGCGTTTTCCGAGAGGAGAGCCCCATCCAGCCTGTGCGGTTCCTCCATGCCAGACTAGCCCGAGAAGGATCCCGAGGACTGGTACCATGATCCGGCGACCGGGGATCATTCTACCAACCTGCGCCGTTGCAGAAGAGATCGGGGTGACAGATGAAGCCAGGAGAGGGGATCCCTGGAAGATCGGGTGGCGCAAGGCAACAGGCCTCTTCTCCGAAGTCAGCCAGGCATTCGGATGTTGCGTCAGGATCCACGTCCCCATTTGGCAATAGATCGGGTTCACAAATTCGGGTGCAGATCATATCGAACGCGAGGGATTCACAGGTATAGCCTTCGGTGCATGCCAGGCCTTCACAGAAGCCACCTGGCTCAACGATTTCGATGGGTCCCGGGTCTTCAACGATGTCTTCGGCGGTATCTGTTGTTTCTTCCGTATCGCTGGGATCGATATCGTCTTCCGTATCGCTAATGTCGATGAATCCACTATCCGTACCGTCCGACGTATCGGATACGTCCGTGGAGACACTATCGGAGATGTCCGAAGCGTCGGATCCAGCATCGGAACCGACGTCGGTGGGACCACTGTCGGTATGAGAGATTGGTCCCAGATCCAGTATGGGAAGCTCGGGTAGGCCATGGTGTGCAAGTACACCCGTGAGTTCATACTTTCCGGAAAGCAGGTTTCCTCCCAGGCCGAGCACGCTCTGTTGATGAACGGTAATGCCGTGAAACGCATCCAAGGTGGGAACATCTCCCTCGTCGAATGTGACACCAAAGTCAGAGCTTCTTGCAATGTAGCCGTTTCGGCCTGCGACCCAGAGTCCGCCTTCCGGATCAAAGGTAATGCCCATGAGCCCAGGAAGAGGCTCTGCGGTCTCGATTCGTTTCAACTCGGACCCGTCGTATCGGAAAATCGCGCCTTGTGCGGCACCACCGACCGCATAGACGTTACCGTCTGGCCCACCGACGACCGTAACGATATTGTCTGAGAACCCCGAAGGTTGGAAATTCGCACCGGACTCGTCGATCACAAGGAACTTTCCTTGTTGCCCCACGATGTAGATCGTCCCGTCGTCATCTCCCCATACTTTCAAGAAGGCTCCGCCTCCAGAATCTGGAAGCTCGACCTCCTGGGGTTCACCGTTGATAATTCGCCATGCCATAGGTGGCACATTCGGTAATTTGGGCCGACCACCAACGACCCATACATCATCCGATGATGCGCCCCAAACTCCAGCGAGCGCTGCTGTTGTTCCAAGGTCTACCCGGGTCCATTCTCCATTCAGATAATGAAGTGCTGCCCCACCTTCACCCACTGCCCAGACGTCATCGGGTGTGATGCCATGCACCCACCAGAGCATGTGGTAGTGAGGGACATCGTCTCGAGTCCAGACGCCATCGCGTAGCCATAGGACGGCCGCATTACCGGGCGTACCGCCCACGACGATAAGCTCATCACCAAACGACCAGGCGGCGTTCAGTGTACCATCAACGAGGTCTTCCGCTGTCAGGGTCCATGGGTTGACTTCAAGAAATGGATTTGTCGTGGGGGGCGTCCCACCACCACATCCAAAACTCGCCAGGAGCCAGAGCAGTAGCAGATGAAAACGTCCCAGTTTTTTCGGGACTCTTGTGTGTCCAACCTCAGTCATCGGTACATTGTGGCGTGCCCCGAGCCAGACTTCAAGAAACCCGCTTTAGCGTGGGACGTAGTCGCGTCACTCCACACCAGAAAAGCAGTATAAAAAAGATGGTTCCGGTGGGAGACGGCCCTGTGGTGCAGCCAGAGGCCTGCTCCGGCATAGGGGCGAGCTTAATAGCCGATGAGCCCTGGTGCGGCTCTTCCTCTTCCTCTGCTTCTGGAGGAATGGGGGGATAGGAGATCCCAATCGGGTTTAAGGCTTTGCCCTCAGGGAAAAAGATATCCGGGACTTCATACTCCGGTTTTTCCACCGGCCAATATCGAAATCCTCCGGCGGGGTAGGTTAAGAAGTCGGTGCCGACCCCGGTATCTACACCATTCGCGTGAATCTGTATTTGGGCCTGTCCGAAGCCTTCCGGGGGCGTATACAAGCCAACGAAGAGACCGCGCCCCGCGTATGTCAGCGGCGTAGTGACTTCGCCAGTGACCGCAAAGATAGAGATATCGGTCGACGAACCAATCAGATTTCCCGCAGAGTCTCTGGGAAATACGATCACCGACATTGCACCTCCACCACTGGGGGACACCAATAGGAGTGTATTGTCTGCGTCCACCGTGGGGCTTTCGAGGGCCGCATCCACTTGAATATAGCCGGTGATACCGGTGGGTTGGCCTGCGATCATGATTTCACAAAGATGATCGCCGGGCTCGGTTCCAGCCCGAACAAATAGTCGAGCCATGGTCAATGCCGGCAAGTGGTAGGAGTAGGGGTAGACCTGTTCAACGCCACCTTCGCATTCAACAGTAATGTTGTAGTTCTCCACCTGTGTAATCAACTTGTCGTCCATCGTTCGAACGACAAATCCCACAGGAGCGATGTCGCGACCGTCGGCCTGGATAAAGGCCATCGGATATAGCCACCCACCCTCGGGGTTCAATTCTTCGAGGAGCTGTTCGGGTGTTTCTGGGAACGGAAGAAGATGTTGGTCGAAGGTCAAGACTCCCAGACCACCAGTTGTCATATCCAGGTGAAGTTCCTGCTCTTTGAGGCTCTCGACGAGGACCTTGATATAGGAATCGCGTAGCCGAATCTCCGGTGTGTCGGCGCCGCTACCATCGGTGTAGGAGCCGGTGGCTCCGAGTTCGAAGTCGTTGGTTGGGCAGCGTGGTCCCTCCATTATGAATTGGAAGATCAGCTGTTCCTCTACGTTGTCCGCCGCGGGGTCGCCTTCTGGGTCTTGCACCGACTGAATTCGGGTCTTTACGATTTCACAGGGGGTAACGGTATTTCCGACGACGCTATCAAAATAATCCACATCGCCACGGTGAACTCGTACGTGCACCGGCGTGTCGATGGCGGGTAAGTCCACCGGCAGCATATAAACGTTGGGTTCCAGCTCTTGCAGGTCGCCCGTTGCGACAGCTCCCATCACTGTGATCTCGGGGGGATCTCCTTCGATGTCGTTATCCATTTTAAGCCAGACATACCCAGGGGTTTCGGCTGGAAGGCCGGAGGGAGCGACTTGTATATTTGCTCGAGGAGCCTCCAGTGGAACCTGGAGACGAATTCGATGAGAAAAGACAACTCCGCCGACCTCTGCAGCGATTCCAAAATAGGAACCGGGTTCAATGTCTGGCCACGGAACAGAACCAATATGGATATCCAACTCTGTGTCGCAGGGAGCCGGCAGTACGGTAGTCTCCGTCGCTGTGATCACATGTAAGTTTACGGGTTCCTCGCTGCAACCGGGTTCGTCATCGTTTTGTTGTATGGGAGCGATATGAATCGTCAGGTCTTCGGTAGAGTGCGGTTCGGATACAACCTTGAACCAATCGGGTTCGGTGATCGTTACACCCTGGTCGACTGGTAGCTGGTACACAGTCTGTATGTACCCAGATGGCCACTCTACGACGGTGGTTAACGGGCCCTCACAATCGCCCACTCCCACATGAACCATGCCTCGAAAACAACCCTGGCTCATGACGCAATCTTTAATATACCGCGTCCAGGTGGAATCCTGTGCGTTCTCACCGCCGGGTACCAGCTCGTTACCGCAAGTAACATGAACGGTACCTCCGGTGGCTCGGGGGGCGGATACGGTGCTATCGAGCGTGATGGATATACCGTGGCCGAGAGGAGGCAGGGTGTTCATCATAAGCAGCGGATCGCCGGCTACCGTCCAACCGATTACGTCCATTCGTCCGTCATTGTCCATGTCCAGAGGTTCCACAGCACGAATCCGCTTGGTCTTCAGATAGCCGTGGGTGTCTTCTCCTGCCCGAAATTTTCCATCTTCTTCAAAACGGAACATCAAAAGCCCTTCGGTCAGGGCATCGGGAAGACCAATAACTGCTGCGCCAACACCTCGACCCGCTTCCAACAAGTCGGTACGGCCGTCGAGATCGAGATCTACAAATACGGGCCCCCATTTGGTTCGGTAGGCGTTTTTGTCAAAGGTGCTCTGGCTTCCGTACCCACCCGAGACGATATTGAATTTGCCAGTCTCAGGGTCACGCTCGTGTGCGACGCCGCTGCCGATGGATGTATGGTGAACGAAAAGCGGAGCGCCCGGATAGAGATGGGCGATGTCAAAGCCCATGCCCATTCGACCTAGATCCGAATTCATCATCCCCGGGTAGATATCTTCGATGATTGGTAGACCACCGGGGTTTCTGTCTATGGTCTTCAGGTTATTGTCCCGCTGGTCGCCAAAGCCCAGATCATTGGAGCTCCACGCCTCGGCCAGATTGTCGCCATCCATATCAAAGAATACGATCGCGTTTGGGTAATTCGAGACCGTGGGAAGGGTGACGAAGTCTCGAAAGAACCCATGTCCGTCGTTGATAAATAAGACGTAGGTCTGGGGCGGTGTGACAGTTCCAAAGGAGATGCCCGATTCCAAATCCCCCAGCCCCATAGCGACCACATCAGGGTGTCCGTCGGCGTTGGCGTCCCATAGGGCGATACCATGGTAATTACGTCGTGGAACGGAAGCTACCCGTGCGATCGTTACGTCCTTGAAGCCGCCTTCTGGCAGTCCTTTCAGGTATACTATCGGGATGCGGTTTTTCGGTCCCGGTACTAGAAGATCCAGGATACCATCCCCGTCTATATCTTCCGCGATTACGGTCATGACCGTGTCATCGACAGCGTCGGAGGCGAGGGCCACTGGGTAATCCATTGGGACTTCATGGATTGCGATCGTTTCAAACGCTTCGCCCGTAGCTGGTACCGGGAGGATCGGTGCCATTACCTCCACCTGGTTTGGTGTCATACGGTACAGTCGAATCCCTTCGCCAGCTCGTTGAGGTCCGATACCCATTTGCCAATTCGGGTGACCGAACCAGATCGAAGGGGGAAGAGTTCGAATCGAGAAGGGGTCTTCCCATGTACCGGCTTCTACCCTTTGCGCTGGCAAGAAAAGGAGTAAGCCAGCAAGGATTGCAACGACGATGCGAGCAGAAATGGACTTGTGGGGATTCAGATCGCGCATATAGCCGTCATGGTTGCCGTGTTTGTGCCCAACAAAACCTACCAACTGCAACCGATAGATTCAACCACCGGCATCCATCTTCATTTGCCTGACCGTCCCACCGAACCCTTGTTTCTCCAGGGCTGGTACCAGCTCGTTTTTGCCCGCCTCGGAACATAGATGACCGGAACCTCGAACATAGGCAACGCGCTCATTATAGATCACGTCGACAGCTCGCACTCCCCGAACAGAGCCCAGCGCGCGCTTTACTTTCGGTGGACAGGCCTGGTTACACATCATCTTTTCGACCGTAACCATCACTTCACAATATGGGGTGTCGCTCATGCGCTTCGGTGTAGGGCCAGTACAGCCCAGGACCATAGCGGCGATGGCTACGATAGCTGGGAGGAATCCTTTTATGATCTGCTTCATGCGCATTGTCATATCGCAGGAAGACCAAGGCGTCGATATCTACCGACAGTCTCTGCCCTAGAATCGAAGTTTTCCTTTGGGGGATGGTAATCGCTCGGGCATGAGGAGCTTGGATAATAGAGCGTCTCTGTCGGAATCCGAGGCATATAACGTTGTGAATCGAACGATATGGTCGGTGACCTTACGAACATAGTTTCGACTCTCGTGCGCCCCGATCTCCTCGATGAACATATCCATGGGGAGCTTCCTATTGGATGGCATCGTCAAGTACTCGGCAAATCGAAGCGGACCACCATTATAGGCGGCGATGGCTAGGGTAATATTGCCATTGAATTCTGTGCGTAATGCGTCCAGATACCAGGCCGCCTGGCGTAGGGCGATCCCTGGTTCAAAGAGTTGGCTGGTATAGAACTCTCCCATGGGAAATCCCAGCTGTTGGCTTATTCGCCGACCCGTCCTCGGCAGGATCTGCATAGGGCCGCGGGCACCAGCATGACTGGCGGCGAATTCTTTGTAGCGACTCTCTTGCAGCATATGTGAGATCAACCACCAGGGAGAAATGTCGTGTAACTCACCCGCGGCGGTTGCCAGGTCCAGATAGGCCGGTGGAAATACGACGCGCAAGGTGTCGTCGGCGAAACGGGTCATCTTCTGAACCCAGGCGATTTGCCGGAAACGAGCCTTCTTGGCCCGTTGTTTCCAACGATAACCCCAGCGCTCCAGCCAGAAATCCAAACCAGAGACAATCGTATCGCGGTGACGCGAACCCATGTTTCGGATGAGTTTCTCCTCGACCTTATTCTGCTTTACAACATGCCGTGCAATGGATGGGAATCCAGCCGCAGCGACGCGTTGTACTTTGATGAGGGATCTACGCAGATTGTCATTTTTTGCGGTTCGGGCCCATACGGTCAGATCGGGTCGCTGAGGGAGCACTAAGGGGAAGCGGTTCGGATCGCGTGCTGGAATCGGTGAGCCACCAGAAAGCTGGGCTTGTAAAGTCGAACCCAGAAATCCGTAATAACTATAGGGGGCTGTCTGAAGCAGTCGTTTGAGGCTCTTTTGTGCTCGCGACTTCTTATTCTCCTTAAGGTAGGAGACAGCCATCCAGTACCGGGCTTTATCGGAAACAAGTAGCTTGGGGCTTTTCAGGAGGTCGGTCCAGATTGTTCGTGCCTGGGCATAATCGCCGCGGCGGAAATGAGACCAACCGTAGAACCAACGCCATTTCACGGCCTTGCCATAGGGGGCTTTGACGAATTTTTCCAGCTCTTTGGATGCGCTATCAAAATCGCCGTTTTGATGTAGAAGCCGTCCGATTTGATAGGTCGCACGCACCCGGTGATCACCGCGTGGCCATTTCTTTCGGTATCGTCGCATATGCCGGGAGCCTCGACGAAAGTTCCCAAGGTTTCCTTCCATAAGGCCTCGTCGATAGTAGGCTTCGGCGGCGAACTTTGTATTGGGACCTTTCTCTGCGGCTTCCAATTCCTTGTAGGCCACCGGATACTCTTTACGAAGTCGCATACGCATGGTGGCCATACGCAGTTGAGCCTCCTGACGGAGTTTACGGCCGGGGCCTTTGGCAATGCTCGCATAGGCGTCACTGGCAAGGTCGTAGGCTCGGTCTTCGTAGAGTTTACGAGCCCGCTTAAGCTGTTGTTTCGGGTTCAGTTGATTCAGATCGAACCGTTTGAGTGCGCGCCGCCCTTGAAACGTTCCTCCGTAGTGGATGATCAGGTGTCGTAATACGGTCCCTTGCCGTCTCTTTGGTAGATAGGTGGCGAGAAGCTCTAAAACCGCGGGTTTGAATGCGATTGCCCCTTTCGAACCCTGACCTCTGAGATCATTCAATATGGAGATTCCTTCTGCGACACGACCAGGCGTCATACATAGACTCCTGGCTCTCTGAAACAGTGTCTCGTCGCGAAGAAGATCCGGCAGGTCTTTGGATGTGAGTAATAGCTCTGTGGAGCGTAAGACCTGCTCGTGATCGTTTAAGGCGGCAGCACTACGCAACCACACCAGACGCACAACCTCCGAAAGATAGAGGGGAGGATTTTTTAGCAATGGACCGAGTGTCTCCAACGCTCTATCTGGTTGGCTTTTAGCAAGCAGTGCCCGCGCATGAAGAATACGAATCACGGGAGCAGTACCCTCGATACCCGTTGGATGCTGGATAAGAGGTCTGAGGATCTTTAATGCGCCGTCAGCATGCCCCACTCGTACATTTGCCGCAGCTTTGGCAAGGGTATCCCAAATATGGGTGGGTGCTGCACGACGAGGGCCGGCGATGACGGCCGATGTGGTGACGCTCAGAATAATGGTCAGTATGAGAACAGATTTTTTCATTGAGAAAGGGCGGGGCTATGGTTGCTCAGTCAAGAAGTTCAGGGCAATCTTGTAATTAGGGGCTCGACCTTTTGAGGTTTGAACCTATATTGAAACACATCGGCTCAAAAGACTGTTCCCGTAGCGTGTAGTGGCACAAAATTCAGGCGACAAATGTCGAACGACTATTATGAAACTCTGGGGGTCTCCAAATCGGCGGACGCGGCCGAGATAAAGAAGGCCTATCGAGGCTTAGCCCGGAAGCTTCATCCCGACAAAAATCCTGACGATCCTACGGCTGCAGAGCGCTTTAAATCGGTGAACGAGGCGTACGCCGTATTGTCTGATCCGGCCCAGCGGCAGAAATATGATGCGATGGGTAGCGCTGCATTTCATGACCAGTTCAACGCCGATGAAGTGTTCCAGAACATGGATTTTAGCCAGATCTTTGCGGATCTTGGCTTGCACGGCTTTTCTCCAAACGTTGGTTTTGGAGGCAGAGGCTTCTCCGGTGGTCCACGTGGCCCACGTCGAAGGCAGCCCCCCCGGGGTCGTGATGTACAGCACACCCTTGAGATAGGATTCGAAGAGGCCATCCATGGAGCGTCACGATCGGTTCGCATATCCCTGCCCGATGGCTCGTCTGATTCTGTCGATGTCCAGGTTCCTGCCGGGGTCGATAGTGGCCAGAAATTGCGCATTCGTGGGAGGGGGTATCCGGCGGGGCCGGGTGGTCCACGTGGCGATTTGTATCTCAAGGTGAAAGTTGCAGATCACCCTAGATTGAAGCGCCGGGGCCAGCAGATCGAGGTGGAAGCTCTTGTGCCGATTACGACGATGCTGCTCGGTGGAGAAGTCACCGTAGAAGGGCTGAGCGGACGCCATACTGTAAAGGTACCCGAGGGGACATCTCCGAACGCTCGTCTACGGCTTCGAGGTCATGGAGTGCCGGGTACGAAGAAGGGAGAGAAAGCAGGCGATCTCCACATCATCTTGAATGTAGATGTCCCAGCCGAACTCACAGCGGAACAGAGAGAGGCGATAGAAGCCCTTCGTGAGACCGGCTTGTAGGCCGTCTAGACTGCTTGAAGTCCGATTCGCTTGGCGGTGCTTACCACACGTGCACGAACATCTTGTTCGCGGATACGGGTCAGGCCACCATTTTGAACAACCGGTTTTGCACCGACAAAGACTTCTCGAATAGCCGTCGGTTGAAGAGCGTACACGATGTTCCGAAGCAGGTGGACGTCCGGCTGTAGGGAAAGGTCGGCGAGATCGAGTGACACGAAATCCGCCAGGCGGCCCACCGCGATTTGTCCCGCATCGACGCCACATAGGTCGGCTCCACCTTCCGTCCCCAATCGAAACGCTGTGGGGGCGTCAAAAGCGCCACCATCCGTGGCGATCACCTTTTGCAGAAGGGCCGCCATACGCATCTCTTCAAAGACGCTCACCCGATTGTTGGAGCACCCACCATCACTACCAAGAGCTCCTCGCATACCCTTGGCGAGCATTGTACGTAATGGGGCGGCCCCATCACCAAGGAACATATTGCTACTGGGACAATGAAGGACTCCGGCCCCCACCTCCCCTAAGGCCGCAATATCTTCGTCGGGTAGATATACGCCGTGCACAATACATAGGTTTCCATTGAGGCATTCGATTTGTTGGAGGTACCCCACTGGCGTGGTCCCGGAATGCTCTCGGATTTCGTCGACTTCAAAAAGTTCCTCTGCAAGATGGAGGTGCCATGGAAGATCGAGCTCCGACGCAATACCTGCACCCCGTTGAATCATCTCCGCAGATGCTCCGTGTGGGGAATGTGGTGCCGGAAGAACGGAGACATCCGCTGCAGATGAGAACATTGTATGGAGCTCTCGAAATGCCCTCTCGGCTTCATCAGGGCTTTCCTGAAAGCATTCTGGAGCGCCGTCCCAATCGTAGAAGGTTCGGGCTAGTACCAGTCGAATTCCTACGTCCCGAGCCGCTTGTACGACTGCCAGGTCTGTTTCGATCCCTTCACCATGGACATAGAAGAAATCACAGACCGTTGTCACGCCCATGCGAGCCATTTCCGCAAAGGCGAGGAGGGCGCCCGTGTAGACTCCCTCTTTTCCGAGGTGTGGGGCGTATCGATACAGGGCTTCATCACGCCAGACGAGAAATGGGCGGTCGTCAGCCACACCGCGTAATAGAGACTGAAAGCTGTGATTGTGGGCGTTGATAGTTCCGGGAACCAGAATTCGGTCTCGTAGCCGAACCGTTCGGGCGTTCTTTGCTTCCTCTATCGTGTCACGGGGGCCGATTTGTTCAATACGGTCGTTATGGCAGAGAACTCCGTCCCCCCATACGATCTTCAGCCCTTCCTCCGAGTCCGGATCCGGAAGCAGCAAGGCGTCCGGTTCGAAGAAGACCTTCTCTTGTTCACCAGGCTCTACAGTGTTCGGACCGTCCATTTATTTGTCTCCAACTACTTGCTATCCGTACACTACGTCGTATCGTGAAGATTATGTGCAAGACAAGCAACCCTCGGTTAGGATCGTACCTATGACCACGACAGATCGACCCGATACCCCGGTACTCCTTCGAGGAGATGTTCTCAACTGGTTGCGTCCAGAGTGCGTCTTACGGCCGACCACTAGTGCGATTAGTCGACGTGCACGAGTTGCGTTGCAAGCGGTTGACCTTGGTCGAGTTACCCTGTCGGAATCTTTTCTTCGAAATGTATTGGAGCGATTGGTGGAGCACCCCGCGCCATCGGAGTTGGATCAAATTGTTATGAGCTTGAAGGGAACGGGGCATCAAGAGGTCCCGTCCTGGCCTTATACGAACGCTGGAGAGTTTCTTGTACCGTTGCCACAAGAACGCCCAATCGTAAGTTGTACTGCGGCCGGGGTTCCCGGTGGTGCCCTGGCTGTATTGGCCGTAGAGGCTGGTGCGGAAGACGATGAGGATGGAGAGAGCCATCAGTGGAAACTGATCTGGTTTGATCGAACCTCGGCGATGGTCGAATCTGTGGTGACCCTCGAGCGAGGCGTGAAGGGGCCTACACTGATGGCCCTTGGCTGTGAGGAAGAGGCACCGTTAGCCGTCATACATGGTGATCGTCTGATACGGTTTGATGCGGCGGGACGACCGGATGTACGTGAAGTACCACTATTCGGTGGAGACAGTGGCATTGAAGTGACAGCGGCATGTCTGCACCCAGATACGGCAGAGCTGATTATCGCCTTATACGAGGATGATATTACCCATGTGTTGCGGGTTCGAGACGATGGGGTCCCTGTTCCGTTGATTCGGTATCCAGGTCAGATCAACAATTTTGCAGTGGGCCCTGGGTTGATTGTTGGTCTGGGTTTGCGTGACATCATTACGGTGAATCTGGAAGCCGGACAGACCGCATTACGCGATCTACATCCATATTTTGCCGATCACCCATTCCAGGCGCGAAGTACTGCAATCGTCTGCCCCGATGGGGCAGTACTGGTGCAAGAAGGACGAAAGGTCTTACGACTTTCCTCTGATCTCCGACTGGTTGAGACCGAATTTCTTATGGACCGGAGCGAAGAAAGTCTCAGTATTGATGACTTCACCCTTATCCGTACGACGTTTTTCGCGGGCTCGTCCTATCTTCGAGTGACTACAGACGAATATCCCGTACCCTGACGACGAGTCTCAGCTCTCCGGATCGTCCAGAGGGTCATTGTCGAATAGGCCCTGAATGTCTTCATTCCCATCCCCGAGCTCCAGGGCGTCGAGGAATCTATCTTCGATATCTGGGATGACTTCTTCAAAGATGGCGTCAGGCATCATTTCGTGGACCGCATTTTGAAGGTCGCGAGCTTTCTCCGGCGGAGGATCACATTGCATATATGCTTCAAGAGCAAACCCACGATTGGGATTTTCCTTATCCAGGACAATCTTTCGTAGGAAGGGAAGCGCTGCACGAAGCTTCCACCATTCGACAGCTTTGATCGCTTCAAATTGGACGGCCAGCCGCGCGTCATCAAGGTGCTTGATAAGACGTTTACGGTAGAGTTTATCAAGACCACTGCGACCCATGGCGAATAGCGCACTCACCTGTGCGCTCTCTTCTGGGCGCTGGTACATTTTTTCCACCAACTCGGCCACTTCGGGTCGGTAGGCGAACGATCCCAGAGCCTCAAGCCCTCGCCTTCGCACTTCCAGGTCCGTATCGTCAGAGCGGACGAGGGAGAAGATACGATCGTAGACATGGCGGGCAAGAGTGATGTCCTGGAGCTCCTCGGGAGTATAGGGGTCGGGCCGAAAATCGGCTTCCAGAACCCCTTCTTCACTCGCGGTATCAAGGAACCGTCCGAGTCCAATACAGACAAGGCCACGAGCATGGGAATCGGGCTCGTGCTCAAGAGTACGTTGAAGGAACGGAAGAACCCGCTTGTCTTGCCAGAATTCGACCAGGGCTCGGTATGCCTGTCCTCGGACGGTCGCAGAATCATCACGGCATAAGAACAGAAGTTCCCCTACCGGATCTTCGGATTCGGACAAGTACGCCTCAATCTCTTCAATTCGCGTGAGATTTTGCGATTCAGTTCGTTCGTTTCGTCGACTAACCAAGAAATAGGTCCTTATGCAACGTTTGGGCGTTGTATCCAATGGGCTGATGGTGTCAATCAAAGCATGAGTAGCCCCTTTTATTTGGGTTCATCCTTGAGTAGACACAATTTTCCCCAGGGGACCTTTTTGGGCTATTTGCGGGTGCTACCGCTCATTTTCCGGTTCGGCCAAGGCGAGCCATGAGAGGCCTGGTAACGAGTGGACCGAAGCTCAAGACCACCAGAAGTCCGAAAACCAGATACAAGAATAGATTCCCGAATCGGAGATACGGACTGCCTCCCGTATAGGGGCGAAAGGTGAAAACCTGCGCGGCAGCTTGAAAGACTGGGCTTCGATTGGAAATGGTTCCTCGCGGATCGACAAGGGCGCTGATTCCTGTGTTCGTCACACGAACAAGGGGACGCCGAGTTTCGACTGCTCGCACCGCTTGTGCCATCAGGTGGAGTTCGAGGGCCGCAGTGTTGCCAAACCAGACATCATTGGTGAGATTTACGATGAAGTCTGGATTCGTTCTCTGGACATCAGCACGTGTGCTACCGGGGAAGATGGTTTCGTAGCAGATCTGCGCGATAAACCGATGGGCACCCACCTGAAAGATCCCTGGGTTCTTTCCTGGTTGCATTCTTGTGAGCGATGGGAACCGTCGAGTAGCGCCGGGTATGAGGAACTGCAGCGGCAGCGTTTCACCAAATGGGACCAGGCGTTGTTTATGGTAGACCGCAGTCGAACCGTCTGCAGCGATCAAGATCGCGCTATTATGTTGGCCTTCGGTAGGGGATTGTGTGAGGGCACCAACGAAGAGAGGAATACCACCCCGATGGACGTCGGCCACAAAGCGAGTCGTCGCTCGATGAGAGACGGGGAGTTCCTTCGAAGGGGTCTGCTGAAAGAAAAAGGGGAAACCGCCTTCTGGCCAGATCGTAAGATCTACATCCATTGGTAACCGTCGATGCTGGTCCCATGTCTGTGCCAGGATATACCGCCGAGTGGGCTCGTCGGCGTTAATCTTGTCGATCGCCTTTATCATCGGTTGGACTACGCCAATTCGTATCTCCTCTCCTTTTGACGGTGGAGCAAATTGAATCCAGCGAACCGTACCGTAGATCAGGACTACTCCCAGGATCAGACCGAGAACCAGGCCGGTCTTCTTCATGGTTTTTCGGTCGCGCGTGCCGTGTGGGGGGAGCCGCCTGGCGAGATAGGCCGCCGTAAATACGGCGAGAAAAGATAGTGTATGTACGCCGCCGATGTCGGCCATTTGAAGGAGGAACGGGCTTTTATAGAGGGCGTTTCCCAGATACCAGGGGAACACCGACGGCCAGATGGCTTCCAATAGGCAGAAGAGGCTGGCTGCAATAAGTGAGAAACGCAATGCGCCGCAGCCGTGTCCCAAACGACCGAGCAGCCATAGAAAGACACCTCCCAATGCGCCGTGGAAGAGAGCGTAGGCGAGGAGCACCAGTAGGCTGATGCCTTTGCCCACACCGCCCATCCGCTGGACCGTTCCCGCGATCCAATAAAACACCATGAGGTGTACCAGAGTGAAGTGAAGCCAGCCGACCAGAAAGCGTTTCCACCCTTTCAGGTCTGGAGCCTGGTTTAGTAGTGGTGCCAGGGCCACGAATACCAGTGGGAATAAGCCCACAGGTGGGAACGCAGCCCAATAGAGGCATGCCGATATAATTGCGGCCCACATGGATACGCGTCCGGAGGGCTGCTGGATTGATTTGGCTGGAGACCGTCCCTTAGTGTTCGGGGCCAAAGAGATCTCGTATCGCTGCCGGGAGTTCGTTTTCGGCACCACGGCTGCTTTTGCGGGTACGTTTGCGTGTTGCAGAGTTGGCTTTCGCGGGCGGTGGTTCTGGGTTGTCCTCGGGCAGTACCGGAGACACAAAGACGGACTCTACATGCGGGGCCTTAATCTCTACCGTGTCGTGTAGGTTTATCTGCGGGGTCCAGAACTTGGAGGGCCCTGGATGTTCGGTCGTTAGCGGATTATGAAGCCGCCCCCCAAAAACAAGCTCAAACTGGGTCCATGCGCTGGACACATCTTTTTGGCAGACACCGAAGAATTGGCCGAGATAGGCATCGATTCGAGTTACGTCGTGAACGAGCAATGCCTCGATCGTATGGGATGCGTCGCCCCAGTTGGTGGTAGCACCTTTCTGTGCTGCGACCAGATGTTGGAGCCTCTCCAATTTTGCAGGTGGGAATCCGGTGATCTGGGCCGCGAGTTTGTCGAGCATTACGACGCTCTTGATCCGGTGACCAATCACTTGCGTGTCATTTTGCATGGTATTCGGGCCGGACCAATGAAGCGCAAATAATCGACCGATATTATGGAGAAAGCCTCCGGCCAGCAGATAGTTTCTATCGACGAGTCCGGGGTAATAGCGTTGGTAGTGCTTTTCCATATCGTCGAGGATATGAAGTACGGAGAGCACATGCTCCATGAGCCCGCCCGAATAGTTGTGGTGGCCGGTTAAGGAAGCGGGTGCGTTTCGAAATCTGGACGACAGCTCTGGATCATCAAGAAAGTGGGTCAGTAGGGACCGAATATCCTGATCCTCGATCGTGGATATCGTATGTCTCAGAGCCCCAAACATGGTCTCCGAATCAAGGTTCGAGCTGGACAGATAATCGGTTGGATCCAGGTCGGAACCAAGAATGGGTTCGACCATGTCGATATGGATCTGGAATTCATCCCCTTCGCGAGTAACGTGACCCTGGATGGAGACCAGTTGTCCTTCGGCAAGATTGAGTTCCGATTGATTCTCAACCCAGAGGGTTCCGGTGATCTGGTCCGATCCGTGGGCCAGAGTCAGCTCTGCGTACGTACCCCCAGACCGCGTCTTCTTGAAGTCGAGGGCGTGTAATAAAAATGTTTCTTGAAAGGAGGCGCCCGCCGTAAGCACCAGGGGTTTGAGCATCGATGAACCTCCATTCGTTCACGAACCCACTGTATTAATCGGCACGGCTTCCAAAAGATGGAATCTGACGCTCGAATTTCTATTGGCTACGGCAAAAATTCTTGAAGAACCCGTCAGGATTCACCGGAATCGACAAGGTTTTCGGCCCAAACGACCTGGTTTCTACCTGCGTTTTTCGCTGTGTAGAGCGCCGCATCTGCGGTGTCCATAAGCTTCTTCAGCAGCTTGCCCGCCTCTCGTGGATTGGCCACATTACCGTTCCAGGTGACCCCTCCGATGGATGCGGTCACCTTAACCGGATGCGTTGGTGTGGAGAGATCCTGATTTTCGAGAGCTACACGTAGGCGTTCGGCACCTCTCTTACCCTGGTCCATATCGGTTTCAGGGAAAAGGACGCACATTTCTTCACCACCAATACGGGCTTTGATGTCGATGGTACGATGAACTCGTTGCATCGTACGTGCCACGGCTTGAAGGACCGCGTCTCCAAAGGGGTGTCCAAAAGAGTCGTTAATTCGTTTGAAGTGATCCAGGTCCAATACGATAAGGGAGAGCGCCTTCCCCGATCGACTATGACGTAATATTTCCGAGAGCGAAGCCTCCAGGAATCGTCGTCGATTCGCCAGGTTTGTCAGGGGGTCGTAATAGGCCAGTTGCTCAAGGCGTGAATTCGCTTCTCGCAGTTCCTGCGCAAGACGTTCCTTTTCGCCCAATGCCTGTTCCAGGGCCCAGGTAAGCTCCTGATAACTCATCGTCTCCTGCGCTAACTTTCGGTTTGCGTCCTGAAGTACTTCCTGGAATGTAGCCTGCTCCTCCACTCGTAGACCGAGTGTTGTTGCGACCTCCTCGACCGCTGGGGGAATGCTGGTGAGTAGATCGTCTACGCGCTTAAGGGACATGGAGAAGGGTGGTTTGACGAGATAGGCGCGTACCCGATCCAGGGCCTTTCGCTTATCTGGGCTTCCAAATACGGAGCATACCCAGTCGGCCGCAGTGGCTATTTTACACATCTGTCGCAGGTATAAGGGTACCTTCGCGAGTGATGATGCATGGTGATACGCGATAGGTACGGCGATCTCTTCGGGTAATGCCCAGGTACGGGCGAGGAGTAGGCCGATGCGGTCATGGGTTACGCCAAAGATCTCCCGTTCTCGTTCCCGCCGTTCTTCCGGGTACATGGAGCGCATTGTCTTCCAGTGGGACGCCTTCTCGGGTTTGGCGAAGAACATGGCCAGAACCCCGAAGTCTTGTAGCAGTCCAACCGTAAAGGCTTCTTCGGGGTCCAACTTGAGCTTTTGTCCGAGGAGTCGTGCGGCGACACCTCGCCGCAGGGCGTCTTCCCAATAGCTCACCATGTCCAAGCCTGGAATAGCGTTTGGGCGTACCGAGTCTCGAACAGCGAAACATAAGGCGATACTTCGTAGGGAGCGGTTACCTAGTACTGTAACGGCGTCCTGGGCAGAAGTGACCTTCCGTTTGAATCCGAAGAACGCTGAGTTTACCGTACGGAGAATTTCCGCTGTAAGGACCGGATCTGCGGCGACGATTTTGGCGAGACGGGTAGAGCCTACTTCCGGATCACCACACGCTTGGACAATTCTGGCCGCGGTCTGGGGTGGGGCAGGAAGATCCGCAGGCTTGATCTGAGAAATGTCCTTTTGAGCATCAGAAGTCATAAATTAAAGGGTCCTGATCGTCGAGACCACTCGACGACTTAACGAAAATCACCACTCTCCCGTCCAAGTCCGGTGGTTTGATCCATATATCTTATCAGGTTCCGGAGAAGTCTTCATCCGGTGACATCAACTCTTTTCCGCACCAAAATTTTCGCCGTCATGGGACCAGACGACCGTCTTCCCTCGATGGTCCACGGTGCGAATATGAACCGGTCGCTGCCAGAGTGCGAGCACGTTCTGGAGCGTTCGTTTGGCGTAGGTCTTATCCAGGCCGGTCTGATCGGTTCGATGGGCTAGCAGTAGTTCCCCTCGATTTCGATAGTTCGCATCTTCAACCACTACAACGGGTTGCCCTGAGTTTGTGAGCTGGAACAGAAGTCGCTCTCGCACCTTATCTGGGTCGCGGCTATCGATAATCCACTGCCCCCGTTTGGGATCGAACCGATAGTTGTAGAGATCCAACCGCTCGATCATTGCCGGGGTCAAAAACTCATCAATAAAAGTGACGTCGTTATGTAGTTTACGGACCTCAAAGATTTTCTCTCGACCCATACCGAGATGACGGTTCCAATTACTGCGTTGTCGGAAATCGTCGCATGCGTTCCACTCTTCTCCGAATTGCCCCTTATCCCAACGTTCCTCAATATCCCGAAACAGCTCAAGGCCGATTTTATAGGGGTTGGTTTGTCCTGGGGCTGTGGCCATTGTGGCGGAATGGGTTTCAGCAAAGTCGACAATCTCTCCGGCGTCGGCGAGACCTGACGTCATCATCTTACTGTGCCAATAGCTCGCCCAACCTTCATTCATGATCTTGGTCTGGCGTTGTGGTGTGAAATACAGCGCCTCTTCACGCAACATCCCCAGTATATGTCGTTGCCAGCGCTCCAGGGGGGCGTGCTCCATCAGAAATCCCATGATGTCCCGTTCGGGTTGTTCCGGGAACCGCACTCGCCCCTGCTGTTTTTCTTCCTTAATCTTTCGCTGCTCCGCAATATATTCGGGCGGATTGATCCAGTTCTCCATATAGGACTTATCGACTTTGAGGCGGGGCACCGTCTGGCGTTCACGGGGATCGTGTTCTTCCTCGGCCAGGGGCTCGTCGATACGGTTTTCTGGGCGGGCCGCTGGTGCGAAAGGATCGATGAGATTGTCTATGGATAGACAGGAGTCCACGAACTGTTCCACGAGGTCGATACCGTACTGATCCATATACCGCCGAATGCGAACCCCATGGTTCGCTGTGGTGTCGATCATTTTACGGTTGGTACGTGCGAAGTAGTAGTTGTTCTTAAAGAAATCGCAATGGCCATACACATGGGCCATCACCATCTTCTGCTCCATATCGCTATTGCCTTCCAGAAGGTAGGCGTAGCAGGGATCATTATTGACCACGAGCTCGTAGATTTTCGCCAGGCCGTAGCCGTGCAATTTGTAGTTTCTTTCGAACTCCATTCCAAAACGCCAATGTGGATATCGTTTTGGAAATCCTTCGAATGAAGCCACCTCGCACATTCGTTTGTAGTCCACCAGAACGAAAACGGTCTCAAAGAAGTCCAAGCCCTGCTCTAGAGATAGGTCTCGGATATGATCACGATATTGGGCGAGTGGTTCTGGAAGCCCCATATGACTATTTCCCCGTTCCAAGAAAGTCTTTAATGGACTGCATAATGGCGTCTCTTCCGGGGATTTCGGAGAGAACCACCTGATCGTTTTTTGAGAAATGCTCGCGCAAATCCTTGATAAACTGACCGCTTCCGTATGCGGAAACGACCTGCCCATAACAGAAGATATTACTGTGGGGCAGGATGTGTTCGCGCAGAAGAGCCATGCAGACATCGGTGTCGTCTAGCGACCAATTATCTCCATCGCTGAAATGGAATGGATAGATATTCCAGTCCGACGCTGGGTATTCGTTGGATATGATGTCTGACGCGAGCTTGTAGGCACTACTGATCATCGTGCCGCCAGATTCGCGAGTATGAAAGAACGTCTCTCGGTCTACTTCGCGGGCGACGGCGTCATGGATAATGTAACGAGTCTCCAGACCTTCGTATTGCGAGCGTAGCCAGGTATCGATCCAGAAGGACTCGATACGAACGATTTCTTTCTGCTCGTCACCCATGGAGCCGGAAACATCCATCATATAGATGATCACCGCATTGGTTTCCGGTTGCTTTTCCTCTTTCCAGGAACGGAAACGCATATCATCACGAATTGGGACAACGATGGGGTTGTCCGGGTTGTAGTTTCCTACGGTTACCTGCCGACGTAGAGCTTCCCGATAGGTTCGCTTGAAGTGTCGTAGGGAATGCGGCCCAGTACTTCGGATCGAGTTATATCGTTCCTTTGTGCTGGCAATGTTTTTTCTACCCTTGGGCTCGATGCGGGGCAACTGTAGCTCTTCCCCCAGGATTTCCGCCAACTCATGAATTTTGATGTCGACTTCGAGCTCATGCTCACCCGGAGCTTGACCGGCCTTACCGCCACCTTCACCTTCACCGGGTTCTCCACCCAGGGAGTCACCGGGCTCGCCCTCTCCCTGACCAACGCCCCCACTGTTCTTCTTGCCATAGCGGAATCGAGGTGTGTCGATCTGTGGGATGTTGATCGAGACTTTATCTTTTCCTCTACGCCCCAGGATCGACCCGTTGCTGATGAATTCTTTCAGATTGTCACGGATATTTCCCTTAACGATCTCTTTGAATCGCCAATGGTCCCGTTCAATATTGAGAATATCTGACTCTGTTGGCATGGCAGTGATGGGTTAAATCAGGATGTGAAGCCGCTCTAGTCTCCCTCTTTGGCGTCGCCGCGGGCAAAGATACTGGCCACATAATTGAGAACATCGGTGGCGCTCTCTTCGTTGTAGCCGTAGTCCCGAATCAATCGCTGTTTTACGACATCGATTTTACTCTGGGTTTCGCGGTCCACGACGTTGGAGACCAGGGTCGACAATTTGATGGTGTCTTTTTGATCTTCAAACAGCTTCAGCTCGAGAGCTTTACGAAGGCGTTCGTTGCTTCGGTAATCGAAGGTCTTTCCTTCGACGGCGAGAGCACCAATATAGTTCATGATCTCACGACGGAAATCGTCTTTGCGCGCCTCTGGTACGCCGATCTTTTCTTCGATGGCGCGCATGAGACGCTCATCTGGATCTTCCGATTGACCGGTATACTGATTCTGAACGCGTTCACGTTGCGTATATGCCTTCACATTATCTACGTAGTTACTACATAGGTGCTCGATGGCTTCTTCATCCGCACTGATGGCGCGCTGCACTTCGTTCTTGATGATGTCTTCGTATTCCTGTTTCACCAGACTCATCAGCTCGCGATAGCGTTTCTTAGTCTCCTCATCGTTGATGAGGCTATGGGTTTTGAGTCCTGAAATTAATGCGTTCATCACCATGAAGGGGTTGATGCTGCCATGCCCTTCTCTTGCAACAAGTGCATTGGAGATCTTGTCCTGGACATAACGAGCACTGATACCGAGCATACCTTCTCGCCGGGCTTCTTTACGAAGCTCTTTGATATTGTCTGCTGTGTAACCCGGAAGAGATTTGCCGTTATATAGTTTCATCTTCTGGATGATCGACAGGTTCGGCCGGTTGGGCTCTTCGAGTCGAGAGAGGACCGCCCACATAGCCGCGACTTCGAGGGTATGGGGCGCAATATGAACGCCCTTTACCGATTCGTTGTTAAAGTCTTTGTCGTAGATGCGAACTTCTTCGTCGACGCGCGTGATATAGGGAATATCAATCTTGATCGTACGATCGCGGAGGGCTTCCATGAACTCGTTATTCAAGAGGCGCCGATACTCCGCCTCATTGGTGTGCCCAATAATCACTTCGTCAATATCCGTCTGCGCGAATTTCTTCGGTTTAATCTTATGTTCCTGGGTGGCCCCCAGAAGATCGTAGAGGAACGCTACGTCCAACTTCAGAATTTCGACGAACTCGATGATTCCACGATTTGCGATGCAGAATTCTCCATCGAAATTGAACGCCCGTGGGTCGGAGTCCGACCCATATTCCGCGATCTTACGGTAGTTGATGTCTCCAGTAAGCTCGGTGCTATCCTGATTCTTCTCGTCTTTGGGCTGGAAGGTACCGATACCGACACGGTCCTTTTCGCTAAAGGCAAGACGACGGACACGGATATGTTTACTTATCATCTGCTCCCAATCACCCTCGTACCGACCCAGTAGCTCCTGGAAGTAGAAGCGGCTGGGCGGACATAGGTCCTGGTTCAAGAGGTGATGGAGCGGGTATTCGTAATTCAACAGGCCGAGCTCTTCCATGGCGGTATGGCGCCATTCATGGGGAATCAGAAGAAGCGGCTCTTCATGGACAGGGCTTACGAAGGTTTCATCACTGTGTTCGCTCGGCAGTACCCATTCAAACGAATAGAGGGCGCCTTCCGGTGAGCGCGTGTATTTTTCCAATCCCTTTTTCAGGAGCCGAACTACGGTTGATTTCGCCGAGCCGACCGGTCCGTGAAGGAGAAGGATTCGCTTTTCTGGTCCGAAGCCCTGGGCGGCCGCCTTGAATACATCCATCAATTTCATGACGGGAATTTCAAGACCGAAGATTGCGTCCTTTCCGTCGGCGCCTTCATCCGAGAAGAAGTTATACCGAATAATCTTCTTCTTATTATCTACGTATTCCTCCATGCCGTGTGCGACAACCATGTCGTAAAGACGTTGCCAGGCATTGCGCAGTACACGCGGATTATCTGCCACAATATCTAGATAATCTTCAAAGCTTCCTGTCCAGGAAAGCTCTTTGAATTCCTTAATACTGTGGTGCTGTGCCAGTGATGATAGGCGATTCTCGGAACTCATGAGACGGCTACCTCATATGAGGGGTGAAAGAACCAGGAGCAAATCGTTCGGAACATTGGAAACCAACGAAAATTGATCCCCCTTATTCAGCATGCTATCAGGCCCGCGCGAGGATTGCCATCCTGAGTTTTTGCTCCCTAACACACTGAATTCAGTCATGTTTATCACCACCGTTCGTGATCGGCGATATGTAAAAGGGGGGCTTGTGGAGCGGACATGGGGTCCGCGGGATCGGGGTAGCGGGTCGTGCCCAAGAGAGGTGGCGATTTCGGGCACTGGGTGCAACACAAGCCCCCCACAGATAACCATTCGGACCGAAATTTCGAATCTGTAGAGCCCGCTGTAATTATTGATGTCGTTTTTTGTGCCAGGCGATGGTTTTGGCGAGTCCTTCCGCGAGGGGCACCTGTGGTTTATAGCCAAGAGTGCGAAGCTTCTGGGTAGACGGACAACGACGTATAGGGCTACCGGTTCGGCGCTCGGAAGGGATCGTTTTTAATTTGAGTTCGAGTGCCCCGGCGAGGAGCTCATTGAGCTGGTCGATAGTCACTTCATCTTCTGTACCGAGATGGTAAATCGTACCGGCTTCCCCCTCCATGCCGGCCAGGGCCAGTCCACGGACACAATCATCGATATAGCAGAACGCGCGGGTCTCCTTACCGGTTCCTTCGATTGGAATAGACACGTCATCAGCGTCGGATTCGGAGGCAGCCGTCATCATCTTTTCAATAAGTTGCGGGATAACGTGGTCGCCTCCCATATCCGGTCCGTAGATATTATGTGGTCGGACGATAACCGTCTCGAGTCCACGTGCGGGTCCCATATGGAGGCATAGAAGTTCACCTGCGATCTTACTACCCGCGTACGAGAATCGGGGGTTGGTCGGGTCGGCGATTACCAGAGGATGTGTTTCGGGCGTAGGGATCTGCTGGGCATCTCCATACACCTCACTGCTGCTGACGAAGACAAGTCGTTGAAGCTGATGGGCGAAGGCCGCCTGGAGCACATTCAATGTACCCCCGATGCCAACATCAATGACTGTATCTGGTACGGCGTAGAAGTTCTTCGTGCCGTTAACCGCTGCCAGGTGCCAGACCATCTGGCAGCCACTGGTAGCCTCGAGCACCTCCTGGGGATTACGAATATCACCGCGTATATAGTCGATTCTATCCGCCAGGTCCGCGAGCCGGTGGGGGTCACCACGAGATACATCATCGAATATACGAACCGTATGACCAGCTTCGACAAGGTGCCTGGTAAGGGCGGCTCCAATGAAGCCCATCCCCCCGGTGATCAACATCTTCATCCGTCGCTACCCAGATCGGCGATAGCCTGCGCCTGATAAAAGATCTGACCCGTCCCCCCGACATTCCAGATGTCTACGATCCAGCAGTCGGGACGCGTGGTACTCAATGTCTTCAATACCTCGTCATAGCCGTTATGGTTTGTTGCGACGAAGACCACATCGGCGTCTTCCGTGGCCTCTTCCCACGATGTGTTGGTGAGAGTTCCATTCACCGGATCCAGAATCTCGGCGGTCAGATTATGATCGCTTACCTTGATGGAATGTGGGCATTCCCGTTGAAGGTATCGATACAGCTTCGGCACCAGGCTATCCCGGATATCATCGCTGTCCTGCTTGAAGGTGTAGCCGAGAATCGCCACTCGTTGGTCGATAAGAGTTGTTCGCCTACGTAGATGATCCACCAGGAATAATGGGATGGATTCGTTCATCTTCCAGGCGGAGAGCAATATATCCGGATAGGGATTCCATTCATTGATCATGCCGAAGTCTTTTCGAAGACAGGCTCCTGCTGTCAGACCCGGGGATGCCAATTGGTTTCGGGGATATTCGTAATTGGCCAGTGACTGGATTTCGTAGATGTTTCCATCGAGGGTGTCGGCGACCAGAGCGAATTGGTTTGCGAGGGCGAAATGCACATATCGCTCGGCGTTGGTGAACAGCTTCACGAGTTCAGCATTCAGAAAGCTGGTATGCAGAACCTTGGGACTGATCGTCTCGAATAGCTGACTGGAAGCCTCTTTGCTGAGGGTGTCTTCGCAGCCAACCACCTGTGGAAGTGTCTTTAATTCTTCGTAAGCACATCCTTCCGCGATGCGTTCTGGGCAGAAAGCCAGGCCGAGATCGACTCCCACACGTAGGGAAGATTTTTTTTCGATGAATCGCTTTACGAATGTTGTTGTTCGTGGAGCAACTGTACTTCGCAGGCCAAGAAAATGACCTGGTCGCAAGACAGGCGTGAGCTCTTCAATGACGCGCTGAAGCTGCCGTAGATCGCTCTCGATATGCTCGTGAAGAGGTGTGCCGACCGTGATGATAATGTTCTTTGCCCGAGCCGCGACCGCGATGTTGTCGGACACCTCAAACTGCTTCTTCGCGATGATGGCGTCAAAGCCAGGCTCGCGAAAGGGCATGGTTCCCTGGTTGATCTGGCTGCGCAGATCCGCGTTGATGTCATAGCCGATTGCTTTGAGACCAGCGTCGACAAAAGCCAACCCGAGAGGTAGGCCAACCCGGCCAGTTCCGATAATGCAAACGTCAAAGTCGAACATACGATGCTCCTGCGCTACCTACTAGCCTAGCGCGATTTGGGCCCTCGTCGCCACCCTGACCGTTTCCATTCCCGAAATAGAACCCTGGCTGTGGCCAATCCGTCGGTCCAGGCGTTCAATTTTGCCTCTCCTCCAATTCGAGGATGTTCGACGGACGAAAGCTCGGCCATCTTGAATCCTGCATGGTGGACACGAAGTTTAAATTCGGCCTCGAACGCTTGACTCTCTTCTTCGAGTTGGATCACGTCAAAGATGGAGCGTCGCCACATCTGCAGACCCATCATTACATCGCTTAAGGGGTAGCCATGAAGGAGTTTGGCCAGGAAAACGATCGACAGGTTACCGAACTCGTGCAGTAGGGTGTCGTCGTTCGAGGTCGACCACGGCCAACGGCCGATTCCGCGATATTTGAATTGCCCGCAATAGCGGCTGGCGAGCACATAATCATACCCATCGTTGATGGTTGCCCGCATACGAGGCAGGTCCTGCCAATTATGAGAACCGTCGGCGTCGACGATACAGAGCAGGTCGCCGGTCGCGGTTTCAAAAGCCTCATATAAGCCCGGCCCGAAACCTGGACGACTTTGTCGTAGGAGCTGTACCCCACGCTCCTCTACAATGGCCTGGGTACCGTCATCGGACCCTCCATCTACGACCAGAAGCTCTTCAAATCCACCGGTCTCCAATAACCCATCGAGGACGGTACCAATGCAGGCCGCTTCATTGAGAGTTGGAACGATCACGCTCAGGCGATGGCCGTCGGGGCCTGTTTTCAGCGGTTTTGAATCTTTGGTCATCGTAAAAGGGGGTCTGGTTTATGCGTTGGAAATGGAACGACGAATTACAGTACAGATTGCTTTGATCTGATCTGCACTGAGCCCATAGGAGCTTGGTAGGTTGATACCCGTTTGCGCTGCCCATTCGCTGGCAGGGAAGGGACCTTGCGGCTTGGCGGATGTCTGTAAAATAGGCTGTACATGCAGTGGCGTGAAAACGGGACGTGTTTCGATGCCGTTTTCGGCCAAAATAGCACGCAGCGTGCTGGCATCCAGCCCGGCCTCTTCGGGGTCGACGTGAATGGTATACATCCAATAGGCATGCCGACCAGAGGAGCAGTCTGTCGGGAGAGTGATGCCGGGCAGATCCGATAGATGGAGTTGATATTGTATGGCTAGCCACTGCCGCTGGGTCACGATCTCTTCCAGTTTCTGGAGTTGAACGGTCCCGACGGCAGCCTGGAGGGCGCTCATGCGAATATTAAATGGCATATGTTCATGCCAGAAGAAGCGGCCCGGACTATAACTATAACCACGAAGCTCTCGGAGTAACTTGGCCAGCTCCGCGTGATTTGTTGTCAGAGCCCCACCGTTTCCTGTGGTGATCATCTTGTTGGCGTAGAAGCTATGTACACCGACATCGCCCAGGCCACCGACCGGTGCCTCTTCTGTACGAGCACCAAGGGCCTCACAGGCATCTTCCAATACAAACAGACCGTGGTCATTTGCGAGGGCATTGAGTTCGTTCATAGCGCAGGGGTGACCGTAGGTGTGGACAGGTATCATTCCGACGGTTTTGTCTGTTATTGCGTTCCGCACGGTGTCTGCCGACATCACAAGGCTGTCCTTGTCTACATCCACAAAGATCGGTTGGGCACCCGCACGAACGACGCAGGCTCCGACGGATATAAAGGTAAGAGCGGGTACGATCACCTCGTCGCCCGGGCCCACACCAAGGGCGTACATAAGAAGGTCAAGACCGTGCGTACCGCTGGAGACGGCGATTGCATGATCGGTCTCGCACTGTGCAGCCAGGGCGGCCTCGAATTCTTCTACCGCTGGGCCAGCGCTAGAAATAAAGCCGGTCTCGACGGCGCGTTGAATAGAGGCCATCTCCTCGGGCCCCAACCAGGGCTCCGTAACCGATATGGTGGAGTCGGTTCGATCCAGCGGAGGATTTTCAGCCGGGTAAAGGGCTGTTCTCTGGGGGTGGGTCGAGAGATTGGGTTGGGCCAGTTTTTTTATCATAGTAGCCGTTGCATACGCTGGGCTGGGAAAAGCGAGGTCCGTCGAAACAAAAGGATGCCGAACAAAAAGCGGCGTGGCAAGGCGTTCGACTCGCCACCGGCCCGTACATTATCGGGAGATAGCCCTCATAGTCCATCCTCCGGGTCCCATTCGATCAACATCCAGACGTCGCCAACACGTTTCCAGGTTTGCTTTACGGTGACAGCCCGTACAATTGTACTTGCCCGATTGGTCCAACCAAAGTGGACCTGCGCTGTAGCGGTCTTTGGTCCGGTCAAAGCGACCCGAATGACCTCGTATCCGGTACACCGACGGGTTTTTGCCTTTTCCAGTTGGGAGTCTTCAAAGGCTGCGCGTTTCATGGGCAGAATATATCCGGCCGCTAGATCAAACTTTCCCCAGCGAACATGCGCGCTGAACATTTCTACGCGTCGCCCCAGATCATTGCCCCCGTCCGGAGGTGGACAGGCGGTAAGAAGCAGGAGTGAAACTAGCGCCAGGAGTTGTGTCAGTCGCTTCAACGGTTGCCTCTTCGTCCTAGAAGTCGGGCGATGCTTCGGGCGTCGTCACCCGTGAGCTCGCGAGATACAAACCATGCAATCAATACGCAGGCAAAGAAAACCAGTACGCGGAGTAGAGCTGTAAGGATGCTGGTCACAGGCATAAGATGAAGTAGAGCAAAGGCGATGCCCCCTGCGCCGACGACACCACGAATTAAGCTCAACCATGGTAATCGGACGGAGAGAATGCGGGCCAGTAGGATACTCGACAAGATAAAGCCAAGAAGGGGGCCAGCCATACTCAGCCACGCGGCAACAGTTGCACGATCGAATGGAGTCGTGGCGTTCCGTGTGCCGATCATAAGGAGTACAACGTAGGTTACGGCACATACGAGCCCAACGAAGAATGTCTTCCCCGGATGTCCCGCAGCGGTCAATATGCTGGTGAGAAGAAAATATAGGGCAAAGGCGAGTGTGCCGAAGACCATCGGGATAAGGAAAATGGCGCCGGCTGCGTAGGGAGCTCCGAATAGAATTCGAAGGAGGATATCTTCGGTCAAAACAAGAGCACCACAGAGACTGGCCACCAGGAGGATTGCGAAACGTAGGGCGCCAGTAATGGTCCGTTCTGTCTTTTTCTGATCCTCTTGAAATGTTGCCGCAGAGAGTAGCGGAAAGATCACGAAGGTCAGGGAGATTATGGCCTGATAGGGGAGCATGGTGATGATACGAACCGCCCCATAGATCCCCGTAACGGAGCTCGCACCGTCCCGAGCAAGATGGTCTGTCGATAAGGTGGCATTTTCCATTGTACCGTGCAGAAGGTTCATCCCCAGACCGGCGCCTGCAGCTTCCAATGTGTTTGCACCCGCGCCGTGCACCAGACCCTTCAGGAGTACGACATCACCCTGCAGGATAAAATAAAGCGTTAGATTGAAGCCCATGACGCCCGCCATAAAACGGATCATCCGCCGGGTATCCATCACATTGGCGTCTGGGTTGGGGCGAGCGGGGGTCTTCCTTGCGATGACGAGAAAAGCCACACAGGTCATAAGCAGCGTCACGGTTGTAAACATTGCGAATACACCGATAACGCCCAGGCCCAGGATCACAGCAGTGACAATGCCAGCTGTTTTTAGAGTCGCAAAGCCGATATCAAACATGGCCTGGGTACGATAATTTTCGAGGCCGTTCGCGATACCGATCCACGTTGCGTATAGCCCATACCCGAGCAGCACACCCGTTGCGATGCGTAGAGGTAAGGCCAGGGATCCATCGTGCCACAGCCAGCCGGCGATCAAATCGGCACCCAGAAATACGACCAGAGCCAGGCTACCCGAGACCGTTAACGCAAGGCTTTGTGCGCGTCGGCGTACAAGTCCCGCATCCGCTGGAGATTCGGACGCGCCCTTACTCGAGGTTTGGAGTGAACCTGTCAGAATGACCATGCTCAATACAGCCAGAAATCGCGCAAGGGTCTGGTAATCACCGTATAGCTGGGTATCCCCAAACAGCCTTGGCAGGGCAATGTTGAGAAGGGTGGCCGTCACCAGGAACCAAAGCTTGGCTCCCGTAATCCAGAGGAATCCCCGGCCTATATGGCCATCAGAAACGTCTGATTCGGGTTTGGGCTCCTCCCCCGACTCCATCAGTTGCGACCCTCATCTTTTGTCTTTGTAGAGCCTGGTCCTTTGGCTCGTAGACAAGCTTGGATTGTCTGACGGTATGCATCACCCGTTTGCGTGAGGATTTCCTTCACACGGATTTCACATTCTGCGGCGCGTTCCGGCGTGATCTTTTTTGATTTCTTCTGTTGGTCAATCAGCGCAAGCAGCTCCATGCCGTCGAGTGCGTTTTGTGCGAGTGCTGAGGCGTTCGACACCTTATCGAATACAGTTGCCAGGCTACGACGACGTCCTTTGCGAACGACGTTCTTGAGACTCCGTGTCGCGGAGGTGGAGTTCCACACCTTTGAACATACGATACCGAGTGCCATTTGAACCGGGACTCGAGAGCTGATGAGCTTCAGAACCTTATCCTTGCTGTCTTTGGCCTTGTTATGAAGATTGTCAGCACAGAATTCTACCATGGTCATATCGGTAGAACGCTCTTCCGCGTCGGCGAAGTTGATATCAGGGCCGAGGGCTTCCAGAGCAAGGTCGAAGCCAGCGTCTCCCATATTGTTCACCAGCATACGAATGGCCGTCCAACGGTCATCGATCGAATCGCCGGTGAGGATAGGGTTCAAAGCGATGAGAGCGTCTTCGACCAGCTTACGGTCCGTTAGAGCGCTGGAGGCGCACGAGGTCGCTGCGTTGAGGGCGTGCAGGCGAAGAGAGGGGTCTTTATCGGGATCAAGATAGATCTTCATCATTGGGACGAACCCTCGCCCTGCACCACTGGCCTCCATCAAACGGAGCTCTTCCTCGTTCCACGGCCAGTCTCCCTTCTGCTTTAGATGAAGTGATACGAGGGAGTTTCCGAGAACAGCTTTGGCGTGTGCTTTGGACTTTTCGTCTATATCGGAATCGGAACTCAGCGCGATTCGAATCAAATAGGTTTTCATCAACTTCAGGTCGAAGCCGTGTTGGATCAAGAGACCGGCTCCGTCCACACCGTGGATTCCAAGCTCAGAAATCTGGCTTTTTTTGATGCGGCGTTCGATTTGCGTCTGGATCTGCTTTTGTGTGGAATTTTGATCCAGGCCTGCGAATGCCCAGGTTGCGATTTCCTTTTGGATAGAGCTGCGAAGATCCGGAGGTAGGAAAAACCCTCTGCCTTTCCGTATCGAAACCAGCTGGACGAGGGTATCTCGAGTGACCGCAGCTTCGTCACTGGCTCCCTTCAAGCGTGGACGAATCTTCTCAATCAGTCGTTTTGCGATCTCAATTCCGTCTGGGGCTGCATCTACCATGCGGGGGAGCTCGAAGGTGAGTCCTTTCTCGACCATGATCTCCAGGGCTTGTAAACGTTTAGCAGGGCTTACAGAAGGATTACGCATCACTTTGCGTTCCACCTGGTCCAGGCCTGCTGCGTTCTTGGTCCATCGCCGTAAATCCGATTCATCCACAGAGCTGCCGCATCCGATGAATATAAGGGATGCCAACATGACGATAATAAGAAGCGCCGACCCGAAGGGTCTGAACGTCTTATTTTTGTATGTGGTGTGATTAGCCATGAGCCCTATATCTAAACACCCCTTTGGGTTCGATGCAATGTCCATGAATTGTGTTGGATTGGCAGATTTGTTGGAGTGGATTAGAGTTCTGTATATGAGATCCGGATCAAACACGTATTACGTTAAGATTTCGGCGGCCTGGACTCTTGCTTTAATTGTATTGTTCACTCAAGGGCGCGCGAATGCGAGAGAGGCCTACGTCTGGGAAGATGTTTCCCTGGGCCTGGTAACAAAAGATTTAACGGCTGTCTCTATTCTTCCCAATGATCCGAATGTGGTGTTGGTTGGTGGCTCGGGAGCGGTCTTTCGTACCAACGATGCAGGAGATAGTTGGCGGCTTGTTCTTCGAGTCGGGCGGGGTGTGACGGAGGCTGATGATTCGACACAGCCGGAAGAGAAATCCACAGAAGAAGAGGACTTTGAGGAGGCGGCGGAACGTATCTTCAATCAATTACGACAGGAGATTGAAGATCGCTACGGCTCGTCCTACGCGGAGTCTATTGAGTCGGAACTTCGAAGTGATGCGGAGCAGCAGGCCCGTGAAGAAGTACGGGCCATCGGGGCGGACTCCAAGGAAAAGGCACGTCAGCGACAGGGGCTCACCGCGGAAGCTTCGGACCGTCGTATTCGTCGAATACGGACCTTTGCGGACCTGGCTGGAGTGGTGTTGATCTGTACGGAGGGAGGGCTTTTCCATTCCATCGATGCGGGGCATACATTCCGTCGAGTGTCTCTAGGGCTTGGAGCTGGGCGACGCGTTGTGAATGACGTATTGGCTCTAGGGGACGGCACATTGGTTGTTGGAACGGCAATAGGTGTTGTCATACGGTCGCCGGATGGCCGAACCCAGCGAAGTCGACTTCCCCGGAGCGCGGGCGCGGTGCGAGTGGTGCAATACCACCAACCGTCGGGACGTGTCCTGATCGGTACGGATGACGGTATCTGGGCGAGTGAAGATGCGGGATTATCGTTTCGGCGCATGGTCGCCCCGACGGGAAAAAAGGTCCGCCAAATCAATGATCTTATTTTCTTGCCCCATTTGCCCGATATGGTGTTGGGAGCTACCGACGATGGCTTATTGCGCAGCCGTGATGGAGGCCGAAGCTTTCAGCAGACCTGGTTGCCGGCTCTTGGCCAAGGAGCAATTCGACAATTTGGGGCTGTGGCGCAGCGTCAGGAGATCCACCTGGTGACACCTCTTGGGGTGTTTCAGAGCCAAGATGGCGGGATCTCGCTCGTGGAAATCGAAGCCGGATTGACCGACCGTGATGTGCGGGCCGTGAGTGCGGCATTACACGGTGAGAGACTGCTCCTATGGATAGCGACCCATAGCGGTGTTTTCCGTTACGTACCACGTTCGGAAGTGAAGATGTCGCGACGCATCTGGCGTGTCTTTGAGGCGTTCCAGATGGAGGAGCCTTCGTTAAACGAGGTTTTGGAGTTGGCGACCGATCGAGCCCATATGAATTCGTCTGCACCAGAGGACTTTGCTCGAAAGATTCGACTGGCCAGCCTTGGCCCACGGGTTCGATTCGAGCATGATCGAGCCTACGAGAGAAATGTAAACCAGTTGACCCCATTTGATCCTTTCAACCCAGCGTTGGGTCAGACGATAACGGTGGTTCCTGGAGTTACCGACACTCGTTTCACGGTGTACATCGACCTGGAAAACTATCTCTTCTCCCATCAGGAGATGCTGGTGCAGGAATATAACGATCGCCTTATCAAGCGTCGCCGGCGCTACCGCACACGAGTGATTCGGCTATTCCTCTCTCGTCGTGCATTGATGCTGAATCTTCTGGGCGGCCGCCCTAGAGGTAAGGCTATGAATAGGCGTATTCAACGCCTGGCTGCGATAACGGCGATCCTGGACGGATTGACCGGATACAAACTGGATTGGGCGGATCCGGTAAAACTTCTTTCGACCCTGCACGGAGGTAAAAGCTGATCGGGTCCCATTGCAAGGGACCGTTGATTGGTGAATACTGCTCATGTGCAAAATGAACTTCAGGTGTTTCATGTTTCATCCTCGCATAATTTCGTCTCTTTCAGGTTCGTTTCGATGGACGAGTGTACTTGTTCTCGCTGCGACTTTTGTTCTGAGTGGTTTCAGCATTGGTTTGGCACAAGATGCCGACCTTGAGAGCCAGTACCGAGGACTGATGGCTGATCAGTTTGGGCATGAACCCGATATTCGTACCGTGCAGCAGGATGCAATTCGTTACGCTGCTGCGGAGCCAGATCGTGCGCAATCATGGTTGAGCCGTTCGCGTATGGCCTATTTGGCACCCCGCCGGATTCAACTCCGCCTGGATAGGGACTTTCGTGATAACCGGAACGCGACGATGAAAGACCAGGAGGAGGTCAGCGGTCGAACCGATCTGGATGATGACGCCCTATGGCAGTTTCTGGTGGAGTGGGATCTAAGCCGACTGATATTCAACCCGGATAGTGTCCGTGCTGCAGCACAAGCGATGGATCTCGCGGAGCTCCGAGAGGATGTCCTTAACGCGGTGACCAAAATCTATTTTGAGCGTCGTATCTTGCGTATGGAGCTTGCTACAAAGCCACCCAAAGACTTCTCTGTATTCGCGCGTAAACGTCTTCGTGTGGATGAGTTGACGGCCGATCTCGACGCGTTGACCGGTGGTATGTTCAGTCAGCGAACCAAAAAGGCACCTGCCGCATCAAAGACGAAGTAGAATCAGCCTTCTTCTTCTGTTTCCGTGAGTCGACGGTTGCGCTCTTCCTGCTTCAAGCCGTCAAATACCTCGCTAAGGTCCCCCTCGATAATCGAATCAAGACTGCGTAGCGTGAGTCCAATTCGATGGTCAGTGACACGGTTTTGAGGGAAATTGTAGGTGCGAATACGCTCGGATCGGTCGCCCGTTCCTACCTGCGTTTTTCTTTCGGCAGCCCGCGCCTCAGCGACCTCTTCCTGGGCGTGCACCAATAGACGCGCACGAAGAATCTGCATTGCTCGGGCGCGGTTCTGGATCTGGCTTCGCTCGTCCTGACAGGAGACCACGATATTACTGGGCAGGTGTGTGATTCGAACGGCGGAATCGGTTGTATTGACGTGCTGTCCACCGGCCCCGGAGGAACGATAGACATCGATTCGTAGGTCCTTGTCGTGAACCTCAACGTCGACCTCTTCCGCCTCAGGTAGGACGGCCACGGTCACGGTGGATGTATGAATACGTCCCTGTCGTTCCGTAACAGGGATACGTTGCACGCGATGAACGCCCGATTCGTATTTGAGATTACTGTAGACCTGGCTACCTTTGATCTCTGCGATCACCTCTTTGAACCCCCCAAGCTCCGACGGGCTGGAGGAGAGGATCTGCGTCTTCCAGTTCTGGCCCTCTGCAAAGCGGAGGTACATTCGTAGCAAGTCGCCAGCGAATAACGAGGCTTCGTTTCCACCCGCACCCGCACGGATCTCCAAGATGATGTTCTTGTCGTCCAAGGGATCCCGCGGGAGCAATAGTTCCTCGAATTCTTCTTTGAGCGATTCCCGTTGTTGCTCCAGTTCTTCCAACTCTTCCTGGATCAATTCGCGCATCTCTTCTGACTCAGCGTCCTGAATCAGGCCGCGTGTGTCTTCAATTTCCTGGAGGGTCTTGGTGAGGCTACGCGCCAGGGTCAGCTTTGCTTGCAAGTCTCGATGTTCGCGGCCGATCTCTGCCATGCGCTTGGGGTCGCCCAATACGCTGGGGTTGGCCAGCATTTCATTCACTTCAGCAGAGCGATGCTCCAACTCCGCGAGACGTTGCGAGAGTTCTGTCATTTCGTTGCCACCTCGTATCGGCGCATTCTACGCCGTCAAGCGGCAGTGGTTCAACCGGGTTGCTGGAAAGAAACGCGTTGGAGCGTAACTTATGCCTGCTTGTCGAACTTGGCGTACTTTTTCTTGAACCGCTCGATACGGCCTTCGGTATCAACGAGACGCGCTCCACCACCCGTAAATATGGGATGACTGAACGACGTGATATCGCATTTGATCACGAAGTGAGGCACACCGTCGATGTCGCGAGTCTCCTCGCTCTTGAGCGTAGATCGGGTAACGATCTCGTCTTGCGTGGATACGTCGACAAAGACAACATGGTTATATTCGGGGTGTATTCCGTCCTTCATGAGGCGCTCCTACAGTACTCAACAGGCGCGGTGATCTACCTGATGAACGCACGCTTGGCAAGCCTTTACGTCAATTTCCCCCGAAATATGGGAGTGTAGGGAAGCTTCAACGACGAATAGGCAACCCATTCCTTGCCCCGAATTTCTGAAGTTAACTGCCCTGTCCCGACCGCGTTCGGCTGTTCTTTCCTCGTTTTCGTCGGGTCGATTGCACGGGGGCATTCGCTTCCATTTCTTCGTCGGTTCGAACGGAATCTGCGATCAAAGACAAACCGGTGGGAGGAGAGATTCGACGCTCCAATGCAAGAAGCGGGGGGCTGATTCGTTCGTAGATTCGGAGCATACCGGCGGAAAGATGATCGCGCTTAAGCAACCTGGCGTTCACCCACCAGCCGGGGACACCGAGGGTGTTGAAGTAGAATGTCCTGCGTGTGTCGAACCCTTCTTCGACGAGAAGCGCTTCCAATTCTGTTTTTGTGTACCGACGGAAATGACCAATCTTTTTGTCGAAGGGGCCGTACAGCCACATCCCCTGGGGAACCAGTAGAATGAGCCGTCCTCCCGGTTTCAGATGCTTCCGCATATTCTGGAGGGCAGCTCTATGGTCCTCTACGTGCTCCAACACGTTGACACATACGATGGTGTCGAAGGTCTGCTCGCCCGGGTACGGATCTTCCAGGTTCCAGGTATGAACGTCTAGATTTCCCCGATCTCCGAATCGCGCCTTCAGGCGTTCAAGGGCGGCTTCGTTTATATCTGTAGCTACCACATCTCCATGTCGGAGGAGAAAGGCGGTCATATTGCCAGTGCCTGATCCGACTTCCAGTATCGATTCGCCCAGCATGGGCTTAAACACCTGGTACATATGATTCGTCAGACTGGTGACTCCGGCGAGATCTTCCAACGCTTCATGTTGCTCGTTGCCTTCTTTTAAGGCTCGGCCTGGGAGCAAGCCGTATCGGAGAATCTGCCCAACAGCGATGATGCCATGCCACCACCGAACCTTTTTTCCATCTACGTAGGAGCGCCCGGAATAGGAGATGGGGACTTCGTACATTCGTAGATTCAGTCGTGCCAGTTTCGCGGTCACTTCCACTTCGAAGCCAAACCCGTCGGCCTGCAGGTTGAGTGCGGTGATGATCTCTGACCGGAAGGCTTTATAGCCAGTCTCTACATCGGTCAGGTTCACATTGGTGATCAGATTGGACAAGGTCGATAACAGGCGGTTTCCCACGGAATGCCAGTAGTAGAGAACTCGCCGCGTAGAACCCTGAAAACGGCTCCCATAGACCACATCGGCTTGCCCTTGTGTGATGGGTGAGAGAAGCCCCATATAGTCGTTTGGATCGTATTCAAGATCGGCATCCTGAATCAATGTGACGGCACCCGTTACATGTTCGAGTGCGGTTCGAATCGCGGCGGATTTACCCAGATTCCGGGGATGCTGAAGGACGCGAACCGATACCGTTTTCAAAAGTGATGGCGCAGGGAACTGCCCCATATGCTCGAATTCTGGCCGTAATGCACTGCTAAGATCGGCAGCGATGCTCTCGAGCAATGAACCCGTTCCATCATCGGACCCGTCGTCTACCACAATGATCTCCCGGTCCTGCATGGGGATCGGGGCAAGCACTACACGAGCGAGCAGGGTTCGGATCGTTCCTCGTTCATTGAAGACGGGGACGATGATTGAGAGCCGGTTGGAATCGAACGTCATACTTTGGGTCCGTTGTGTATCTTTGTTCGGATCAACAGTAGAAAGCTATAGCTGTTTCCTGGGGGTGGTGCCAAAGGGAAAGTCATTCGGGGCAGGCGATACAAAGGGTTATCGGCAGCTGGTGAGTTCAACCATTATAACCTGGTTATGTGCGTTCGGTTGCTCCTTGGCAATTTCTTGGAGCACACAACGCTTATCGAGTAAGTCGATCAGCTCCAGATTCCGTTCTGAGATCTGCCGCCAGAATGCAGACTCTGTTCGCTGTAATACGACGAGAACGATGCGAGGGCAGGTTCTTGGAAGTTCGTTTACAATAGCCTGTAAGGCCTGGTCCCTTCCGTTCTCTGTCCGAGGGTCCAGAGACACCGAACGGCCAAGATCATCCACATATTGAGGGATAACCCCTTTGGTGCCGACGACACAGCTGTCGGCTGGAACCGCCTGCTCGATCAGATGACGAATCTTCAGGCGCTTGTCTGCCCAGGATGCGTGCACTGGATGTACTGCGAATACGACAGTGAGTATACCGGCGACAAGAATTCCGGGGAGGACACGCCCGGATTGAACCATGCTCCATAGACGAGGGAACGTCCTTGGAACGGTCTCTGCCATGGCTAAAGCGAAAAGAGGTAAAAGGATTATCAGAAAGCGGGGCGTCACGATCAGTCGGGTAACGCCGGAGCTTTCGGTGCCGGCATATTCATAGAATGTGAAGAACAGCAGGACTCCGAATACGGTGGCGAGCACTTCAGGTCGTCGGGGACCTCGGTAGCGCAATGCGAACCAGAGGCCGCCGGGAACCATGACGAGTAGCGCGAGTAGATACATCATCAAGTTGTCAGCTATGGAGCCTACTCCGAAGCCGTAGATGAACCCGGTCTCACGCATATTGATGGGATCACCAAAGACGAGATCCACGGCCCACATTCGTATGCCGGTCCCAATCAGACCCCCAAGGATGAGCCAGATCACCGTTCGATCGCGTCGAACCAGACTCCCGAGGAAGAGTGGAATGAAGACGAGCGCGTTGGTTTCTCGCAACAACAGAGAGAGCCCGGCCAGGAATCCAGCGAGCAGGCTCCTTGTCCGACAGTTTCCTGCACCGGAGAAAAAGGCCCATAGACCCACGGCAGCGAATGCCATGGACGGCACATCACTCATGGCTGCTCGACCGAGGACGAGACTGGGTGGGTAACATAGGAGTACCAGCGACCAAAGAGGGGCATAGCCGAGATGACGCAATAGAAGGCTCGTAAAGCCCACCGCCAGCCAAAGGCATAGAAGAGGTAGAAGAAAGGCCGCATGAGGACCGCCGGCCTGTACGAATGGTGCCATGAGCGCGGCCGTACCCGGCGGCTTATCCGCCGGCCGGGCTTTATAGGTGCTCCCTTCGGGGCTTAAGGTCTGTACGTGAGTGTTCCCTTCAGCAAAAGATGCTGCCTGGCGGAGATATTTGGCTTCATCCCGTATTCCTGGACCGGCCGGAAACCATACAAAAAATGCGCATGTGTAGGTCAGAAGGGCCACGATCACGAGGCCGAACTTTGAGAAAGAATACCAGGGCCCGGAATCTTGGTGTGAAAAACTCAATCCTCGAAGAGCGGATTCTGTTTTTGGATATATTGGCTGGGCGGAGAAACACCCAGGTGCTCGAAGGCGGCAGGGGTTGCCATTCGACCGCGTGCCGTTCGTTGAATGAAGCCCTGCTGGAGCAGATAGGGTTCGTGTACGTCTTCTAGCGTATTCGATTCTTCGCTCAAGGAGGCTGCCAGGGTATCGACTCCCACTGGCCCTCCATTAAACTTATGGCAAAGGGCTTCCATATATCGTCGGTCCATTGTGTCGAGACCAGCCTTGTCGACATCCATCCGATCGAGCGCATCTTCGGCTAATTTCAGGGTGATCTCAGCGGTTCCGGATACCTGTGCGAAATCTCGAACCCGTCGAAGAAGCCTGTTTACGATACGAGGGGTTCCTCGACCGCGCTGTGCAAGGGCCATGGCACCATCGGGAGTGATCGCAATACCCAGGATTCCAGCGGATCGAGTCAAGATATGAACCAGCTCTTCCACGCTATAATAATCCAGATGAAAGACCATTCCGAAGCGATCTCGTAATGGGGATGTTAACAGCCCTGCCCGGGTTGTTGCTCCGACGAGTGTGAATGGATTGAGCCCCAGTGTGACGGTTCGTGCGTGGGGACCGTCTCCGAGCACAATGTCGTAGCGATAGTCTTCCATCGCGGGATATAGATTTTCTTCTATTACCGATTGAAGGCGATGGATCTCGTCTATGAAGAGGATATCGCCTTCTGCCAGACCTGTAAGGATGCCAGCAAGATCACCCTTACGCTCCATGGCCGGCCCGCTGGTGGCGTGGATTCCTGACGACATTTCGGTGGCCAGGATTCGTGCCAGAGTCGTCTTTCCAAGGCCGGGCGGTCCTGTAAGCAGTATGTGGTCGAGGGACTCGTTTCGTTGCCGAGCCGCTTCTACATACACCTTCAGATTATCTGTCACGCGACTTTGGCCGACATATTCATCGAACTGTCGAGGGCGAACCCCGACTTCGATGGCGTCATCTTCAAACATTCCCTCAGGATCGAGAGCTGGATTTCGAATGTCGTCGACCATGCACTGAATCTCGCACTCCCGGTGCGGACGGTCAACTGTTCCAATCATTCTCGAGGGCTATTTGACCTCTACGCCGGATTGGTCAGGGCCCGAGGTCGTCGGGTCCGAACCGATCGGGAAGAAGCTCTGTCAGGAAAACTACTCGGTAATCTCCTTTGGAGTTTTTGAGAATAATCGGTAGTTCGTCTGCGAACTCCGCGAGTAGTTGTCGGCACGCACCGCATGGGGCGACCAATCGGTCCGAACCGGTCACAATCACGATCGCCCGAAACTGCCGGTGCCCTGCTGTTATGGCTTTTCCTATTGCGGTTCGTTCCGCGCACGACCCCAGGGGAAAGCTGGCATTCTCAACATTTATACCCGTGTTGATATGGTCCGGATCACAGAGGATCGCGGCGGCTACAGGAAATTGCGAATACGGCGCATAGGCGTTTGGAAAGACCGCGTTTGCAGCTCGCACCAGGGCTTCAACATCGTCCGAACTGAGTCCCGGTACGGTCGGTGTTTTCGTGATGTCATCAGACATGTGGAATTACCTCGACAAGGAGAGTCGCCAGATTTCGCGCCGCAGGTCCTGCTACCGCCTGGACTTCTTCATGGGTTAGCGGTGTCGCGGACAGTCCGGCTGCCAGGTTCGAGATGCAGGTCAATCCGAGAATTCGCATGCCGCTTTGTCTGGCGACGATCGCTTCTGGGGCCGTCGACATTCCAACCGCGTCTACTCCGAGGGTCTGTGCCATTCGTACTTCGGCCGGCGTCTCATAAGACGGTCCCAGGTTCCAGGCGTAGACTCCCTCATGCAGAGTCATATTCATTCGCTCTGCCGCGCTGTGGGCTACGTTCCGTAATTCCGGAGTGTAGGCGTTGGTCATATCGGGAAAGCGTGGACCAAATCGTTCGTCGTGGCTTCCGATCAATGGGTTTCGGCCCGATAGGTTGACGTGATCTGCCATGACCATCAGTTCGCCGGGGTTGAAGTCGGGATTACAGGAGCCTGCGCTATTTGTGAGTACAGCGATCTGTCCCTTGAGATGGTGTACGGCCCGGATGATGAGCGTGGATTGCCAGGGCGGGATCCCCTCGTACGTGTGTACACGGCCTTGTAACATCAAGACGGAACGACCGCCGATGAAGCCATGGTGGAGAACTCCGTTATGACCCTCGACAGTGCTTTTGGGGAGGTGGGGGATCTCCGATGTAGCCACCGACCGTCGGTTCTCAAGGGCGTCTACAGCTCCGCCGAGACCCGACCCCAGGACACAGATAATTTCGACGGAATCGATATTCAGCTTTGCCTTGATTCCATCCGCTACCTCACAGACCCGGTCGTAAAGATCAACAGGGGCCGAGTTGTGGTCTGATTCACTCATATTTCATTCCAGGCGAGGGTTAACGGATCGTTTTGAGGATTCGCGACGGCACAGCGCTCTTCTCGGATGCGATGGTGATCGTATCAAGGAGTCGTTGGCGAATGGAATCATCGATTGCATCTCGATGGTGGACACGAAAGAGGGGTTGGCCTTTTACCAGGGGCTCTCCTCTTGCAGATAGAACCTCGACCCCAACGGCGGGATCGACGGTGTCCGTTTTTTGTTTGCGGCCTGCTCCCAGATCCAGCGCGACCCAGGCAAGGTTTAAGGAGTCAATCGAGTGAAGATAGCCATCTTCTGTACACTCGATAACCGTAGACAGAGGGCTCGCAGGGAGAAGTTCATTGGGGGAATCGACCACGCGCGGATCTCCGCCAACCGCCTCCACCATTTGTCGGAACCGTTCCAGGGCCGAACCATCTGTAAGGGTCTTGCGGATGGTGGCGGTTCCACTCTCAAAATCGGGGGCCTCACCGGTTAACGTCAGCAGCTCACCACCAAGGGCGGCGACCAATTCAATCAGATCTTCGTTTCCAGTCCCTTGCAGGCATTCAATGGTTTCATGGATCTCAAGGCTGTTCCCAATGGTGCGCCCGATCGGGTGGTCCATTTCGGTCAGAATGGCTGCCGTATGCATTCCGAGGCCTTTACCGACGGCGACCAGGCTCTCGGCTAACCCCTGGCCAGACTCCTGGTCTGCCATGAAGGCACCACGTCCCACCTTTACGTCGAGAATGAGCGCCGAAAGTCCGGCAGCCGCCTTTTTCGACAGGATGGAGCCGGTGATGAGAGGTATAGAGTCTACGGTCTCAGTGACGTCTCGTATGGAGTAGAGACGTCGATCTGCTGGAGCGATCCGGTCCGTCTGACCGCAGATGACGCATCCGACCTTCTGTACAACGGCGTGGATCTCTTCGGCCGGGAGTCGAACCTGGTAGCCTGGGATGGATTCGAGTTTATCCAGGGTCCCGCCGGTATGACCCAGCCCACGTCCTGACACCATGGGAACCAGCAGACCACATGCAGCCAGGGCTGGCGCGAGGGGAAGACTGATTTTATCTCCCACCCCTCCCGTGGAGTGTTTATCTACTACGCGAGCATGGTCTGCGCCCCAGTCGAGTTGATCTCCGGAATTGAGCATGGCGCGCGTCAATTCGACTGTCTCTTCTGGGATCAGCCCGTTAAGGAATATGGCCATCAGCATGGCTCCGACCTGCTCGTCACTGATCGTCTGGTCGGTAACGCCCGCAACGAACTGATGGAGCTCATCGGCGCTCAGACGTTGTCCATTTCGTTTCTTTCGGAGTATTTCACGCATGAATAGTCGCTCGACCCGTTTTTGACGACCTGCTGCCGTAACCGCAAGTGGTCAGAGGACTTGCCGCAGGTCATTCAGGAAGGAAGTGCCAGTGGGGACACTGACTCCAAAATTGGCAGCTACGGTCTGTCCTAGATCGGCAAAGGTCTCACGGGTTCCCAGGTCCACTCCACCTTTGAAAGCACGGCTTCCACATAAAATCGGGACGTATTCCCTGGTATGGTCGGTATGGGCCATATGGGTGGGATCACAACCGTGGTCTGCGCTCAAAAGAAGCAGCCCGTTATCGCCGAGGGCATCGACCAGCTCTGGGATCGCTGCATCCAATTCTAGCAGAGCTGTCGCGTAGCCAGTGGGATTACGGCGGTGGCCGTACACCATGTCGAAGTCCACCAGATTGCAGAACACAACCCCATGGTCGAGAGATTTAGTCTCGGCAATGGTTTTGGCAATGCCGTCAGTATTTCCTTCTGTATGTACGTTCTGTTCGACACCTTGATGGGCAAAGATGTCTGCTATTTTTCCGATACCGATCAGGGGGATACCAGCCTTGGTGAGCTCGTCACATAGGGTGGGTTGATGGGGCAGCATCGAATAATCGTGGCGATTATACGTTCGCTGAAAACTACCGGCCTCACCGATAAACGGGCGGGCGATAATGCGTGCGATTTGGTGTTTGTCACAGATGTCTCGGGCAATTTTACACGCCGCGTAGAGCTCTTCTAGAGGGATGACGTCTTCATGGGCAGCGATTTGAAAAACAGAATCCGCGCTTGTGTAGACGATCCACTTTCCGGTGCGTATATGTTCCGGGCCGAGCTCCTCAATAATGACCGTTCCGGAAGCTGCATGATTTCCGAGGATCCCGCGTCCAGTAGCCTGTACGAAGGGCTCGATGATCTCTGCCGGAAAGCCTTCAGAGAAGACAGTGAATGCAGTGAACGTCGGGACACCGGCCATCTCCCAATGACCCGTTATGGTGTCTTTGCCCGCCGACGCTTCATTCATTTTTCCGTGGGCTCCCCGCACCTCGGTCGCCGGGTCTGTTCCTTTGATGGGCGTCAGATGCCCCAACCCGAGGCGAGCCAGGTTCGGAAGATGAATACCTCCGACTGCATCCGCCACATGAGCGATCGTGTTGCTACCTTCGTCTCCGAAGGACGGGGCGTCCGGCATAGCGCCCACGCCCACGGAATCCATAACTAATATACAGACTTTATCGAACAATGTTCCGACTCCCCGATTGCATGAATTATAGCCCATCATGCAATCCCGAACGTACCAATCCTACCCAATAGTGTAAACCGATGCGGTTATAACCTGTAGTCAATTAAAAGGATCCCAACACCCAGAGCAGCCCAATTATGGCCAAAATCATGACCAGAATGCTCAAGATAGCCATCTTTGTAGACCCCGGGCGCCCTAAAGGATCATTGGCTTCAGCTCTATCCACGATGTCCGCCAAGAGTGTCGGATCCGCCTCTCCCAATTCCCGCATGGTCTTAAGGCGCGTTTCCCGCTGAAGATGAAGCGCTACCAGGACAATCGCCAGCCAGGTCACAAGAATCCCAGCCATCATCATAAGGAGATTTCGACGACGGTTGGCGAGGTTCGTGGAGCGCAGCTGATATTCGGTGTCGTATGTGGACGTATCCGCAATAGGGTCCGGCTCCACTGGACTTACAATTCTTCGGAACAAGGTTAACGCCCGGGCCCGCTCCACCATGGTCTCACTCTCTGCCCAGGCTCCCATGGTAAGGGCAAGCTCCTCGGGAAGATTTGAGCGGGAGACGTCTTTGATGAGTCGCACTGTCGTCTCTGGTAAGGGACCATCGGGAGATGCCGTCAACCAGCTGGTTACAGAGCTGGAATCGGGCCCAGTAGCGGTCTCCGAGCAGCTGATCGCCGTGGGGCTATTTGGTGCGAACGAAAGACTGGTGCGTACTTCTACCGGGCTACCATCGGCCGGAAGCTCTATATGGCGAACCCCGATTGCGGCCTGACCGATGAAGAGGGTGCAATATAATGTCTTCGCTGTGCTTATTGGCGAACCGGGGAGTGGATATCGGTGTACAAGCAGTTCCAGATCTCGGCCATCCAGATGACCATTGATTTGGAATGCGTTGGCATCCTGTCGTGTAAAATTAAATGTGTGGGCGTATTTTTCCCCCTCGGATTCGATCAATATTTCGGTGGATCCGGATAGAACTTCACTCTTGATCGGTGCGCGATAGAGTCCCAGCGGAGTGGGTTTCAACTCCTGTAGATTTGAATCCCGATCACGAATGAAGACGGCATCCACCGGTATGGTTTCTACATCGATACCATCTCGATGAATCCAGATGATGAGGTGCGGGTCGGGTGCTCTTGGGTTGTAGGTGCCATGTTCCGGTATGGCGACCACTCGGAAGGGAAAGAACTCATTCTTGGAAGACTTATGTATATCGCCGGAGGCCACATTCCAGTGCTTATGTTCGCTCGTGATCGGATACGCGGGCTGTGAGTTCAGAGAAACAAAATGTCGCCCCCAACCTTTCGCTTCGATACAAATCGAATTGGGTAGGGATCCTTTTGGTGCGGTTAATTCAAGAACCGTGCTCTCAGCAGGAATATGTGGGTTCTGCGCTGTAGTCGTTGGTTCACAGCCGGACAACTGTATGGATTCCCCCGTCTTCGTTTGCCAGCCAAGAATACGGACAGGGTGGGTCTGGTCCGTGATCCGGTGGGGCCATTGCAGAATATGGACTTTGTACGGTGGAGGGCTCAGAGATAGGCCCAGGATGTTTGCGCCGATGAAAAAGGCGATGAGACCCGTGCATACAAGAAAAATCTTGAAGAACGATATGGAGGCGAAGCGCCTTTGTCGTGGTTCGACCATACCCTCAATTTGTCAGGCTATGGGCGACTCACGCAAGTCGCGGGTTCGGCTTCGTTCTCGGCGGGTTCTATAAACTACGATTAACCGGGGTAACAGCGGTAATCTTTTGTAGCTCATCCATTAGCTGGAGGATGGCCATATCAAACGCGTCTCGATCCTGTTTCGGGACTTGAGCGATCGCGCGGCCGTCGTACTCAAGAGGATTCAGAGTTCGGTTTCCCTTCTTCAGGGCAAAGTGGAGGTGGGGGCCTGTGGCACGACCCGTTGCTCCTACGAAACCGATGATCTGACCTTGTTTCACCTTTTGGCCCACGCGCAGACGCGAGGCGTATCGGTGGAGATGCGCGTAGTAGGTTTTGTAACCCGAGGAATGACGGACAACCACAAGGTTTCCGCTCGGTCCTCGACGACGTTTCCAGACGACTTCGCCATCGCCAACGGTCCAGACGGGTGTTCCAAGGGGTGCAGCATAATCGATAGCAAGATGTTGCTTATATTTGTGAAGCACCGGGTGGTAGCGTCGCTCCTGATAGCCAGAGCTTACCCGGGTAAACTGGAGTGGGCTACGAAGGAAATCTCGTTGTACCGAGGACCCATCCGCCTTGTAGTAGTTGGAAATATCGTTGCCGGTACCATGGTGGAATAATTGCAGAGTGTTGAACTTACCCTGGTATTCCAATGCTTTGATCGGACCATATCGGAAGAAGCGTCCATCTACGAGCTCTTTGGTACCGATAAAACGAACGACATCCCCCGTACGGACATCTTCATAGAAGCGCAGGTCGAAGGACAAGAGTTTGATCAGATGAGAAGCCAACTTGGGATCCTCGACACAACGAGCCAGCGACTCATAGAGGGTCCCATCGACCAGGCATCCGATGCGCAGAGGTTGCTTTTCGATCGGCACATCGACTTTTTCTGCGAGATAGCGCGTCCCATCTTTGGATAGCTTCGCTTCGTATAGCTCAATCGGGCTTCGCTTATATTGTAATCGTAGGATCTTGCCTTCCTGGTTCAGGTCGACGCGGTACGTGTCACCAATAAGACTGCGTCGAAAATCAACCAGAGGATCGAGGGCCGCAATCACGGGTCGATACTGTTCCGGGATAATCTTCGCGTCGGCCAGTTTACGTCCAAGAATCTCCCCACTCTGGATAGAACCCTTCAGAACGCGGGCGGCAATGCGGTCGAGTTTCTTACGTTGGGGGGATTCTTCTTCTGGTTGCGTGGTTGGCGTAGTTGGTTGGTTCTCTAATGGGCTGAGGCTGCGTTCGGGTACATATTCCACAACCTCTGGTGCGGAGTCGTATACAAAGACCCAATAATTCGTTGCCAGGATTGCTCCGATGAACAACGGCATCAGAATTTTTTGACCGATCCCTTTTCTGCGGGACTTTCGGCTATTCAAATAGGAATTGCGGTACGCCACGGAGCCACCTCGTATTTGTTTCCCCCGGTCTTATCTCGCGCCATTGCACGAAGATCGCCACGACCAGGGCGAATCCTGTACCACGCGTGTAGTTACCTGGTCAACGTGATGCACCAGTATCCTTCTATTTTTAAGGCGGAATCCTAATTCTGAGCTTCGAGGTTTGGCCAGATCGGCTGGTCAAAAAGGAGGCTTTGTAAAATTGTAATCCCAACCCGAAGACCCATGGGAATCATGCATTTGTTGCAACGATACGCTGGCTCTTGGTAAGTGAACCATTCCAGATCCATGGTGCGCTGGAGAAGTGTGCCTTGCAGGGGTCCGAATGAGCGAAGCGATAGTCCAAGAAAACCTGATGCCGGAGACGCAACCGATTCCTATTATGAATCGTGGTCTCCTGGAAGGCCCAGAAGTGTCGAAGCGAAAGCAGGCACCCTGGCTATATGTCCTGGTCGCTCTACTTGGTTTTGGAATATTTTTTCCGTCACTGGGCTCCTTTGGTCTCTGGGATCCATGGGAAACCCATTATGGGGAAGTGACACGAAATATTGTTGAGACCCGTGATTGGATCGCACTGAAGTGGGGTTATACAGCGACGAGGAACACCAAGACAGACCCACATGTGAAGTGGGCACACCATAATGAAACCTGGAAGTTTATGAGTAAACCGATACTCATCTTCTGGTCGCAGGCGTTGAGTGTGAAGCTGTTCGGGTATTCGGAATGGTCCTTCCGGTTCCCTATGGCGCTCCTGGCCTGGCTGGTGATGATCACCGGCTTTCATGTGCTCCGAACCGTGACCCAGGATAACCGTCTTGCGTTCCTGGGGTCGGTCGTCGTTGCAACCTGCCCGCAATTTTATTTTATATCGCGCCAGGCACAGACAGATATGCCCTTTGTCGGGACGATGTCTCTGGGGATGTTTATGTTCCTATTGGCCCTGTTCAGACCCAGGGAGCGTATATCCGATCGAAGATTTGTTTGGCGGGCCATTACAACGGTTCTACTACTCAGTCTTATGATTTTCCCGCAGGTCGCGGTGCTGGTGTCGGATGTTCCGAATGGCGGGGCTACGACCGCCTTTATTGTTGGCCTGATGGGTGGGGGCGTGATCTTGAGCATTGTGGCTCCCATCCTTACCCATTCCAAGATTCACGGTCGCTTCGAGGATAACTTCAAGGACCGATGGTATCGACAGCTCAACCTCTATCTCTTCTACGCCTTTATCGGCTTGGCGACCCTGGCGAAAGGTCTGTTGGGTTTCGCGCTCCCGGGAGCCATTATCTTTACGTTCATTCTGATTACGTGGAATTGGCGCTTGCTTATGAACGTCGCGCTCATTCGCGGTACGTTGATCTTCCTCGCCGTCGCCTCGCCCTGGTACGCAGGCATGTTCCTGGTCTACGGCAACGACTTCTTCAAACGCTTTATTATTCACGACCACATCAACCGCTTCTCGAGCGGAGTGCACCAGGTTGATACCGGACTTTTCGAGCATTTCATCAAATGGCTCGGAATCGGCATGTTCCCCTGGTCGATCTTTATCCCGGTTGTTCTGATATCGCTGTTCACGTTGCGCCGTATCCCCAAGGACGCCGAAGGTCAGTTCAAGTTATTCCTCTTTATTTGGACCTTTGTGGCGTACATCTTGTTCACGAAGGCGAGTACGAAGTTTCACCATTATATCTTCCCGGCCCTCGTTCCCCTGGCGTTATTGGTGGGGCTATGGCTTCGAGACGTACCGAATATGTCATCCCGCGCGGTACGCCTTGCGGCGATCGTTGGTCTTGGGTTTACCGTTTCAATGGGGTGGACCATCTATGAGGACAAGCAGGTCTTGCGAAACCTTATGACCTACAAATACGATCGCAAGCTGCCCAACAGTCTACCGGTGGATCCGGATGCGCCGGTGACATGTAAGAAGTGGGCACCAAAAGATAAAGACGGGCATACCTTCTGTCAGGACACGGATACAGCAAAAGTTACGTGGAAAGAGAGTCTCTTCTTCCACAAAACACCCCCCTTGACCCGAACCTTATTGACCACCCATTGGGGTCATTATCCGAATGTGGTCCTACGGGTTGTTATTGGGGTTTTGGCCGGGCTGTTGTTGTGGCTCATTATCGCAAATAGTGGAGTTTTGACTCTGGGCATTCGTTGGTTGGGTATAGGGCTAGTTGCGATCTCAGCTCTGCATCTGACCGTATGGTCCCTCAATGTCTATATGCCGATGTTGTCACCATCCTGGTCGCAACGAGATATTTTCGAATCCTATTTCAAAAGTTGTGATTTGAAGGAAAACCCACCGGGGCTCAACAACGAGTACGAACCGTTTGTTTGCAAAATAGGCTTATGCTCCATCGCGGATTGGACTGGGGCCCGGCAAAAGAGAGAGTGTACGGAAGACATCGTGGCCTGGTTGTTTACGTGGCGAGGGGAGACCTTCTATGGAAACAACACGGCAATACCGGTTCTCAAGAAGAAGGACACCAAGACCTATCTGGCAGAAATGAATGACGGTTGTACCTTCTATGCGATTCTGGAAGACCACCAGAAGAGCGCTTTCGGACAACATCTCAAGCGGTATAGCCGGGAGTTGGGGCGTGAAGGAAAGGCACCCTTTGATAGAATTGAAGACTGGAACATTACCCTGGAGCATGGGGAGAGCCCCTTCTTTGTTTTGATGCGGGCCGAGCCTGTTCCGAAGACGCTTCGTGTACCCCTGCCTGTCGCACAGGTATTTCCAGGGACTTATTATCTACCGATGAAGTCGCCTTTTGAGATCTGTGGAGCCCGTTCAGACACCAATTCCTGTGACGCAATGGCCAAACGATGATGTTACGGCGTTGCAACAAGCGGTCCCATACCCGGGTTATTGGTATATGTTTCGGACTCGTGTTGATGCTTGCCGGTGGCTGCGGAGTGATTCGTTCACAGACGGTGATCAATAGGGCGGCTCTCCAGGAACAGGAGCTTATAGAGTCGAAGGTTCGCAACTACGCCGCCTATGAGTTTGCCCTCGGTTCAGCGTATCTGAAACGAGCTCGACTGGCGGTTGGCCATTCGGACCATGTTGGAGCTCGGCAGTTGGCACGGTTGGCCAGTGAGGCATTTAAGAAGGCGAAGGCTGTAGCGGCCGAACATAAAGCCCGCCTCAATTTCCAACCCTATCGGGTCGACTGGGATAAGCCGGTGGGGCAGAAATGACGGCTTATACGCGTATAGGGGCCCTGATTCTGGCGTTCGGGATACTGATTGGATGTGCGTCCTCTGGCGAATTAGAGCGTCTGGAGCGAGGGGTTCGGGTACGCCTCACGCGAGTGGAATCTCGAGCCTACTTTTGCGCTCCCCGTGCTTTAGCAGAAGGGCGTGCGGAGTTGGCCTATGCTTTGCGCCTGCGCGATTGGGGAGATAAGGGCGAGTCCGAACGTCGGCTGGTTCGTGCAAAACAGCTCCTGGATATCGCATGGGAACGCTCCACGGCGGAAGCGTGTGAGGGCGATCGTGACGACGATGGAATCGTCGACAGTATGGATATGTGTCCGGATCAAGCGGAGTCTTTCAACGAGATCAATGATACGGATGGTTGCCCGGAAACCGATAGCGACGGGGATGGCGTCGATGATGCTATAGACCGCTGTCCGGGCATATGGGGGGCCCCTTCCAGTGGAGGCTGTCCTGCAGGTGATAGAGACGCGGATGGTGTTCCCGATGGTAGCGATGAATGTCCCGAGACAGCTGGACCCAAAGCGTACGATGGTTGCCCGTATCGTTATGTTCTGCAGGAAGATGGGCGTCTCATTACTCGACGTAAGATCCAGTTCCATCGACGGCGGGTGAAGGTGGCTCAAAAATCCTATCGGGTACTCAATGATATCGTCTCCTACCTCCGAACCCATTCCGATATTCAGTTACGAATTGAAAGCCATACGGACAGCAATGGGGCAGCGAGCCGAAACCGCAGGTTGTCAGAACGCCGAGCGCAGGCGGTTCGCGGGTATCTGGTGCGGAAAGGGATCGCCCCCGACCGATTGCGTGCGGTTGGTTTTGGGGAGAGCCAACCCCTATACGATAATTCCACGGCATCGGGTCGTAAGAAGAATAACAGGCTCGAGTTCGTCATATTGACGGACTGACGGTATTCGGAAGGACGACGGCAGATCATGATCTGGGTTTGGATTTGTATTGCAGCGGTAATCCAGGGCATTACCGAATTCCTTCCGGTCTCCAGTAGCGGACACCTCCGTATTGTCAGCGAGTTGTTTTCCCCGGTCTCTCCCGACACGGGGACGGATGTAATGTTGCATCTGGCCACCTTATTATCTGTTGTATGGGTGTTCCGAATTCAGCTGAAGAAAACCCTGACCGTACCGTCCGAGCAGGACACGGACCGGGTTCCGCCAACACGTTTTCTTGGTTGGGTGATCCTGGCGACTGTTCCTGTTGGGGTGGTGGGAATGGTCTTTGGAGACCGTCTAGAGGCTGCCAGCACAGGTCTAGGTTTTCTCGCCGCAACCTATCTGGGTAATGCCCTCATTTTGTGGCTGGCTCATCGTGCAAGCCGACGTGAAAACCGCCTCACTCTGAAGGATTTCACCTGGTTGTTTGCGCTGTTGATCGGATTGGCACAGGCTGTCGCCGTAACCCGGGGCATAAGCCGGTCGGGCTCTACGATTACAATGGCACTTATTCTCGGATTCGAGATCGAGGCGGCAGCGTTCTTTTCATTTATGATCGCCATTCCAGCGATCCTCGGTGCTGTTGCCGTAAAGATCGGTCCTGTTGTGATGGGTTCCGAATCGCTTTCCGTAGCATTGGGCCCCATGGCTCTTGGATTTGGTTTGGCATTCATCGTTGGTGTGGGGGCATTGAAAGTGCTTCTTGCCTCTGCTAGAAGGGCAATCTGGTGGCCCTACGTTCTCTATTCCCTGGGGCTCTCAATCCTGTGTCTGGGATTGCGAGTGGGGTAATGAGAATCGAACGACCAGGCCAATTTCGGAGTGTTCGACAATGAAGATTGTAGCGGTTGTCATGGCGGGTGGACAGGGCACGCGGTTTTGGCCGTTGAGTCGGAAACATCAGCCCAAACAGCTTCTTCACCTCCTGGGTGAAGAGTCGATGCTGGCTCGTACGATTCGTCGTCTGAAGCCATTGATGCCCGTTGAGAATATTCTTGTGGTCACCGGTCGTGGCATCCTTGATGCCGTGCGAGAAGAGCTTCCAGACCTACCCGTTGAGAATATTCTGGCGGAACCGCAGGGGAGAAATACAGCGCCATGCGTGGCCTGGGCGTCGGCCGTTGTTCGTGACCGTTGGGGTGCAGATACGGTGATTGCGACGCTACCGGCCGACCACTATATCGGTGATGAGGATGGCTTCCGAGCGGTCTGTGAGAGCGCATGTGCCTATGCCGAACGTGGAGATATCGTGACCCTTGGGATTACGCCAAGTCATCCCGAGACTGGATACGGCTATCTGCAATTCGGAGAGGACTGTACACCGATTGACGGCGTCTCTCATCGGGCACGAAAATTGGAAGCGTTCGTTGAAAAACCATCCCTGGATGTCGCCACCTCGTATCTTCAGGCGGGTAATTACCTCTGGAATAGCGGGATGTTCTTCTTTCGAGCCGATGTGATTCTCGACGAGTTTCGGGCTCATCTTCCGGATGTTCTCGATCAGATTGAGCGAGTTTCTGCGGCCGCCCCTGAACACGCGGAGGCGGTGCTGGAAGATGCCTACCAGCAGTGCACGTCGATCTCTATAGATCATGGGATCATGGAGCATAGCAGTCGTTTGGCCACGATCCCGGCCTCCTTCGGCTGGAGCGATGTGGGCAACTGGAGGGCCTTATTGGATCTTCGGGAGGAAGGAAACGATAGCTTTGAGCTGGGGAGTGTTGTATCAGAGGATACCAGCGAGAGCGTCCTGGTGGCCGATGAAGGGGTAACCCTGGTTGCTTTGGGGCTGAGAGGTATGACTGTGGTCGCTTGTGGAGATGTCACTCTTGCCCTTCCAACAGATCGGGCTCAGGAAGTTCGTCAGTTGGTAGAACTCTTGGATAAAAGTGGTCGCAGTGACCTTATAGATTGATGGACGGAAACCGCATATATCGCTTCGGACGCCTCTTTATGGCTGGTCTTCTAGGGACCCTGATTCTGGGTTTGGCCTGGTCCATTGTTGATTTCTGGGTTGCGTTCCCGTCTATGACCAATGAATTGGCGCATACGGGTTCGCCCCGGTCTGCCTTGATTCTATTATGGGCCACCGCCGCGAAAGGAGCACTGATCGCGAGCCTCTGGATGTTTATTCCCGCGTTGCTGGCCTTTATGGTTCTCGACCACCCGAGGTTCGGGCGGGCGTGCTATGAAAAGTTGGTACGGGATGAGAGCTCCGCTGCAACGGTTGTTGGAACGATCGTGGGTCTTTTGCTGTTGAGCCTACTCCTCTTCGTTCTGGTGATTGAGCTAAACGATCGCTTCAATTCTCCCTACGTGCGAGCCCTCGGCCTGGCAGTTGTTGGCCCCGTCCTCGCCTGGTCTGTTCCTGTACTTTCCATCCGGGGAGTGAAGCTGAGCGGACTGTTACGAACCCAGTCTGAATCCTATTTTATGCGCTCTATCCTTCTCTGTGGTGGGGCTCTTCTTTTCTGGCTGGGGGGCATCTTTGTTCTGGCCTACGATGTATTCGACGTGCTGGGCGTTGGTTGGATCCTGGCATGCCTTTCGATCTTTTGTGGGGGACTCGCTGGATTCTGGCTGGTACCCCGCTATCGAGTGGTGCGTAGGGTGGGTGTCGTTTTCACAGTAGTGTTGGTGGCCCTGGCGACAACCGGATTTGTTGTGGAGCCCACGAATAGTATCCGGATCTCAGTCCAGGTACGCGGTAACACCGTGATGGTGCATGTCCCCCTTCGCTGGATTGAGCGAGCGCCCGTGCGAAATCTGGAGGAGCGGATGGCCAATGTTCGTATTGGTTCATGCGATCCGGAAATCATGCCGGCGGATCCTCGTGAGGTGGGCGGCATAGCGGCGGACGCACCCGATATTGTCCTCGTCACGGTGGATGCCTTCCGCTGGGATCGAACAACGATGGGAAAATACCGTCGGAAGACCACTCCGAAGTTGAATAAGTGGGCGAAGAAGGCCACTGTTTTTGAGCGGGCCTATACGCCGGCTGCATCAACGCGGCAGAGTATGCGTGCGATATTTACCGGCCTGATCCCCTCCCTGGTGGAGTCACCGAAAGGCCCCCGGTGGGGACTCACCTTTACCCCCGAACAAGCGACCCTCGCGGAGTACTTGCATGCGGCCGGGTACAAGACCATTGCGCTTATCTCGGACAAGTCGGCCTTCCCGGAGCAATACGGGGCTCTGGACGGCTTTGAGGTGATAGATTACTCGCCAGTAAAGATCCATAAGAAGTCGAAGTATTCTGCCGATTTCAAGATCGACAGGATCCTGGCCCATCTACGGAAGGGGGGCCAAAAAGGAGTGCCCCGATTTATATGGGTTCATCTGCGGGAGTTACACCGTCCCTATGTTACCGGCACAGTCGGTAGGGTGTATGGCAAGAAACCATCGGACCGTTACGACGCAGGTATGCGTTTTGTGGACAACCAACTCGATCGGTTATTGCAATATGTCACCGGAGAAGAGGTGTCTCGGCCAACGGTCTTGATGATAGCTTCTGATCACGGAGAGGGCTTCAAGGAACATGGTCATCGATTCCATGGTAGCGCTCTATATGAAGAGTTTATCCGTGTTCCATGGATGGTATGGGGCCCTGGTATCAAGGGGCAGGCTATCGATGTTCCCGTATCGTTGATTGATATTACGCCGAGTCTCCTGGGGCACCTGGGACTCGATGTGCCAAAGGCTCTCTGTGGTCGCGATCAAAGCCGTGTATTTGCGGGTGAAGCGAAGGTCGAACCCGAGCCCGTCTACGTGGAGGTGTTGCCCGACAAGGCGCGGAACTATTTTGTGGTCGCCTACATTGACGGCATGTCGAAATATATTCGCTACCCATCGAGCAATGCGGAAGAGCTCTTTGACCTTGCGTCCGATCCCGGCGAAGAAAAAAACCTGGCCCTGAGCAACGAAGACAAAGTGCAAGAGTTTCGGGAGCGTCTTGCGAAGATGTATCTATCCCACGGCCTGGCCCCCATGGATTTTGGTTTGAAACCAGTCGAGGTATCCAAAGACATGAAGATCCAAAACACCACGCGCAGGTAATGGGCATGTCTGCCACACTTAATCCGAATATATTTCGGGCCTATGACATTCGTGGGGTTGCCGAGCGTGACCTTACAACCGAGTCGGTAGTCCCGATTGCTAATTCCTTTGCCGCGATGCTGGTAGACGCGGGCAGTCGAGACGTCGCGCTGGGCCGTGACGTTCGCGCATCTTCGCCTCGAATTGCGGAGGTCTTTCGGCAGGCGCTCTCTTCGGCAGGACTCCAGGTATACGATCTGGGGATCGTATCTACGCCGATGTTGTATTACGGAGTCAGCCGCTTCCAGCGAGGTGGTGGTGTAATGATTACCGCCAGCCATAACCCCTCGCCAGATAATGGCCTGAAGCTTCTCATCAACGATGTCGCGATCTCTGGTGATCGTATTCAAGAGATCTACCAGGGGGCGCAGGCAGGGCGAAAAATCGTTGCCGATGGGGGAGCTGTACATACCACGGACATTCTCGACACCTACGTGACAGAACTGACGGAGCAAGCATGCATCGGTCCTCGTGCACTGAAGATTGCAGTGGACGGTGGTAACGGCATGTCCGGGCCTTCTATCACGCGGCTCCTGGACCGGCTTGGCATTGAACATATCGATCTATATTGCGATCCGGATGGCGATTTTCCGAACCACCACCCAGACCCGACCCAGATCGATACGTTGGTGGACCTTCAACGGACCGTATTGGAGCACGGTTGCGATCTAGGCCTCGCCTTCGATGGAGACGGAGACCGAATCGGTGTGGTGGATGAAGAGGGGCGGGTTATCCATGGGGATCGCCTCGTGATCATCTATGCCCGCGAGATATTGAAAGAGGTCCCCGGTGCACGCATTGTGGGTGAAGTAAAGTGTAGTGACACCCTGTTTTCGATGATCGAGAAATGGGGAGGTGACCCCATTATGAGCCGTGTGGGCCATTCCTTTATTAAGGCGACGCTGCGGGAAAACGGTGCGTTATTGGCCGGAGAGATGAGCGGCCATATGTTCTTCAAGCACCGGTATTATGGTTTCGACGATGCGGTCTATGCTGCGATGCGCCTTCTTGAGATCGCGTCGAATGTACCAGAGGATGCTCCATTTTCGACCCTATTGGCCGATGTGCCCGATACGGTGACGACGCCGGAGATCAGGGTCGATTGCCCCGACATATCGAAGTTTGGTGTTGTGGACTCGGTCGTCTCGCATTTCCGTGCGCTACGACCCGTAGAGGATATCGATGGTGCCCGGATTCGTTTTGAAAACGGCTGGGGACTTGTTCGAGCCAGCAATACGCAGCCTGTGCTGGTGTTGCGGTTCGAGGCCACAACCGATGCGGAGCTGAACGCCTATCAATCCGAGATCATGGAGGTCGTCACGGCGGCGATCTCGGCTTGCGATGATTCTGTCTGAATGGAGTGTGTCGTGGCGAACCCGGTTGAAGCGATAGTATGGCAGCCCTACCAGATGGAATTGCTGGACCAGAGGCGTTTGCCCCTGGAGACGGTGAGTTGCTCTTTGACGGACGCTCAATCCACCGCCCAGGCGATTACGGATATGGTGGTTCGAGGGGCGCCAGCTATCGGAATCACAGCGGCCTATGGCATGGTACTGGCCGCACATCAGGCGACCTGTTCGGGCTCTGATCTTCGTCCGGCCTTGGAGACAGCCCGGCAACAGCTTGCCGCGAGTCGTCCCACGGCTGTGAATCTATTCTGGGCTCTTGAGAAGATGATGGAGGAAGCCGACCGCCTGATGGCGAGCTCGGCTTCGAGTGTGGAGATCACAGAAGGGCTGGAGCGTCTAGCTTGCGCGATCCATGAGGATGACATCGCCCGAAACCGCGCGTTGGGAGACTTTGGTGCGGGACTATTGGCGTCGGATGCCCACGTATTGACCCACTGCAACGCCGGCGCTCTCGCGACCGGAGGTCATGGGACCGCGTTGGGTGTGATTCGCTCGGCGGTCGAACAGGGGAAGGACATCAAGGTTTGGGTCGATGAAACACGGCCCTATCTGCAGGGCGCTCGATTGACTATGTACGAGCTGATGACGGAGGGGATCTCCTGTCAGCTGATCAGCGATAATATGTCCGGCTTTGTGATGGCACAGGGGCGGGTAGACGCGGTGATTGTGGGAACGGATCGGACGGTCGCCAATGGAGATGTGGCGAATAAGATCGGGACCTATACTCTGGCTGTCCTTTGTGCCCGCCATAACATCCCGTTCTATGTTGCCTGCCCCCTGAGCACTCTGGATTTAAGCATCGAAACGGGCGCGGATATACCCATTGAGGAGCGGAGCGCAGATGAGCTGCTGCAGATGGGAGGTACCTCCATCGCCCCCATGGGCGCGCAGGGGTATCACCCGGCTTTTGATGTAACACCGGCGGAGCTGGTAACGGCGATTATTACGGAAGCGGGGGTCGCTCGTGCACCCTACGCTGAGAGCCTGGCCAACCTCCGCTACGAGCAAAAGAGCGGAGACGAGGAGTGAGCCAACCACCTCAGATCGGTCTATTGATGACCACTGGGATGAGCCTGAAAGCGTGGGCTAATGTGGGCTTCCTCGATCGTGAGCTGGCCATCTATCGGCGTCTGGCCGAACGGATGAATGTTCGAATTGTTTTCATCAGCTATGGCGGGGCGGATGAGATCGAGTACCTTCGTGGAGAGGAGTGTTTTGGGGTGGTACCCAAGGCTTCTCCGCGACTGTCCGATCTGGCGTATAGCTTTACGATGGGGACTACTCTACGGGGGATATGGCGCCAACTATCCCTGTTAAAAACGAACCAGATGCGAGGGGCTTGGGCCGGGATCCCTGCCCGACGGTTCTGGAAGGTACCCTTTGTCGTTCGATGCGGTTTTGAGTGGTTACAATACGCTTCCTATCGACAAGAAGAGTCCTTTGGGCGCAAGCGACCGGTCTATTTCAAGATGGTGGCTGGGGCGGAACGCCGGGTCTATAAACGAGCCGACGCGATAATGTTACCAGGACAGGCGGCCTACGATTTTGTTCGAGAGCGATTCCGGATCCCCGAGGACAAGATGCATATCTTCTTGAACTCGATCGATCTTGAACGCTTTGCACCCCGCCCAGAGCTTCGGCCGATTGAGGGACGGGTGATATTTGTCGGGCGATTGAATCGCGTGAAACGGCTCGACCTCTTGATCCGAGCGATGGCCGATATCGACGGGACGGACCTGCAAGTCGTGGGGGAAGGGGAAGACCGAGAGGACCTGGAGGCTCTGGCTGGGGAGCTGGATGTTCCCACTCTATTTCACGGCCGAGTCCCCAACCAGGTGCTACCGGAGACCCTCGCCTATGGACAGGTTTTCGTCTTACCGAGCGTCAAAGAGGGGAACCCAAAGGCCCTGATGGAGGCGATGGCTTGTGGGCGACCATGTATTGCGACCGCCGCGCCTGGGAACACCGATCTCATCCGGCATGAAGAAACGGGCCTTCTGGTGTCGGACGATCCGGAGGCCATATCGCAAGCAATACGGCGCGTGTTGGATAACCCGGACTGGGCGGCCGAGATGGGAAAACGGGCCCGCTCGTTCGCGGAACAACACTTCGACATCAACGTAAATCTAGATCGAGAAGCCGCCCTCTTGGGTGGTTTGATGCGCAAGCTCGATTAGCGACGGAAACGAGCCACCAGGGAGTTCCAGGTTCCCGGTGGCAGGATATAGCCCCGAAGTTGCCAGTAGAAGAGATGCATCGGCGCTTTGCATAGCACGCGCCCCCTACGATGTTTCTTTTTCGCTTGTAGGGCGGCGCTGACCTGCGCGCGCGCTTTCTTTCGACTGATACGGTTGGGTCCCTGGTATAAATCGACCAGTGGCTGATCCAGGTTGGCCGCTTCACCCTGTTCCATCAAGGCTAACCACAGCTCGTAGTCTTGTGCTTGTCGAAACGCTGGATCGTAGCCTCCGACCTTCTCGACAGCGTCGCGTCGAAACATTGTGGACGAATGAAAGAAGCGATTTCGTTTCCACATCGCGCGGACGATCTCGGCATCCGTGCAGGGGACCGAGACGGTACGGTAGGGACGATATTCTCCATCCAATAGTCGCACGCCGGTACCCAGCAATACGACCCCGGGGTTGGAAGACAGGAACGACACCTGTTGCTCCAGACGATCGGGATGACTGACATCATCGGCATCCTGCCGGGCGATCAACGAAGCCTGGCAATGCTCCAGTCCAACGTTGAGTGCGCGGGTCAGCCCCGTGTTCTCCTGGTGAATGACCACGATTCGACCATCGGATTCTGCGTAGCGGTCGAGGATGGCGGCGGTCTCATCGGTTGAGCCATCGTTGACCACAACACATTCAAAGTTCGAGAAGGTCTGGTTGAGGATACTGTCCAGGGAACGGGAGAGATCGGCTGCACCATTGTACACCGACATCAACACCGACACTTCGGGGGATGTCATGAGTCCGTGCCCCGTGCTTGTTCTTCCGCTTCTCTATCCGGAGTCCAGCTACTCAACCGTGTACCGTGTAACCAACGCCAGAATCCCACCATAAAGGCCGCATTTGTCGCTGTGAAAAGCACAATAGGACCGGACCCACGTAGCTTGATGCCTCGTGATTCTGCCAGGACACATACTCCCGCAAGTAGGTAGAGGCCGATATGAAGAAGAAAGAGCGGTAGGAAGATTCCACCCTCCAAAAGGGCCAGGCCAAGATGTGCGGCAAAGGCCAGCAGAAGAAGATGCGGAGAGAACCAGCGAAGCACTTTATGAAAGAAGAGCTGTGCGGCGTAACGCTCGTCCTGGAGCTGATCGCGCTCCGTCCAGAGCCACTCAAGAAAGCTATAGGCACGAACCGAGATACGAGTGCGGGCTTTGAATTCGTCTTGTACTCGGAGCCGTGTGATCTCTTGGCTGGTGGCATCCGGTTCGTAACCAGTCCTGCGATTATGCATCGCCATCATTGAGGGGACCACCATATCGTAGGATAGATGGGACGGAGCCTTTCGGAAGTACTTTCGCCAGACCGCGTGGATGCTCCCAGAGACGCTGGTGGCGGTGTGGATATTAGGGTCGGCCTTACGTTGTGCCACAACCCAACGTTGGTAGAATTTGAACCCCTGTGCCGTTGTGCTCTGGTCGTAGTTATAGACCACACGGCCCGCGACGGCCCCGAGCTGGGCATCGTTCATCAGCCCCCGCACCAGCAATCGAACCGACTCGGTGTTGTAGAGGCCGGTGGCGTCACTAAAGACGAGGATATCACCGTTGGCTGCCTCGACCGCCTGGTTGGTTGTCGCTGTTTTCCCCCCCTGCTTTTCATTTCGGACCAGTCGTACTCTTGGGTCCTCGTGACTACGTACAATCTCGTCGGTGGCGTCTGTGGATCCATCCGAGGCGACGAGGACTTCAAAGCGATCGGCTGGATAATCAATCTCCAGGGTGTTCTGGATCTTCGACGCGATCGAAGCCTCTTCGTTATACGCCGCGATGATGAACGACACGCTGGGGAGAGCGTCGTCGTCGACCTCTTCTGGGGGAGGATCGGGCTTCAGCCAGGCGCCCACGATCACCATGATGGGATAGGCGGCGTAGGTCGCGACCAGGCCAAAGACGGCCAGACAAAACACGGAAAAGAAAAAGACGCTCATATCAATAGAGGTGGGACATCATTTCTTGTACCTGGCGCTCCAGGGTGATGGGGGCAGCATAGGCTCGAGCTTCTTCGCCCATCTTGGACAGCCCCTCCGGGTCTGCAAGTAGACTGGTCAGGGTCTTTGCCAGGGTTCCAGGATCATTGACCGGTACAATTTGTCCCCGTTGACGGGATCGCCCGATGAGATCGGGAAGACCTCCCACGGCCGTACCGACAACCGGTGTGCCAAAGGCCATGGCTTCACAGGCGGTTTTAGGTACGCCCTCGGTTCGAGAGGGCATCACGAGAAGCTTTGCGCTGGTATATCGTTGAAAGAGCTCCGGACCGAAATCAACATGACCATCCATGATGACCCTCTCGTCGAGCCCCAGAGATGTAATCTGCTCTCGAAGTTCTTCCTCTTGTGGGCCCGATCCAACCACTCGTAGGGTCGGCTCTCCTTCCGGGGTTTCGATACTGGACATCGCCTTTAACAGGATATCCAGGCCCTTTTCTGGAGTCAGGCGGCCCACAAAGAGTAGGTCGGCCGCCAGATCTTCCGCATACGCTGGTGGTGGGTCGATATCCTGAGCATGTAGAAGACTGTCCATAAATGGATAGACTCGTAGCCCGCCTTGATCGAGTCGCTGTACGAGCTCTTGCCCATAGGCGAAACAGGGGATCCGTCGGTTGGCCGCCATTCTTGAAAAGCGCGCCAGGTTGTTTCGCATGACCTTTTCGGCGACCCAGCCAACCATCGGAGGACCACCACTTCGAATACGAGCGTCTCGCTCATAGGCCCCTCGCATAACACCAAAACAACGCAGGCGTGGGATCTTATCACTCAGCTTTAGCGCTTTGAGGCTGACAGGGTGACCAAAGTTGAGCCAAAGAGCATCCAAATCTGGCAAGGTCTGTTTCAGGACACGCTCAATACCCGGCATATAGCGCATACGATGGGTATATAAATGTACGATCCGTGGGTAGGGCGGCAGGCGCACAACGCGAACCTTTTCATCGGGAAGTCGATAGAGTGGGGTTGGCTCTTCCGGCACGTCAAAGACACGACTCAGCAGCACGACTTCGTCGAAATGTTCGGCGAACCCAAGAAGAAATCGAATAAACGGAGTCTCCGCGTACATGCCATCGCTGGCGCGGAAAAGCCGTTGATCGTTCAAAAACCCAATTCGCGAGGTCACGGTTCTTCTCATCCCTGTCTAGATAATAGCGTGGGTTGAACCTGCACAAATGTCAACGTTCCTGGTGGTGATTTGCTCGACGTATGGCTTCCAGAGGGAAATTTCTTGCATTTAATATATCAATTGATTAATTAATAACTTATCGATTGATTAATTCTTTAGAGAGCACTATGGCCCGACCGGTAAATGCAAACGCTGAGCTCACGAGATCACGTGTTCTGAACGCCGCCCTGAACTTGTTTTCTGATCGAGGGGTCGACGGTACGTCTATACGTGATATCGGGCGAGAGGCCGATGTGAGTTTAGCCACCGTGCACCATTATTTCGGCTCGAAAGAGGACCTGGTGGACCACTGTCTGGACTCGGTTTACCTCGCGATGGCCGAATTACAGCCGCGTCTCCTCCCTGTTCTCACCGCTGCGTCCTCCCACGATGAGCTGGTAGAAAAGCTGGTACGGACCTACTTTCGATTTGCTCGAGAGCACCAGGCCAATGTTCGTCTGTTGATGCGGACCGTTATCGACCAGGGAGAGCTGGATGAGAAGCGTCGTCGGATCTACCAGATGCCATTCCTGGCCGTTGGGGCCGAGCGTTTAGCGGAGGTTTTGCAGGTTCCTCCGGCCTCTCTTCGTCTCCGTTTGCAGAGCATCGTACATATGACCGTGCGATACGCTTTGAGTACCGAACGGGAGATACGTGAGATCGCCGGTATCAAAGGAACAGACTCCGAGGTTCTGCTCCATATTGAGGATCATCTTGTCGATCTGGCCAAACGAATTTTGTTGAATTGAAGGAGTATGTTGATGATGTCTGCGAATGCGAAGAAAAGTACCGTTCTCACGGAAGAAAGTAGCATTATGAAGTCCGATCTGCCGCCCCTTGGTACGATATTTACCCTGGGCGATACGATCACTGAGGAACAACGAGCCTTTCTGAACATCTGGGGCTACCTTCATTTTCGTGGCGTTGTGAAGCCCGACGAGGTGACTCGCGTTCTGTCGGAGCTGGTACGTATTGAAGAGCTTTGGCTGTCCGAGGGGCGTACCAAAATCAATGGTGTACCCATCTTTTGGGGGCGTGATGTCGATGGATCGCGCTTCATCCAACGCTTTCCATTTACCTCGGAATTTTCGGAAGACATTCGCACTCTGGTGCGCTCGGAGCGGTTTGAACCCATTCGGCAGATGATCGGGGATGACATCCGGGTAGGCGATGCGGAAAAGGATGGTGTGGTCATCAACCGCTATAAGAATGTTCCTGGTAGCGTATATCCACGATTGGGCTGGCATACCGACGGTCTGCGCGATTTGTTTTACGGTCGAATGCCGCAGCCGATGTTGAATGTCGGGGTCCATTTTAATGAGGTCAGTCGAGCCGATGGTGGGCTTCGTTTAATTCCCGGATCCCAGAATCAGGACTTCTGGCGGATGGCATTTGCGAAGCCCTACTTCGTCTGGCACCGGGAGGATCCCCGTGAGATCTGTGTCGAAACCCAGCCAGGGGATGTGACCATTCATGATGGTCGCCTATGGCATCGGGTGGCGCGATCCCAGAATCTGGGAAACGCCAGTCTTCGACACTCCATGTATGTGCCCTATCTGAAAGGCCCCTACGAGCCGAAGACGGATTGGACCCCTACTCCAGGCTATCATCACCTTGGTCGCGTTCTACGCGCTGTACGCATGGCGAACCCACGCGTATGGCCGGCCCATATACGAAGCCTTCGCCGCTGAGTGCTCAGGGACAGATCCCGATCGAGGGAAAGCCATCGGGTGGTGAGCATTGACTGGGGACGGCACCACATAGATCGCCACAGACGGACGGTGCACCTTCGGGCACTAGATCGGGGTCGATATAGATGGCAGAGAAGGTGGTATTACCCGCCTCGTAATCGTGCGTTGTGGAGTTCGTAGAGAGATTAATGCCGGTATAGGACAGCGTGCCTTCAATACCGTCTTTGTCCGTGTCGTCATTGGTTACGACGATTCCTGTCAGGCGAACCCCTTTCAAGGTGACTATGATCGGGCCAAGCCGGATCACTACCTCGACCGGATCCGTCTCGAAAAAGCGGCCTTCTGGCTCCAGGCTGATCTTGGCGGTCATATGTAAAACGAAGCCTTGATCTGTGGTGTCGATGAACAACTCGGTCGGGTCCATTGTGGTCTTGGCTGCGCCTTCGATCTCGTCGGCCTCTCCGGCGGCCACGGCGGTCTTACCGTCTGAGCGTACCTGAATATCGGTGATCAAGGTCAGCGTGGCGGGCAGGGGCGAAGTGGTCTGTGCCATGACGACATAATGACCGCTGTCGAAGGTGATATCGACATCTGGTGGAAGTTCGTCGTCGATAGGTTTGAACTGGATATCAAACCAACTGGATGTTCCCGTGGACGCAGCCGAACCGCTCTCGAGACCGGCCTGAACTTCGATACTCAACGGGACGTCTGGTTTTCCCAGTGTCGTCGGATCAAATTCCAGGATGGCCCGTTTCCGATCGTCAGTCAGTTGTATGGCAAGCCCAGAGCACGGGGAATCGATTTGGCAATCGGAGCGATGGGGCTCGACGTCTGTTGGGATCTCCCCTTCCAGATCGCGCTCCCCAGGCCAGATACTGATCGCCAGACTTTCCGCTATGACCGGATTATCGAACTCCAACTCGACCGGGTCTTCCACAAAGAAGCTACCCGTCTCGGGCTGAACCAATTTCACATGGGTGGGTGGTGTATAGGTACAACCCACAAGCAGAATGGCGACAAGAAACGGTGGTAATCGGTGAATCATGACTCTAATAACGATAAAGGAATCGGCTCTCGATTAAAAAGGACGTCACACCATGTCCATGTTCGTCCTTAAGAGAACTGCCGGGTAGAAGAACGGCACCTTCGAGGGTCCAAAGAAAGTACTCGTGATAGGTCCACTGCATCTGAAGGTCGATTTCGGTGCCGTAATAATCGCCGGGTTTACCCCCATGGAAGTTTACAGCGTCGTCTGAGATATCGTTTCCGTCTTCGGCCAGGATCGTCGCAATCGGATCAACCACCCCACCGTCTGCGGCTGGCCAGGCGAAGAGAGCCCCGAGCCGTGTATGGAATTTATGGGTTGGCCCATCGACCCAGTCAATACGGAGCTGTGGGAACAAGGCGAACGCGTTGGTAAACCGACCTTCTGTGCTGATCTCCGTAAGAGGAAAGCTCGGTGCATCAAGGCTGTTCAGATTTTCCATACCCACGGCGGCGGCCCGGGCGGACTCAAACGCCATGATATGTTCGAACAGTAGCAGACCAACATTGGAGTCTCGGGCGAATGTGAATGATGTGATCGGTGTATCGGGACGTGGATCGTCGTCACCGGATGCATAATCTACTTCAAAGGTAAGGGTGACCGGACCCGCCTTATAATCGAGGATGGCCTGCATTCCCGAGGCATGGAGGTCCTGCACATGGGGCTCACCATTGGAGAGCACCGCAAAACCTTCGGAGACCTCCCGTGTGGAACCCGTATGAAGGGTATATTGGACCTGCAGCCAGAAGGGTCCCAGGCCGGCCTGTGCCTGCAATGGGAAGCTATAGATGTCGGTGTCGAAGCTGTCATTTTGAACGGAGACAACATTCGCGGAGAGGAGAATGTCCCGCCAACACAAGCCGAAGGTCTTCAGTTCGGGTTGTTTCCATTGGAGCGCAAACCCCATCTTTCCCAAGTCATCTGAAAACTGGTCGAGGGTTCCCTGCGACATCCAATCATAGAAGACGGCGAGGAAGATGCCTTCGTCCATGGACGCGTTAAAGACATGGGATTTACCCTTTGCCAAACGTTGGAAGACCTGGTCGAGCTTCGTGGCGAAGAGGACCCGATCCGCGATGTCCGAGTAGGAGCTAACACCCCAGCGATTGCTTCGGCTGCCGTCGTGTACCGTTATGCCGGGTCCATACTTCATCGGTTGTCGCCCGATACGAAGTAGACCCAATGGGAGCACAGCGTCACCATAGATATGGTTGAGTTGAATCGCACGTCTCGGTTCGAGAACGGGGATGTAGCTGTCCGCATCCAAAGGATCCGCCCCCGGTCTGAGGCCGATTCCCCAACCCACTTCATTGGGGCGTTTGGAGGCGATGGTTAGACCGGCGTTTGGTGCGGGGACTTGTCCGAAGGTTCCATTGTCACCAAAGAGTACACCGTCCAGGGCATCGAGTTGAAGAGTCAGTGATACCTTTTGATTTCGATGTAAACGAAGATTGGATCGCAACCGTTGCTCAACCCAGTATCCATCACGAACGGCGGTACCGCTCAGCTCGAATGGGTTTATATATAGGCCACGCGTTCGATATTCGAGGTTTGCGTCGACGCCCATAGCATTCGTATCGGCGGCCTGCCCCGTGGCGGGAACCAGGAGAAATAGGAGAGCCAATATCGGTGCTAGTCTAAAATTTCCCAACAGGAACTTCATACCTTCTGCCCATGAACTAAGAAGATCGTGTTCCAATGGTTGTAAACGTGATTCGCATTCGACGCAACGCCCGAATATGCACTAGGCGAGTCTAGCGGACCGTGTTAGAAGACGATCGTCCCTTGAATGACATAGTAGTATTTTTCGGTAGAGGTAGAGTATGAGCCATCGCATTGAAACGGATAGTATGGGTGAGATTCGGGTACCGTCGGAACGTCTCTGGGGGGCGCAGACGCAGCGGTCGTACGAGAACTTCCGGATTGGAACACAGATAGTACCCGCCTCGTTGATCCAGGCGTATGCAATCGTGAAACAGGCGGCAGCCGATGTGAACTGCCAATTAGGAGAGATCTCCGAAGAGGTTGCGGCCGCCATCGACCAGGCGGCTCAGGAGGTTATCGACGGAGACTGGGTAGAGGAATTCCCCTTGAAGGTATGGCAGACCGGTAGCGGCACCCAGACGAATATGAACGTGAACGAGGTGTTGGCGAATCGTGCGAGTGAAATCATGGGAGGTGAGCGAGGTCAGAAAAAGCCCGTACACCCCAATGATCATGTAAATCGTGCCCAATCCACCAACGACTCTTTCCCGACCGCAATGCATGTCGCTGCGGTTCTCGAAGTAAAGCGCTCTCTAATTCCGGAATTGGATAATCTGAGTCGGGTGTTGGATGAGAAGGCTCGCTCCTTCACGGATCTTGTAAAGATTGGCCGGACCCATCTTCAGGACGCCACCCCTCTTACTCTCGGCCAGGAGATCAGTGGTTGGGTGGCACAGCTTGAGCAGGGGCGCAATGCCATCGTGGCCTCTCTTCAACCGGTATACGAGTTGGCTCTGGGCGGTACGGCTGTCGGGACTGGCCTTAACACCCATCCGGACTATGCCGTGCAGGTTGCCGACGCTATTGCGAATCGAACGGGGGAACCCTTTGTAACGGCGTCGAATAAGTTTGCTGCCCTTGGCAGTCATGATGCCGTGGTTGGTCTTTCGAGCTCGTTGAAACAGCTCGCTTGCGCTCTGATGAAGATCGCCAACGATGTGCGTTGGTTGGCGAGTGGACCCCGTTGTGGGATTGGCGAGATTACGATTCCTGCGAATGAGCCGGGTAGCTCTATCATGCCGGGTAAGGTGAACCCCACACAAAGCGAAGCCTTAACGATGTTATGTTGTCAGGTTATGGGCAATGATATGGCCGTGGCCATTGCTGGATCGCAGGGTAATTTTGAGCTGAATGTCTACAAGCCCGTCATGATTCATAATGTGCTCGATTCGATTCAGCTACTGGCGGACGGGATGCGTTCGTTCAACGTAAACTGTGCCGCAGGAATCGAGCCCGATCGGGAACGAATCGGTGAGCTTCTTCATAAGTCTCTTATGTTGGTTACGGCTTTGAATCCGCATATTGGCTACGATAACGCAGCCAAGATCGCCAAGACCGCCTATGCTCAGGGTAAGACTCTTAAGCAGGTTGCTGTAGAAATGGAGCTGCTTACAGAAGCGGAATTCGATGAAAAGGTTCGTCCGGAACAAATGGTTGGGCCCAATCGGGGTTGAGGACAGCAAAGCCCATGAAGCAATTACACCGCACAGACCTCTATTCCTGGTCAGAGTTCAATGAAGAAAAGGCCATGGACTTCAATAGTGTTGTCTGGGTTCGTGAAGAGGGGAATGTTGTCATCGACCCAGTCCCCATGGAGGCCGAAGACCAGGATCATCTGATGGCTTTGGGTGGAGCGGCGTGGATTGTTATCACCAATTCCGATCATATTCGCGCGAGTCGAAGCCTCTCGGCCTTTACTGGTGCGATGATTGCGGGGCCGTCGGGAGAGCGCGGCTCGTTCATTTTCCCATGTGATCGGTGGCTTGAAGACGGTGAAGAGGTCGTTCCTGGACTGGAAGTAATCGAAATCCATGGGTCCAAGACATCGGGAGAATTGGCTCTTCTTCTGGAAGAGACCACCCTGATTACCGGTGATCTCATTCGAGGGATCCGCATGGGGGAGCTTCATCTTCTTGGTGACGAGAAGTTGCACGACAAAGACCAGGTTCTGGCATTTCTGGAGTATCTTGCTTCTTTAACGCAGATCGAAACCGTTCTCGTTGGTGATGGCTGGTCTCTTTTAGAGAATGGTCATGAGCATCTGTGTCGGCTACTCCCCTATTGAGTACAGTCCACAGACGCCCCTTATCGGTTCTGGCTGAAGAGCTCGTTCTTCTATACGAGGACGACCATATCCTTGTGGTAAATAAACCATCCGGCCTTCTTGTGCATCGGGGATGGGGTAACGATTCGATCACGGCGGTTCGTCTTGTTCGGGAGCGTACGAATAAGAAGGTGAATCCCGTTCATCGCCTGGATCGACCCACAAGTGGAACCTTACTATTTGCCTGTAGCGAATCCGCCAATAAGGCTCTGAATACAGCCTTTCGAGACGGTCAGATTGTGAAGCGATACCTCGCCCTTGTTCGTGGGCTTACTCCCGACCAGGGGGAAATCGACAACCCTGTACCGTCGAAACCGAAAGGTCCCAGGGTTGCCGCACAAAGCATCTATTGGCGACGCGGTACCTTTGAGCGGTATTCCCTTGTAGAGGTAGCCCCACAAACGGGACGCCTGCACCAGATACGTCGACATCTGAAACATATTACGCATCCAATTATTGGAGACGTGAATTATGGCAAGGGTGATCTGAACCGACATTTCCGGGACGAATACGATCTGCAGCGGTTGGCACTCCATGCCGGACTTCTTTCCTTTCAACATCCGATTACATCCGAGCCGTTGACGTTTTTCGCGCCATTGCCAGACGACCTGAAGAGACCACTCGAGCGAATGGGGCTCTCCGAATCGAGTTGGGATATGCAGGATTCCCTGGTTGTAAGACCGTTGGTGCGTCCCGAATCTTGAAGCTGGCCCAGGTTCATCTACAATATTGCTTCCAGGCGAATGGAGGCCGATAGGATGACGAGGAATCTAGGAATATTTATTTTGGCTCTCAGCCTGATGATTGGCTGTGGGAGTAGTTCTACTACCGATCCTGGGAATGATCAGGGCGGCGAGGACACGACGGTTAGCGATACAGGAAGTGATCAAGGTGGCGAAGACACGCCGCCGGTCGACACAGGAAATGATGAAGGTGGCGAAGACACGCCGCCGGTCGACACAGGAAATGATGAAGGTGGTGAAGACACGCCGCCGGTCGACACAGGAAGTGATCAAGGTGGTGAAGATACGCCGCCTGGAGACCAGGGGAGCGACACGGTTGATTCTGATGTCGACGAGTTGCCTGAAGGCGCCTGTACCGCGGAGACGCCCTGTGAGGATCAACAGGAGAGTTGTGTAGGCCCGGAAACCCAACTCTGCGGAGTATGTTACCAGCCAGACGAGACGTGCCAGAGTGATGGGGACTGCACAACGCCGGGTACGGTCTGTAGTACTTCGCCTGTGGTATGTGCCTGTGAGGGCAACACATACGAATGTGTCGAAGCGTGTACTACGGATGAGCATTGTGGTGGAGATATGGTCTGTGATGCAGGCGGTCATTGTGTACCACCACCGTGTTCCGACTCATCGGAATGTGAGCCCAACTTCGTATGTGATGGGAGTTGTGTGCGCCAATCGTGCCAGAGCAGCTCTGAATGTGCGGGCTATTGTGTAACCGGGATTTGCTCGGCGGATCCGGGGTATTGTTCTCCGCCCGTTCCCTGATGGGGGCATGTCTGGTTTTCTTGGACAATTAGGCCACCACTCGCGTAGAGGTGGGCCATGCCATTAAAGGGAACAGCATTAATTCTGGGCATCAGTGGAGGCACCGGTTCGGGTAAGACCACGATAGCGCAGGCGATTGTAGACCGTTTACCACCTGGTGCGGTCTCCATGATTCAGCATGATGCCTACTACCGCGATTTGACCAAGCTGACGGATGAACAGCGTTCGCGAATCAACTTTGATCATCCGGACAGCCTGGACAACGATCTTCTGGTGGAACACCTACAGATGCTGCGGAATGGCGAAGCGGTACCCCGGCCCAATTACGACTACGTCACACATAAACGGCAGCAAGAGACCACAGCCATCGAGCCGGCCCCGGTGTTGGTACTCGAAGGGATTTTGCTGTTTACGGATCAGCGGCTCGTTGATCAATGTGACGTGAAACTATTTGTAGATACGCCGGCTGATATACGCATATTACGACGTATCCGAAGAGATACCGAGAGTCGCGGACGGACCTTTGAAGAGGTCCGAAGTCAGTATTACGAGACGGTTCGCCCGATGCATTTATCCTTCGTGGAACCCACGCGACGAATCGCTGATCTGATTATCCCCGAGGGCGGCAATAAAGCCGTAGCCATTGATGTGATCATCGAGCGGATACGCCGCCAACTACGGGAAGTAGCCTGGCCGGTCGAGGACTAGTTGCTCGTCTCAAATAGGGCTTTCGCGTAGGCCCTAAGGGCAGTGACAGTGTCGCTATCGCCGATTCGAAGAGCCATTTCGTGATTGGTCTCAAAACCGCCATAGGTCCAGTTTCCCGTGGCAACAACCGCTTCATCGTCGGCGACGAGGAGCTTGGAATGTGTGATCCGATCGATCTCTTCAAAGCGTACGGTTACGCCCATACTCTGAAGGAGGTCCCGAGTCTGGTGGTTGAGACTATTGACCACATCATCATAGTCGCTCTTTTCCATGACGATCTGAACCTGAACTCCTCGCGCGGCCGCATCACCCAGCGCGTTTAGAAAGTTCATGACCGGTCCATCCGGGAATTGGGGGGATGGGTTGGCTGTGTAGATGACAGCATCAATCCGTTCGGTGGCGTTTTGGACCGCCCCGAGGAAGGCCTCGTCGATTCGTCCGTCACCATAGAGTCGATTGGTCCCAGTAGACGGCTCGATCATGTCACGCCATTCGGTCGGGTTGGCGTGTCGCAAGGTACAATAATTATGTAGTGCTCCGACAAGAGTAGGGTCTCGCACGATGATATTGGCCTCACGGTTTTTCTTCAGAGAGCTATAGGAGAGGTTGGTCGAACCCATGAAACCAATCGATTGGTCAACAACCAGCATCTTGCTATGGGCTGTTCCCGAGGTGTCCATGCGTGCGTCGGCTCCTCCATCGTTGAGGGCCATCACAAAGGACGTAACATCGTCACTCTCATCGTCAGTAAGAACTTTTACCGACACACCGCGTTCCGCCGCATAGATGAGGCTGTACTTCACAGATTCTGTAACACTGCTCTTTGTATAGACGAACTCGAGCATACATACGTCTTCTTTTGCCGTGTTCAAAAGGTAGAGCATGACAGGGAATACGTCCTGGTCGAGGAGAGGTGCTATCGCCCGATCTCCTTCCAACACGGCAGTCACCATATCGGAGACACTGCTCGGAAGAGCTGGTTGGCTTGTATAGTCCTGGCTGGTTCCTGGATCCGGATTGGTCGACAGATCATCTGTACTACCCTGCGTGGCGCCAGCGCAGGCCGTCAGGCACCAGAGTAGGAACAGGATAGAGATTCGATACAGGGCAGTCCTCATAGAGGGGACTATGCTTATCTCGCGGTCGATTCGCAAGTTCCAGTCACGCAAAAGCCCGACCCACCGGTATGGTGGGTCGGGCTATAAGGGGCCGTCCAGGTGGATCAGGTGGAGCAGTATTCCATGTCCGTCTCGTTGGACCAGGCGCAACCGGTCCAACCATAGAACCACTCGGCATCCTGACTTCGGCTACGGGCGGACCCAAGCGCTGCGGTCTGGGGCGCAACAGGGGTTGTTGGAGGTGTCGTTTCACAACCTTCCTCGGTAATGGCCAGGATGACTTCATGATCCTGCTCGTGACGGTTGCGGGCTCGGTCACGGACCACGATGCGGATGGTGAGACTCTCCAGCTCGTACTCTTCTGGAAGCTCCAGCTCGCCGCTGTAAAGGCCCGTCTCTGTATCGAGGGTCAGCCGGATAGAGTGCCGGGGATCTTCGATGACATAGGCTTCTACCGTTCGAACCTGCTCGAGGGGATCGACTTCGATGGTGATACGTTGGCCGGGTTCTACGTATTCCGGAAGTATGGCCTCGAATTCCGGCTCGGTTCCGTCGATGGTGTATTCGATGGATTTCCACTCCATCCGACCGTTGCTATGAACGATTTGTACGCGGATATTGTAGACGCCATCGGTGACCCAACGGGGAACCAGGAAGCGTACAGACCAACGGTTACGGATGTCGTCGTACTGAAGCCGTTTGACCAGCCCGAAGGGGAAATAGGCTACAACTTTACGTGCATCTTCCGGTGCCACAACCGTGAGGACGGGGTCGCCTGGGGGGATGTTCGCCTGGGACAGACGGATTCCCTTCATGGTGTCGATAAGCTTCTTGTCGAAGCCCTGTCGGCCGCGTCGAATCGCCTCTTTGATCTCGTCGGTCTTCAGAGACTCGGGCACAGCGAGGAAGGTGGTGTAGGGGGTAACCAGGTTATAGACGATTCCCAGTCGGGTGATCTCGGACACCAGCTCGGTGGCTCCGCGAGCCTGGTGAAGCTCCTTTAGATGGTCGATACGATCGTTCGCCCATAACTTCTCGATATGTGCATAGTCATCGGAATGGTCGGGCAGCGTGACGTCCATATTCAGTTCTTTGGATTCTCCTTTTACGAGACCTCGTACGCGTATCTTCGCGGTTCCAGGGTTGGTGTAGCGCCCGAATACGATGACTTCGCCGTCACGATAGAGATCAGGCAGGCGTTTGGGGTAGATGGAATGAACCTGTGCGCCCTCGATGTCGAGCTCGAGATCAACCATGAGGGGCATGGAAATACGGTCGTATAATCGTGCCATCTCTCGTTCGATCTGGTTGTCATTGGCGATAAAGGTGGCGATTCCACGGTTGTCGCGTGCCAATCGCTCAAGAAACTGGCGGTTGATGCCACGACCGGCGCCGAAACTGTAGATTCGTACGGATCGGGTCTTCTTGCGTACTTCGGACAGAACCACCTCGGCCGGATTATTACCCTGGCCATCGGTTAGAAAGATGACGGCTTTGGGGCGTTCGGGGTTGGGAGATTTCTCAAGGATGTTCAGCGCGGTCAGCAATGCATCTTTGATATTCGTTCCCCCTCGTGTTTTGAGAGCCGCAATTCGAGTATTGGCGTTGGCGCGGTTTTCGTCAGACGCCGGTAGAAGATTTGCGTAGAAGGGTACGGCTTCGTCGTCGAACGCGATTACGTTGAAGTGGTCTTCGGGTTGGAGCTTTTCGAGGATAGAAGAGAGCCCCAGTTTACTCTGCGCAAGGGCTTGGCCAGTCATGCTACCGGAGATGTCAGTCACGAAGACAATATCTCTACCGATGACTTCGTCCTGGGTCACATGGTCTTTGGGAGAGACCAGCAGCATGAAGGAGCCGTCACCATCTGTATCTCGATACGATACAAATCGAAGGGCGTGGTCGTCGGCTTTGAGGCTATAATTGATTTGGAGATCTGTGCTTAGTTCTGAGCTCTTACCCTCGAATACAATCTTCTTATGGCGCGGCCCAAGAGAGCGAACCGTTCCGTTGAAACCGTTCGTTTCGACGTTCTCGATTGGCAGATCGTCGGTGATGTCGAAGCTAAGAGAAAGAAGAACGTCGCCTGTGGGCAGATTTTCATGAGGAATCCGGTAGCTGATCTTACCTTCGGCGCGTTGCAGAACCTCGGTAGTGCGAACCTCGATCGGTTTGGTTTCACCCGGTTTTACGGGGTAGACACTGAAACGGAACGTACTCCCCGTTTGTTCCAGGATGCCGGGGTCTCGTTGCATGCCCGTCAGCTCTTGGTACACCGTAGTGGCGGCCGCCTTCTCCAGGACCTCACCAACGATACGCTCATCACCATTCCAGTAGCTGAAACCGTCCACCAGCGCATCTGAGGACATGGCCAGTCGACACTGGACCTCGACGTCTTCAGAGAGAGTGTTCTGGAACTGAAAGGTCGTCTGGGTAGCTGCCACCTGATTATGAATGGCTCCTTCCAAACGCTGATAGGTTTGAACCAGACTTCCAGATTCTACGGCTCCCTGCACCGTACGTGCGGAAAAGGGAATGGCATAGGCCTGTTGCAGATAAAACAGAAATAGAAAACAGGACGTGAGAATGGCCGCGATATGAAGCAGCCCGCCACGCACATAATGAAATCCTTGGGTCTCCATAAATTCAAACATGATCGTCTCCGGGGTTGAAGGTTCAGCCCCGTATAGAGCAGAGATCGTGCCAGATCGGCCGAAAACCATAAAGGCCAATAAAACCATAAGGTTATGGCTTTATGGTCTGCGAGCGCACCCGGTTTAAGTATTGTAATAAAAGATTAGTAGTCTATAAATACAATACTTATCTGGCTATGTGGCTCGTTGTATCTTCGATGCGTTCCCGGATCTCGGCTGGGGTGACTGCGTCGGGTACCCATTGGAGCGTAGGGAATCGTCGTGCCAGATGTTCGTAGCGCTGTGGTTCCCGTGAAAAATCATAGGCTACGATTACGGGAAGGGAGTCGAATCCATGCTCTTTCAGATCTGCCAGGATGTATAAGCCCTGGTTGTTCTGAATATATTTGAGGCCGCGGTTTTCATCGCCATTATGGATTCGTGTGGCGTGTTCGAGGTCACCAATAAGGTCCTCGATGGGGATGCGATCGAAGCGCATATCCAGGTAGATGACGTCTACGGTTTCGGAGGCCAGGATCTGCCGGGCTTCCAGCCCAGTATGAGCCTGTAGATAGGTATAGCCCCGAACAAACCGCGATAGATTCTCCAGATATTCGTTACCGTCTTCAATGATCAGAACAGTGATTTCGCGCTCTGTATTCACGACTCGTCCTCTGTGTTGGGATAGGTTCTAGGTAACTCCAGCACAACGGCTTTGCACCAATCCGAGCTCTCGTCTCGTACATCGAGAGTCCCCTCATAACGCGTTGCCAGGCTAGCGGCCAGTCCCAACCCTTCTTCGACGGTTCGATTACGAATCTGTTCGACGGTGAGTTTCTTCGGTGAGCGGTCGCGAACCTCGATGCATACCCGCTCAATCGCGGTGATAGGATCGATGGTGCAATTCACGCCTATACCCACCTGAATGACGGTGTGCTTTTGTCGAATCGACGACTCGATGGCGTTGCGTATGAGGTTCGTCATGATCACCCCAAAACTATGTCGTGGGATCAAGCACCAGCAAGGCAATGTAATCTGGATGTCCATATCGATGGGGCTGAAATTGACTTCGGAGAAGGCAGGCTCCCGGATGGTCAGACTATAGAGGGATTCCAGGTAATCCGAATCGATCTTGAGGACACGAATTTCATCCAAAAGGCTGCGTACGGCCTCATAGCCTTCGGTGTTGAGCAGGCGTGTCGCTTCTTCGAGGGAGCGCTTCAGCCGCTTACGGTTGGATGTTGATTCGAGCATTTTCGGTTCGAAGAGTGGCTGCACATGTTTCAGAGTATTCATGCCACGAACCAACGCCGAGATTGCTGGGTCATTATGCAATAGGTTTAATCGCATTCCATGGGAGCGACCGATCTGTTGGAGCTGCTCTACGTAGGCGTTGAGTTTATCGCTCACACCGTCATCCCTGCCCGTTCCAAAGAGAGCCAGGCGCGTATTTGATATGGACTCGAAGGAGTCGTCGTTTTGTTCGAGTACTGTCACCAGCCCCGTAAGCATCATGGTGTTATGTTTGAGCACTTCATGACGAATTGCAGCGAGTATCTGTTGTACTTCTGGGCCTGTTTCGGGGTGTTGTTCGATCAGGTCTCGTAGGGTTCCCCCGCCGAATCTACGACGGTAAAGGGTCAAGATAAGGAGAAGTAGAAGAAGAACAGCCAACACACCGAATACCATTAGATTGCGAAGACGAAGTCCCGCGGAGGTGTGAAACGATTGGGCTTTCTCGCGCCACCGTTCGTGTTTGGACCAGTCCACGGCGCTATTCAGGAAGGCGCTGCTATGGTCGCGGCATCGGTTCAGTTGTGCGATGCGACCCAGATCAGAGAATACCTCCAGGAGGCCGGTAGCTTTCTGATTGAGGGGCAGACAACTCAGGATCATATCCAGCCGGCGAATATGAAATATACCCAGTGGATGGGTGGCGTCGTGGGCGGCCCGGAAGGTTTTACGGGCTTTGGCCATCTGGCCAGACTGTTCATAAATAAGGGCCAGGCGATGTAGGGCTTGTCCACTGATATCCCCTTGTTTCAGGGCCAGCTCATACTGTTGCATGGCATCTTTCAGGTTTCCTTCGGATGCATACAGTTCACCGAGGGTCGTGTGGACGGACTGGTGGTCGGTAGAGAGGGATAGCAGGGTTCGAATCGCCTGATTGGTTCGGCCGATATCATGCAGGGCTCGCGCGCGAGTCAGAGCATTGGCTACCTCGGGTGTAAGCCCATCTGGTTGGAATGTGGGATCGGTGCGACTGTCCTTTTGGGCGATGGTTCGCGTGAGGGTTTCTCGAAGTTCCAACGCTTCATTGTGTTTTTTCGATGTGTCTGGAAGGGCCAGGAACTTCTCCACATGGAATAATGCCAATTCGGGTTTACCTACGGCGGGATAATTACGGGCGAGTCGGAGATGAACCCCATGCCAGTCGGGGCGTAGGGTTAATGCACGTTCCAGGTGCCGGAGCGCCTCATCAAGCCGGGGCTGGTTGGGCCAGGTTCTATATAGGTTGGCGATTCGCACATGAACGATAGGGTTGTCCGATTGCAGAGATAGGCTGCGAAGATACGCCAGCTCGGCGTCCGTATGTCGTCCCATCTCATGGAGAACCTGACCCAGCTGACCGTAGATCTGTGGTGCTCCACCGGAGCTCCGCAGTGCATCTGTTAGGGCCACCTCTGCGGCCTCTAATTGGCCTTCGTTTCTAGACTGACGAGCCCGCTCGAGGAGGTCGAGACTGTCTCCTGTGAGCGCCGGGTTTTGTAGTACGGTATTGCAGTAGTTGTTACGGTGTTGCTCTATGTTCTGGATACGAGCCTGGACCTCCAACCGAATGGTGGGATCCTCGTATACCGTGCGGTACCAGTTCAGGGCCTCGACAAGCTCACCCATCCCTTCGAAGAATCGACCGATTTCAAAGCGGACTTCATCATCCAGGGCGTCTAATTGTTCGAGACGGAGGTAGAGGGTGCGCGCTTTCTCTACCTTTCCAACGAGTGCTTGGACACGGGCTTCCATCAAGACAAGGTCCGGATGTTCTCCTCGGACGCTACGAGAGATCTGGATATGCCGTTCTGCTCTCTTCAATCGCTTCAGACTGGAACCGGGCCGGGTCAACAATTCCGCCAGATTTTCATGGGCATCTACATTGCGGGCGTTGAGTTCTACGGTTTCTCCAAAGAACCGCTCGGCCTCTGCTTCGTTACCCAGATGCAGATGTGCTTTACCAAGTTTATATGTGATGCGGTGGTTTTCGGGGGCGTGTTGGTAGGCTTTCTTGTAATGCTTTAGAGCCGTTACGTACTTCTTTTTCTTATATGCACGGTCCCCTTCGGCTTTGAAATGTACCCCAATCATATTGTCGAAGGGGTTCTTCAGAATCAGGTCGCTCGGCGCATCTGCGGCCCAGACACTCCCGGATAAAACCAGCAGATAGATGAACAGCACAGGCATGCTTATGTTGGATGTACGGCTCACGAGCGAAGCTCCCGGACCTTGAGGCCAAGTTGATTGAAACGAAGCCGTATAGCTCGACTTCGTGCCGTATCTCCGAGGAGTAGGTTGGCCATTGCTTCAAAGTCTCCTTCTGTTCTTTGAAACAAAGAAAGGAAGTATTGTCGTTCCACATTTTTTGCGACCGCGTTCAGGCTCTCGTCGGCTTCCAGTTGGACCATGCATTGATCGAAGTCCTCTTCTACAGTGCGGTCGTCTGCTCCCAGCCCTTTCGAGCTCGCGAGTAGCTCGGAGACCAATACGGGATCCACCTGAAACCGGACCGACTCCAGATGTAAGCCGGAATGGACCGCGTCGACGGCTCCTACCAGTGTAAAGCTGACGATATTATGGATCACCATGGAGAGCTCTCTGAGATTTCCCGGCCAGCTATGGCCGATCAATCGCTTCCAGGTGGGTTTGGCAAAAATGAGTTCGATGTGATCGCCGCTGGAACGATTGCGGTGTCCAACAGTCAGACCCAGCTCTGTGTTGGCCTTAAGCCCCAGGGCTTCCACCAGCTCACCATGCAGTACCTGGATTTCGGGATGCTCTAATGAGGACGCAACGAAACGTTTAATCAGGAATTGAATATCTTCCGGCCGGTCTCTGAGCGGCGGTAGAACCGTTCGAGTAGCAGGAGAGAGGCGCATGTATAGATCGCGTCGAAAACGACCTTCGCGCACAGCGTCTACTAATGGGGTGTTGCTCGCTACCACCACCTTTACATCGACCTCGATCTCTCGATTCGACCCCAGAGGACGGACTCGCCGTTCCTGGAGAACATGGAGTAGCTGCCGCTGGTTTTCGGGAGACACATTCTGTATTTCATCGAGAAATAATGTGCCGCGGTGTGCGAGCTGAAATACGCCACGGCGGTCTTCGACGGAGCCGGTATAGGCTCCACGTACCGAGCCGAATAGCGTGCTAGAGACAAGATCATCCGGGATGGTGGATAGATCCACAGCCACGAATTGGCCAGTTCGCCCGCTATTTCGATGGATGAACCGCTCGGCTAGAAATGATTTGCCAGTTCCAGTCTCTCCCTCGAGTACCACTGGTAATGGGCCTCGAGATACCACCGCGAGTCGTCGTCGAAGACTGCGCATATGTGAGTCTGCTCCCCATAGGATACCTTCTTCCTCCAGCTCGAGCCGAGCTTCAGCCAGGGCCGAATTGATATGAATTCGCAGAGCGTCGAGATCTTCGGTACCAAAAAAGTAGGTCATCGACTCACCGGCAACTTCGGTGGCCAGATCAACCAGGGAGAGGTCTTCAACCGAGGTGAGAAGTACAACCGGTAGGTGGGAGTATTTCTGACGAAGCTCTCGAAGAATGGCGACCCCCTGGAATCGCCTTGTCTGTCGTTCTGTAAAGTTTGGGCCTAGAGGTAGGAGGCGCTCTGGTTCAATGTCGAACTGTACGTCGAGCAGGATCAGATCGACCGCGTCGGCATTCTGCTCCAGAAATGTGAGAGCGGTTGGACCATCGGGTACACGCGGCAATCCGGCGTCACCATCGATCGCGATGAGTTCAATCTCCGGCATCCGTTCTCCGAGGAGCCGTGCGAATAGATCCCCGTCATCGATCAGTAGAACTCTGGGTTTCTCCGTCACCTTGCATCTCCCTGATGATAGTTGTGATTACCTGCGCGACCGCGCGGAAATCCTGTAATACTGCCGTTCGTTGGATTGGCTTGTTGTCGTTGATTTGACCTTCCCACGCCAGGGCTTGTTCCACCGCCTGTTGTATTCGATCGAACACAGCATGAGCCTTGGCTTCTGTGCTGTGCGTTGTCACAAAAGACGACCAGATCTCTTGTGCCGAGCGGTTCCCACTGGGTCCTGTTCGAGTTTCCTGTAATGCTTTGAGTACGGCTTGGCGCAGTTCCGACTCGGGGCAATCCTCGGGTAACCAGGCGATAGGTAGCGTCAGGTATTTTCCGAGGTCATGTTGGAGATCCAACAAGGCGTCGAGGAGAGGTTCTAATGACTTCATTACCAAGGGTTTACTCTCCAGCCTGGTTCGGGTTGGAATCAACCACGCTCAAACCACCATTGGTTGCAACATAGATGAGTCCTTTGTAGGGCACTGTGGCATGCACTTCATTGCCTGCCAAGCCGTCCGTGGTTGAGATGTTGGTTACCGTCTCGCCGCGCAAAATACTCAGCCCGCTGAGGCTGCCAATCCAGATATCGTTTCCAATTTGCTGTACGGAGAGAGTGTAGTCATCCAGGAGCCCATCCTGAGTGGTTAATGTGGTCCATTGTCCGTCCTTCATGACACTGATCCCCCGGGTACATGTTGCGACCCAGAGGTTGCCCTGCTGGTCGAAACTCAGATCCATAACCCAGTTATCCGCGAGCCCAGACTGATCGCTAATGGCCGTGAATTTTCCACCTCGTTTTCGAATGAGGATTCCCTGGTCGGAAGTACCAACCGCAACCGTATGACGAAACGCGGCGATTCGAGTGATCTTGTTGGAGCGGATACCAGCCTGTCGATAATAGCGCTTCCAGCGGCGACGGTTCATACGGTGAACCGCCCCCGTATCTGCCATCCAGGCAACACCGGAGACGGGATCAACGGTCACTCCGTTAACGGCCGTATGCCAAGGGCATTTCTGACTTGTGTCTTCGACACAGTCATCGCGGCGATAGATCTGAAACCTTCCCTTGGAATCAACAATGGTCAATCCGCGATTGGTGGCCACATAGAGCTTTTTCCCGTCGGAACTCAGGTCATTGATCATGTCGGAAGCCAGATATCGGGGGCCATGGAAACGAGTCCATGTCTGCCCGTCAAACCGACAAAGTCCCCGGTCGAAACTTCCGACCCATAGATGCCCGGCGAATTCTGTCAGGGATGCCACGCGATCTCCGCAGGGCATACCGGCGATCTCCAGCTGTTTCCAGCCTTCTGGTGATTGAAGATGAACACCTTCATCCGTCGCCAGAACGAATTGTTTCTTCCATATAGCGGCATCGTGAGCCTGTAGATGTGCGTATTGGTCGGCTTGGACTGGCGTACCCGTATCTGTCAACGCGAGCGCTTTTCCAATCGTAGCGTTGGTCTCCAGGACGTGATTCCGACGGATATAACCACCCGCCGCTGTCCGGATATGAAGCTCATTCCCAACGAACGCGATATCTCGTACCGGTGTTGGCAAGGTCTGTACAATCTTATGCCCTTTCAACCAGATGGAGCCGTCGAGGCTCCCCGCGGCCCACATACCATCTGGATGTAGCGTTAGAGCGTAGGGGGAGATCTCTGTTTTGGTCTCTAGAACCGTGCCATCTGGTAGATGTTCAAATACGAACCCATCATCGCGACCGGCGATAACTCCTGTGGGCCCAGCCGCGAGACTCAAATAGCGCCCTTTGGCGATGATCTCGAATCGCTTCGTGTTCTGTTTCAGCCGAGCTAATCCCGTCTCGGTTGCAACCCAGATTTCACTCCCGAAGGCAACGCAATCCAATACGGTATTACCAGGGAGCCCGTCGAGAGCACCCCAGCTCGTATTCGTATCGGTACCAATCCGAACCAGCCCCGCACCTCGCGTTCCAATCCAGAGATGGTCTTGTTGTGGCGCCAAACAGGTTGCGTCAGAAGGGTCGCCCAGGTTGGATACCACACGAGGGGTCCCAAATGCCGTTCCCCAGCACAACAGACTTAGTACCAACCCGATCATCATTATATTCTTCATGACATACTCCCTTCTTGGAATATGTCGATCAGAAGCAATCTGTAGGCCAGTTTTGCTTTCTGCCGAAACGAAGTGTTATTATCCAGTAAAACCAACGTGTTATGAGATGCTTGGGGCGTCCATGAAACTGCTCCCTATGCTCTCATATGTTCGCAATAACAGCAAGTAATCTATAGATAATAGATTGTGTCTGGCGTGCTGTCTTAGCGTTGGCAGAAGACCCGGGTGTCGGCGAATTGGGAGATCTTCTGGAAGGTGGTGAGTTGGCTCGTGCAGTCCGCGCCCGAGATGCCTGTGTTACGGCCGGAGTATCGCTTGCAGGCGGGGGAGTCTGCACCACAGACTTCGCAAACAAACGAGCCGAGCGCGAGACAGGCCGACGCGGAATCGGCTCCTTTTGCTGACGGAGTGCGTCGTTTCGTGCGAGAGGCCTGGTGGTCACGCTTTCTGGGGGTGAGCAGAGTTTTCAGTGCACTTTCCATATGTTTTTGTCGAGGAAGTATCTTTGTCATTTGAAGTTCGTTCAGGGCTTTCCATAGGGAATAGGCATCGGTTGGAAGATCTGCGACGAGGTGCAGGGTGTTTCGATCGTGTCCGAGGATGATGCCGACGGAGTCCATGAGTCCAAGTTCTGCAATCAATCGACAATGACCGGGGTTCAAGTTGCAGAGGGTCTCCTGAAGAGGCCCCAGAGCTTTGGTCACTTTCTCGAAATCGGCCCAGAACATAAGAAGAATATTTCGTGGTGCCAGGCTGAGCATGCGGTCGATTTCCGGATGTTTGGCTCGGGTGCTTCGAGCGGATAGCCAGGTCGCAGACTTGGCTTCCGAGCCAGCACTCAACACAAATCGAGAACCGGTATTCCCAGAGACAAGTCCCAGGAATTGTCCAAAACCCGCACGGAATGCTTTGACGTTCTTGTTGGCTTCACGCTTAAAGCCCGCGTCTCCGAGTCGAAAAACGAGACCGTTGAGCGGTGGATCTACCACCCGGTCGCCTCGCAGATACCCATATCGGGCGGACATAGCGAGAACATCGTGGACTTCTGCCCAGCTATTCGTTCGCCGAGGGATGGTTGTGTTGAGATAGCTGCCGAGCTTCGATAGGAGGCGTGCGCGAACATAATGCCATAGGTCTAGCCCGCGAGTTTCCATGTATTGACCGGAGATCATGGCGTTCAATTGAACAGCGTGCCGTTTCGCCCCGAAGAAAGCCCCCGAGATGGTGAAGTCATCGATGGTGGTAAACCAGTCATGTAGACCTAATTCAACCTCTCTACGCAGGGTGCGCGACTTTCCGACCAACCATTTTGCAATGGGTCGCAGATAGGGGTCGATGTAGACAAAGTCCCGAATATGACGGTCGAGGGTGAAGAAACTGTACCCTTCAGGGGGAACCGCAATCAGTGAGGTGGGAGCTGGAGCCAGAATGCGATGGGTCTTCTCGTTGAGCTCGTGGTCTTTGGGAAGTCGACCATCGGCTTCAACCCGTAATCCACGGGACGTGGGGAAGGCTCGTAATCGTATATATTCAAGGTTCTGGCTCCGCACCATACCCTTGGTTCTTTCGAGGAGAAGAAAGTTTGAGAGAGTAGAAATCCCCTCGATAGGAAGTCCGACAGACAGAAACTGCTCCTTTACGGCCAAAAGCGTCGATGCGGCTTCCTGTGCGATTCCTGGTTTCACACGTCCTGGCCAGAATTCCAGTGTGACCCGCGCTCGATCTTGCAGGTTATTCTGTAGTTGTGTGCAGGTGTCTTCTGGAAAACGAAGATATTGCGGCTCATCGGAGATACGGACATGGGTACGTAGATCTTCGACATATAGAGTGCCTTTCTCTGTTTTGAGTTTTACATAGGGCACGTCATCTTGAACTTCTCCGCTACGTGCGAGGAGCTCGTCGAGGCCGGCACGGTCCGTAACTGGCAGGAACCATGTCGTCGAGAGATGTTGGTTTTTGAGCCAGATAACGATATGAGCCGCTTGATCTGTCGCCAGCCCCATGTCTTCCCAGACGGTCTCGGGGTGATGCTCTGCGGTTTGAGTTTCTGGCATTGCTCCGATGCGATTGAGCACCCAGGACAGCGCGGGTTGGCCGGCATAACTTAAAACAGCGATAGGATGGTCTTCGATGACGAGAAGCTGGTCTTCGCGGTCTCGAGGTGTTGCGGTCTTCTTCGTGGACCCCGCTGTGGCCGTGCTGTCTTCACTATCGTCGGTATCCGCGGTTTCTTCGACATCGGACGTTTCGACGATTTCGGTCGCTAAAATCGCCGCTAGATCTGGCACTGCATCCGAATCGACATCTTCCCCTCCGGAGGTCGTCGCCTGTTGACTACCGGACCGTCCGGGTAGTGGTAGTCCTCGTCCCGACTGGACCCAGAGCCCAACAAGAAGCCCCAGGTATACCAAGAGCATTGTCGAGCGAAGAAAGACCGTGCGTCCCGGGGCCAGCGGTTTGGGAAAGGATCCCTCCGCGGATTCTGGGCGCGCTGGAGGCACCAGAGCCATGAGCTTTCGTCGTGCACGTATATTTCCAAAGATGCCCTGTAGATTCGAGACAACCGGTAAGGGGCTGAGCCAACCAAAGAGTAAGCTGGAATTGGTCAGCTCTCGGAACTGGTTGAGGCCACAGTCACGACAAAATGGTCCTGTAGCGACCGTCGGCTCCTTAAAGATCTGCTTTGGGTAGACTCCATACAGAGAAGCAGGGACGGCTGGTACCGAGGCGCAGAGGCTACAGCCCTCCCATTTCTGTTCTTCCGGTTCGGTTTCTTTGAGTCTGTCTTTGAGCTTTTTGGGTTTCCGAGCAGCGACTGGCTGTTCGTAGGGTGACCACACTGGATCCCCAGGATCACTCAGAGGTGGTGGCTGCAGAGGATCGCCAAAATCGAGTTCTTCCCCGTCGTCGATCTCCGCTTCTGCGGGTTCCGCCTCACCTGTGAGATCCAGAGTAAGCGTAAGATCGTACAGTTGCCGACTCTGTGGGTCCGATAGGATCTCGTAGGCGAGGGCGATTTCCTTGAAGTGGAATTCTGCCTTCTCGCGATCGTCCGGATGTCGGTCTGGATGCCATTCCTGCGCGAGCTTGCGATACGCCTTCCGAATGACGTCATCCGGGGCGTCTGGTGCCACGTTTAAGATGGCGTAGAAGTTTTGGTCGTTAGAATCCAGGACTCATCACCCGCAAACACGTGATCAATAATCTGACCACGATTCAAGAGCATGTCAATGTTCCCCTGGTTTCGTAGGAGGTTTCAGATAGGGCTTTGACCCTGGAAAAATCGACTATCGTACATATCCCGGACCGGGTAGCGCCTGCTTGATCTGAAGACTATCGACAATTTTCTTTGCCTGTACGCCGGGTATCCCCTCGCTCCATAGGACAACGAGATAGGACTCATCATTGTAGTGCAGTGGCATGGCGCGGAGTACGAGCTCCCCGCGGCGAGACGATGGTATCTCAACTCGTGCTTCTGGTTGTCCCGGCCCCCATTGGACAGTTCGGGCCCTGGGATTGGACCCCGTACTCGCGACGAAGTTGCTTACAAATCGTTCGAGAGCTGCCTCTTGATAGGGAAAGGCGCGTAGAATGGCTAGAAACAGATGTTGGGTCCCGTTGGAATTGGAATAGACCCATACGGCGGTATCCGTTCTTCCTCCCATCGCGCGGTATCGTTCTTCTGCGAGCTTTTCATTGGGTACCAAGCCAGGCGCCACATCTTGTATGGAGAAGCCCAGGGAATGTTCCAGTCTTGCTTCGGATTCATTGATGACAAGGAATGGACTAGCGCGAAGTTCCTGTGGGATTTCGGGAATGGCTTTGATCTTGGAATCCGTGACGAGGAATAGGATGGAAAAGGTCAAAAGCGCGGATACGGCGGCGATTCCCCAACCAAGAGGAGCGCGTCCTGTTTGTAGGAAGTAGGAGACCAGAAAGGTAATCGTTGTCATTACCAGCACGCCAACCACAACGGTTACCCACAGGAGACGCTCTTCCACACCCCCGCTGATCGATAGACCCACCGCCGCGAGCACCAGCACTGTGCTCGGGAGCATCGCGTGGGTGAGGGCTCGAGACCAGGACATCTTTGGCTTTTTGGGTTTGCCGAACATGGCAACTATGTACTCGTCTAGATTTGGGAAGCGACTACCTATAACCGAGTCGAGTGGGTTGATCCATTGAGATCGTCCCTGTCCTTGATTTAAAGCTTTCGAAATCAAGAGATTTGTGCCCAAAAGGCATTGACCCGGCCGTAAAACGCACGTAGTTTGTCCCACTCATTACGCGACCCAGGAGCCCAGATATGGCTGTAGACAGCATTCCAGCACGGTTGATCGAACAAGCAACACAACGTCCCTACGCGGATGCATACGCGGTACGTACAGCATCAGGGTGGGTGAAAACCACGTGGACTGAATATGTAGATCAGGTGAAGGAAGCGGCCCGGGCTTTGATGGCATTGGGGGTTGATAATGGGGGCACCGTATGCATTCTCGGCTTCAATCGGCCGGAATGGGTTATTACCGATCTTGCTGCGATGATGGCGGGTGGAGTACCGGCCGGTATCTACACCACATGTTCACCTCCTGAGGTGGCGTACATCATTCAACACTCGGCGGCCGAGGTCGTCCTGGTGGAAAACACCATGCAGTGGGAGAAGGTCAAAGAAGAGAGAGGGAACCTTCCGAATCTCAAGCATGTAGTACTTATGAAGGGAGCGGATACCGTCGACGATTCGATGGTTCTGAGTTGGGAAGAGTTCCTGGCGAAGAGTGATGGCGTGACCGAAGATCAGCTCATTGAACGGCTGGATTCCATCAAGGCGGATCAGCTGGCTACCCTCATCTATACGTCGGGCACAACGGGTCCACCCAAGGCCGTTATGCTTTCTCATCAGAATCTATCCTGGACAGCCGAAGCGGCTGCCGAGATCGCGGACTTTACGGATCAGGACACGTGTCTGTCCTATCTCCCTCTTTCCCATATCGCGGAGCAGATGTTCTCGATTCACGGCCCGGTAAGTCATGGGATCACCGTATATTACGCCGAATCCCTCGAGAAACTCCCCGACAACCTCAAAGAGATCCAGCCCTCCATTGTCTTTGGCGTTCCGCGCGTATGGGAGAAGTTCCACGCTGGCGTGTCGAGTAAACTGGAAAAGGCCACAGGCCTGAAGGCCAAGCTGGTTAGCTGGGCCCGTAGTGTTGGGGAACGCGTTACGGATCTGCGTAACCGTGGTGGCGAACCGACGGGCTTTCTTGCCGTCCAATACAAGCTCGCCAATAAGCTTATCTATTCCAAGGTTAAGCCCCTGCTCGGTCTCAAGAATGCACGTATGTGCGTAAGTGGTGCTGCTCCGATTGCACCGGAGATCCTTCAGTTCTTCGCAGGGCTCGATCTTACGATTCATGAGGTCTATGGGCAGTCAGAAGACTGTGGCCCGACCTCCTTCAACATCCCAGGACAGACAAAATTTGGGTCTGTCGGACCGGCTGTTCCCGGGGTTGAAGTGCGGATCGCAGAAGATGGTGAGGTGCTCGTAAAGGGCCCGAATGTCTTCATGGGCTACTATAAAGATCCTGCGGCTACGTCGGACACCTTGATCGACGGATGGCTTCATTCGGGCGATCTGGGCTCTTTCGATGACGACGGCTTCTTGTTCATTACCGGGCGTAAGAAAGAGATCATCATTACGGCTGGTGGTAAGAACATCGCACCGAAGAATATCGAGGCGGCCCTTAAGAACCAGGATCTTATCGCTGAGGCGGTGGTGATTGGTGATCGCCGTAAGTTCCTCACAGCGCTTTTGACCCTCGACGAAGAGGCCGTAGCAGAATTTGCGTCGGCTAATAATCTGTCCAAGGACAATGTCATCGCGGACGCCAAGCTTCGTGCGCATATTCAGTCCGGCGTCGATGCTGTAAACGAGCTGTTCGCTCGGGTAGAACATGTCCGAAAGTTTGCGGTATTACCTCGCAACTTCTCCATTGAGGAGGGTGAGCTTACGCCGACACAGAAGATCAAACGTCGGGTCATCAATGAGAAGTACTCGGAGGAGATCGAGGCGATGTACGCCGAGGCGTAATCGTCAACGATCGTACGATGAGTAGGGTACTCATAGCCGGTTGTGGGTATGTGGGCCGAGCACTCGCGAAGACGCTTTGTGCGTCTGGTGATGATGTGTGGGGCCTTAGCCGTACTCCCACAGGGCTTTCTGAAGGGGTCGTTCCCCTCGCGGCGGATCTACGCGATCCTTCCAGCCTATCGGCTCTGCCTGCCGATCTGCAGACTGTGGTCTTTGCGGCAGCTCCGGGTGGGTTTACGGAAGATACCTATCGGGCGACATATCTGGATGGCCTGAAAAACCTTCTTGATGCGCTTTCCGACCAGCATAGTTCCTTGCGAAGGTTCGTTATGATTTCGACGACAAGCGTCTATGGTCAAGACGATGGCGACTGGGTTGATGAGGCGTCTCCTACCGAGCCACAGAGTTTTGCAGGGCAGACGGTCCTCGCTGCGGAAAACCATCTACGGTCTCGCGGTTTACCCCATACGGTTGTTCGGCTGGGTGGTATCTACGGCCCGGGTCGAGATCGCCTTCTTCGTATGGTCCGCTCTAAGACCGCCATCTGTTATGACGGGCCCGCGCGGCATATTAATCGGAACCATCGTGATGATTGTGCCGGCATCTTACATCACGTCATCAAGATGGAGGAGCCGGCGGATCTGTATCTTGGAGTGGATAGTGAGCCGGCGGATGAGCGAGAGGTCTTCCGATGGCTTGCCCAGCAGCTCGGACTCCCAGAGCCGGAGCAACGGTCGAGTGAAGAGCGACCTCCACGCCGGAGACCGGGTAATAAGCGGTGTAGAAATACACGGATCCTACAGGCGGGCTATTCCTTTCAGCACCCCACGTACAGGGAAGGGTTTTCGGCTCTGCTTCAGGACTCCGAATCGAATTGAATCCATTCGACGCCGAGCACATCTCCACAGCTGGCGCGTATGGAAACCAGGACCTCCTGGCCGGGAGGGCGATTTAGAGTAATCGCTGCGGTCGCAGCACCCGTATTGTCGAAGACCGTATTATGCATCTCTTTCACGCTTAGATCGGCGCGTTTTACGACATCGAGTACGCTGGCGAGTACCCCGACCTTATCCAGGTGTCGAACCAGGAGTTGACCACAGCCGGGTTGCCGGTTGGTCCGGTTCACGCAGTTGAATACGTCACCGGTGCTCATCCAGTGTTCAACAATACGAACGATCTCTTCTCCAATCGCTTGTTGCGCCTGAATCGTCGACGCGCCCACATGGTGGGTGCCATAGAAGCCGTCCACATCCTGGAACGGTCCGTTGTATTCCGCTTTCCCACCCTTGGGTTCTTCTTCATAGACATCGCTGGCTGCACGAATATGACCCGAAGAGACCGCTTCGCGCAGGGCTTTATCATCAACAACCCCTCCGCGCGCCATATGAATGATGGTACTTCCGGGCTTCATCGCGGCGATTTCCTTGGTCCCGATAAGGTGGTGCGTCTGGTCGGAGTACGCAACATGGACGGTGATAACATCGGCCTGGCGGCAGAGATCATGGACCGATTCGCAATATTCAATACCCAGCTCTCGAGCTCGCTCCGGTGTGAGCGAGCGGCTCCAACCGATGCAGTTCATTCCAAATGCCTTGCCGCGTTGGAGCACCTCCTGCCCGATACGCCCAAGACCGATGATACCCAGGGTCTGACCAAGCAGTCCGCGACCTTTGCCGAAGCGACTCTTCTCCCAAGAGCCATTACGCAGGCTGATGACGTTGTCGGGGATAAAGCGGTCCAGCGATAGAATGAGTCCCAATGTCAGCTCGGCGACCGCGACGGCGTTTTTTCCAGGGCAGTTCGCCACATGTATGGCGTTCTTTGCGGCGTGGTCACAGTCGATTGTGTTGGTACCGGCCCCTCCACGAATAATCATTTGAAGATGTTCGGCGGCGTCAATGGTTTCTGCGGTGACACGTGTGGAACGAACCACCAGAACCTGGGCCTCGCCCACAGCAGAGGGAAGATCATCGGCCCCCAGTGTGGGCTGAAACGAGATATCAAGCCCCAGGGCCTGAAGGGCTTCCAGGCAATCGTCCGGTACCTTATCAGCGATGAGAATCTTCATGGCGGGATCCTTTCTAAGAGGCAGGATTATATCACCGCTTGTATGGTGATGAACAGCGCGGGACGGTCAGGTTCGGGTATAGGCCCGTACGGTTCGTACGAGCTCTTTGGCGCGCGCCAGGTCTACGGGATTATCTACGGTACCGTTTTGCTTGGTCCAGGTACCGGCGATGATGCCGTGGATATACGGTGCCAGCTGCTGAATATTGTCGGGAGTTACCCCACTCCCAGCGATAATCGGGCATCCTTCAAGACGCTCGTGCATGGACCGAAGCAACTTTGTATCGGTCGGTGTTCCAGTTCGATCACCGGTCAGGATCACACCATCGGCGCAACCGCGCTCTACCAGATCACTGGCTTCGTCCAGGGCGGGGCGTCCTGCCAGAGGTACGGCGTGTTTTACTCGAACGTCGGCCAGGATCCGACAGCCCGGATGGATGGTCTCACGATAGCGAACCGTCTCATGTGCTTTGCCTTGAATGATTCCCTGGTCTGTGAGCATCGCGCCAACATGTACGTTTACCCGAATAAAGTCGGCACCGACCGCAGCCGCGATACCAAGAGCGGCCGCAGCGTCGTTACGAAGCACATTGATGCCCAGAAATACGTCGGAATCAGCCCGTTCGTTCAAAGCCTGGCGTACGCTATGAGCGATACGGGTCATGCCCGCGACACAGTGGGGAGGGACATGATCTGGGTAAAAGGGGCGATCCGAGAAGTTTTCGATCAGAACCGCGTCGAAACCAGCCTCTGCGAGGGTTAAGGCGTCGGTGATGGCCGCTTGCTCTACCAGGTCAATGACCGTGTCGGGTCGTAAGATTGGCCCCAGGTGGACCATTCCGATCAGAGTACAGCCTCGCGGTTTGAATAGTTCTTTCACGGCTCGATTGCCCCCGTTCGGACAGGTGTTAAACGACCGTCCTTTCGATATCGCATATAGTCGTCACGGATCAACGCGTGGTCAAAGACGAGGGTCTCAGGCATCTGGTCGGGCTCATAAATGTGCGCGGTCTTCGCGTCGTCACCCGCTTTGAGAATGCCCGTTCCTTCGGCGATATATACAGCCGAAACCGTGTGGCCGCGAGCGTCACGTTGGGGGTCTGAATATAGACCCAACAGACACGTTAGTTCGATCGTCAGTCCGGTTTCTTCCAGAGCCTCGCGAATGGCTGCGGCTTCCACTCGTTCGCCTACATCGACGAAACCACCAGGGAACGCGGCTCCAAAGGGTGGGCTCCCTCGTTCGATCAAAACGATGGGTCTTCCTGGTCGATCGACCAGCTCGATGATGATGTCGACTGTAAGCCTGGGCGTGATCGGTGCCGCCATGAAACCCTCTCGAGGGATCTGTAACACAGAGCCGAAAAGGCGTACATCAGGATTTGTAATAAATGGCGGTATGACCGTATGATGCGTTTGAGGACTTCATCTGCAGCAGAGACGCTGAGGAAAGGGATGGCACATATGATGCGGACTTATATTGGAATCGGAATCGTTCTTTTCTTATTGGCCTGTGGAAGTAGCACGACGGGACCAGGACAAGATCTGGGACCGGGATCGGATGGCTCCACGGATAGTCAGGAAGATACATCCGTAGGCGAAACATCCGATAGCGTGGCCACAGACGAAGGGACCGATGAAGGGACCGATTCCGGCGGCGAGACAGATGTCGGCTCCGAAACGTCGTCGTCGGATTCCGGCGAGGATGTAGCGCAAGATGTAGCCGAAGACGTGGCCACGGATGCACCAGCTGCAGACGCCGGCGCGGATACGAGTGATCCGCCCGAAGATGTTGCGGTGGACGAGGGAGCACCTCCCGGACCGTTTACCGGCTTCCCAATCGATGTACCCGAGGGTAACGAGAACAACTATTTCTTTCTCTGGTTCTACGGCATGGCTGTGGATGCAGAGGGGCGAGTCAGCATCTTGTGGCAGGGAACATCCGGAACAGAATCCCATTTTCTGTTGAGCCGTACCAACACCGACGTTAGCGCCTTCGAGCCCGCCGATGTGGTGGATACCGGGTTTACGGGTGAGATCGGGGCCGATGTTCTTACGGATGGCACCGACCAGCTTATCGTATGGCGGCGCGACAACGATGTCGGTGGCGATGACATCATCTTTCGTCGAGGGACAATGCCTGGTGTGATCGGAGATGACGTCGTGGTCTTCTCGGACAACTTTGGCGTGGACAACCACCGTCCGCATATGGCCCGCGATCCTGCGACGGGAGCGATCGTTGTGCTATGGCAGCGTGAGCAGGATGTGGTGATCTCGCGGAGCACCGATGACGGACTGACCTTCTCCAACCCACCCAATATGGTCACTCCTACCAACCTCCAGGGGTTCATCTCCGCGGTCGCCTTTAACTCAAGCGGTACATTGGTGGTCACATTCCATGGTTCGCCTGGGGGCGGAACGACGGCAAATTCCGTATATGGACTGGCGAGTAATGACCTGGGTCTGACCTTTACAGAAGCGGTCGACCTCGGGGAAATGGCCGGGGGCGATGGACCCCATTTGCGGCCCTCAATGGCACCTGGAACCGACGGAAAAGTACATGCCGTTTGGCATCGAAGTGGTTCGGGACCGGATAAAGAGGCCTTTAAGTCTAGCACCTACGACGGTGTTACCTGGGATCCGCCCACATCATTGGAACATATCAAATACGAACCCTATATTCGGGCCGGTCGTGGTGATTTGATTCACCTCTCGGGCCTGGACAATCCTCCCATCGTCGATAGAAGTGCGGGGCAGGAGCCGGGGGTTCCGGTCTATGTGAGCAGCCCGAATGATGGGCTAAGCTTTGGTAACCCTGCGGTGATCCCATCGACAGAGGCGTTTACGATCGTCTGGACTGACATGGCTGCCAACCTGGATACAGGCTTCCTCCACGTGGCCTGGTGGGAATACAAAGGGAACCAGAATAAGATTCGATTGATTACGGTGGATCCGTAGACTCGACCGCAGGACTGGACATCCAGGAGCAACTACTATCCTCCAGGCAGAGGTCGTCCATAATCTCGGCCCCGCCCGTCAGCAGATAATAGACCATCTGGTTGCGAGAATAGTTGCCCCAATCAAACTCGCCATCGTCGGCCGTCGTTATGATGTATTCATGATCTTCGATGGCTGGATAGCGTACAGCACTTTGGCCGCTGCTCGTTTCAATGACGGGCATCGGGCCCTTCCCGTCGGACTCTCCCAGCAGGTTGTCTGTGTCCCAGTACGGTGGTTCTCCGGTGAATGCGTCATGGGCGAGAAAGTCCAGGGTAATATCGATGGCATCCTGTTCATCGAAGCCGAGTAAACCGATGGCTCGATCCAGGGTGACCATCGAAGAAAATGGCACAGTTCGGTCCCCAATATCTGCGAGATGGAGGATGTTACGGGGCTCCATATTATCCAGGGGTTCACGGATCAGATGACGCGCGAAGGAGAGAGGATCCGTACGATCCATGGCGATCTGGGCCTGTTGTACGGAACGACGTAGACGTGCTGTGTTTCGAATATGCCCATAACCTGAGAACGGTGCAGAGAGCGTGTGTTCGACGACCGGGTTTCCATCCTGGTCGTAGACCGTAAGCTCCAGCTCATCTTCTTTGTCGGCCGAAACGGCGACCTGGAACCCTCCGTCGTCGAAGATGGGGTTTACGTACAGGGCTCGTTCCATATAGGCGTCTCCACCTTCCTCATGTATGCGGCGGTTATAGAGCTCTACGGTCCCGTTGGGGAACGCCGGGATTCGATCGAATTCTCCGGCCTCGATGGAGACGGCATTGCCACAGTTGGACGAATGGTTATTCCAACTCAGAGAAATTTCTGGGTTCCCATCTTCATCTTCGACAGGGCAGCCGATCAGTAGAGGACCGATGGCTTCGGAGAGGACATTGTCCACGGCACTTGCGAGGTTAGAGCGGATCATTACATCTGTTAATCCACCACTCGATACGATGGGAACCCCGGTCTTCAGGTCGGGGTCGAGGGCTAGTAAAACAGTTGCGTGAAAGCCTCCGAGGGATACGCCAGTGGCAAAGTACTCGTTGTCGAGTCCGCCTAGATCCAGCCGCCCATCCGCGTTGAAATCCCCTGCTAGAAGATAGGGCATCAGCTCTTCAACGGAGGCGTCTCGAGGGGTGTCCAGGCCGGGCCCAGGGACCTGATCCTGGCGCAGATTTTTCAACCATCGAAGCACAAATAAGTTGTCCATGACGGTTTGCATGGCCGCGGAGCTTAGCTCGAATGGGTTGGGAACAAAGTAGGAATCTCCGGATTGCAACATCCCATCTTTGTCATGATCTTCCGCTCGGCCTTCTACAAAAAGAGTTCTCCAGAGACCGATGCCCTCCAGGGCTTCTAAGCCCTCAAAGAGATCCATATCGCCCGTTATAATGGTTTCGCCGGTCAATAAGGCGCCAACGTACGAGAGCAGAAACATGGCCAGATCGTCTGGAATGTCGTCTCCCTGGCGTTCGAGTAATGCGTGTAGGTCGCCTCCGATAGGTCCATGCCCAGCGGCATCGACACCGATCATTGCAAAGCCATATTGGGCCATCTGATCGGCGATTACACTAAGTTCCAGTCGCGATGTCCGGGATGCGTGACAATGAATGATGACCGGGAAGGGAGGCTTATATTCTTCCGTCTCTTTGGGGATAGATATCGCAAAGGTCACGGGTTTGGCGGCATGGTCGACTGTACCATGGGTCAGATCGACCCAGACCGCGTTGTCGTCAGGGGAGCGGAAGTCCGGTGCGGCAAAGGTACCAAAAACGAGATAATCGATGCTGTTGAAGTTGGTCAGATTCACGCCCTGGGTCAGATCTCCAATCTGCGCAAAGATCTTAGCCAGGAACTGGGGCTTCAGAGTAAAGCGGTGATCTGTTGAGCTGAAGGGAACCCCTTCATCGGCGTAGGTTCCGTCTCCATCGACGGTTACGTCGAGATCGGTGACTGTGCCCAACTGGGCCGGATAGAGCTCGTCCAGGTAGGCAAAATCCCCCTCCCCATCGAGCCCTTTACGCAGAGCGATGAGGTCTTCTCCTATACTCTGGGTCGTGAACGTCCACGCAAAGGCGATGTCTTCCACGGCGATCCCGGTTTCATCGATCACTCGTTGTATGACAGGGGTCTGGTCTGCCGTATTGATCGCCTCGAACGGGGAGTGAATCGGGTTGCCCTGCTCTCCTTTTATGTCTCGAGTAAGTAGGACGGCATAGGTGGTCTTGGCTCGAAGTGGGAAGTAGGGGCGTATGAATAAGGTATTGGTTTCTCGCTCATAAAATGTGATGTGCTCACCGTCGTGGACGTTCTCTTCACTGAATATCAGATCGGGCAGATGCTCCCATGGATCATAGGGAAACAGTGACCGTGGCTTAATGTTGATGGGATACGCTGCGCTGGTTCTATCCAGAGGGACGGCTTCACCAAAGGATGGGGAGCCGGGCGTCGCGTCGATGACGAATATACTGTCCTCTTGCACCGTGGACAGATCGAGTGGTGCGTCAAAGGACACGGAGATGGGGGCGTTGATACTGAAACCATCCAGCCGGTTCATCTGCTTTTTGAGATGGCGGTCATGAAATAGTGGAGAGGATGTAAAGAAGTTCAACTGTCGCCCAGTGGTCGCATTATCCACCAGACGTGTCGCGATATCATTGGGGAAGGGAACCATAGGATCGGGACGAGCCAGTGGGTCATAGATGACCTGCGGACCGTCTCGTTCATCGTCCAGGCTGCTTCGCAACCCTTCGGGTCGGATATCGTTACACGCCATAGTAGCGAGAACGAAAAGACCTACGAGGGCCGAAAACGTGCGATAGGAGTCAATCATGGTTGATAAATCAGGGGTTTCGAATGGCAATGTTCGTACACCATAACCGAAGCAGCCATCGGACGGAAGGCGTTTACGTCATTCATGTTTCTCTTGCGATTTCGTGGGTGGGCAAATACAAAAAGAGCGCCCTGACCCGATGGAGGCTTTGATGAGCGACCAGCCATTGACAGTTTTGAGTGAAGAAGAAGGTATGTTTCGTGACGCAGTGCGGTCTTTTGCCAAAGAGCAAATCGCACCGTATGCGGGCGAAATGGATAAGGCGATGAAGATTCGACCCGAGATTCTGGACGGATGTTTTGAGCTAGGACTTATGGGGATCGAGATTCCGGAGCGTTTCGGTGGCTCTGACAGCACTTTCTTCAATTCCATACTCGCGATTGAAGCCCTGGCCGAAGCCGATGCGAGCGTATCGGTTATGGTTGATGTACAGAATACGCTGGTTATCAACGCGCTTTTGAACTGGGGAAATGAAGCCCAGCAGGAGCGTTATCTGACACGTCTGGCCAAAGACTGGGTCGGAGCCTATGCGTTGAGTGAGCCGAGCAGTGGTTCGGACGCGTTCGCGTTGAAGACTCGTGCCGAGGATAAGGGCGACCACTTTGTGCTGAACGGTACCAAATTATGGATTACCAACGGCATGGAGGCGAGCGTATTTGTGCTTATGGCTACGGTGGATCCGAGTCTTGGTTATCGGGGCATCACCAGTTTTCTGGTAGAGAAGGATTTCGAGGGATTTGGCATCGGTGCCAAGGAAGACAAGCTGGGTATTCGTGCCAGTAGTACGACCGAGCTGATCCTCGAAGACTGCATTGTTCCCAAGGAAAATGTGCTGGGTGAAGTAGGTAAGGGCTATAAGGTTGCCATTGAAACCCTGAATGAAGGTCGTATCGGAATCGGCGCGCAGATGATCGGTGTCGCGCAGGGAGCGTTCGATCATGCGATGGCCTACCTGCGGGAGCGTAAGCAGTTTAATACGCGTCTATGTGATTTCCAGGGCGTTCAGTTCCAGTTCGCAGATCTTGCGACACAGATCGAGGCGGCTCGTCTCCTGGTCTACAACGCCGCTCGTCTGCGACAGGCAAATAGACCCTTCCTGAAAGAGGCGGCTATGGCCAAGCTCTTCTCTTCCATCATGGCCGAACGCGTTACTTCCCAATGCGTCGAGTTCCTGGGTGGCGTGGGATATAGCAAAGAGTTCCCGGTGGAGAAGTACTACCGCGACGCGAAGATCGGTCAGATCTATGAAGGGACAAGCAATCTACAGCGACTTACCATCGCTAAGCAGTTGTTGAAGCACTACGGTGACTAATTCTTCTACGCGATTTGAGTTGTCGATAGAACATCGTTGGGATGGGCAGATACTGCCTGAGAGCGATCAAGTGCGTCTTGGGTTTGAGGTTCGGGCCGATGGAGTTCACGTCTGGGTTGACGCTCCCTATCATAAGGATCCTGCTCCCATCGATTCCCCCGGACCCACGATGGGCCTATGGCTCTATGAGGTCGTGGAGATCTTTATCGCGGGGGACGAAGAACGCTACCTTGAGTTGGAGATGGGTCCCCATGGGCATTATCTGATGTTGGTTCTCGATGGGGTTCGACAGGTGGTGGGGCAACCCGTGGTGCAGGACTATACGGCGCAAATAGTGGATGGACGATGGACGGGACAAGCGCGATTCGCTGTGGGATATCTTCCGTCAGAGCCCTGGACCTTGAACGCCTATTCGATCCATGGGGTTGGCGAGCAGCGTGTTCATCAGGCGATGATACCCGTTCCTGGGGATCAACCCGACTTTCATCGGTTGGATGTGTTTGCTAGAGCCGAGGACTACCGGCAGGGTAGTTCCTCCGAATAGGGCGAAACCGTAGGAATAGGAGATAGGGAGATGCCACGAGAACTGGAGATCGCAATGATCGGGATCGGGGTCGCTGTATCTCTGATCCTCTTGATCGGGATAGTCCGCACTCTGATCCGGCGCTACCGCCGCAAACGGTTGCCTGGCTCGGTTCTACTCGAGCTGAATCTCAGCGACGCGTTGCCCGAAATCGCGGATGAGCGCATACAAACCATGGTGTTTGGAAAACAAAAGAGCACGGTGCTTGATGTGGTCTCAGGGCTGCGTCGGGCGGCATTGAACCCTCGTGTAAAGGGCTTATGGTTACGAATCGGGACCCCTTCTTTGGGCATGGCGCGTCTTCAAGAGGTGCGGGATGCCATCTCGCTCTTTCGAGAAGCGGGGAAGCCCACTATCGCATTCGCTGAGACCTTTGGGGAGGGTCGGGGTGGAAATGGGGCCTATTACCTGGCCACCGCCTGTGACGAGATCTATATCCAGCCGTCAGGCGATGTGGAGCTTACGGGGCTGGTCGCTGAAGCTCCCTTTGTAAAGAAGGCCCTAGAAAAGCTTGGAGTAAAGCCACGTCTGGAAAACCGGTCGGAGTATAAGAACGCGATCAATATGTTTACGGAGACTGGCTATAACGACCCACATCGGGAAGCCACCGAGAGATATCTGCATTCTCTGCAAGAACAGATTGCGCACGGTATTCTTGCCTCTCGAACCATCGATCCCGCCGCCCTCGAGGCCTATATGAACGACGGCGTATACGACGGGGCAGAAGCGCTGCGCTTAGGATTGGTCGATGACCTCCTCTACTTTGATGAGGTGGAGAAACGCTTGAAAGAGAAGTTCGGCGCCAAGACCAGGCGATTAAGTCTGACGGGCTTCATGGCTCGCCTTCGAGTTCGAGATAAGAAGCCAAAGACCGTTGCGTTGATCTATGGAGTAGGCAACGTCATGCGTGGCCCCAGTCGAAGTGGTGGGCTGATGCGGTCACAGACCATGGGCTCTGATACGGTCACCCATGCGTTCCGCAAAGCAATCGCCGACAAAAAGGTAAAGGCGATCCTCTTTCGGGTCGACAGCCGGGGCGGTTCCTATGTCGCCTCGGATACGATCTGGCGGGCGGTGCGAGAGGCTCGAGAGAAGAATAAGCCCGTCGTGGCCACCATGGGAGATATCGCCGGCTCGGGAGGTTACTTTGTGGCTATGGGTGCTGATAAGGTCGTGGCCCATCCGGGGACTCTTACGGGGTCCATTGGCGTGATTACTGGTAAGTTCGTGACCCGCGAGCTCTGGAATCGTCTGGGGGTGGATTGGGACGACGTCCGAACCCATGAAAATGCAGCTCTCTTCAGCATGCAGCAGGACTTTACGGAAACCCAGTGGGCGCAATTACAAGCCACATTGGACCGGATCTACGAGGCGTTTAAACAACGGGTCGCGGAATCGCGGGGGCTGGAACCAGCGCAGGTCGAAGAGGTGGCTCGAGGTCGAGTATGGTCGGGCACAGACGCGATGAAAGCGGGCCTTGTGGATCGCCTTGGTGGCTACCAGGTCGCCTTTGATGAGCTACGTGAGCTGCTGGGGGTGTCGTCTACGACCCCGCTCCGGTTGAAACGGTTCCCTGCTCGAAAGAGTCTTTGGAGCCGCTTGAAGGGTCGGGATGCATCGGATGAACCACGCCCTCTCGCACCAGAAGCAGCGGCCCTCTTAGGCCCCATCGGAGAGCTCGGTGAACAGTTGGGCTTATCCGCACCTTCTGGTGTCTTAACGGTGCCGGATCCCCCGATGCCGCCCGTCCTATGACCGCTCAGGAGTCGGAATCAGGTCGCAGCATCTCGGGCAGATCGGCCTTTAAGTGAAAGCCGTCCCAAGGGGTCATTCGATCGTGTCGGATATAGGGGAACATTGGCTCCTTCTGTAGGGAGCTGGCTCCGTCGACACGAATCGTAGTGCCACTGATATAGGCACTAGCGGGTGATAGTAGAAAGACAACCGATGCAGACACCTCACTCTCTGTACCGAGTCGAGAGCTGGGGTTTTTCCAGAGATTGTCTTTCAGCATCTTCTGCACCGAGGCGGGATAGTTATTCATTCCGCTCGACAGGATGACTCCTGGAGCGACCGCGTTGACGCGAACGCCCGCAGAAGCCCATTCGATCGATAGGGTTTTCGTCAGGTTGACCACGCCGGCGCGTGCGGCTCCCGTATGCGCCATCCCCGGAAAACCGTTCCACATATCGGCGACAATGTTTACGATCGTACCGCCATGACTGGCCATAGAGCTTTGGAAGATGGCCTGGCTTACGAAGAAGGTGCCGTTGAGGTTGGTGTCGATGACCGCCCTCCAGCCTTTCGCCTTGATCATGGCTGCCGGGCTCAGGAATTGCCCACCCGCATTGTTTACGAGTCCATGAATCGGACCGTGGTCACGGACCAATTGACCGACGGTCTCGTTTACCTCGTCCTGTTCCCGTATATTCATTGCACAGGGATGGGCGACTCCACCCGCCTCTCGGATCTCTTCGGCGGTCTGTTCCAGAGGTTCAGTACGGCGCCCAGAGAGGATCACTTCTGCTCCCAATGCGGCGAGCTCATGGCCAATACAACGACCGATACCTGTCCCTCCACCAGTCACCAGGATGGTCTTTCCGGCGAATAGATCAGACCGGAACACACTGTTGAATCTATTATCCACGTTCTACTCCGTTTCAGCTGCCTGCTGACCAATTTCAACGCCGCGCGCTAAGGCACGAGCGACGGCTTTTTCCACCAGACCCGACAGGTCATTTTCATCAAAACTGCCAAGGGCTGCCTCTGTTGTACCACCAGGACTGGTTACCTGGCGTCGTAACTCCTCTGGGCTGCGCCCAGACTCTTCCAGGAGGCGTGCCGCACCGACGAAGGTCTCGCACGCGAGCTGTTGTGCTAGTTCGGGGTCGAGGCCGATGGAGATAGCGGCCTGCGCAAGGGCTTCCGTGAACCGAAAATAATAGGCGGGCCCCGATCCGGATATGGCAGTGATAGCATCCATCCACTCTTCCTCTACGGTAAGGCATGTGCCGGTTGCACCCAGGAGCTGTGATGCCACTTCCAGATGTTCGGCTTTGGCGTAGCGTCCGCCACAAATAGCGGTTACTCCCGCACCAACAAGGGCGGGCGTGTTGGGCATGGCACGAACGACAGGGATCTCTCCCTCGACAGCCTCTTCGATCGCTGTGGTCGGAATACCTGCAGCAACACTGATGAGAATCGTCTCTGGTGCAAGGGCCGTGAGGGCGCTGGTGACGTCCAGCAGCTGGTAGGGTTTCACCCCGAGTAGAACGACGGAACACTCTTGGGCAACGACGTTGTTGTCGGGGGTAGTGCGGATACCGAGCTCGGCAGCCTGTCGGCGTAATTCGTCGGTGTTACGGCGGGTTGCGAGGATGTCGGTCGGACGCATGGTGCCGGCGGCGATCACACCTTGTACGATGGCCTCGGTCATTCTTCCCAGGCCGATAATTCCGAGAGATAGCTGTGGTGCACCGTTATTCATGACACGGTCATAACCGGCTGAAACGAATTCGTCGAGTACCAGGTCGATCGATTAACGGATTCGCCAGACCGCACTGTCGAGGTGGGCGTTGTCATCCACGTGGGAACCATTTCGGTCGATGACCATGGTTTCGCCAACATCCTCGCAGATCTTACGGATCACGGACCGTGTATCTGCGTTTAGCTTGAGCTCGACGCCCATCAGAAAACGGTTTTCGGCGAAGGCGGATTCGAGAACATTTTCATAGGTTCGAATCACCGTACCTTCCAGCTCAAGGAAGTCTTCATCCATGGCGAAGCCTACCGGCATGATCGTGACCTTTGTGCCGATGGGCAATTGGGTTCCACAGGTGATCAGAACCGAATCCCCTGAGAAGCGAAGAGTAGAGGCTTCAATCAATTGTTCTTGATTGTCGCAGAGTACTTTGATCCGCGTAATCCGTTTGGGCTCTTCCGCCCCTTTTACGTTCCGGCGCTTTACTACCGATGCCATGCTATTCCCCAATCTACCAGCTCTCAGTGTGGCGCATTGGAGTGATCTGTCAAAAAAAACAGGGTCTTCAGAGGCTGGTTGTTTGCACTTCTGTCCGAACCTGGGCCGACTCGAGCTGGCGTAGAAACTCTTCCGGATCAAAAGCCATCGCAGTGGAGACGACACCCGTACGTCTGGTGCCTTGCTCTCGTAACATGCGGGCTCCTTGGACTGCGATAGTTGCGGTGATCCCGTAGGGATCGTGTCCTGTAACCAGGCATTCTGCGCGTCGGTTTCCTCGTTGTCCCCGAACGAGAATACGGAATTTGTTGGTAGAGCGCTGTTCCGAGTTGGGCCCTTCCGGTCTTTTATCGATCCACGCATCGGTAGCTCTCTGAAAGGCTGACCAGCGTAGGAGGCCGATGGCAGGGCGCCCCAGTCGAATTCTTCGTACCGAGGCACGCGGGACCACCATATAGGTGCGAAGAAGTCCGACCTCAGCCCGTCTTGGGACATGGATTATCTCACCGCCGGTAAAGCCAAGAGCGGTGAAATTCGTATCCTTTCGAGGGAATCGGATCGTTTCGACAGCGCGGCCAATCGGCTCTTGATGCAAGCGCCCCTCCGCCCAGTATTGCACGGGTTGATGGGCCATACGCAGGATGGACTTCAAGGTTCCCCTGGAGGTAGGAACGGAATCCACCTGATAGAACACTTCGAGGCTATCTGCGGATCCCCCAAGCGCATTGAGGGCCAACGAGCAGGCACAATCTCCCAGGGCGTATTCAAAGGCCTGGGCGCATATGATGGCGATGGATTTCTCACGAGCCTGCTGATCGTATGTTTCGAGGACGGCGTCCATATAGGAGGCTTCGCCGGTGGTGTCGACGTAGTGCACACCTTGTTCGACAGCTGCCTTCACCATGGGTAGGCCCAGGTCTGTAAACGGGCCGATGGTGTTGATTACGACGTCCGAACCCTCAAAAAGACCATCCAGGCTTTGGGGATCGGCCGGAGATGCCAGTCGATGCACTGTGGAGTCAGGTAGGATCTTTAAGAGCCAGGCCAGCTTCTCCGAGTTGCGTGCGGATACGGCTAACGGTAGACCAACTCTATTGACTTCCTGGGCGACCAGGGTTCCTGTGAAGCCTGTGGCGCCGGCGACCATAATTGTAGCCATGAATGGACCTGTCTGAAGAATGAAGCGTTGAGGGTGTCATGATGGGCAATGGAGAACAAATAGAACCCGGTGGAATATTTGTCTACGGATCTCTGAAGGAAGGCAAACACTACTTCTACATGGCGGAGCGAGCGGGCTGGACCGGGTCTTGCGCGGCAACGCTACGTGGCTATCGTATCTATGCTCTGCCGGTTGGCTATCCGGCGGTGGTGCCCGGAGAGGGATTGGTCTACGGCGAGTTTCAGACGTACGAGGATCTGAACAAGGCTTTGGATGTATTGGATCCGTTTGAACGCGAAGGCGAGGAGTACGATCGGGTACGCTGTGAAGTCGAGACCGAGGCCGGTAATTATTCTGCCTGGGTGTATTGTTTTTCGAGTGAAGCGATGGTTTTCGAACGTGGGGGCGAACCGATTCCATCCGGCCGATATTGAGTTCTGCGCCATTGGGCCGTACCGTAGAGGCAGAGATTTTCTTCAGGTTGGGTTGTGTCCGCGTCTGAAACCACAGAATCTGTACTGGGCGAACTAACGCTTTCGAGTGGTGGGACCAGGGCAATCCGCCTTTTGATGAAGCGCCATGTGCGGAATACCGTGCAGCTTATGCAGGAGCTGGGCCCGACGGATGAGCCCGATGTGGATGATGGGTTGGCAAGTATCCAGGGGCGGGTGAGCGCTCTGGCAGATGATGCCAAGATGCGCACAAAGCTGTACCGACTCTTCCATCGGGTTACGGTCTCGGGCCTGGTGTATGCTGCAATGGACTCCTTCCGCAACGAACGGGCGGACGAATATGTGCAACGATTGCGGATTCTGATTTCTGTGGTGGCCTGGGAGATGGCCGCGGACAGTCTGCTCGAAGATTCGGTCCCCATTGGTTTCAAACCATGGGATGTTGCGGTCCCCTGGCCGGCTGCGGCGATATCTATTGCCGCCGACCCAGGAATCGATCGTATTGAACTCAGCAATTCCAGGGTTGCGACTCGCTCCAGCCCGGACGGATCGTTCGTGGTAGCCGCGTTGGATAGGGCGGAATTAGAAGCAAAGGCGGAGTCCTTGGGCTTTGTCATTACGACCATGTCTACTCCCATCGACGACACCGTCCAGCTGTCTTTCTATGATGCTCTACCGATCCATGATGAGGGCGCGCATCCCGAGATGGAAGGCCATTCGGTGACCTTGGGCGACCGGCCGGCTTCGGAATGGGCCGAGGCGATGGCAAGCGCGTTGGAGCAGATCGGGCAATGGCTTCCGGAGATACGTGCGGAGATGGCGATTCTGATGCAGCAATGGCTTCCTATTGGTTATCTGCCGGAAGAGCACCATTCTCTGTCGATTCAGGCGGCTGTTGGCAGCTCCTATCTTTCCCTACACCCAATGCAGCGTATGTTATGCGAAGCCATGATCCATGAGTTTCAACACAATAAGCTGCATATGTTGATGAACCTGGACCCCATTCTCGTCGGGCCTCGTGACGCCAGGTACCAATCTCCTGTTCGTCCCGATCCTCGCCCCCTTATGGGGGTTTTATTAGCGGTACATGCGTTTGTGCCCGTAGTGGAGTTTTTCCACCGTAGGCGTCACCATGACGATCCAGAGATGTCCCACCCGTACATAAAGGATCATGTACGAGCTCTTGTAGAAAACAACCGCGCAGGGATGGACGTATTGCGGGAGCATGGCAGGTTTACAACGACGGGCAAGGCGTTCGTGGCCGTGTTGGATCGACTGGAGAGAAAACAGTTTGCACGTGAAATAGAAATGGAATCGAGCTAGATTCGATAGCAATGGATACCATCACCCATAGCCTGGCCGGAGCCGCTCTTGCTCACACTGGATTTCAGGAACCTCTTGGAGCAAAGCGTGCGACCTGGACCGCTGTTCTGGCCTCCAATGCGGCCGATCTGGATATCATTCAGGTCGCCTTTGACGGCTACGACGCCTATGTCTTTGACCATCGAGGAATCACGCACTCCTTGATCGGCTGGGCAGCGGCGACAGTCATACTCACGGCTGTATTCCGGCTGATCTGGAAAGACGTTCGTATATTGCCATTAGCCTTATTAATCTTTCTGGCCTACGGCGGACACCTCTTTATGGACGTTCCCACATCGTGGGGCACGATGTTGTGGTTACCCTTTGACGACGCTCGCGTCGCCCTGGACTGGGTCTTCATAATAGACCTGGTGATCTGGACGATACTTATTCTCCCATGGTTCTTTCGAAAGAGACTTGGTGAAAAGCTGGTATTTCGAGCCGCCTTCGTTGTTCTGGGGCTCTATTATGTCTTCTGTGGAGTCGCACACGGGGTTGCTGAAGCCTCGTTGGAGCTTACCCTGGACCACCAACAGATTCCGGCACGTATCTCTTGCTTGAATTCGAGCCAATGCCCAGGGGGCGCAGCCTGCCTACCCGATCGCTCGGACCCGAAAACGGGAAAACGTTATGAGCGTTGTGATCCAGCCGAAGACGTTTGTGCCTGCGTGATTCATGCTCGCCAGCGGGTTATCCCCGCGCCGTTTGCGCCGTTCTTCTGGACGGCGGTGGCCCACGACGACACCAACGCGTATGTCATGAACCTGACCCTGCCATTGGTAGGGGTGAACTTCGACAAGGTGTTCGCCCATAATCTGCACCACCCAGCCGTAGCAGCTTTCAAACGGACAAAGAAAGGGCAGCGCCTGTTCTGGTGGCTCCGAGCCCCGCAGATTGATCTGATCCCCGTCGATGAAAACCGTCTGCGCCTACATATTCATGACCTTGCCTACTACAACAAGTTCGTGGAGAAGCGGAGTCTGGCGCATTTCCGCTACAAGGTGCTGATGGAAAAACGCGACGGCCGCTGGGTTGTACTCAAGAACGAGGGCTTCCGCTAATCGGATAGATGAGCCGTCTGCATCACTGCGAGGCGAGACAGGTGATCCTGGGTACGGTCATCGGCCAATCGTTCTAGCCATCGAACAAAGAGATCGCGCTTTGTTTCGACAGAGTGTTTCAAATCGGGTTGATGCTTCACTACTGTGGCATCCACTCCAGGGTCATCGGGGCCTACGAGATCAATTCCGTGGAACTCGATATTCAACCATTTCTGACGGGCAACCATGGGGGCAAAGACTTTGTATCCACGTTGTCCGTACAGGGTGAAGAAGGTTCCGATCGCGGGCAACCGTAGAACGGGAACGACACTCATCGGAAGTTCCAGAAGCTCGTTCTTGTGGCGGTAGGGAGACGCCGACCGCAGGGGGGCAAACTTTTCGCCGACAATCGAGCCCGATTTACGACCACGTAGGGCCGCGCCCGCCATAGCCATCCATTTGGCCGCGAAGTATGGGGGCGAAGGAAACCGACTCGAAGAATAGGTGGCCCCACTTTGCTTGATGGCGTCGATAAACGATGGGCTGAGGTTATAACCAGGGGCCCGAAAGCCAACGACGGGGATCTCGGTGATCGCTTCAAGCACGGACCGGGCACGACATAGATCCTGCACCTGATCCTCGGTCGACCAGGAGGATATGCGGTAATCGTGACTGAACGAATGGGATGCCA
>PBVT01000086.1 GCA_002728755.1 Myxococcales bacterium
CAATACTCTGTCTTCAAGATTCAATCGCTGTAGTAGAACCCGCCGTACGGTGATGGAACGCGCGAGGGAACGATCCAGCAGATCTGTATCGATTTGCTCCAAAGTAGCTGCGGCCTCGTTCGGAAAGTCCATCCACCAGAGGGCGTCGCTCCAACTCTGAACCACTCGACCCCATAGATTGGGACGGCTTCTTACGTCATCTACCGTCGCCAACTCCCTGGCGGCGTCGATCATCGCCACAGCGTCGCCAGCCAGACGAGCCGCCCGTAATCTCAACGCACGAAATTGAGGATCGCCACCGACCACAGAGATCAACCGATCCAACCGGGGCTCGCTTTGATGTAAATCTCCAGCTCGCGCAGGTCGCAACGCCGTACGGACCTTGTCTTCCAGCTCAAATGCACAGGGGCGTTGATACGCAGCGCGACGTTGGAAGCGCTCCTTCGCCAATCGACGCGCGTTCGGGCCCAATCTCTTCGATTCGGGTTTCAAACACTCGTCCACCCATCTGGCTTCCAGTCTCTTCAAGGACTGCCCTGCTCCGAAATTTCCCGTTCGATAGAGACGGCGCAATGCCTCTACACCGAATTCCTCGCGGTACCAATGCATGAAGGACGCACTCACCGTATACGCCGTGGGACCGTAGGCTCCGTAAAAACCGGTCGGGCTTAAGAGACTCTGAAGAGATGGTCGGATACCCAGCTCCTCCATCATGGCCGACCAACCATGGGGCGTAAGAGAACCGGACTCCCACGTGGCAGCTGTGGCCAGTCCCTCGATGAACCCCATCCTTGGCCAGATCCCCATCGAGGTGGGTACCTCAAGGGGACTTGCGACGAGAGCACCAGCGATTGCATGAGCCAACTCGTGTCGTAAGACCGGATCGTCGGCATTGGTTCCGCCCACATAGACCTCATGCAACCACGGTTTGGCGATCTCGGTACGCCCCGCCCCCATCAGCCGCTTTTTCTGTTTCGCATCACGGAAGATCAGAGCGTCGACCTTTCGCGGCGGTTCGGTAAAACCGAGCCACTGGGAGACTTCATAGGAGTGAAAATCCAGGACTCGGGATAAAAGCTGGACCTCTTCTTTCGTATAACCGCGTTGATCCGCGTGCACCGTCACATAGGTACCCGTATGGGTGCGGGTCAATGTGTTCATAATGGCGGTACGACCCGGATCGATCCCCAGATGGCTCTTCAAGCCAAACCCGACCAATAGCCAGATCACCCCTACCCCGGCCCAGATGGCTTTCCTTCGACACCAGGGCAAAAACAGCAGGAAAAATGCGCCACACCACCACAGTCGATGCAGAACATAACCGACTCCGATATGCACTTGTAGATCGTATATGGGTCCAGCGAAATATCCGGCGATGGGGTGAAAAAAGAAGACCGAAGGCTCGGTATATAATCGATACAGATGATACCCAACGCTCATCAATAAGAGGCACAGTCCGATACCAAGGCCCCACCAGAGGGACCGTCCTCTGATCCAACGACGAACACTGATACCCAGAGAAACACCAAAGACGACCCCGAATAAGGGCCCGATCAACCAGAAGGCGAGCGCTCGCTTCCCGTTGCAAAGGGGAACCCAGAACGACTGCAAGAGAGCGAAAAGGAACGGTATGCCAAAGAGCAACAGGCTCGTAACCAGAATGGCTCGCATAAGGCCACGCAGGCCAAGCCTGGGCTCTACAAAGAAACCGGCCAGGGGAGCGGTGAACAGTAACACGACGCCGATCGAAAAAGACGATAGATACCCCAACCCCTGCAGACCGGGTTGCTGTAAAACCCATAGACAGATCAGGGTATGTAGAAAGAGAACCACCAGGAAGGGTGAATTCCATCGACGTGGCAGCCAGGCAAACATCTTCAACCGGATCCCTCTGGGCCTTCTTCGATGAACTCCAATGTCTGTCGCGTCCAATTAATCGCCACAACGCTCGTAGGGGGCAGATACTTATCGGCCCCCACCTCTCGAAGGACCATACGGATCAGCGCAGCGTGAACGAAGAGAAGGTGGGTTCCCTGGGGCAACTCATCAATAAACGAAAGAACCCTTCGTCGCAGCGTGTCCACATGTTCTCCCTCCGGGGCACAAAATCCTTCGAACTGCAGTAGTTTTTCTTTGAGACGGTCCTCCAGCCCCTCCCAGGAGACGCCTTCCCAGGTACCAAAATAGAGTTCACGAAGACGAGGATCGATCTGATGTTCCCCATGGGCAAGCTCTGCCGTCGTCCGCGCTCGCTGTAAATCCGACGCCCAGACACTGGTAAAGGATTCCTTCTGCAGGCGCGGGCGCAAGGCCGTAGCCTGCGCTTCGCCTTCGGGCGTCAATGGAACATCTGTCCACCCACTGATCAAACCCTTCTCGTTCCAGACGGTCTGGCCATGTCGGATGAACCAGAGTTTCTTTTCCTTTGAACCGGACACAGAGGGCCTCCTGAAATCCTGACAACCCGGCGTTTACCGGACCCCCATGGCGCCGAGGGCATCGCATAACTTCTTGTAATCATCCTCATGGTTGTACAACTGCGCCGAGATGCGAAGAAAGCGTCCGCGCGGGCTGGACCAGGGAATAACCGGAACTTCAATTTGCCATTGGTTGCGAAGCGCGAGTTGTAGCGGATCCGGATCGGTATAGGCGTCCACAGGTTCCGATAGAGGAACGGCCGCAAGTGAACCCAACATATCATCGGGAGCGGGCGGCTCTACTTCCAGATGCTCGCAGAGCATATCGCGGCCCTTCAAAACCAGACTGTGGTTACGGCGCATAATCTCGGGGAACCCGCCCCGGAAAAAAGCACTGAGGTGGCTGATCGCCGTTGGGATACAGAAAAATGCCGTCGGATCATCCGTACCCGTCCAATCAAACTCCGCCCGAAATCGGGTTGTGTCGTCCAGCACCTGGTTCGCACCATGACTGATCGCCAGGGGACGGATTCCAGCCTGTCGGTCCGCCCGTACAAATAAGAACGCAGCCCCCTTGGGTGCACAGAGCCATTTATGGCAGTTGCCCGTGTAGTAGGCCGCGCCAAGCTCTCGTAGATCCAGAGGGATCATACCCGGCGCGTGTGCCCCATCCACCAGGGTATCGACCCCCAACGTATCGAGCTCACGCACCAACTCCCCTACTGGCAATATAAGGCCTGTTGGGCTGGTAATATGATCAATCAAAAGTAAGCGAGTCGCCGGTGTCACGGCCCCCATCACTCGTTCCACAACCTCGGATGAATTCCGGATGGGAAAGGGGATCTCTACCACCACCACACGTGCTCCAACACGATCGGCCACAAAGCGTACCGCATTACCACACGCATTATAGGTGTGGTCCGTCATCAAGATCTCGTCACCGGCCTCGAATCGAAGAGAACGTAGGATCGTGTTGACACCAGCGGTGGCGTTGGGAACCAGGGCGATCTCATCCGAGTCAGCCCCGACAAAGTCCGCCAGAGCCGACACCGTTTGAGCCAATCTGGGGTGATAGTCCTCCTCCATGAAGCGAACCGGGTTCTGCTCCATCAATCCCCGTAACCAACTCTGCTCCTCCAGGACCGCAACGGGACAAGCTCCAAAGGAGCCATGGTTCAAATGCGTTACCGATTGATCCAGACAGAACAGGCCATCCCATGGCGCGGTTCCTTGCTTTGTATTGGCCACCATGCTCCAGATCTATCAGGGTTGGCTCAGAATCGCACCCACGATTCGACCCGACCGAACAGACCAGAGATCTGGAGTGCCATCTCCATTGATTTCCGCGGGGATGAGTCGACGTTGAACGCCCCTTTTGAATAGGCGCTGCACCACCTGTGGCGTTGTACCGAAGTCCAGATCGGCTGCATAGGTGGATTTCAAAACCACCAACTCTCCCAACTCTGGCGCAACGATTTCGGCTGTACCATCCCCATCGAAATCTGCGACGGCGACCCCCGATTGTTCGTCCTTCGGATCCCCATCTCGCTCCACGACACGAAAGCTACCATCGGCGGTTGTATAGGCAACAACAACATGTCCCCCACCATGGCCTCCGACAATATCGATGTATCCATCACCGTTCACATCACCGAGCTCCACATGTCGAGTCGTAATCGACACTGGAGTTGGATTGCTGTCTGGCACACCGTCGGAATTAAAGAAGGCAGTGGTCAGATTCTTCGGGTACTGGCCGAAGACAATACACCCTGCGGTTCCCGTACCCATGAAATCCACCGTCCGTACGGAGGCTCCATCCCCACCATGATACGCCGACCATACAGGTACGAATCCCAGCTCCTCCTGACCTTCGTATAGATGAACACCGTCCTTGGTGTCGGTAATATAAAGATCGGCGACTTCATCCCCCGTTGCATCAGGATTCGCGGCGATCGCGACGGCATACCCACCGTGCGCAAGCAGATGGGTCTCAACCAGCGGCTCCATCTCCTCATTGAACGAAATAATAGCCAAACGCTGGGTCCCTACCGCGACGACCTCCGCGCGCCCGTCCCCATTCAGGTCTCCTACATCAAGGCCGGTGGCATTCACCGGGTGTATGGAGATGTTCTTTACCGTACGGACTCCTCCGAGACCGTCGGCGAATAGAATGCGAACCGGCTTGCCAGATTCCACCCCGACGAGATCGTCTAAACCGTCTCCGTCCACATCACCCGCCATGATCTGATCGGCGCTCACGTTGGACTGTAATGTTCCCAACACACCGTCCTGGATGCCTACCGGGTCCACATCGACAACTCGAAGGCCCTGTTCCATCTCACTCCAGAAGACGGCTTCAGGCAGCCCATCCGCGTCCGTATCCCCAACCGCCACGCGCTCTCTACTCGGCCCTGCATCCGAGAAATAGACATGATGTGCGGGCATATCCTCACGCGTCATAAGCAACGCAAAACGTGAGGGCCGGGTTAACGACACCAGGGTGTCCATCACAGTATCGTTGTCAGCATCCAGGGTGAGCGGCCGCCAGGGGCGCACTCCGAGCGTGTCCGTGGTGCCCAGTACGGCCACCTCAACCTCAAGGCTTATAGCGTTCACCGTCAGGTCCAGGAGCATATCCGTTGCCCCGGCTAGAATACGGCTGGAGATCCGCGACCCAACCCCCCAAAGGGCCGGTCCACCCGAGCTCCCCACGGGACCTGGAATGATCTCAAATTCCGGGTCCTGTGGATCACTGCTATCGTGAATCGCGATCAGGGACGATTCCCCTTCGGTGTCCTCGATAAGCGCGTCCAGATCTCCATCGAGATCAAGGTCGGAGAACACGACCTCGCGGCCATAGGCGATGGCTCTCGGAGGATTGAAGGTTCCATCTTCACGGCGGATACAGACGATAGCGTATCCGCGAACAGAGCCTTCGTAGGAGTCACGCATACCGACCAGATCGGTCAGACCGTCTCCGTTGGCATCGCGAACCTGTACCCAACGCCAGGTCCGAAACACATAACTCGCCGGAAAAGTGTTGGACGGGAACGCCTCGAAGACCCCTCTTCCATCCCCCTTATAGGCGAGCATATCATAGGCCGTACCGCTTATGAGCAGATCGAGGTTATTGTCTCCATCCAGATCGGCCAACTCCACAAGATAGGGTTTGGTCGCCCCAGGCATGGGAACATCAAACATCAGATAGCGGAAAGGCGACGGTGGAGCCCCCCAATAGACTTGAATATGGGCAGGGTTACGTCTTGCAACAGCTAAATCATCGTAACCATCACCATCAACATCACCCAGACGCATCGAATAGACGTCGGTGAGATCCGGCACCTCAATGGGACCGTTCCCGCCAGCGAGGCAATATTCATGAGGAACTCTTTCGCCATCCAGGCACGCCGGCGCGGCGAATTCTTCCACTACATCCGTGTTGCCCTCATCATCCGGGAGCGTCGGTTCTTCCACGTCATCATTCGTAAGAACCGTCGAACTATCCTTCAAGAATCCAGGTTCTGGAGCCACATTGTGCGGTGTTTTCCCCGTACAGGCACAGAGTGCCAGACCAAACGCCACCAACGAGAGTCTCCCAAAACCACTCATTCTATGGCATCCCCTTGCGAAGCGGGACAATACCGCCGAAGGAACCGAAAGGAAAAGATCCCAGTCTCATGACCATCAGAAAATCGGATCCCTATGGCGTAATCTCCCACAGGCCAGACTTCGGCTGGGGGGGCCGACTCCTTCGGGTTGGCAGCCACGTCTTCCGGTAGATCCTTATAGATCTGTTCACCATGCCCCTGGCATCCCGCGCACGGGCAATTCAGACGTAAGAAGTCCAGGGAATACAGGCTCTCATGCCCATCCGCCCAGACAATCTTGAACTCGTGCGGAGAGTTCCAGGAAATCTCCGTATAGTCATGGATCAATTCTGAAGGTGCACCCGTCATTCTCATCCTCTCCTCTAAAGATGTTACTCATTCCGTAAGCGCTCGTGTAGTCCAAAACGCCTGTGAACGTCCCGGCACGAAATTATCAAAGGGTCTTCGAATAGAAAAAGGGTCGCAAAAAGCGACCCTTTTTGAGTGGTCGGGGCGAGAGGATTTGAACCTCCGACCTCACCGTCCCGAACGGTGCGCGCTACCAGGCTGCGCTACGCCCCGGCAAGGGGGCAGGTTCTATAGCCAGAGCGCTCCAGGTGTCAACCTCGGACTGTTTTTTTTGCTTTAACGCTTCTTCCCTTTACGTCGTCGACGACCCTGATTCCCCTGACGCTTCATCCACTCCATTTTGCGGCGGCGCCGCCCCTCGGAACGGGGCATACGTTCTCCATCATCAGAAGATTTCACGGCGAGTATCTCGTCCAGCTCGAGCTCGCGACGCGCCTTCTTCGGTAACGACGAGACGGATCGGGCGTACATACGACGCGTGTCCACCACCTCTCCGGCAACGATATAGTCTGGATTGACTCCAAATAGAGAACTGCCAGGGTGTATATAGACGCGGTTGATTATCTTATTCGCATATTGACGCCCACGTACCCGACGAAGCACGAACGGTGGATAGGCCCGCGCCAGGCAGCGTAATACATCCAGCCAATCGCCCCCACCGCGAATCTCTATGCCCTGCTGCTCCGTGATGTCGGAGAGCTGCTCAAAAACATTTCCCAGTTCTTTCATGACCTTGGGATCGAGAAACCACTGCTCCACAAAATCAGCCGAACGACCCGAACGATCGTAGGCCTGAAAGACACGAATGTTCCGGATCACATCACCAAAGGGGTGCCCGAAGCGACGTAATAGTTGTGCTTTGCGCTCGTCCGACTCCTCTCGATCATTCCCCATACGGTAGGGATCGCCAGTGGACAAAAAGCTCGCGGCGATGACGACCTCTCGTACAACATCGGGTGCATTTCTTGCGGCTTCAAAGATGAGGCGACCAATCCGCGGCGATAACGGGAATTTCAATAGAAAGTGTCCGATCTCCGTTAAATTTTCGTCCTCGTCGAGAGCCCCCAACATCGTCAACAATCGAAATGCGGCTCGTAGATCAGCATTCGACGGTCGAGTCGGAAA
>PBVT01000087.1 GCA_002728755.1 Myxococcales bacterium
CCCAGTAGTAATCGGCTCGGGACGAACGGCCGATGTGTGTTTGCGCGACACCGCCGTATCCACAAAGCATTGTGAGGTGCTAGAGGGGCCCGACGGGATTGTTCTGGTGCGTGATCTGGGAGGCCTGGGAGGTGTCGCTGTAAATGGGATGCGTCTGAAGCACGCGGAGATTCGTCCTGGCGATGGTATTACGATTGGCCCCTTCTTATTGCGGGTCGTGGAAGCGCATCGAACCTTTGAGGTGTTTGACCCGGAGACGTTTGTTGAGACACCAGGGGCCCGTGCGGAAAAGGGAAGCCTCTGTATTGAGCTTGTCGTACTCTGGCAAGGCAAGGTTGTGAGTACGGAGCATTTATCACCGGGTTCACAATATACGGCTTCCAGTCGGCCGGGCTCTGATGTGCTATTTCCCGATGGTATATTGCCGTCGACGGAACCCTATGCGGTTCTGGCAAAAGAAGGGCGTAGTAGTGCGCTGAATCTAAGTCTGGATGGCATGAAGGGCCGTGTTCGGTCTCGTACGGGTACCATAGACGATGTGGCGGCCCTCCGAGGGGAAGGGAAACATAAAATCCCCATCGAATTTGGAGTGCGCGCTCGTTTAGATATTGATGGGTTTACCTTCCTCATCGCGGGGGAAGCCAGTGCTCCGCGTCCCAAGAGGGGTGGGGTGACACGAGAGTCGGCCACTGTCTTGATTATGCTTCTCCTGTCTTTCTTGATTCACGGCTCCTTCATGGTGGGTCTGAGTCTTCGGCCGGAGGACGCTCTGAGTCTGTCCCCGGTGGATTATCGAGACCAGTTTGCAGTGCTGGAGGTGGTCCGGCTAACGCAGAAGGAAGAGGAAGAAAAAGAAAAGGAAGAGATAGAGAAGCTAGAAGTTAAAGATCAGGACAAGGGTAAAGAGGACGCGAAGAATGAGTCTGCGGTCGTCGACAAGCTAAGTGTGGCGGAGAAGAAAGAGCGCGATATGAACATCGCGAAAGAGACGATCGAAGAAACCTATGATGATGAAGAGATTCAGGACTTCATTCAAAACGATTCGGACACCAGCCAGAAATACGCGAACTTGATGCAGAGAGCGGATGGGGCCGGTCCGACGAACGATAATGAGAGCTTTGATCAGAACCTGTTCAATCCGAGCGGTGGTGGACCGGGAAGCCCTCTATCTGGAAGTGGGGTAAATGGAGCGGACGGGCTCGCTAGTGCTGATGGGACCAGTGTGACAGGCCTTAGCAAGAGTGACCTTTCCGGGGAACGACTCGACATCAAGTTCAAAAAGAAGCGAAGAAAAAAGACATTGGTTAAGGCCGGGTCGTTGAAAATCCGAGGTGGTTACGATCGTGCCTTGATCAAGCAATATATTCGCCGACAATTACGCCAGTTGAAATGGTGTCATCAGAAGGCGATACAGCGTAATAAGAATGTCGGTGGAACGATCGTTGTAGAGTTCTACATCGAAGTAACCGGGCGTGTAGGCTATGCGAAGATCAAACGCTCAACCGCCAAAGATAGCCAGTTGGAAGCATGCGTGGCCGAGAAGATGGGGCGTTGGCGTTTCCCACCGGCGAAGGATGGCTCGACAGCCGTGGTTACCTATCCCTTCATCTTCAAGGTTGTGAATTAAGAAATGGCACATCCTCGGGTCTCGTCGTTTGTACTGGTAGTCGTTTTGTTGTTGGCATTCGGCTGTTCCAAAAAGCACAAAAAAGTAGTTGCGTTGACGAACCAGGGGATACGTCTTCTAGACACACGAGCCACGGAAGAGAGCCGGCAGAAGTTCGAACAGGCCCTCGCTATCGACAATAATTATGCATCGGCCCATTACCATATGGGGATCGCTCTTCACTTTGAGCGTAAGCTCGATAGAGCCGTGTTTCATTTGCGACGGGCGACGGAGATCGAGCGTGATAATGTGCACGCCTGGTACCGATTGGGAAAGGTTCATGTAGATTTAGGAAACCTGGATGACGCGGAGACCGCATTTCGACAGGCGCTGCGGTGGGATTCTGAACACGCACCCAGTTATTTCGAGCGCGCGGAGCTATTACGTCAGGCAGATGACTATAGTGGAGCGGACGAGCTGTACCGGGCAGCCATTCGTTCGGATCCAAGAACAAGTAAAGCATTTCGTAGGCTGGCGAGTATGTATTCGAGAGCCGGGTACCTCGACCTCTCGGTGTCCGTGTTGACGGAAGGAAAGCGTGTCAATCCGGAAGCGATCGGCCTGAAGAACGATCTGGGTGTAAATCTTGTTCGCCTGGGTCGATATAATGAGGCCATCTCATGGCTCCAGCAGGCTCTTGGTCCAGATGAGCCCATGGCCCGATTCAACCTGGCTGTCGCTCTTTTACGCAAAGGGCAGATTCGTGATGGAGCTGGGCAGTTAAAGAAGTTTGTTCGTCTTGGGGAACGGGATAAACGCGTGGATCCAGACTATTTACGAACAGCGAAGCGGGTATTACGGCAGACAAGAGGTCGTTGAACGCCTGGTGTGGAACGTTGGGAGAGGGTATCTAAACAACCATGCCGACACCTTGGATACGAATTCAAAGCGCGCTTTTAGCCGCGGTGCTTATCACGGCCTTGGCCGTGAACCTGCTTCTGCGTCGGCCCGTACGGCGCGTCTATCAGGAATACGCGGTCCTGGCGCTGAATCTCGCCCTATGGTTCCTGACGGATGCTCTCCACGCTCTCCTCGGGTTCGAGAATGCGGTGTTCGATACGGCGCGACTCCTGGTGGCTACGGCGATACCCGTAACAACCGCACGGTTCTTTCAGGTATTGATGGAAGACCATAGCTCGGGTGCTCTGCGCCTGAAACGGACGTTGTTGGGTCTGGGGATTTTGACGGGTATAGGGGTCGTGGTGGTTCCACGTTTTGTTGGTATACCCGTGTGGTTACAGGTAGGCGGCCTGTTTTTGTACATCTTTGGAGGTGTGACCGCGTCGTTGTTTCGTATCCGTACAAAGCTGCGTGATACCGAATCGCTGACGGAAAGAGGTCGACTTACATCCCTTCTGGTCGCGGGTGGGATTGCCGGGTCGATGGTCTTTCTCGATTATCTGCCAGGGATTGGTTACTTCTTCTTTGGCAACATCTTCGTGATGTTGTTCCTCTATTTTCTGTTTCAGATCGTTACGAAATTACGACTCCTCGACCTCTACGAATTTCTCGGCCGTGCTGTAGTAACCGTCACATTCGCCCTGGTCATAGCGACCATCTTTCTCTTTTTGACGGGCTTCTGGCGCGATCGTGGTGACCTCTTTGTCTTCAATACGGTGATCGCTGCTCTAGTGATCGATATTCTATTTGAACCGTTGAGCTCTTCGGTGAACACCTGGATCAGTCGGTTTCTCTTTGGCGAACGTTTCGCCTTTGCTGCGAATCTGGAGCAGCTCCAGGTGGAATTGACCAAGACGGTTGATGCCCAAGCCATTGTACAGCGTATTGTGGCGGCTCTCGATGATAGTCGACGTGTTACCCACGCATCCGTGTATCTGCTCTCTACGGATGGACGCCGATATGAGTTGGCGGCCTATTCGGGCTCGATGCCCCTGCGATCGGTCGGTCGCGCCCAACAACGAACCATCTTTGAGATGTTGGAACAAGAGAAGATCGTCACCCTCGATCTTACGAACCACAATCTGAAAGCCCTGCGATTTGTGGAGACTCTTGAGGCCGAGGCCACCCGTGAGCGGTTGACCCAGGTAAAACGAATCCTGGATGAGCTGTATGCGGGCGTGGTTATACCGTTCTTCTCAGGGGATCTGATCGTTGGGTTTATGGCTCTGAACGATGACCGGCTACGAGAACCGTATTCGAGTGACGAGATCCAACTGCTGCATAAGGTGGCAACGCAGGCTGCGATTTCTCTGGAAAATTCCATGATCTTCGACAAGCTGCGGGAGCGGGACCGGTTGGCCGCGCTTGGTGAGATGAGCGCAGGGTTGGCTCATGAGATTCGAAATCCGTTAGGGGCCATCAAAGGCGCAGCGGAACTTCTGGTGGACTCGGAAGGTGAGGCTGGATCGCAAACAGAACTTGCCACAGTTATTGCGGAAGAGGTCGACCGCCTGAACGTTGTTGTTTCTCAGTTTCTGCATTTTGCGAAGCCCTATAAAGGACGCCTCGAAGAGGTGGATCTTAACGAGTTGGTGCAGAAGACAGTGCAGTTTCTGGAACCGGATCTGCCGGAAGAGATCGGGATTGATACAGATTACGATCCCGCACTACCGGCGGTGTGGACGGACCCGGAGATGGTCCGAACCATCTTTATCAACCTGGCCCTCAATGCCTGTGAAGCCATGGGCACGAAAGGAACGCTCATGGTGCGTACCCTTTCGGGTCATAAGACGCGTTTGGTGCGACGAGGTCTAACGGATATGGTGGTGGTCCAGTTCCAGGATACGGGGCCGGGTGTCGACGCGTCGGATCTGGAACATATCTTCATCCCGTTTTATACCACCAAATCCAGCGGGACCGGCCTGGGGTTGAGTATCTGCCAACGCATCATTAAGGGCCTGGGTGGCTATATTGAGGTGCAGAATAATACGGGGCAGGGCGCCACGTTCTCTGTCTATGTGCCAACCTCGGGGCTTCCCACCTCTGACGGGCAGCTCCCTCCCGACTAACGACGCCCTAATCCACTTTGGTGTCGCATAAGGCCTGTACCTTTGCATGGAACGTCTCGTCCCATGTTCGGAGTCGGCACAGGGAATGGGTGGAAGGTGTCTTACCGGATTCGACCAATGCCTGAAGATAGAGAATCCGCAGTTTGGGACGGTTCTGTACACGATTTAGAGAGTTTTCAAACATATCCACGGCAACATCTGGCTTCCCCTCTTTCAGGGCAAAGCGAGCCTTGAAGATGTTGGTCATATGGTTGCTCTTTACGGGGTCAGACATACTCTTTTGGAGGGCAGCAAGTGCACGATGAAACCTTTGCCTGTCTTGGCTCTGCAGGCTGGCTTCTACCCAATGTTGGCAGGCCTCTTTCCAATGGGGCGCACGGTCAACGGCCGCTTCGAACATATGCATGGCTGCCGTGGGGTTGCTCTCTTGTAAAAGCCTCCCTTGCAACACAAAGCCTTCGGAGCGTTCGCTATGTTGGCCCATGAGCTGGGCGGTAATCTGGGAGACGTAGGCTTTATAGGTTTGCCCGAGGGCCAATGCGCTTGTAGCGTGCCAGTAGAGCATTCTTGGATGGGATGGTTCCGCGCGAAGCGCTGCTTCGGTAATGCGGTATGCAACAGGGTAGGCACGGTGGTCCATCGCATAGTGAATCATGGGCTCGACACACTCCATATCCTTTGCTGCGATCCCCTGGATCACATCGAGGGCATGGGGAAGAGCCGGAACACTGCGCACCCATGGAAGTCGAAGTTCGGCGCGCCCGGCGTCGAAATGGCAACTGTCGAGATAGGCCTGGACAGCGTCGGGGACTCTACCCGCCTTTTGATAGGCTCGGGCCGCGGTAAAGGCTGGGAAGTAATGAAAGGGCGCTCGCTGGCGCGCAATATCATAGATCTTGAGATGATCGCCGTCGGACTCCTGCTCTTTGGCGAGTCCCAAGATCGCCCATAGGTCGCCGGTACGCGGATAATACCGCAGTAGGGGTTCCACCGATGTAGCGTCCACGGGACTCTGGAGTGACAACTGTTCCGTTCGTTCGAGTACACGGTCCCGGTTCCATTGGAGCGCCGGAGTGAATAGCAGGGCTCCGAGCAGGATGAGCACAGGAAGAAAAATCCGATGTGTTCGTAGGCGGGGTGCGCTTACGCGGCCCTTGGCGGCCGCGATCGCAAATAACGCGGTTGCCGGTACCCCCGTACCGATCAGGCTAAGGTTGTAGTCAGCCATATTCTGTAGAATCAACGCGCAGAGCCCACCCATAATGTAGAGCAACCATGGCTTACGCCAGGCGTTTCGAAGACATCGGGTATAGAGCCAGAGACCGTACCCTATAATCGCCCCACCCAATACAAAGCCATGGTCGACGAGAAGTTGTAGGGGTAGGTTTTCTACATGGCTATAGGCGGTGTTGGCTCCCGATGTGTGTACCGTCGCAGCCAGATCTGGAAAAGCTCCGGGTCCAATGCCGATCCACGGATGAGACAACGCCGTTGACCAGGCGATGTTGAATAGTTCCAATTTCGCAGCCCTGGCGTCACCCACGGAGGTGGTATGGGGCAGAAAGGATTGCAGGAATTGGTCGCTGAGAACCAGGGCCAGTATTGCGAGGATTACCCCCAGAACTGCGGCTCCTATCATGGGCTTCGGCCCCATGCTCATCAACGGTTCGAGATTGCTGCGACGCAACCGGATTGGGGCGATGAAGACGAGCAGGAATACAAGAGCAGCCAGAGTGCTATGGGAGAATGTGAGAACTGCGCTTACGGCCGCTACAAATGCCAGGATCTCCCCACATAACGCGGTTTGCCGTGTCTTCGCTCGGTCCGCGCAGGCAAGCCCGATTGCGGTCAGAAGAACAAGATAGCCCCCCAGATGATTCGGATTCAGCAGGGTGGACGCCATAGGCGTTTCGCGCATCGCTTCTTTGGGCTGATAGACCCATAAGACCAGGTCAATGCCGAGGATAAGTTGTACCCAGCCTACGAATAGAACGACACATCCACCGCCTGCCATCCAATAGAGAAGCCGACGACTGGCCCCGTGTACCGAGCGGCTTAGAAGATGGCAATTGATCGCCACCAACCCAAAGGTGACCAGAAGAAGTGTGGCATCGAAACCTGCACCGGGAGCCAGATGTAGAGGGTTATGGCCGTCTGCGAGGGATTGAATGGATGATCCGGCCGAGTCACTCGACGAAAACAAGGTGGGTACAAGCCGTAACCCTGTAACCATGGCCGCGATAGCCGCGAGTGTTCCGAGGCGTCCAGCGGAGTCTGGCGCGTTCCAGGTTGCCTTTAGGAGGAGAACGCTTGCCAGGGAGCTGAGCGCAAAAACCAGGACCAGAGACCAGGTGGGACCACCCCCCAAGAGAATCGGGCTGACCGCGAGGGCCGAACCGAGGGCCAGCTCCGAAGCTCGGAAAAGAGAGCGTGAGCCGAGTCGATTGCCTGTACCCATAAAATCAGTCCAGGCCAGGAACGCGTTTTGCGTCTTCCATGAAGCGTGCGAGGCCCACGTCTGTCAATGGGTGGCGAAATAGCTTTTCGAGCACTCCGATGGGGATAGTCGCCACATCGGCACCAATACGTGCTGCGTCGGCGACATGTTCGGGATGGCGGATACTGGCAGCAAGCACCTGGGTAGCGAAGCCGTGATTTTGATAAATCTCTACGATATCGGAGAGAAGAGACATGCCGTCGGCGGCTACGTCGTCGAGGCGGCCAATAAAGGGGCTTACATAGGTCGCGCCAGCCTTGGCCGCGATCAGCGCCTGGGTGGGCGAGAAGACGAGGGTAACGTTCGTCTGCATACCTTCCTCGGCACATGTACGGGTGGCCCGTATCCCATCGGGCGTCATGGGGAGCTTAACGACTACGTTTTCACCTCGCGCGTGGAGCGTTCGCGCCTGCTCCATCATGGTTTCGTAATCCGTAGCCGTTACCTCCAGACTGACGGGACCATCCACCTCGGCCAGAATTTCATCGATAATCTGCGAAAAACTCTTCTCTGTCTTTGCGACCAGGGAAGGATTGGTGGTTACACCATCGCAGATCCCCCAACTGAGGGCGCGGCGTATTTCGTTGATGTCGGCGGTGTCGATGAAGAATAGCATGGGAGTCCTCTCGGGTTGGCTCTTGCTTCATAGCACCTACAACCCGACTTGCAAGCGTTCCGGGGATCTGACGAGGGGATGTCTAGCAATAGGGATAGCAATTTCCAGCGGGGAGTGGAAAAAATACGGGTTGAAATTGCGCCATGACTCCATGCCGACTAGTCTTAAGATAGATGACTGCCAATATACATAGACGAACCAACCGAACCCGATGGGCGGTAGCCTTTGTACTTCTATGGGTTACGCTCGGTTGGAGTTCGACCGAGGCGCTCGCAAAAGACATGAGGGGAAAGCTGGGGCTTGGCGCCACAGGTACGCTTAGCGGAGCCCAGGGAATGGCAGTACGCTATTGGCCCACTCGCTCCGTGGGAATGGAGTTTTTGGTGGGAGCCACGGTTCTGCAACGTGATGCAGGATCGGATCAAGTCGCGTTGAACTTCGGTTTAGAGATTAATTATGTATTGCGCGAAATTGGCCCCGCGAATCTACTGGCGGGACTGCGCGGCGTAATCGGATACCTCAACGATGGAGCGGGCGGTACGGGAACAGAAAGCGCAGAGGACGCCTCCTTTCAGTTCGCGGTTGAGGCCCCATTGACGGTGGAATACCATTTTTCGGACGCTTTCTCGGCGCAGTTCGCAGCCGGTCTTTTGTTTACTGTGGTTCCGGAAGAGGGGGCGGTTCTATCGGGCGGTGTCCTTAAGACCTTGTCTGGAGGTAGTCCAGGGACGATATATGCTGTGGGACCAGCGGGGCTATTCGGCGCAGCGGGTTTCACCTTCTATTTCTGATCCGATGGGCTCCAGTGTTCGAGAAGACCTGACGGATGAGTGGCGGGTTCGCTACGACTCTCGTGGTGAACTCGAAGAGCTTCAAAAGTTCCGTCTTGGCGTCGCCTTATTCAATAGCAATGCTGTATGGCATGCCCACGAGGTCTGGGAAGAACTCTGGAAGGAAGGGCTTCATAAGGGGTCGCCACCCTTACAGGCTTTGATTCAGTTGGCCGCCTGTATGGTGCACTGGCGCAATAAAAATGCGCACGGTGCCTATACCTTGCTGCATCGATGTAGAGCCAATCTAGCGAAAGGTGAGGGGGCTCTCTATGGATGGGAACTCTCGGAAATAAAAGAAAAAGCAGGGGAAGTCTTAAACCTTATGGACGCCGGAGTGCGGTATAAGGATGGCCCTCCTATACAGCTTGTGGTCGATGGGTAGGAGATACCTCCCAGTCGGTGGGGATTCCTCACGTACTGTTGATTTTCGTATCCGCTGATGTATAGAAGACCGCGTGTCAAAGACGGTAAATATTCTCGCCTTTTTTCTTGGCCTAGGTCTTCTCGTGGGGCTCGTGTTCTATCATGGAGTCGATCGGACGGCGGACGAGATGGCCCAGGTGGGTTGGCGAATCATCTGGCCCTGCTTATGCGCCTACGCGATGATGTTCTGCGGTTCTATCTGCTGGTATCTCTATATGGAACCGGGGAGTTTCAAGGGAAATATCATGCACCTCTACCTGGCCAACCTGTCGGGCCAGGCGATGAATCAGCTTACGCCCACCGCGGGCCTGGGGGGAGAGGCCATCAAGGGGACCCTTTTGGCGGGCCGAGCAAAATCGGAAGTGTTGGCCGCATCTCTGATCCAATACAACGTCTGTTATACGGCCTGGTCTGCGGTTTTAGTAATCGCTGGCCCGATAGTATTGATGTTCGATGTTCTTCCCAATGTTACCTGGGAGCAGCGTTTACTTCTCTTTGGTGTCGGCCTTTTGTGTTTTTCACCCGTCATCGGCCTCTTATGGTTGATCAAACGCGGTGCGGTGAGCTCTCTATTCGGTTTGATTCGAAAGTTACGCCTGCCCATAAAGACCGAGAAGCTCAACAACTGGGCACAGCGCGTCGATCATGATCTAAGGGACTTTAAGAATCGGTATCCGAAACGCCATTTCTGGGCCCAGATCGTAATGATCTTGAACCGAATCTTTTCGGTGTTTGAGGTGTGGGCGATTCTTTTGATTATGCCGGAAGGGTTACTGACCGTGGAGCCCACCCTGGCGCTGGCGCTCGTGATCATGTCGGTTTCGCAGATCATCGCCTGGGTATTTGCGGCGATACCGGCGCAGATGGGGATCCTCGAGGGGATGCAGGGCGGTCTATTCAAGTACCTGGGCATCGGCACGGTAGCGACGGGCGTAGGTATGGAGTTCGTTCGGCGGGCACGAAAACTGATTCTGAACATATTCGGATTGCTCTGCATGGTGGTCTTGCAGCGTATGCCCGGTCCAACGGCGGATACGGATCAGGAGGATTCTTCCGCCGATGAGGGCGAATCCGCTGGGGAGTCCGACGCAGTAGAGAGCTGAAGGCCAGTGGTTGCTGCGTAGGTGACACCAATCGTTGGAAATCTTCGGAAAATGGGATATGCCCATTGAATCAGCGTTTTGAGGCAGAGAGTCATGGTACGGCTGAATAAGATCTATACGCGTAAGGGTGATGACGGCAGCACTGGGTTGGTGGATGGAAGTCGTGTGCGTAAAGACGATCCCAGGGTCGTGGCTTACGGAAGCGTCGACGAGCTGTCTGCAAATCTCGGTGTAGTGCATGTTCTGTTGATCCAGAACGCGAACCTGGACAAGACCGGTACGGAATACCAGTCCATCGCGGGATTTCTAGTGGATGTGCAGCAGGATCTATTCGATCTTGGCAGCCAACTGGCGACGCCGGAAGATTCCGATATCGAGCTACCGTCAATCACGGATGATCATGTGGCGGCGCTCGAAACCGAGTTGGATCGTTGCAATGAAAATCTGGAACCCCTGGCGAGCTTCATTCTTCCGGGTGGCAATCTGGTGGGAGCGCAACTTCATGTGAGCCGTACGGTCTGTCGCCGCGCGGAGCGCTGCTGTGTATCACTGCCGGGTGTCGACGAGCCCGGCCGCCGTATTGTGCGTTATCTAAACCGTCTGTCCGATCTGCTATTTGTCTGGTCTCGTTGGGTGCACGCCTGTTCGGGAACCGAAGATCTATTGTGGAAACCAGGGCAGGGAACGGTGAAACGAGACAGCTGAAGCCCGCCATGAAGGTCCTAACAAAAAACAGACGAGCCCGATTCAATTATCAGATTGAAAAGACGGTCGTGGCGGGCATTGAGCTGCTTGGGAGCGAGGTGAAAGCGATCCGCATGGGGCGGATGCAACTCCAGGATGCTTTCGTAGACTTCCGTGGCCAGGAGGCCTGGCTCATTGGTTCCCATATTGGCGAATACCCCTATGCCAAGAGTTTTGGCCATGAGCCTCGACGGGAACGAAGACTCCTTTTGAAGCGTGATGAGATCGACCGGTGGTCGCGCAAAGTGCGAGAGCGTGGTTTCAGTGTGGTCCCCCTGGATGTTCATCTATCGGAGAAGGGGTGGGTAAAGATCACCCTGGGACTCGGTAAGGGGAAACGAACTATCGATAAACGTGAGACGATTAAGAAACGTGATCAAGAGCGCGATATGCAGCGGAGGGAACACTGATGCCCAATCTTGTTCACGTTCCCGAAAAGAAGCCCAAGCCCATCGCGCCGATGGACCCGGTGGCGGCAGTAAAGAGACGCCTTCTGGATTTGGTAGAAGACGAGGAGTGCAACCAACGACTTGCGCGTCTCGACACCAAGAATCTGAATGAGTTCGGGTACGACCCGTTTGGTTACAACCCCAAGGTTCTTCGTAATGTGATGCCCACCTTGAAGTGGCTCCATCGCTACTACTTCCGAACCCAGGTTTTCGGCATCGAAAACGTACCAGCGACGGGGCGGTGCCTTTTTATCGCCAACCATTCGGGTCAGCTCCCCGTGGATGGGCTGGTCATAGGTTCCAGTATCTTCTTCGATACGGAACATCCGAGGGTTGTACGTGCTATGACAGAGCGCTTCATTCCTCGGGTGCCGTGGCTCAGCACCTTCTTTGCGCGCTGTGGCCAGATCCTTGGTGCTCCCGACAATTGCGAGCGAATGCTAGAAAATGACGAAGCCGTGCTGGTCTTTCCGGAAGGGGCGAGGGGGATATCCAAACCGCCCAACCAGGCCTACAAACTGACGGAGTTTGGCAATGGCTTTCTTCGCTTGGCCATACGAACCGGGACCCCCATTGTCCCTATCGCGGTGATCGGTGGTGAGGAACAATATATTCGCGTCGCCAATATGAAACCTCTTGCGCGGCTTATGAACCTACCGGCGGCGCCTTTGTTCTTATTTGGAGTGGCACCGGTACCCGGTGGACTTCTCCCTCTGCCGGTTCGATACCGACTTCATTTTGGAAGCCCGATGGTTTTTGAAGGAGATCCAGATGAAGATGAGTTGGTGATCGGAACCAAGGTGAAGGCGGTAAAGAGTACGATTCAGAATATGCTGCAGCGTGGTCTCGCCGAACGTAAGAATGTCTTCTGGTGATCGAAGCATGGCACCGAAGAAGAAAAATGCGGCAGCGGACGATCGAAAACGAATCCTCATAACAGGAGTTTCGGGACGGCTAGGGCGTGAACTATCCCGCCAGCTTCATCGTAATTACCGGGTGATAGGCATCGACCGTCGTCCCGCAGATGATCTGCCGGTGGATGTGGAACATCATCGCCTGGATTTACGGCGAAATCGTACCCGCACGATCTTTCGCCAAGCTCCCATCTCGGCGGTAGTCCATCTCGGCACCATCTATAACCCGAGACGCGATCCGGTCTCCGATCATCGAACCAATATCGTTGGGCTTCAGCGCCTGTTGGACTATGTGCGCACCTATAACATCCCCAAGTTGATCGTCTTGTCTACGGCCGATGTCTATGGTCCACAGGCCGAGAACATCACGTTCCTCGACGAGGACGCGCCCCTATTGGCGGCCGCTCGCTTCGTGGCCATTCGCGACCTGGTCTCTGTGGATATGGCGGCCATGTCGTTCATGTGGAAGCACCCCGACACAGAGACGGTGGTTCTACGCCCCGTACATATCGTAGGAGATGTACGAAATACCGCCATGAAGTACCTGTCACGACAATGGGTACCTAGCGTTCTTGGCTTCGACCCGATGGTGCAGCTCGTGCATCAGGACGATGTGGTGCGCGCGATCGTTTTGGCGCTGGAGGAGGGCGTGCGAGGTGTCTATAACCTGGATGGCCCCACGGCAGTGCCAGCCTCCGTTATATTGAAAAAGATCGGGGCGAAGCAGGTCCCTATGCCGTCTTCTGTACTACGTTTTGGCCTCAAGCAGCTGTGGCGTTTTCGGCTTACACGGTTCCCGCCGGCGGAAGTGGATCATATCCAATGGCCGGCGACGGTCGATGGCAGTAAGGCGCGGCGTGAGCTTGGCTATGCGCCGGCGCATGATATGAACGCCATCTTGCAGATGCTACGGGAATCCTCCGAAGGGATACGCTAGACGGCGTACTATTTCGCGCGGGGAGGTCCGACTGGTTCCTCAGGTTGAGCCCCAAGTCGACGCCGTTTCTGCCCAAGTTTACAGGTGTCTTTCATCAGCTGTACCTCAGCCGTCGACAACTGACGGGTCTCGGTCAATTCCAGCCGACGCAGCTCTACTGGGCCGTAGGATATACGTTTGAGGCGTAATACCTGAAGGTCACCGTGTTCAAATAGTCGTCGTACCTCATGGTAACGTCCTTCGGAAAGCACCACGCGATACCAGCAGTTCTTCTGGGTACGTCGCAGATAGGTAAGCTCCATGGGGACAACACGGTACCCATCGTCCATGAAGCCTTTGGCGACCGTCGCGACGGCTCGTTTGGTGGGGTGCCCCTTCACCTTTACCTCGTATTCACGCAGAACCTGCGTGGATGGGTGCATCATGGCGTTGGCCAATTCTCCATCGTTGGTAAAGAGGAGCAGACCTTCCGAATGCCAGTCGAGTCGTCCGATGGAGAAGACCCGGGGAAGATCTTCTGGCAGCAACTCGTATACGGTACGACGTTGTTGGGGATCGCGCTCACTGCAAAGGTAACCGGGAGGCTTATGCAGAGCGATGACGATGGTCTCTCGTTCGGTCTTCTTGATCACCTTGCCGTCCACTTCGACGGTGTCGGTTTCGGGGTCAATACGTGTCCCGACTTGCGAAAGGATCTGACCGTTCACTGCAATGCGACCTTCAAGAAGCCACTTTTCGGCGGAGCGTCGGCTGCAGACGCCAGCCTCAGAGAGAAATTTCTGGATACGTATCTTTTCCATGGGGGAACTCGGACTTCAGTAAAGGGGCCGAAAATCGGACGGTGTAGACTATGTCAAAGATGAGCCGCTCTTATGCAATTTGAAAGAGTTTGAATAGAACGCCTTCAATTGCGAACAGAGGTCCTACTAGAATTGAGCCGGCAAAGTACAGTACTGCACCGAACGCGGCGAGTAGTAGCAAGGGGTTTTGCTCCATAACGTCGAGCCATGCTGTGGCCTGTCGGGGCAATAACCCCCGCAGAACGCGGGATCCATCGAGTGGATACACGGGCAGAAGATTAAATAGGCAAAGCGCCAGATTCATGCGGATCACCCATACAAGCATAACCGCTTTGTCTATGGATACCGTTGGGTCCGTCACCAGGAGAAGCTTGAGCCCTCCCGTCGCTAAGAACGCGAGAATCAGATTGCTGGCAGGTCCGGCGGCCGCCACCAACATCATGCCCCGCTTTACGCTGACGGATTGTTTAAACCGCATTGGGTTTACGGGCACCGGGCGAGCCCAGCCGAATAGAAATTGGTAATGGTAACCGAGAAGGGGGAATAGGATCGTGCCGAAGGGATCCACATGCGCCACAGGGTTGAGGGTTCGTCGACCCATCTGATCGGCGGTGCCGTCACCCAGCCAATAGGCTACCTGGGCATGGGCATATTCGTGCACCGAGAGCGAAAGGATCAGCGGCACGAGCATCGCTATGGCGGAGAGTGGATCGATCATGGTCCAGTTCCATGGAGGTTTCGAGGGGCTATCTATCAAAGAACAAAAAAAGGTGAAACTATTGCCTGGGAAATGCCTTGAATTCCGTCGGACTCCAGCGATCTTCCATCTTGTACTGGACATCACCGATACCCGATGGCAATATCCGGCGCCTTCTTCTCGTAGGAGTCCCTATGCTCGATTCAGGAATATACGAATTGGTACTCGGTGCCCATATCTTTGCTATCGCCTGTGTGATTGGCGGATCCCTGGCACGTTATCTTATGACGAACCCGGACTTTGGCGCTGACCCGGAACGTACGGATGCCATTGGTATGGCTATGGTGCGTACGGTTCTTCTTCCGGCGGCCTGGTTGGCTGTGGGAACGGGTCTTGTTCTGTTCATGAATAAGGTCGGTATCATCAAGGACGCCGGTGGTAAGCCGGATGGGTTGATGCACCTAAAAGCAACCCTCGGCCTTGTGATTGCCCTCATCGTAACGGGAGAGCTCTTCTTACTCCGCAAGGCGATACGCCTTCGTGGGGAAGGGGACGTGGAGACCGCGAACCGAAAAGCGGCCAGTGCCCGGAGACATTCTCTATTTACCGCGCTCCTCGGCGTTGTAGCGGTTATCGTTGTTATGGCGATTAAGTATCGCGCAACGCAGCCTGTCGCGCCGCCGGCTACCAGCCAGAGAGCCGTACCCGTGGAGACCGAGTCTTTTGCGAGTTGTGGCGCACCGAAAACCGTAGGGCAAACAGGACAGTGCCTTGTGGCTGGTCCCAAGAAAGGGGGACAAGTCCAATGAGACGGAATCCCAAAATTCGAAAAGTAGTGTTGGCTTATTCCGGCGGTCTCGATACCAGCGTCATGGTGACGTGGTTGAAGGAAACCTACGATTGTGAAGTCGTCTGTATGACGGCAGATGTAGGGCAGGGCGAAGAGCTCACGGGTTTGGAAGAGAAGGCCATCAAGACCGGCGCATCCAAGCTGATCGTCTCGGATTTACGTGAAGAATTTGTACGTGAAGCGGTCTTTACGGCCATCAAGGCGAACGCCATCTATGAGGGCTATTATCTGCTGGGTACAGCGCTCGCGCGCCCAATTATTGCCAAATCATTTGTGGAGATCGCAGAGGCCGAGGGCGCCGATGCAATTGCCCATGGAGCGACGGGTAAAGGAAACGATCAAGTCCGATTCGAATTGGCCGCTTTCGCGTTGAACCCCGAGATTGAGACCATCGCGCCGTGGCGTATCTGGAACTTCCGTTCCCGCACAGATCTGCTGAATTATGCAGACCAGCACAACATTCCGATCATGTCGTCGAACGCGGAAAAGCCGTACAGCATGGACCGGAATATGATGCATATCTCCTATGAAGGTGGAATCCTCGAAGATCCATGGTTCGAGCCTCCGAAAGAGATGTTCATTTTGACCTGCGCTCCAGAGGACGCGCCCGAAGAACCACAGTTCGTGACCGTCGATTTCGTGGACGGCGAGCCTGTGGCTATCGATGGGCAAGCCATGGGCCCGGTGGCGTTGCTTGAACATGCCAACGCTTTGGGTGCCAAACATGGTGTTGGGCGTGTGGACATCGTAGAAAACCGATACGTTGGTATTAAGAGTCGTGGTGTATACGAGACACCTGGTGTGACCGTACTTCATCACGCGCACCGCGCTGTAGAATCCCTTACGCTGGATCGTGAAGTGATGCGCCTGCGTGATTCCCTCGTACCCAAGCTCACCGAGCTGATCTATAACGGCTTCTGGTTCAGCCCAGAGATGGAACATCTGAAGAATTTCATGAACGAAATTCAAAATGGGGTGACCGGGACCGCTCGTGTAAAGCTCTATAAGGGCAGCGTCGAGATCGTCGGCCGTAAAGCTCCAGACAGCCTCTACAGCAAGGAGTTTGCGACCTTCGAGGAAGACGACGTCTATCGTCAGGCAGACGCGGAAGGTTTTATTCGCCTCAACGCCTTGCGGCTTAAGCTCCATACGCTACGCAAAAATGGCAAGCTCAACCGCATGAATGATAGCGCGCTGGCTGAGTTGGCTGATTATATTGATTAGGAAGCGGGTGAGGACCTGGACGACAGGCTGGTTCGTGTTGCTGGCATGGGTAGGGGCTTGTGCGGATTATACCGATCCCCAGACCGGAGTGTTCGACTGTTCGAATATGCTGCCATGCGCGGAAGGGTATTTTTGTAGTCCGCTTCTTGAGGTGTGCATCGCCGAGGATGACGAGATCCCCTGTGTCCTATCCACGGATTGCCCAGAAGACAAGCCCACGTGTTTCCAAAACGACCAAACAAAGCCAGGGATTTGTATCAGCCTATAAAGCGGGTGCAGAGAGAAGCGAGGGTGCGCGTCCTGAACACGCTAAACGCCTCGTAGGAAGGCATTTACACCTAGCCAGACGGCAGGGAACACCATATAGTAACTTCCTATAAGGGATATTATGTAAAGTTAGGGTTGTGGGTAAAGACGCGTAGCGCTCCATTGGTGGTAATCCGCCCGTATGTGCTGGTTAATTGCAGATCCTGCCCACGCCTATTCACGTCTTTTAGGTCGTTGTAGGAATCGGTTGAGTAGAAGATGTAGGATAATGGCGATGGCGACCAGTCCATGAATGCCCGCCGCGACCCAGAAGGTCTTGAGCTCTCCACGTAATGCAAGCTCGGGATCGTCCCAACGAGGTTCCGGACCGGCGCGATTGGCGACGAAATACGCCCACAAAAAGCAGAGAAGCGCTGTGGTCAGCCCCCGTATCCACCGGCCCAAGCGTCTTTCCTCCACGGCGGCGCGCACATAGCGCAATACGGCGATTCCGACGAGGAATTCCATGAGAAACCACATAATTGGGTCGATCACGTCATACCAGAGCACCGTACCGAGTAGGATGAAGGCCGCCATGATATGGAGTCCGAGTAAAACTCGTAGGTATTGGGAGTCTAGATCGCGGATAAAGGCGCGGACCTGCTCTACCCTGGTGGCCTGGTCCTCGAGGATGGTCCCCACGGGTTCAAGGATCTCGAGTCCGACTTCGCTCAATGCTTTGGCAGCTTCGGCGGTTGTAACGTGGTCGTCGTCCTCGTCGGGGTCTTCACCGGGCTCTTCTTCGATGTCGGATTCTTTGATGCGCTGCAGGACGACGGTCTCGCGACCACGAAGGGACTCTTTCCGTTCGGCTTCATCCACGTGCACGACGGGCCGCTGTTCTGTTTGAATACGATCCTGGGAATCGTCAGGCGATTCCGTGGTGTCGATAGGATCCTTTGGATCGTCAGGGGGCATAAAGTTCCTGAATTGGAGACAGGGGTTCAGTTCCTGTAATCGGACCAATCATTTACTTTTGAAGTGTACATAGCGAGGCTTTTCTCTACCAAATACCGACAAAACGAAATCCTTCGAAGAAAAGTATGGGATTAGGTTGGCCAATGGCGTGGTTTCGGTTAAGGTGCAGCGCCCTGCCCTATGCAATTTTGCTGTTTAGGAACCGCAGTGAATTACCTCGTGTCTCAGTCTGGTTTTCGAACTCTTCGTATTGCGCTCGTAGCTGTTTTGCTATGGGGGCTGTGCGTGGGCGCGGTGGTAGCACAGTCCATAGAGCCGGTAATAGACGATGGGGCCGTTGACGCAGCGGCGGATCCGATCGTGAAAGAGATCCGCGTGGAGGTGGTTCCGGCGGGGTTGAATCCGGAGATCGTCCGCAAACAGATTCGGCTGAGAGAAGGAAAAGCGCTCAATGAATTAGAGGTCTCCGAGGATCTCCGGCGTATTTACGCGCTCGGCTTCTTTGAAGATCTACAGGTCTCCATCGAGGAGCTCGGCACCCACGTGAATGTGACCTATTACGCGTTGCAGCGGCCTCTAGTAGAGCGTGTCGATTTCGTTGGCCTCGATGTAGACGAAGAGAAATCAAAGACGATTAAGACCCAGGCGAAGACCATGGCGGGGCGTTTCTACGACCCAACCCGCATCAAAGCTCTCGTGGATATGATTCAGCGGGTGTATGACGAGACGGGGCACCATTTCGTAGATATCGACGTTTCTGTTGAGAAGCTCGCGGGTAACCGGGTCAGCGTAAAGCTGACAATAGAAGCCCATGAGAAGCTGTCGATCGCGAAGGTCTCTGTGGTTGGGAACAGCGTGTTTTCTGATGAAGAGATCACCGCGGTAATGATGAATCGTGAAGGCGATCTCTTCTCCTTCTTGTCTGGTCAGGGCACCTACCATCGCGCGGTTCTTTTTCAGCAGGACGTAGAGTTTATTCGCCAGATGTACGCCACAAAGGGCTACGCATTTGCTCGGGTGGCGACCCCAGAAGTTATGGTCCTGCCGGATCGTAAAGGGCTACATATCACGATCAATATTACCGAAGGCGAACGATATAAAATATCAGGCGTCGACCTCGTTGGTGATGTGGATGGGCATCATGATGCGTTGAAAGAGCTCGTAAAGCTGAAGCCCGATATGTACTTCGACATGAGCGTGATGATGAGCGATATGCGGGGGCTCGCGTTCTACTATCGGGATAAAGGATACGCCTTCGCGGACGCCACCTTCGAGCACCGGGTGCATAAGAAGGCGAAGACCCTCGATGTTATCTACAAGATTCAGAAGGGAAGCCGTATTCGGGTGGGTAATATTGAGATCACGGGCAACAGACGCACCCTGGACGGAGTCATTCGCCGTGAGATGAAACTCAGCGAAGGCGACATCTACTCGGAGACCAAGCTGCAACTCAGTCAGCGGCAGATTGAACGTACCGGGTATTTTGAGCCGGTACCGGGGCAACGGGGAGCGGTTTCTATTCAGAAACAACCCCGTCGACGTGCGGATGGCGAATATGTGCTGGACCTTACGGTTCGCGTCAATGAGCGTCGAACGGGCTCGTTCCAGTTGGGACTGGGCTTTTCGTCCTTCGAGAGCTTCATGTTCAACGCACAGGTGTCGGAGCAGAACTTCCTGGGCCGTGGGCAGAACCTCAGCTTTAGCGCCATCTTTTCCCAACTGCGCACGATCTTCCAAATCCAATATTACGAGCCATATTTCATGGACAGTCGTGTGGGGTTTGGCTTCAACATCTACAATCTTCGAGAGCTGTTCTTTAACTTCCAAAGGGAACGGCAGGGTGGCTCGATGACCTGGGCCTATCGAATCACCGATGACCTTACGGTGAGCACCACCTATCGACTCGAGCATGCGGCCGCCCTTCTCGGCTCCTCCCAGGGGCGTTTGACGGCTCCTGTGGCTCGTGCAGCCCGTACCGGCTGGACCTCATCTCTACAGGCGAAGTTGGCCTATGATACGCGTGATAACCGCCTCTTCCCGAAACGAGGCCAATACTCGATGGCGGCCTTCGAGCGCTCCGATGAAGCCATTGGAAGCGACTCGAACTATAATCGAATGATTCTCCAATCGCGCTGGTATTTCCCCTTCCTGCTGGGGACCACCTTCCGCCTGAATAGCAACTACTCCGTGGTGTCGACCGAGGATCCCGAAGGTTTGCCAATCTATGAGCGGTATTTTGCCGGGGGGATCTTCGATATTCGCGGTTTCAACCGCTATAGCCTGGGACCCAGGCTGGATGTAGGGCTTGAGCGTGATCCGGGCTCGTCCCTTCGCGGCTTCGTGATCGGTGGTAATAAGAAGCTCGTAGTGAACGCGGAAGTCGAAATTCCGATTATCCCTGCGGCTCAGATCGCTGGCGTCCTATTCTTCGATATGGGGAACGCCTATGGCGAAGGGGAATACCCGGACCTCTACAATATCCGAAAGAGCGTAGGGTTTGGTATCCGTTGGTGGGCTCCTATCGGTCCACTTCGGTTCGAATGGGGATTCCCGCTGGACCGGCGTCCAGAGGAAGAGGCCATGGTCTTCGAATTCACGATTGGATCGGCCTACTGATACCTGCGGTCAATTATCGGCAGGCACGGGCCATTCGTAGGAGATCTGGTCCTTTTCATCCGGGAACTCGTCGCGGATCTTGAGGACCTCATCAAGGTTATCCAGGAAGAGATCGAGAATGTCTGGGTCGAAGTGTTTGCCTCGGCCTTCCCGCATAATATTGACCGATTTCTCGACGGAGAACGCGGGCTTATAGATACGTTTGGTGGTGAGGGCGTCGAAGACATCTGCGATGGCCGTAATACGACCCGAGAGGGGAATGTCTGTGCCCGAGAGTCCTCTGGGGTACCCTCCCCCGTCCCATTTCTCGTGATGGGTCCAGGCGATGGTGGCGGCGGCTTCCAGCACGGGGAAACCAGAACCACTGAGAATGCGGTAACCAATTTCCGCATGCATCTTCATCACTTCGAATTCTTCGGTAGTATGGCGCCCCGGCTTTCGGAGTATGGCGTCCGGTATACCGATTTTACCCGCATCATGTAAGGGGCTGGCGATACGGATAAGCTCTACTTCCTGGTTGGTAAGGCCGACCAGTCGGGCTAAAAGCGCGCAGTATAAGCTCATACGATGGATATGTTGTCCCGTCTCTTCGTCTCGTATCTCTGCAGCGATCGAGAGACGTCGAATGACCTCTTCTTTGGCAGACGCCAATTCTTCATGGGCGTGTTCCAGATCATCGAGAGCCTGGCGAAGAGCCTGGGTGCGATCATTGACCAGCTGTTCCAGGGAGGTCCGATGCCGTTGATTCTCGGTCTCAAGCTCTCGTCTACGTAGTGCGTTCAGAACGTTTACGATCACTTCATTGGGCTCGAAGGGCTTGATGATATAGCCGTAGGCCCCTGCGTCGATCGCCATACGACCAACCGACGGGTCGTCTACCGCCGTGACCATGACCACGGGCGTGTCGGAGTGATGGCTGACAATATGTTGTACCAGCTCAATACCCGATGCTCCTGGCATATTCACATCGCTCAGCACCAGCTCTACGCTTGTTTCACTGAGGACATTGCGTGCCTCTTCGGCGGTTCCCGCCGTGAGGCATTCGTATCCTTCTCGTTCCAGAAGACGTTTAAGAAGCCGCTGGATGGCAAGTTCGTCGTCTACGATGAGGAGTTTAGGCATGGGCACCTTGGATCCAATATAGGAGCCGGTACGTTGCCACGGTTCCCTTTGGGTATCAAGAAGAAATCCGTAAAGACCTGTCGATTGCGTTTTCGGAAGGACACCGCGACCCAGAAGTTCCTTTCGAGCTAATTTTGTTGCTCTTTGATTCGGTCACGAATGGTCTTCAAGAGATGGCGGACCCCATCCGTTTTATGTTTTCGCATGATCCGGTAGAACTCGGAGCGGTAATTTCGGGCCATGGACACATCGTCGATCACGATATCATAGGTTTTCCAGGAGCCATCGGACGAACGCTGTAATAGAAAGTCGATATCCAGCTCCCCTTTCGTCGTCGTTGTGATGGTGCGCACCTGCGCCATGGTGTTTTGCCGTGCGTATTTTGTGGGGCCGTCCAGGACCATCGTGAATTTCGATTTGGGATCGATACGCCGCAGATAGGTCGAACGGATGAGGTCTTTGAAGGTCTGTACGAATTCACGTCGCTTCTTCTTACTCAAGACCTTGGAGTCGTCGAAGTATTTCTTGAAGGAACGCCGGGCGAATTTCTCGAAATCGATAAAGGATTCGAGAATCGGCGTGATTTTCTTCTGCACAACCGGCGCGGGTTTCGACGCGTTTTCTTTGAACACCGTTTGAATCTCGGCATGTATGTTTTCCACCAACTGTCGGGGATTATCCGTGGCAGATGGGGGCGCACTGGCCCAGGCATAGCTGGAGGCGGCCTGTACAGCGAAGGCGGCGAATAACAGTATGGAGAGGTGTCGCTTCATAGGATTCTCGAATAGGCGTGTAGGTCCAGACGCACGTAAACACATAACATTCAACCCGAGGACATACATTCCCGTGTTTATTGTGTCGAGAATTGGCTCCCAACGGCCTGTTCGAGGGCGATGTAGGCCAGGTCAGCCCGGTAATTAGCCCATAGAAGCTTCAACTCTCGAGTGAAATAGGCTGTGAGGGCTTTGGTCAGATCGTCGTAGCTCGCCAACCCTGCGTCATAGAGGTTGAATTTGGCGGTTAACCATCCACGGGCGGCCTTCTTTCCACGTTTTGCGAGTCTCTTTTGCTCTTGCATCATGCGGTGCCGAGCGAAAGCCATCTTCACCTCTTCCATCAGGGCGCCGGTATACGCCCTCCCCTGGGCTTCCAGGCGTCCATGGCTGGCGCGCGCCACACGCAGGCTGGACATCTTCGACGGGATATCCAGATTCCAGTTCAGGATGATCCCCAGGCCACCGGTGAAGATATTATAGGGATCGTAGGCGAAGGGGCTGGCCTGGTTGTCTGCTCCCGGGGCCACATTATATCGAACGTAACCACCGAGGAGGAGATCGGGCCAGAACTGCGTCTCGGCGAGATCTACGGCCGCCTTGCGCGCCTCCAGGCCGCTCTTCAGGGCTCTCATCTCGGGTCGATCCGATAAAGCCTTTTCGATACAGGTTTTCTCCGTTAGATCGGTTGGTACTGCCGACCAGTTCCCTTTCGGGGCCAGCTGGACCGGGTCGTCAGCTTCCAGGCCGGCGAGAGCTCGGATGGCTGATTTAGCGGAGCGCTCCAGCTCACGAACATTGCTCAGGTTTTCCTGGGTGTCGACTTCTACAAGCCGTAGACGCAAAAGGTCGGTTGGATCGTAATCGTCGCTATCTTCCTCTTCCAGCTCTTCCAGTTTCTTTCGGGCCCGATCCAGGTATTTCTTACCGTCCTCGACCACCTCGAGCGCTTCTTGCGCCGCGTAGAGAGTGGCGATGACTTTCAAGACCTGCTGACGGGCTTCGGCTTTGGCCAGGACGTGTTGGGATTCTGCGATGTCGACGCCGGAGGCCGCCAGTTTCTTGTATTGGGCGATCTTACCAAAGGTATAAAGAGGCAAGGCTGCCGACAGCTCCGTACTCGAGAAAGGCCCCCAGGCTTCGGGACTGAAGTCCGTGTTCCCATTGAGGGCGTTGCCCTTTTGTCCCGGTATGGCCGCGAACACTGATTTCAATTTGATTCGGGGGATCCGCGCGGAGCGTGCCTCAATCAATCGGGCTTCGAATTGATCGATCGTATGTTGCGATGCAGCGATCAGCGGATGCCTTACGAGGGTTCGTTGCACCAGGTCGTCTGCCGTATAGGTGTCGTAGGCTTGTGCGTTGCCCACACTACCTACGCCGATCGATAAGGCGAAGACGAGGATAAGGCACCGACGGTATGGTTTTCGAGGATTATGCATCGAGGGCGACAACCTGATCTTGAATCGTCACTCGTCCATCCAGTACCCAACCAAGGGCGCGTGGCAGGAGCCGATGTTCCTGGACCAGGATGCGAGCCGAGAGAGCCTCTACTGTATCATCGTTGGGAACGGCTACAACAGCCTGGTCGATGATCGGGCCGGTGTCGACGCCGGAATCTACCAGGTGAACGGTGCAGCCGGACACCCGGACTCCAGCTTCAATGGCCTGTTTCTGGGCATTTAGACCCGGGAATGCCGGAAGCAAAGAGGGATGGATATTTAAGGTGAGCCCCCCATAAGCGTCCAGGAATGTGGAGCTGAGAACGCGCATAAAACCGGCGAGAACCACCACGGAAACATCGTGGGCACGTAACTGGGCCACAAGCTCTTCTTCGAAGGCTTGGCGGCTAGCAAAGGTGCGATGGTCAATTACCACCCAGGGGATTCCGAATTCCTCCGCATGTGCCTTGGCGCCAGCGGAAGGGTTATTGGAGATCACCACCGTAAAATTCGCGTCGAGATCACCGCGAGCTTTGGCGTCGAGCAGGGATCGGAAATTGGATCCACGCCCAGACACCAGGACACCCACATTACGATTGGTGGGGATGGTGGGCTCAGCTACCAAGCCGGACCTCGCGTTCTCCGGCCTCGATGGTTCCGAGACGGAAGGCGTCCTGCCCGTGGTTGTGCAGGATCGAGAGAGCCGTATCGGCCTCTGCCGCGGGTACGGCGAGGATGAAGCCAACGCCCATATTGAAGACGTGAAATGCCTCGGCCGTATCGACACCGTTGGCGAGTAACCACTCGAAGATCGGCAGGGATGGGATGGCGTCGATGTCCAGCTGGGCGCGTAGCCCCTCTGGAAGGACCCGAACGAGATTGCCGCCGATTCCGCCCCCCGTGATATGAGCCATCGCACGTACATCCACCTGCTTGGCCAGCTCGAGAACTGGGCGCACATAGATGGTGGTGGGCTCTAAGAGGGCCGAGCCGATGGTTTGGCCCTCGGGTCCAAAGGGCGTCTGGAGTGATGTGTTCGTCTCCCGGAGGACATGGCGGACCAGGCTGAAACCATTGCTGTGAACACCGGATGCAGGCAGACCGATGAAGACATCGCCCTGCTCCAGCCGCTGGCCATCACAGATCTTTTTCTTGTCTACGAGCCCTACCGAGAACCCAGCCAGGTCATAACAGTCGGGCTCGTACATATCGGGCAGCTCGGCGGTCTCTCCGCCGACGAGGGCGGCTCCCGCCTGTCGGCAGCCCTCGGTGATACCAGCCACCACATCGGCCATGACCTGTGGGTCCAGTTTGCCTGTGGCCAGGTAGTCCAAAAAGAATAGTGGGCGCGCACCCAATGTGAGGATGTCGTTCACGCACATGGCGACCAGGTCGATGCCGACGGTATTATGTTGTTCCAGCTCCTGGGCCAACATCAGCTTGGTCCCGACCCCGTCGGTTCCGGAGATCAGGGTGGGCTCCTCCATGCCGGCGATATCGGGAAGAAATGCCGCACCGAAGCCACCGAGGCCACCGAGTACTTCGGGTCCATGGGTGCTCTGCACATTGGCGCGGATCTTCTCGATGAAGGCGTCCGCTTTATGGATATCGACACCGGCGTCACGATAGGTCAAAGAGGCCATATAAATCCCCGCTTACAACGGTGTTTACGTTGTGGGTTGGTCGCGCTTCGTGGTCCTAGCCTAAGGGCTACCCTCGGGTCAACCGGAACCGTACCGCCATTGCAAAACACAGGGCCATGAGAATCCAGGTGAGGCCGTTATGGATCGGCACCGGTCCGCGGGTACATCCCGTGCTGGTCTCAAGGCTCCCCCCATCGACGGGGCCTGGAGTGAAGGTGGCCGAAGGAGCGGGGGCAGGTAGATTTTCAGAGGTACCCGTTGTGGGAGGGTTCGTGGGTGGCTTTACGGTCGGGTTTCCTGGTGTGGAATCTGGATCGTTTGGATTGGATTCGCCCGAATCGACGGCGCCATTCCCATTCAGATCTTCCTCTCCATCGGAGTAGCCGTCCCCATCCGTGTCGGCATCGGTGGGGTCAGTGGTTGTGGTTGGATCGGCGTCGGGGGTGAAGTTGCCCTTTTCTGTATCAGTGAAGGGGCCCGGGCTCGGGACACCGGCTTCGGCGCCATCATTGACACCGTCGTTGTCGCTATCGAAGTCCTGGGCATTGATTTTTCCGTCGCCGTCTGAGTCCTGGTCCCAATCGGCCTCCTCACCATCGAGGACTCCATCGTCATCACTGTCGGCGTCTTTGGGGTCCAGGCCAACTTCAAGCTCCTCGTCGTTACTGATTTGATCACCGTCGATATCGTCATCGCAGGCATCGCCCTTGCCGTCTTCATCGAGATCTCTTTGCAGAGGATTGGGTGTGTCGGGGCAATTATCGTCGTTATCCAGTATTCCGTCTTCATCCGTGTCGATATCTACGGGGCCCGTGGAGCCGCCGAGTGTTGTGACACGAATGTCGTCAAACCAACATGCGTTTTCGGCCCCGCAAGGACCCTGGCTGGTCCCGTTGTCGAAGGCGAAGAGACCGATTTGTCCGCGAAATAGATTCTCGGGGAGGTCATCATCTTCGACGTCGAAGATCAGGTTTTCGGGTTCGGATCCGGTGGGAAGGTCGCCATCGAGCCAAACCCGGATCTGGGCGTATTCGACCTCAACCGTGAGTAGATGAACCTCATCTTCGTCATAGGAGCTGTTGGTACCGGCGATGATCTCGGAGATGCCCGGCTCTTCAGGATTCGTTTGTGCGACGCGAACCAGCCAACTGCCCTCCACATCTTCAGCACAGGTGTCCAACGGCACCGGGGCCCGATCATTGCTCATGATAAACATTAAGAAGTTACCGGTGTTCTGGTAGCGAAAGACTACGCCCATCGTGTCGTTGTCGCTATTTCGAAAACGCACCTGGTAGCGGTAGTTATCCCACTCTTTGCTTCCGATCGTGATGTGGTTGTCCAGGGGATCGCTACTGCCGCAATTGGAATATACGGCGTAGTTGCAGTTGCTACCGCAACAACCGTCGTCGGATTTGGCCATGACGCCACCGGAGCGGTCGGTTCGCCAACGGTCGCCACCAAATGGGTTCTGGGAGCAGTAGAAGCCGACCCATACATCGTCACTCGTGCCACCGTCATCGGTGATAAATGTGGCGAGGTTATTCGTATCGCCGTCGAAGGTCTCTTCAAAGAGGACCTGGGCGTTCGCCGTGGTCGCGAACAACAGGGACAAAAGCACCAAGAAAATCTGTTTCATTTCCTACCTCAACCCAAACACTATACGAACGACTGTCCTTGTAGACGCAGGTACCATACCTACCTCTGCGCCTCGGGTAAAGAGAACCCCCTTCTTCCTGCTTCCATCTTTGGGCCGATCGGATACACTGCAGCACTTATGGGACGCCTATCCTACCAGAGCTGGACTCGACTCATCGCCTTTGCGAACGCAGAGTTGGCGGGGCTTCGACTGCAGAAGATTCAACACCAGGACGAAGGAGATCTGGTGTTGGAGTTGTTCGGACCCGGTGGACGGCGTTGGGTGCGTTTCTGTGCGGGAGCTCTGGGGGCCCGGTTCTACATCTCCTTTGAGCCCATTACGAAGACCCCGCATCAGGCCGACGCCTTTACACGCGATCTCCGGAAGCGATTGCTGCCGGGCCGGGTCACCGGTGTGCGGCTTCGCAACGAAGATAAGGTGGTGGAGATTCAACTGGGACGGCCCGATGACAGTTTCCTTCTGGTCTTGGAAGCCTTTGGGAACCGGCCCAATCTATTGCTCCTGGACGCCCAGGAGACCATCTTGTTTCGGTACCAGAGAGGAACCGCCCAACGACCATGTAAGCTTGGGGACACCTACGAGGACCCACCACCGCTGGAGGGGGTGTCGCGTGATGTGGAGACCGAGGAGCACGCCTCCCTCTCCGACCGGGACCTGAACCTCAGCCTCGCCGAACAGTTTCGGGTACAAGACGAAGACCAACGTCGAAGCGATATACGGCGGCTATTACGTGGCTCGTTGATGCGTGACCTGAAGCGGTTGCGGCGTAAAAAGAAGGCGATCGCAGCCCAACTGGAGAATCTTCCGGAGCCCGAGAACGTTCGAGCCCGTGCGAACGTGCTGGCCGCACAACTGCATCGGGTCGTAAAGGGCAGTGACACCGTTGTATTGAATAATGTGGGACAGGAGGGGCTGCCTGACGAGGTCACGATCGAGCTGGACCCTCGCCGTAGCCCTCAGGACAATCTGAATCGTATGTACCGAAGGGCGACCCGAGCGGACCGCACTCTGAAGCACGCCGAGCGGCAGACCGTGGAATTGAATGCCCAGATGGCTGCGCTTGAGGCCAGACTGGAAGCGATTGAACGGGGGGATTTCGACGACCAGCCCCCTCCTCCGGCCAAAAAGCAGAAGAGGAAACGGGCGGACGGAAAAGCCAAGACCGATTTGGATCGTGTCGCGATCGTGCACGAGTTTGGTTCCATCAAGATTCTGATCGGTCGAAACGCCGAGTCGAATGATGAGCTGTTGCGGCGATACGCCCGGGGAAACGATCTCTGGTTTCATGTCCGCGATGGTGCGGGCAGTCATGTGTTGCTGAAATGCCAATCGGGGCGCCCGAAACAAGAGGACATCTATCGAGCCGCCTGGTTTGCGGCGCGGCACTCGTCTCTGAAGACCGACGCTTTGGTCGATGTGATGTGGACCGAATGTAAAAATGTGCGCAAGGCAAAAGGTGCACCGGCGGGTCAGGTGACGGTTCGAAATAACCACACAATTCAGGTCCGAACGGAAGACAGAATCAGTTGACAGCGCGATCTTTCGGGTGCTACATCCGCGCCTCCACTGGGCGATTAACTCAGTGGGAGAGTGCTACCTTCACACGGTAGAAGTCACTGGTTCAAATCCAGTATCGCCCACCACCTACCCAGCTAGCAGCCACGCGATGCCATCCATTAGGGTGCCGCTGACCAAAATCGAAGACATGCGGTGGTCGTCGATAATTTCCCAGAGTTGAACCCCTGGCCCACCTGTAAGCGCGATCGTTTGAGAATCGACGATAGGTACGACCTTGTCTTGTGTCCCGTGCAAAAAGAGCATCCTCTGCCCCTTGGGCAGCTGACGATGAGGCGTCAACTTAA
>PBVT01000088.1 GCA_002728755.1 Myxococcales bacterium
AACCAGTCGCCGGGCGGCCGGTTTCTTCTTCTTGGTCTTATATCGATCAAAAGAATACGCGCCCAACAACCAGGCGAGAGCCATCGTCTCCTCGGATACACCATCCGGTAGAGTCTCAAACCGATAGGAACCCTTTGGAAGTTTGCCCGGTAAAACACCGGCAACGAACGCGTCCGTGGAGCTGCCCGTGCCTAATAAGACGCCTGCCAGACTTCCATCACGGGCGGGCAATAATAGGACACTTCCATTGGAGGCCGTGAACTCGCTGTTCAACGCATAGGCCTCCTGCGCTTTGGGCAATGCCTTCAAAGAAGCGCGCTTTTTCTTGGCGGGAATACACCAGATTCGAATCGTACTTTTGGTTGCTCGGGTGGAAAGCAAGCGTGCCATGCAACGTAACTCCAGCGTTGGATTTGAGGCGTTACTTTACCCGGCCTCGCCCGACCTCGCTACCTCCGATATTCGAGCCCACGCTGAAAGGCGCAGCACTGTCTTTTCAAAGGATGAATAGTTGTGATAGGCAATGCGCCTGCTTTCCTATCACCTTTTGCGAAAGGTAGTTCCTATGGCCGCCCCATTTCAGCTGTACAACACACTGTCTCGTCAGATCGAAGATTTCGTACCCCTGGAGGAAGGAAAAATTCGCATCTACGTATGCGGCATGACCGTCTACGATCACTGCCATGTGGGTCACGCTCGCGCCATGGTCGTATTTGACGCGTTCGTACGATATCTGCGCCACCGTGATTGGGACGTAACCTTTGTGCGTAACTTTACCGATGTGGACGACAAGATCATCAATCGCGCCAATGAGCTTGGAGAGGACCCTCTCGCCCTGGCGGAACGATATATCGAACATTTCCAGAGCGACGCCGAAGGCCTGGGCCTGATCTCCCCCGATCTGGAGCCTCGAGTATCCACATCGATCCAACAGATTCAGGACATGATTCAGGACATCATCGATAACGAACACGGCTATGTCGCCGATGGAAATGTCTGGTTTTCAGTCGGTACCTTTGGCGAATACGGCAAGCTCTCCGGCCAGAAAGTAGACGAACTTCGAAGCGCTGACGATGCCAGCGGGAAAGCCCATCCGGCCGACTTCGCGTTATGGAAAGCCGTAAAACCGGGGGAGCCCTCCTGGGATAGCCCCTGGGGTCCCGGACGACCGGGCTGGCATATTGAATGCTCGGCCATGTCCTGCACCCACCTGGGCGCACATTATGATATTCATGGTGGCGGTCTGGACCTTGTCTTCCCCCACCATGAAAATGAAGTGGCTCAGTCCGAAGCTGCGAATAAAGAGAAGTTCGTAAATTACTGGATGCATAACGGCCTTCTGACCATGAAGAGTGGTCAGAAAATGGGGAAAAGCCTCGGTAATGTGATCAACGTACATGTCGCGCTGGAAGAGTTTCCCGCTGAGACTCTTCGTCTCTACTATCTTCAGAACCTGTATCGTTCGTCCCTGCCCTGGAGCGGAGAGGCGTTGCCAGAAGCCCTGGCGATGCTGGCCCGCCTATACGACGCCCGCGAAAAGGCCGAAGCCATGGGCGGCAGCGAAGATCCAGAACGGGTGGCCGCCGATCTTGGTGAAGACGCACAGCAGGTTCTGGAGCTGGGTCAAGCCTTCGAGGGACGTTTCTACGAGGCGATGGACCACGACTTCAGCACGGGCCAGGCCCTCGGCTATCTATTCCAACTGGCTAGAGCTGTGAATCGATTTGCTGGGCATAAGAAAGCGAAGAAGCGTGGTGGCCCGGTGGTCGCGCCGGCCCTCCAGGCCTTTCAGACCGTAGCCGACGCTCTCCAGCTGATGACCATGAACACCGAAGACTTCCACCAGGAAGTGAAGACAAAACGTCTCGCAGCCCTCGGTGTGTCGGCCAAAGAAGTAGAAAACCTTCTCGTAGAGCGGACCCAGGCACGAACCGACAAGAACTGGGCTCGAGCCGACGAGATCCGCGAGATCCTGGAAGCCAAGAAGATCGCTGTCATGGACACGGCAGAGGGTGTCAGCTGGCGCGTGCGCCTGGACGCTCCGTCCGAAGGCTAAGCGTCCGCTAGTCGTGCGGCTGCATCATCCATTGCATAGCTGCACCGAGAATCCCGGCCTTTTCTCCTAGAGACCCAACACGGATCTCCACGCCTTCTACAATTCGTGGGAATGCGACCTTGCCGATACCCGACCAGGTGGCCGACTCCATCCATTTGAAGTTGTTGGCAACGCCACCGGCCAGGATGATGGTTTTCACATCAAAGATATTCAAAAGCCCGCCCAATGCCTGACCCATAGCAGCACCTGCGGTGGCATAATGTTCCAGGGCCGTTGCATCACCAGCCTCACAAGCCTCGGCGAGGATTGCAGGTAGGTTCGAGTCCTCGGGATCGACTCCATCAACCGGCTTCTCCCGGCACATGCGCCGAAGTCCCACAAGAGAAGGGTAAATCTCCAGAGGCCCATTGGCCCCCGTATCCGCACACATAGGCCCAGCCGGATCAACGGTCATATGACCCAACTCTCCGCCCATGCCAGAACAACCACGCCATAACGAGCCGTGTAATACGATCGCTCCACCAACACCGGTCCCCAGAGTAAGACCGATAAAGTTGGGTATGCCAGCTGCTGCACCCTGAAGATACTCACCGGCCATGACACAGTTGGCGTCGTTGTCGATCATCACGGGATAGGGGATGCGCTCCTCTAGCCGTTTCTTGAGCATGAAGTCATGGATCTTCGGGAAGTTTGGAGCATGGCACACCATCCCCAGACGCTCTCGCTCGATCACTCCCGCAAAGCCGATTCCCACCGCAACCGGCTTCTTTCCATCAAGAACGCGGGGGATTAGCTCGGCCAATTTATCGATCAACGCCTGTTCGGTTCGGTCTGCCTCCTGGATCGGGACAACCTCCTGGTTGGTGACGCGATGGCATGCATCAACCAGACCAGCCTTCATACGTGTGGCGCCCACATCTATGCCGACAAAATACTTCATGGTTCGCCCTTTTAATACAGCCGTCGGTAGGCTGCAACGATTGAAAATGTAACGGGTAACGAATCCTCTTCCCGCATCCCTTAGCCCTGTGTTACATCTTCGGTGTAGGGGAGGTACGCGCTGTGTACAAAGCCTGGTTTACCGGATTCCACAATCGTAAATTCAAACGTCCGCTGACGGATATCGTCTACCAGGACGACGACGGTGGCCTGCTGGATGTAGAACATGATCTGGCGGCTCTTCGGACACAGAGCGCAGAGGACTGGAAGGCTCTCTTCGACGCACGCTGGATGAGTCACGAATGGCCCTATTCGTCTGGTATCTGGAGTAAATTGGAGTGGGTATATCCCGGGATTGATCTGAAAAATGTGGTTAGTTTTGCGGAAGGAGGGACCAACCTCTGGCACGCGCAACGACTCGGTCAGGAGCTTGGTGTCTCCAACCTGTGGATCAAAATGTGCGGGAACACCCATACAGGCTCTTTCAAAGATCTCGGCATGACCGTTCTGGTCTCCGCAGTAAAAGAGATGCTGGCCCATGGCCAACCCATCCGCGCCGTCGCCTGCGCGTCAACGGGAGATACCAGCGCCGCATTATCTGCCTATTGCGCGGCCGCAGGGATCCCGTGTGTCGTCTTTCTCCCGAAGAATAAAGTGAGCCCCGCCCAGCTGGTACAACCAATGGCCAACGGTGCCGTGGTTATGAGCCTGGATACAGACTTTGATGGGTGTATGAAGCTGGTGCAGGACGTCACAAAAGATGGCTCCATCTATCTTGCCAACTCCATGAACTCCCTGCGACTGGAGGGACAAAAGACGATCGCGATTGAGATCGCACAACAATTCGGATGGGAGCTTCCAGACTTTGTGGTCCTCCCCGGTGGGAACCTGGGGAATGTCTACGCCTTCTATAAGGGCTTCAAGCTCATGAAAGATCTGGGGCTGTTTCGAAAGATCCCTCGACTCGTCGTTGCCCAGACAGAGCAAGCCAATCCCCTATACCGTGCCTTCAAGAACGGCTGGGAGACCTATAAACCTCTAAAGGCCAAACCCACCCATGCGAGCGCCATTCAGATCGGGGCGCCGGTCAGTATCCACCGGGCGATTCGGGCGATCCGTGGAAGCAAGGGGTTGGTCGAAAAGGTCACAGAAAACCAGCTGATGAATGCGTCTGCTCGTGCCGACCGCACGGGAACGTTCAGCTGTCCACATACTGGCGTCGCCCTGGCCGCCCTGGAGAAGCTGGTAAAGAAGAAGGTCATTCGCCCGAAGCATAAAGTTGTCGTGGTAAGCACCGCCCATGGTCTCAAGTTCGCGGGAACCAAAGCCAACTACCATGCGGGCACCTTAGATCGTGTCCGCCCCACGCGGCGTAACATTCCCATCGAAAGTAGTGCCGACTCATCACAGGTTCTCAAGGCTCTCGAAAAAGCCCTGAAGAAGCTTTAATCCGTGTAGAAGAAGGCGTTAACCGCCGAAATGCTCACGGCTGTGGAGACCTGTTGGCAGTCACCGTTGGCGTCCTGGGCCAGATCGCCCATGCCCTGGAACAAACCCTCTATGGCCGGGAGAACGCTGGCATCATCCGCTGCGGCCACCTCTCCAATGGCGTAAAGATCCTGATAGGACACACCGCCTCCCATGACGCCGTCTTCAAGCCAACCTTCGTCCGTCAAACGGGCTCGGATCTGCGCCTCATGAAAGGTGAGCTCGTAGCTCATGCCCAGAATCACGAAGGGAATCGTGGCTTCAAATGGCCCGGCTCGAAGAAAAGAGTCCTCGATATACGCGTTCTCGATGACCACGTCGGGGGAATCGTCATGTAGATGGAAAGTTTGTCCGGCTAATAGGCGACCATCGGTACCGAGCAGTGGAGTACCGTAGCCAGCTCGCAAGACGATACGAACGGAGTCGTCGTTGCTGAAATCATCCACATCTTGAATCTCCAACATCAGGAGAAACCCGCCCCCCTCGATGGCATTTTGCACATAATTGAGCACCGCTCCTACGCCAAAAAGCTCAAAGAGAGGGACAACTTTAGCCAATTGGTTGTCGATACCCGGCTCTCCATCCGGCGATATCTGATCGGCCTTACCACATGTATCGGGATCGCCCTCTTCGCTGATCCGATCATCCAGGTTAAAACCAATCACGACACCCGGCTCTTGTTCCGCCTGGAACATAAAGGTGTCTAAAACGACCAGTAGGGTCTGTGGTCCCTGTTCCTCAACGGTGTCTATGCCAAGTTCCGCCCCATCCAGGGTGTCCTCCATCGGGTTCATCGAGGTGCAGGCCCACCCGACAACAACCAGAAGCAGAAATATGGAACTATGCCGTCGAACCATCTCTACACCTCGATCGCCCCGAGACCTTCGCTGGTTCGGCCTCCCTCCGTGCCAAACTCCGCCAGGTCGAGCCCCATTGCACGACAAATACTGAGGAGTGCTTTACTGGCGTTCTCCTGCCCGGCCGAACGATAGTGAATACCCGTCTTTATTTTGCCCCCACAGCTACCCGCCAGGACGATTGGAAATTCATCGAGGGAGTGTGTTTTGCCCCACGACACCTCGGAGGTCCCCAGCACCAGGCAACTATCAAGCAAGGTACCATCTCCTTCCGCGATATTTCGAAGCGCCTCGATCTGAACCGCCAGAGCCTCGATACATTGCAACGTAATCTTATGGCACTCCGGTTGGTCGCCCGGTTCATCATGGGTCATCTGGTGGTGCCCGGCGGGCGCTCCTTCGAACAGAAAGTTGTTGAGGGGTTTCGAGAAGAAATTACTGAAAACCCGTGTCTGATCACAGGCCAGAGCATAGGCGATAATCTCACTAAACACCTGGTTCTTGAGACGTAATTGCGGCCGGCCTTCAATCTCTGGATAGTCCGCTTCTGGCTGCGTCGGTAGGGCACAAGCCGCAAGGTTGGGGGGATCTTCTTCAAGCTTCGCGATTCGTTTCTCCAAGGAGCGAACGCCGTCTAAATGTTGCTCCAGGCGGATGGCATCAGCAGCACCAATTCGGCTATTCAGACGCTGGATATCCTCCATGACAGCATCCAGAACGCTTCTTCGAAGAGCCAGGGTCGGATCAATCACGGGCTCCTCTCCCGGCAACTGAAAACCAGCTCCGAACACACGTTCAAATAAGGCAAACGGTGACTCTTCGGACGGGTTCTTACTGTTGGGTCCATTATGGGATTGGCCGCTGCCTCCTCCGGCTCCGAATTCCAGCGACCCGAAACGGGTATCTTCACCCGTTTTCTTGGCAATGATCTGGTCGATCGTCGGCCCAGCAAAGGTGACATTATCGTAGGGGTTCAACACGGGAGAGCCTGTTAAGATACCTCCCGCCCCTGCTGTATGGGGAGCCGTATTGGGGACCCCAAGGCGCATGCCACTCACGATCGTAATGACATCTTTCAGATGGTAGACAGGCTGTAATTGTTCCGAGGCCTCCCACTCCGTCCCCTCTCCGGTCGGTACCCAGCGGTCGGGCAAAACGCCATTGCCCCAAAAGAACAGACCGAACCGACGCGGAAAACCGGTTACGGCCGGTCCATCCTCCGCAAATGCGGACCCATGGCTGTTGAGGAAAATCTCCAGGGCCGGCAAACCAAGGCTAACGACTGTACCTCCTAAAATCCCCTTCAGGACCGTCCTACGACTGAGAAAATCGGCCATTATTCCACCTCTCCGACCCGTCGAAAGGCTTCACTATTCGCCAGGGCCACCATCAAATCGAGTAACCGGTACTCATTCGACGCGAAGATATCGGCCAGCTCGTCAATCGCCCCTTCTTCGCCCGACACCGTGGCGTGTCCCAACGCATAGCTGAACAGCTTACGTGTAAGGCAATGCATCGTTCGTGGGTCCGTGGCGACAAGAGCAGTCAACTCTTCAAAGCCTGCGAAGTCGTTCCCATCCAGGTCCCCCGATGGATCAATTACGCCCCCATTATCCAAGGTCCGGTATCGTCCTATACCGTCGAAATTCTCAAGGCCAAACCCGATGATATCGAGGAAAGCGTGGCAGCCAGCGCAACTCGGTTCTTCCATATGAACAAGCAGGCGCTCTTTCAGTGTCTTAGCCGTTGAAGAAGGCTCGGGAATGCCCGTATTCAGATCGGCGGGAGGAGGCGGTACCATCTCACAGAAGAGGTTTTCGCGGACAAATTTACCGCGCTCCGTTGCGGAGGAGGCTACAGGGTGTGCATGCAGACCAAGAAAACTCACCTGCCCGAGAAAGCCCCGTCGCGGATTATCCGCCGGAAAATCGATTCGACCCAGTCCCTCGTCGACCGTCGCCGGTACATTATAGATGGCAGCCAGGCGACGGGTGGCAAAGGTGGTCGGAAGAGTGAAAAACTCTCGAAAGTCCTGGTTCTGATCGAATACCAGATACTCAACGACAGCGAGGGTCTCCTCCCGGGCCATCGAGCCTAGATCGGGGCTGTAGTGTTTGAAGATATTGGGGTCTTTATTGAGATGATCCAGCTCATATAGATGCAGCCACTCCGTCGCAAAATTGCGAACGGCCTCGCGGATTCGTGGGTCCTCTACCATGCGGTCGACCTGGGTCGCGACGCCCTCGGCCGTCGCCAGGGAACCGGTTAAGGCTGCGTTCAATAACTCAAAATCGGGTGTCGTATTCCACAAGAAAAACGCCAAACGAGAGGCCATCTCAAAATCCGTCAGTCGGCGGCTCTCCGGATTCTCGGGGTCGACCGCGCCCAGCTCGGCCCGATACAGGAAATGTGGAGATTGCAGCATCGCTACCAAAGCAAAGGTGACCCCCGACTCGAAGTCCTCCAGAGCCTGGGACGCTTCCAGTCCGATCTCTACCAGTTGAGCGGTCTCCTCATCATTGGGAGGGCGACGCCAAATACGAAAGGCCAGGGATTGCGTGAGCTCCATCATGCACTCGTCGTCGTCGAGTCCCCCGGGTGTACAAGTCATCACTTCGGCGCGCGTCGACTCCGACTGCATCACCTGTTCTGCGATTTTCAACGCCGCCTCTTCGTATAACTCCGCACCACGAGGAGATACAGCGGTCACCGAAGCTCCCACGGCAAGGAGTCCATCGATCGGAGTATCGAGCTCAAGGGACGCGGGCACGACAATATCGGGGCCGAAAAGATCGGAAATGCTGTTGCGATATTGTTCCTGCGTGAGACGGATCAGGCGAGGTGACGTTGGTTCCAGAGGCGCATACTCGACGTCGGATGATGTCGTATCATTCTGTGGCCCAGGGCTCTCGGACGCACAGGCTACCGTTAGTACCATCACAAGTACCCAACAGAACCATCTTCGTATGCAAGCCAAGATCATTGCGAGTGAAAGAGTACCTTGTCCGATACCGCGACGCTACCATCCAGAATCCCTAGAACAGCGGCTGTCTGATCGCCCAGTAGCTGAGCTCGTGCAAAAGCGAGAGCGTAGGTCTGTACGATAGTGAACCCCTCGTCCGGATCCAGTGTATCACACATCCCCAACGCAAAGGTCTCGTGACAGGCATCCTCTACATCGATCCACGTCAGGTCCAGGCCCGTACAACTCGTAAATTGTTCCGCTTCTCCCCGTGGATCGGGTACCGCGCTCATCGCAAAAATCGGCACACGGACCGATGTATGACCTGTTTCCCCAAATAACGAACGATCGATGCTACCCGCCATCGGAATCACAGCTGCGATCCGCTCATCGCCGACGCCCGCTTCAAAAACCGCTAGCTCATCGGACGTGCAGACAACCTCGTCACCTTCCGAGTCACAGTGATTCGCTGTCAGCTCCTCGATAGCAAAGGTCGCTCCTGCCGATGCCCAGCAGGTGTGCACCCCAAAGCTATGACCACTCATGAGAACATCGTCCAGGAGCAGAGATCCGGATAATGGGTCTGCGGGGTCCAGAGCTGCTACCGCGTCGAGAGAAGCAGAGATATCTGTGGCTCGTAGAAAGTAGAGCGATACGGGGCGCGGGTCGATCGTATCAGACAAGGTGTTTCCCGTATGGTCGGGGGCTAATACGACCCAACCATGGGAGGCAAAATAACGCATCATGAACGACGCGGTGCCACCAAAGCCCCTATGCCCATGGGAATAGATATGAACAGGATACCCATCCGGATGTACGGGAGGGGCCAGGGACGCGTCGACGATACTCTCCGTATCAAGAAAGAAGAGATAGGTGGGGTTCTCTCCCTCCGTCTGCTCGGTTGGATACCAGATGTTGAGAACAAGAGATCGAGGGCTCTCTGTTCCCGGTGGTTGGTAACTGACATCCATCGTCCGATAGCCCACCTGAAATGGACCCTTTTCATCCACTGGAAAGTCCAACATCGGGAGGGCCGCTTCCACATCGGCGCTACTATCGGATGGGCCGGAATCGACGGCATCTATCTCCCCCTGGGAAGACGAGCAGGCCCACAAAACAAGGCAAGCGGTTGCAATCCATCGTGTCATCGCGCCACATACTACCATGGCCACGACAGGTCCTGCCAGAGTACCAGATGGCGCAGGAGCCCTATTGGGGTGGGATCAGCGACTTCTCTAGAAGCTCTTTCACCCGCATATAGTTCACATGTGGGTTTACCCGTGGATCCACCGTCCCATGGGGGGTGGTGAGATTTTCGCTGGCGCGTCCCTTCGGAATCCACAGAAAGTCGGGTTGATGACTGAAATGACCGAAGCTGCTTGTGGCATCCGCGTCGATCCATTCACCACCGATCACCTTCCCATCCGCGTCCAACTCGAGAACATAGTGGTAGCGATCCGTACGAAGGTATTTCTCGTGTTGGTCGTTGAGCGGTATGTACGAAGGTGTCGACTCGGTCACATACTGCACCGAGACCACAACCTCAGCCCAACGGACCGCTTCTTTATTGAAGGGATACTCCGGCACAGTGGAGGGGTCGACGATTAGCAGAGAGATGGCCTGTTTCTCATCGACCTCTTCCAGGTACTCGATCTCATAGCTATGGACCGGCTGGTTCCAGACCTGGCGATCGTAGGTACGATCCTCACCGATCGGCACCTGGAATCGTCCCAGGAAATTGGTGATGACCACATGAAACGATCCCGCATTGGTGTCGCGACAATTCGGATCAAGGATACGACCGTTCTCATCTCGCTCCACCTGTTCCGCACGGCATCGTCCACCGATCACCATCGAATGGGTTCGATCATATTTTGTGATGAGTAGAGCCTTGATATCCGAGGGGTGAAAGGTGATACCCGACACGGTCACCGGATACAGCGGTTCTGGCTCCAACATCGCGGCCGGTGCCCAGGCATGACATAGACCCCACCAGGATTCGATACCATCACGGTCGACGCATTCATCGATGGAACCGTCCTCATCACTGTCGATCCCGTCACGGGCCTCCCAGTTCCCTCGTTTCTCCGACATCCAGCGCGCCGCAGGTCCTATCGCGTCGTAATAGGCGGTGTCGAAGACCGCATCGCAGCGCGGTTCGTAGGGCACCAGATCCATGAAATCCGACGAAGGTGTCCAGCCATTAAATACGAGATCGTATTTTTCTAATGGGCTGAGAGTGCCCTCGCCTTCCCAACGATGGTTGGTACTGTCCTCATAGGTTGGCCAATAGGATGCAGGCCATGCCTTTTTACGGGCCACACCTGTCTTCGGAAGAGCAAAGGCGTTGTACTCCAACTCCTCGTCGAGAAAACGTGCGAAACGATCTGGATCATTTACCCAGTCCCAACTATCCCGTTTACCCTCTAAAAATGGGTTGGGTATCGGCCCGTCGGATTCAGCTGGCGCACAAGCGAATCCAAACAGGACCAGAAATAGAATCGTCCATGCACGAGACACAGACTGCCGTTGGGTAGAGTCGTGATGTCCTATCATTTAAGCAAAGACCAGAGATCGAAATGACCGGGGTTGATGAAGCTGCTGTCTTCCACTCCGCGAGTGTACAGTTGCACATCGGCAAAGTCATCGTTTTCAAAGTCCATGGTCATCAGGCATTCACGGTAGTCCGCCGGTACGAGGCTCAACATGGTGTAGGCTACAAGATGATGGCTCTCGAATCCGCTCATATCGATGAGACCGAGGGACAATAGCTTAACGATGGACTCAATCAGGCTAAGGTCATCGGCTTCCTCTACGAGGTCGTCGAATAATTTCGCAGCTACCTGACCCTTCTTGGCCGCAATCGTCTGCACGGTCGGCAGCGAACTATCATCCGATGCTACCGTTACAACGGCAGCCTCATCACCGATCGCGAAGCCCTGTACGCGAACGCCAGCGAGGTCATCCAGTCGCAGGTATTGGCTGCGAGCATCCCGGAAGATAGACACCATCTTCTCAATCTTCTCTTCTTCACCGGCCAGCCAGTCCAGGGCCGCATCATACTTTTTGTCGTAATCGCGGGACCGCTTGGAGACGAGAAGAGTCAGAACGTCACGGAGACGAGTCTCGAATTGGGCGGGGTCGACCATACGGAAGAGATGGTTCAAGCCTTCCTGCGAGAATCGCATATCTGTAATCATCGACGTACGACCCGTTGTGTCGGCAAGGGCATCTTTCAGCTCCTGCACCGCAGCGAGCTCCAGTTTAAGGTCCAGCAACTGACCGGCGACGTCGGCACCAATATGGAATTCCGGGTTGTAACCAGTATTGTCGACACCCTTGAGATACGCGTCGGTCATGCCGAGAAGTTCCATCTTCCAGGTGTTGATCTCCCCTTCGCTGAGGAGAGTGTCAAGACACTGCTTGTACTCAAAGTCACAGTTGGTATCGGCCTCGTCATTGCAATCGGGGCAATGCTTATCAACCTCGTGCTGCAGCTCTTCGAACTTACGGGTCAGATCTTCGTAGAGACCGGTGAAGTCCATTACAGACAGAAGGGCCGCATCCACATGGTCGAGAACCTTGTCACGCTCGGTAAAGCGGTCGCCTTCCGTGACACTGATTCGGAGATTCGAGGCGGCACCACGGTAGGAGCCTCCCTCCCAGGTCTGCGACGTCACGATAGCGCGAGTATAGCCCCAATCGGAGAAGAACTTACCCGTGTTTTCGCTGAACTCGTCGAAGACGATCTCATCCACCTGGTTATTATGCTCCAGGTAGACACTACCCTCATATTCGTTGATGTCCTTGAAGAAGCGCATGCTCGCAACATCGAGGCCACGGTAGCTGCGATGGTGGTCGATGGACCGCTCAAAGCTTACGCGCTCCAGAATGCCCGAGTTGGCACGATCGGACAGGCTCTGAAGCAAGCGGAGATCACCAGACACGGCCTGTGAGAGAGCCGTCTCCACCATGGGGCCAGCCGACTTAAGGTTCACTTCGTAGCGGTGCAATGTGATTCGCTCAGCTTCGTTACTCGTCATTCCCTCGACGCCATAGTCGAGCAGGCCAGCACGATCGATCTTATTCTTGATGATCGCGGCCGCGATATCGCCGAGAGCGAAGCGCTTACCCGCGAGTTCCACCTCAAGAAGGCTGGGCACTTCGTACAGCCCCCAACCGCTCTTCAAAGCAACCCGGTAACCGTTCAACTTACGATTGCTGATACCCACATCCAGGTAGAGGGTGTCGTTGGTGCCACGAATGAGGTGGTAGTCGATATCTCCCAACATCTGTACCCAGGCTCCCAGATGGAAGCGGGCCGATACGCGTACATAAGAGGTAGGATCAAAGGCGAATACAGGCAGATTCGCTCCGATGTTGAATCCAACAACGCCATGACCGGACAGGCTGATACTTTCACCGGGCTTCAGATCACTGAGGTCACTAAGGCTCGTCGGCAGAATGAAACCACGTGCCGCATAGACTGCGTTAAGTGGCTCCAGGATCAGATCCGCAACTTCACTGGCGTTGAACCAAAGGGAGGTGTCGCTCGGCTCATGGGCCGAAACGGTGCGAGCTACGAGCGTGCCCTGGGGGTTGAAGCCAACGGCAACATCAAGATTACCAACATCGGGAAGCTCAAAGGATCCATCCGCTTTCAGTTGTACCTGGAAGGTGCTCTCCGCATAGTATCGATCGCCCGAAGTGTTCAGGTGCTCTACACGAATCCGGTTTACCTTGGAGACAAAGTCCTTCTCACCGTATTGCGCTGTAAGGCCCACGGAGAGTTGTTCCAGATTCCCAATTGTCGAATCCTCTGCAGCGACATCTGCACCGGCAAAGACCTCGGTCGGCTCCAAAGCAATGGTCGTAAACGGGATGCCCGAAATGCTCGCGTTGAGCTCCTTGGTAGCCATCCGTGCGATGCGCCCTTCCAGATCGGAAAGGTCCAGATTCAACGTATGTGCAAAGTAGTCACGTACGGAAAAAACAACGCCGTCTGCTTTACCGGAGTCACCATCTAAAACAGGGACGGTGTCTTCCTGCGCAGCACAACCCGCAAAAAACGTAATAATCGCAAAGAGATAAACGACAAACTTCTTCGTCATAACGAGGTCCTCCGAACCAAAATATTTCTAAACCCTTTCAACCCGCTAACTCCTCCCATAAAGCCCTGGAGCCAGCGATTTCGCGCGAACGATAGGCAACATTGGATAAATTACACAAGGTCTTATGCGTTTGCCCCTGTCATTTCGGCCTAGACTCGTTCAATTCGGGGAGATAGGCAAGTCCATCGAGGGGGTATCGTTGCCCGGCCAAAAAATCATCGAGGGCACGATCCACCATTGGGCTACGGAATTCCGAACGCAACTGGTCGGCTTCCTCAGGGGTAAACCAATGAATGGATTGGACTGGAACATCCAAAGGCAAAGAGGGATCGTGGTGTACAGGTCTGCAGGCGATTACGAAGCGTAGGTACGACCGTCCGCTCAACCCACTGATCCATTGATAGACACCGACCAGAGCTTCCGGCTCTACCTGCCACCCGGTCTCCTCCAGGGTTTCTCGAACCACGGCCTCAAGGATCGACTCACCTTCGTCCACATGGCCGGCGGGCTGATTCAATACGAGCTTCTCCCGAATCGTCTCCTTGATAAAAAGTATACGACCGTCTTGCTCGATCATGCTGGCTACCGTGATAAACGGTCGGTAACTCTTTGCTTGCGTGGAAGAAGTCATCGTATAGCCCTTTATGCCCCCAACGGCAGACTCTCATCTCCCAGTTGACGATACGCCTTCGTATCCTTCAAAGCACGAGTCGCGGCAAATACATCTGCGTCGGAATCCATGGGAACACCGGGCATCTGGTCCGCAACATGCTGTCTCAACGGTTCCGAAGCCCATCGCATAAATGGATTGGTGGCACATTCCTCTGCAATGGTCGACGGTACCGTGCAGCCACCACGCGCGCGCACCGACCAGACACCACGAATGCGCTCTGCCAGCGCACCGTTCTCTGGTTCCACCGACCACGCAAAGCGTAGATTGTCCTGGGTATATTCATGGGCACAACAGACTCGCGTCGCCCCATCGAGCGCTTTGAGTCGGTGGAGACTGGCGTACATCTTCTCCGGAGGACCATCGAATAGATATCCACACCCACCCCCGAAGAGGGTGTCTCCGCAGAATAAGACATCGTCGAATACAAACGAGATATGACCGTTGATATGGCCTTCGGTGAGTAGGACACGGGCCGAGGCCCCCGAAAATGTCACGGTATCGCCCTCATCCACCGGTTCCGTGATCCCGGGGACGGCTGCGGCCGCACGGGCCGGCCCCACGACTCGAATGCTTTCCAGCTGGTCGCGTTTCTGCAGAGCACGGTTAATACCCACATGGTCACTATGGGTATGGGTATTGAAGATGGTCGTAAGACGAAGCCCGTTGGTCTTACAATACTCAAGAACCGAATCGGCTTCGGGACCATCGACAGCCGCCGCCTCCCCGCTATCGGGGGAAACAAGCAACCAGATCAGATTATCCTGCCAGGAGGGAATCTGATGGATCTCCAGAGCCCCATTGCTGGTTCGAAATGGCGCATTTGGCCTAGTCACCACATGTTGCATCGGCTTTCTCCCGAAACGGACCCTCTTAGGCCTAATCCAAACCGTCTTTCGACGCAAGAAGCGTTGGGTGAGGTCCTTCATGGATACGGTACATAGTCCCCAGCTCTCTATAGGCTGGCACCGAGGGCATATAACCGATACAATATGCCGGTCATCGCAGGGGTCGGTTTTATGAAAAAGTGGTTCGTTCTGTTTTCAATGGGGTTTCTTGGCTTTGGATGTTCGTCGTCTGATACCCAGCCGCCATCCGTGGACATCCAGACAGACGTACAAACTCCCGATGTCAGCCCCAACACAGAAGTTGTAGACGATGCGAGCTCGGAGGTTATCGCATCGCCCGACATCACAAACGACGAAACCAGTACGGGTGACTGTGAAGAAGGAACCGGCTGTTTCGGTGAGCTCTGCGAAAACAATGCAGACTGCCAATCGGGGATCTGCCTACCTCATATGGGAGATATGGTCTGTTCCAATCTCTGCGTGGATGAATGCCCACAGGGTTGGAACTGTGTCTCCATCTCCCTGCCTGGTTCCGATCTGGCCTTCGCCTGCGTCTCTAATTTCACCCACCTCTGCCGCCCGTGCATCAACGATGGTGAATGCTCCAGCGACCAAAGCTCCAACGTCTGTGTGAGTTATGGAGAAGAAGGTGGATTTTGTGGCGCGCCTTGCACAGAGGACACCGAATGCCCAGAACGCTTTGTCTGTGAAGAGACGACATCCGTAAGCGGGGCCGTCAGCGGTCAATGTGTGTCGGAAGAGGGCGTATGCGACTGTTCCGCTACATCCACACAGCTGGGGCTTCTAACCAACTGCAGCAAGACAAACGAGTTCGGAACATGTCAGGGGAATCGTATCTGTTCCGAAGAAGGGCTGACGGATTGCGATGCACCGGATGCAGCCGAAGAGATCTGCAATGGCATCGACGACAACTGTGATGGAGCCACCGACGAAGGCACCTGTGATGATGGGAATCCCTGCACGGAAGATGTCTGCGGTGGTGAGGCCGGCTGCATGTACACTCCCCTATCCGGTGTTGCCTGCGACGACGACGATGCCTGCACCGAGGTTGACCAATGTATTGATGGGACCTGCTCTGGTGTCGCCATCACATGCCAGGACGAAAACCCCTGCACTGACGATCTCTGCTACCCCCTGACGGGTTGTGTCTTCGAAGCCAACACCCTGAGTTGTGACGACGGTGTGGATTGTACCGTTGGAGATACCTGCAAAGATAGCGAATGTACGGCCGGTGTGGCCATCGCTTGCGATGATGGAAACCCATGTACAGATGACGCATGTACGGCAACAGGCGGATGCATCTACACTCCCAACACCGCCCCCTGTAATGATCAGAATCAATGTACCCTGAATGACGTATGTGCAGACGGCGTATGCACATCGGACTCCATCCTGGAGTGCAACGATTTTGAACCCTGTACGACCGATTATTGCTCACCGGACGTCGGCTGTTTAACGAGCCCAAATAACGCGCCATGCGATGACGCCAACGCCTGTACTCTGGGCGACAGCTGCTCCGAAGGAAGCTGCGTACCGGGCAGCGCGACCATGAACTGTGATGATGGAAACCCCTGCACCGACGATATTTGTGATCCAGAGGGGGCCTGCCTCCACCTTCCCACCAATGCGGCCTGTAACGACAATAACGAATGTACGGAGTTCGACACTTGTCAGGAAGGGTTCTGCGTAGGAACCGGACCCCTGATGTGTGATGATGGAAACCCATGCACCTACGATTTCTGCCTTCCTGGCGGAGGCTGTCAGCACGATAATGTGGTCGGCCCCTGTAGTGATGGAGACAACTGCACCTTCGACGACTTCTGTAGTGGCGGGGCCTGCATCGGCGGCGCCATCAAGAGCTGTGACGACGGTAACCCATGTACAGATGACATCTGCAACGCAACCGCCGACTGTGAGTTCATTCCAAACGCGCAACCTTGCGATGACGAGAACGCCTGCACCAACGAAGACACCTGCTCCGAGGGAGCCTGTGTCGGTAGCGGGAGTCCAGACTGTGATGATGGTGACATCTGCACAACCAATATCTGCGATCCAGCCATCGGCTGCTCCCTCGAATATAATTCGAACCCATGCGACGATGACAACGACTGCACCGTTACCGACATATGCACGGAAGGCTCGTGTCTGGGTAGTGGCGAATTTGATTGTAATGACGGAGACCATTGCACCGCCGACAGCTGCGATCCTGTGTTGGGCTGCGTGAGCGTCCCTGCCGATAGCTGCTGTGGAAATAGCATCCTCGAAGGAGACGAGGAATGCGACGATGGAAACCTCGAAAACCTCGACGGATGCACCTCTCTATGTACGGACGAGCATCTGGTCATCTTCAACTATAAAGGTAGCCCACAGACGTGGACGGTTCCTGCCGGTATTACACAGGTGGTCATCGAAGCCTGGGGAGCCCAGGGGGGTGGATCCCTCTGCTGTAGCGGCACAAACGACGACGGCGGACAGGGCGGCTATGCAACCGGCACCCTGGATGTAACCCCTGGGGAGGTACTACGAATCTACGTCGGACAAAAAGGTGACTTCGGTAACCCCCTATCCGCTGGCGGCTGGAATGGTGGTGGAGGCGGTGGCCACTATGGCGGTGGCGGCGGTGGTGCGACCGACGTTCGAAAAGGTGGTACGGACTGTCTCGACCGTATCATTGTGGCCGGCGGTGGAGGTGGCGGTAATTGTGGCTGCCCAGACCACGGCCAGGGTGGCGATGGTGGAGGCACCGATGGAGCGCCTGGCTTGTCCTTTACCGGTTGGGTACCGGCTGGTGGTGGGTCACAAACCAACGGTGGCTCCCCCGGCTCCAACGGTAGTAGTGGCTCCTTCTGTTCCGGTTCTAGTCACCTCGGAAGCTATCACTTCGCTGGTGGCGGCGGTGGCTGGTACGGTGGTGGTGCGGCCTATGCTGCCGGTGGCGGCGGCGGGTCCGGCTATATCGGTGGCGTAACCGATGGCTCCACCAGCACCGGTGGCCATGACGGAGACGGTAAGGTTCAGTTCACCTGGTAGGCGCGCAAAGCGATAACCACAGGCATTGCTATGAAGGTAGTTCGGGATTTCTATAATCGTTTTCCCTATCCACCGATCCCCACATTGGCCTTGCCTCGTCGTGGGCAGGGGAAACCACTGGCCTATGAGGTGGGTGCCCAATTCGCCAATCGAACCGAACAATCCCACGACAACTGCCGTATTCTCGTCGCAGGAGCTGGAACCCTGGAGGGATTGGTCGTGGCTGAAGTACACCCGCGAGCCCGTCAGATCGTAGCGGTAGACATCAGCGAGAACTCCCTCCAGCGACTTCGTCGCCGGATCCAGCTGGCGCGTATATGAAATACCGTCTACGGACTGGGTCTCTTCCGACGGCTACCACCCATCGAGCTCGTTTGTAGCGATCTGATGGACTACAAGGACGGCCCCTTCGATTATATTGTGGCGACGTTGGTCATACACCATCACCCCGATCCGCTGGCGCTTTTCCAACATCTCGCCGGTCTCCTGAAACCCGGTGGTATTCTACGGCTGGTGACCTATCCCAAGCAGAGCCGGTTCTGGCCCCGTGCGGTTGGTAGCTGGCTACGCGCCGGCGGAATTCAACGATCAACGCCCAACCTGAAACGCCACTCGAATCGTCGAATTGACGCGTTACCAACGGATCATCCGGTTCGACTCTCCTATATGGACAACCCCGAATCACAGACGGCAACGGGTATCGCCGACGCCTATCTTCACCCCTGTGAACGCCCCCAGTCTCCGCTCGATTTTCAATCCGCCGCACGGGCTGTTGGTTTACGATTGGTGGGAGAAACCCAAACGCCAGATTGCCAGAGTTCGTTTATTGATAGCTTTCTTCCCCAGCTAGGTTCCCTCGGCCCCTGGGAAAAGCTGCAACTCATGGATAACCTGCTGGAGCTTAGCTCCAACCCCATCCTCTGGTTCAGTCATGGCACGGAACCTTCCCCGCCAAATCCAACACTGACGCCGCGTCCAACCGATGGCTATCCACCGGAACCAGGGGTGATGCTTGGTGGCGGGATCTCCATCGCCCAGTTGAGCGCAACCATACAGCACAACCCAGACACCCCCCTCTGGCTTCCCTCTCGTCTCATGACGGAGCTGGCCGACGGAGTACATGCCTGTCTCCCCTTCCTCGAGGGCACCGATCTACAAATCGACCAGGTGCTAACCTCGTTGTTCGAACATATCGGGCCCCGTGTTTCGATCGATTCCATCGATCAGGAGCTACCAGGCCTCACATTACCCGAACGGTTTCGTTCGGATATGCTGAATCTGCCTGCGCCTCTGTCTCCGGAAGAGTGGGGTGCTTTACAGGAAGCTCTGGGTCCGAAGACTCGCCTCCATGGAGCTGCCGATATTCCTGGCAGCTATCTGGCCGAGCAGGCCGAGCATCTACATATCGCCAAAGGAGCGACGCAAGCCTGGATCGGGCCTCTTTCTCTGCGATGAATGCAATGGGGGCTGGAAAACCAGCCCCCATTTCTCTGCAATCTAGAACTGCGCTGCTTCGGTCGAACCCGTCATCGCAAGGGTCGAGCTCAAACCACCGGTCAGAACATTCGCGACCTTGTCGAAATAGGCGGTGCCTACCTCGGCCTGGTGGCGCGTCGCGGTGTAGCCATATTGCTCTGCCGAGAACTCGTCGTCCTGCAGATTCGCATAGGCCGTCATATGATGGTCAGCGTATCCACGTGCAAGCTGGAACATGCTGTAGTTCAGAGCATGGAAGCCTGCCAATGTAACGAACTGGAACTTGTATCCCATGGCGTTCAGCTCACGTTGGAACTTAGCGATGGTGATATCATCCAGATGTCGTTTCCAGTTGAAGGACGGGGAGCAGTTGTAGGCCAAAAGCTTGTTTGGATACTTCTCGTGCACCGCTTCCGCGAAACGCTTCGCTTCATCCAGGTCCGGCGTTGATGTCTCACACCAGATAAGATCGGCATACTCTGCGTAGGCCAGACCTCTCGCGATCGCGGAGTCCAACCCACCCTTGGTGTAGAAGAAGCCCTCCGAAGTGCGCTCGCCCGTAAGAAACTCTTTGTCTCTATCGTCGATATCCGAAGTGATGAGATTGGCGCTGTTGGCGTCGGTCCGTGCGATGATTACGGTGGGTACCTGGAGGGTATCCGCAGCAAGACGGGCCGCGATCAACGTTTGAATGAACTGCTGTGTGGGGATGAGCACCTTACCACCGAGATGACCACACTTCTTCGCAGAAGACAGTTGATCTTCAAAGTGTACGCCGGCTGCTCCAGCGCTGATCATCGACTTCATCAGCTCAAATGCATTCAACGGTCCACCAAAGCCCGCTTCCGCGTCGGCAATGATAGGTACATACCAGTTACGGGACTGGCTGTTCTCGGAGTGATCGATCTGATCCTGTCGCTGCAGGGCATTATTAATGCGCTGTACCAGATTAGGTACGCTGTCGACCGGATAGAGACTCTGGTCCGGGTAGGTCGATGCGGATGAATTGGCGTCAGCTGCGACCTGCCAACCACTTACATAGATCGCCTGTAGGCCCGCACGCACCATCTGAACCGCCTGGCCACCGGTCAGAGCACCAAGAGCGTTGATATGTGCATCGTCGTGGAGCATATCCCAGAGTCGGCGTGCTCCCATATCAGCAATGGTATGACGAATCCGGATGGTTCCACGTAGTTTGTCTACGTCAGAATCCGAGTAGGCTCGCACAATATTCTCCCAACGGGAGCTTTCGAAATTCCCCTGCCAGGTCGCATGATCAAAAGGCTTATATCGTTCCATATCTCGATTCCTTTTCTATTGTAGGTTGGGGTTGGGAGATCAACTCGTAGGCCGGCACGGTCAGAAAATCTTCCAACTGCTCCGACGTACAGAGATTCAGGAATAACGAACTCGCTTCATCAAACCGATGGGAAGTACCTATGGTTTGTTCGATCTCGCCCGAGATCTTACGCATTTCGTCGTTCATGATTTCGCTTACAAGGGCGGTATCAACAACGCGCCCATCTTCGAGCTGGGCACCATGACGTACCCATTGCCAGATCTGCGTACGCGATATTTCAGCGGTCGCGGCATCTTCCATCAGATTGTACAACGGTACACAGCCCTGGCCTCGTAACCAGGACTCCAGATAGCGAATACCTACATTGATATTGGTGCGCAGGCCGTCTTCGGTACGAGTTCCCTCGGGGACCGCAATCAAGTCCAATTCGGAGACCTGCACATCGTCTCGTTGGCGAGACGTCTGGTTCGGTTCGGGCATATGCGAATCGAATATCTGCCGTGCCAGAGACACCAGGGCTGGATGGGCGACCCAGGTGCCATCGTGACCGTCTTGTACTTCACGAAGCTTATCTTCGCGGACTCGGGACATCGCACGTTCATTCGCGTCAGGAGCGTTTTTGATGGGGATCTGCGCGGCCATACCGCCCATGCCATGAACCCCTCGACGATGACAGGTCTTCACTGCCAGTTGGCTATACGCCCGGAGAAAGGGCTGCGTCATGCCTACCTGGCCTCGATCCGGGAGAATCCGATCCGGGTGGTTTCGGAAGGTCTTTATATAGCTGAAGATATAATCCCAGCGTCCGCAGTTTAGTCCGGCGGAATGCTCGCGTAGTTCGTAGAGGATCTCGTCCATCTCGAAGGCGGCGGGCAACGTCTCGATGAGAACGGTTGCCTTAATGGAGCCTTGCGGGATCCCAAGAAGGTCCTGCGAAAACACAAAGATGTCATTCCAAAGACGCGCTTCTTCGTGGCTCTCCAGTTTGGGCAGATAGAAATAGGGACCCAGGCCCTGTTCCATAAGCCGATGGGCGTTATGGAAGAAAAACAACCCGAAATCCACCAGAGAAGCAGGCATTGGGACGTCGCCAACCATCATATGGCTTTCCACAAGGTGAAGACCACGCGGTCGCACCATAAGCAGCGCTGTCGTCGGATTCAGACTGTAGACTTTATCCTTTGTCGGATGCTGGTAGGTGATGGTCCCGGCCACCGCATCTCGGAGATTGATCTGGCCATGGATCATATTCTCCCAGGTCGGAGAACTGGAGTCTTCAAAATCGGCCATAAAGACGTTAGCGCCACTATTTAGCGCGTTGATGATCATCTTTCGCTCGACAGGTCCCGTGATCTCGACTCGGCGATCGGTCAGCGCGTCTGGAAGACTAGCAACCGTCCAGTCCGACTCTCGTATCGTCTGGGTCTTCGCCAGAAACGTCGGAACTTCACCATCGTCGAAACGCTGCTGGGTTTCGGCGCGTGCTGCGAGCAGCGTATGTATGCGGGGAACCGACCATTCGGCCAGCTGTTCAAGAAACTCCAGGGCTTCGGGGGTCAAGATTGTGTCGAACTCTGCCGACCCTCCACCATACACCTGGATTCTAGTGGAAACCTTGCTCATAGGATCACTCCATAGATTCTAGAAACCGTTAGCCCCCCACGACTTCGATGCACCTACCTACAACGCACTGCGTTACCGAAAAACAACGCGGCGCGTCGCCACCCATATGTACGAGTCCCTCAAAACAAAATCAAGTGCATTTTTTGGCAAAACCGCTGCACTGAACGGTATTCATTTTCAAAACCACAGGCTCGTGCAACCTTCAGCCGTGTAAATTTACCGGCAAAATAATTGCGCACCGCGTAATTGTATTTTTACAGCGGTAGACCTTCCTGCGGGGCCGGGTAACCGATCAATCCATCGGGCCTGGACTGGGCCGCTGGGTGTAGCTGGTGATCACGGAGCGTATCGCTGTTGATCAGATGACGAACTCGAAATCCCGCCTGTACCAATGCGTCGGATAAAAACTGCCTATGACAGTCCGTCGGCTCTCGCTCCGCACATAGATAGGCCACTGGTCCCTCGGTACGAGCAAGGAACATCAATTCATAGAGCCCTTTCTGGAATTCATCGGACCGCATATGAAGAACATAGGAACGAAAGCCTTCTGCGACTCCGGCCGTCTCTGGATGAGGCTCAGTGTCGGGTCGTTTCCCTCCGAGGGACTCTTTATGCACATACCGGATCCCTTCCTCTAGAAGCTGTCGCTCCATCCGGCGTCCAATAAACCATGGATATCGACGGGAATACGGAACACTGCGCACGTCGACCAGCGTACGAATATCGGCGGAAACCAATAGCTGGAGGAACTCGTCGAATCGTCGATTCGAATGTCCCAGAGAGTAGATCTCCTTGGACTCATACGCTCCAAAAAGCTCGTCCTTCATGCCGTGTTTCACACCTGTCCGCAGGGTTTGCTCCAGTCTGCCCCCAGAGAGGCGTGGGGGCAAGCACGATTTATACAGGGAGCCCTTGCCAAGCTTCCTTCTTTCTGTTTGGACTTTGTGCACGAACTGGAGGATTTACTCATGGTTGAACGCACTCTGGCAGGACAGATAGCACTTATTACCGGTGCGAGTTCCGGAATTGGACGAGCTATCGCAGAAGAGTTGGCCAAACATGGTGCCGATGTCGCGCTTCTGGCACGTCGAAAAGACGAGTTGGAAGAGACCGCACAGATCTGCGCTTCCTACGAGGTCCGCAGCCTCATACTCCCCTGCGATCTACAAAACCGTAACGAGCTCCAGGGAGCGGTAGAGCAATGTGCAGCGGATCTGGGTGGCATCAATATTCTCATCAATAACGCCGGGATCATGCATGGTGGGGCCACGCACGAACTGGATCTCGACCAATTCGACCAGGTTATGGGGGTCAATATCGCCGCACCCGTAGCGATCACACGCTACGCTCTTCCCCATATCTTGAAGCACCCCCGGGGGGCCGTCATTCAGATCGCCTCCGTGGCCGGAAAGATGTCCTTCAAAGGTGGCGCCATGTATTGCGCCTCCAAACATGCTCTCGTGGGATTCAGTAACTCACTCTTTGAAGATGTCCGCGAGCAGGGAATCAAGGTCTGCGCCATCTGTCCGGGCTACGTGAACACACCCATGATGGATGGGAGGACTCTCCAGCTCGACAAGATGATTCAGCCAGAGGATATCGCCAAGGCCGTCATGTTTGCGGTGCGCTATCCAGATACCGGTTGTCCTACGGAGATCTATCTACGACCCCAGCGGTCTCCGAGTCTGTCGAGATGAGCGACGATCGTATCGCGATACGAGTATTTGTTGCCGGGCGGGTGCAAGGAGTCTTTTTCCGAGCCTGCACAGCCAAAGAGGCCGAAGTTCGGGGGCTGCACGGCTGGGTTCGAAATCGTCAGGATGGCCGCGTAGAAGCCCATTTAGAAGGTCCACGCCCAGCGGTCGAAAATATGGTCCATTGGTGCCATCAGGGAAGCCCTTCCGCCCACGTGATACAGGTTGATACCGAACCCTCCGATGTAGAAGGCTTCACTCGCTTCGAGATCACTCCAACGGTTTGAGTTCAGCCGGCTTGTACGTACTGCGATCGCCAGCGTAAGGTAGACGGAATGCGAAAGAACCAACCAGCCCCGGTATCTAACGCCGTATTGATGTGCCATGCGCCGATCGTTCTTCCGGAAATTGGAGCCGATCGCGCATCCGATTGCATCGCCAGCACCAGGGCGATGATCCGCTCCGCCGAGCATCTGGTGGCCCAGGCTCCCGATGTGCTGGTTCTCATCTCCCCCCATACGCCCCGGGACCGGGACGCCTTTGGTATCGTTGGAGGTGAGATGTTGGCGGGAGACTTTGGTCGCTTCGGATTTCCGGAGATTCGAGCCCGTGTCCCCAATGCGCCACAGGCCGCGACCAGACTTATCGAGACGGCTCAAGCCTATGGAGTCACCATGGGTCGATACCCGAGCCTGAGCCTGGACCATGGTGCCATGGTTCCACTCCACTTTATGGTGCAAGCGGGTTGGGGCGGTCCCACCCTGGTGATAAGTCTGCCCTATACTCCGACCCATGAGCAATGCCGAGCCCTGGGCGTGAGCATCGCGCAGGCCGCCCAGAACGCGGGCCAGGAGTGGGCCGTGCTCGCATCGGGAGATATGAGCCACCGTTTGATTCCGGGTGCACCGGCCGGTTTCAATCCAAAGGCGGTAGACTTCGATCATCATATTGTCGAGTGTGTGCGACGCGGCGATCTGACTGGCGCCGTTACCGTCGACCCTGCACTTCGAGAGCTGGCGGCAGAAGACGTCGTCGACACCCTGGAGATCGCGGCCAGCGCCATCGACTTTTCCCCGACGGGTCTTGAGGTCTTATCCTACGAAGGACCATTCGGTGTAGGATATCTCGTTGCAATCCTGCAAAACGCATGTACAGAATAATCAGAAGATATGACGTCCACAGCACAATACGCCCCCTTACTTACCGTCGCCCGCGAGGCGATCGCGTCAGCGCTACAAGGTCATTCGTACGAGCCACCCAATCTGCTCGGCCCCGAAGATGAGGCCCGCGGGGTCTTCGTAACCCTTCGAAAGCCAAACGGGGAACTGCGCGGCTGCATCGGGCATATCCGTCCGAAATACAACACCCTCGCAAAAGAGGTGGCCGAGGTGGCCGTTCTTTCCGCAATTGCGGACCATCGATTCAAACGCCTATCCATCGAAGAATTCCTGGATACAGATATTGAACTCAGTATTCTGGAACCCCCCGAACCGGTATCGGATAAGACCCAGCTCGACCCCAAAATCTTCGGAGTCGTAGTGCAGACCCCCCGGCGCCAGGGCGTGCTATTGCCGGATATCGCAGGGATCAATACGGTCGAGCAACAGCTTGAGATCGCACGTCATAAGGCCGGTATCACTCCGAAGGAAGAGATAACTATGCAGCGTTTTCGGGTCTCCAAACTCTGCGAATCCTGAAAGCGGAACATGGGCGTAATCGTTCAACCCACCAGGAATCATCATCCAGGACGTTGGTGGCATGCCACGGACGAGGGGCGGTTTCAATGTAATCTCTGTCCCAGGCGCTGTGTGCTGAGTCCGGGACAACGCGCCTTCTGCTACGTCCGCCAGGCCTCGGAAGACGGTATCGAGCTGACCACCTATGGGCGTTCCAGCGGGTTCTGCATCGACCCTATCGAGAAGAAGCCTCTCAACCACTTTCTACCGGGCACCCCCGTCCTGTCTTTCGGTACTGCTGGCTGCAACCTGGGCTGCAAATTCTGTCAAAACTGGGACATCAGTAAGGCCCGCTCCCAGGACCGTCTCATGGATCTAGCGATGCCCGAAAACATCGCCCAGGCGGCCCTTGCACACGGCTGTACAAGCATCGCTTTTACCTATAACGACCCCGTGATTTTTGCCGAATACGCCCTGGATACCGCCCACGCCGCACGGGAGCTGGGGCTGAAAAGCGTCGCAGTCACCGCCGGCTACATTACGGAAGAAGCGCGCGGTGAATTCTTCGCTGGAATGGACGCCGCCAATATCGATTTAAAGGCCTTCACCAACGACTTCTACCGACGCCAGACTCTCTCCGAGCTGGGGCCCGTCCTGGATACAATCGAATATGTGGTACACGAGACCGATTGCTGGGTAGAGCTTACGACCTTGTTGATCCCTGGGCTCAACGATAGCCCGCAGGAGATCGACGAACTATGTGGATGGGTGATGGACCGTCTCGGCCCCGACGTACCTCTACATTTCTCCGCCTTTCACCCGGACTTCAAAATGAACGACCGGCCACGAACCCCTCTTACGACTCTGGTGCGAGCACGGGAGATTGCCCTGCAGGCAGGTCTCCATTATGTGTATACTGGCAATGTCCATAACAAAGATGGGGCAAGTACCTGGTGTCCGGGTTGTGGAGAACTTCTTATTGAACGTGACTGGTATGTACTTGGGCGATATCAACTCGAACAGGCGTCCTGCCAATCCTGCCAGCATCCGATTGCCGGTCATTTTCAGGCGCAACCCGGGAGCTGGGGAGCACGACGCCTTCCCATAGCAATTCAGACCAGCCGAGCCTGACACGCTTCTTCTTGCGATCAAAGGAACACAACATGCGTATTGGTATTCTGACATCCGGCGGCGACGCACCTGGAATGAACGCGGCGATTCGAACGGTTGTTGTGACAGGCCTCGCCGAAAACCATGAGGTGGTCGGAATTCCCAACGGCTATGTCGGGTTGTTGGAAGGTAAATCCCGCTCCCTTGATATGACCGATGTACAGGGCATATCCGGTTTTGGTGGGACAATGCTGGGGACCGCTCGATCCGATAAATTCCGTGAAGAAGAAGGATTGCAACTGGCCATACAACGTCTGGGAGAGCTCAAGCTTGATACTTTGATCGTCATTGGTGGGAATGGCTCTCTGACCGGAGCTCATAAACTAGCTAGAGCAGGCGTCTGTAACGTGATCGGGATCCCCGCTTCCATCGATAATGATATCGGACACTGTGGTCTCTCCATCGGAGTGGATACCGCTGTAAATACCATCGTAGAAGCCTGCGATCGGATCTCCGATACGGCCCGCTCTCACCGCCGCGCCTTTCTGGTGGAAGTCATGGGACGGCAATGTGGCTTTCTCGCCATGCGCGCCGGGGTCGCCGCCGAAGCCGACATCATCTTCTACGGCGAAGAAGACCTTGATGAAGCGGCCATAATCCAACGAATCCGCAACGTCCTACAGACTTCATTCGCACCGGGCAGCTCCAAGCAACGCGTATTGATCGTTAAATCCGAGAGTGTGGACTTTCCGACATACAAATTGGTGCAACGAGTACAACAGCATCTGCCAGTGGATGCGCCCGGGGTCGAATTACGAACCACGATCCTCGGGCATGTCGTACGCGGTGGACGACCGAGCGCCATGGACCGGGTAATAGCGCAACGATTGGCCTATGCGGCGACCTT
>PBVT01000089.1 GCA_002728755.1 Myxococcales bacterium
ACAGGCTTACCGCTCAAAATGAATTGATCGACGGGGTACCAACTCTCGTCATCAAAGGGCTGGGCTGGCCGCATGATGATCAATGCCGTCACATCGTTTGGAATTGGATCACCAGCGTTCACCCGTACGGTGGCATAGCCATGGGAACCAAAGAAGAGCTCGCCTACCTTTCGGTTGATATTATTTACCGCATCTTCAAAGCCCTTCAGATTACCGATCACCCGTCGTACGACTTCGTTATCCCGTATATCGGGATCTTTGATTTGCGACTCGCGTTGCGGAAATGGGCAGAAGGCTTCGCCTGCACAGAGGAACGCTACCTTAGATTCTCCCGGTATCTTTTCAAGCTTCTCGTAACGATCCGTTAGCCCTGCGGCCAAGCCTACCAGCTGAACAGGTGCCTGTAGGGCGTTCATCTCTTCCTGCATCCGTGCCTGCGGCTCAGCCGGCAAGCCCGTACCATCAAGAAAGCCTAAAAGCTTGTCGAGAATCAGACCAAATTCATTGGCCAAGCCGACCAATGGCTCCAGATCAGCACCGGCGTTGGTTCGACCGACTTCTTGTACTGCCCCACGGATCGGCTCACACCGCTCACGAAGAACATCAACAATGGCTCGATATTTCTCGAAATGAGCCTGTCGGTTCTGTGTGTTCTGGAGCAACTTCTCCAGCGCTTCACCGGAATCTTTCCCCACCTCTTCGATAGGCTTCGCGCAAGCCTGCACCGCATCACGAATGTCCATACCTACCCGCAGCATATGATCGTAACGGTCACGGGTTTCAATTCGCTTCTTCAGTTTGATCAGGCGACGGGTAATCTGCAGCTCTAACGTGGCAGGGTTGAGCTGGCTAAGATCCCGTTCTGGAAACTTCTCGACGGCCGTCCCGTAGGAGAACTGCGCGGCGATAACATGGTTACGGAAACCATAGGAGCTTTTACTGGCCAGTCGACCGGCAAAAATCGGTAATTTCGCCCGCTTTGCCTTATCCAGAATGTCCTTCTTCACGTATTCGATCTGTACGCTCCCACCCCCACGGGCCGCGTATTCTTCCAATGTATCCCGAAACCTCTGGGCCACATGCCGAACCGGTAGAACACCTCCAGGAAGATCGATGGAGCGTGGAAGATCTTTCGAGATGAAGACCGTAATCTTTATCCCCCCATGTTCATTCATACCGCGGACCAGATTCACTGTGGCCGGCGTGAGGGAATTGAGATTGTTTCGCGTAAGATCGAAGCGCTGGTAATAATCGGTCGACACGATGTTGATCAGGATCACCACCCCGATGGTCAGCACCAGCATAATCCCTGAGGTTATACCCACCAGTACTCGATGGGTGGAGTCTACAACAACGCCCTCCGCGTCGTTCGCCTTTTTCGACCCCAGGAGTGCACGAAAGTCCGGTAGCTTCAACGCCATTTTCTACCCTCCAGACTGAAGGCAGCAACACTCAACGAAGCAGCCGTAACCCCAAGATAGAAGATGACATCACGCGTATCCAACACACCGCGAGCAATATTCTGGAAACGAGCACGGAACGAGACCGAGCTCATAATCGGCTCCAAAGAGGTTGAGAATGCTCCGGCCATCGCGTCTACAAAGTAGAAAAAGGCACAGAACAAAGCGCCCATAATCAGAGCGACGATCTGGTTATGGGTCCAGGAGCTCGCCATTACACCCAGGGATAAATAGGCCGTTCCTACCAATAACAACCCGATGTACCCGCCAACGATCATCCCCAGATCTGGAGAGGCCTGGGCTACATTCATGATCATGACCGGATAGATAAAGGTCACCACCAGGCTCAGAATTAAGAAGAACACTGCGCCCAGGAGCTTACCCGCCACGACCTCGATCTCTCGAACCGGCAGAGTAATCAATAACTCCATCGTACCGGCCCGACGCTCTTCGGCCATAAGACGCATCGACAAGGCCGGTAGATAGATAATGAAGACAAGAGGTCCCCACTCAAAGAAGTTCCGCATAGTGGCTTCGTTGGCCTCAAAGAACCCCTCAAGAAAGAAAAACGCCGAGCCCATAGTCACCAGAAACACCGCAAGGGCCACGTAGGCGACGGGCTGTGCAAGGAAGGTGAGAAACTCACGTCGAGCGATGATAAAGGCTGTGCGCATCCAATCCCTATTGCTGGGTCAAACGGTGGAAAATATGTTCTAGATCGGGAACGTCACGGCGCAGCTCGCGAACCGACCAACCCGCTGTGGCTGCCAGACCAAAGATGTCCGTTCGAAGATCAGAACCATCCGCGGTCTCAATAATGAAGCGGATCCCCTTCTCCTGAACACCACCCTTGACGGATCGTATGCCGTTCAGCTTCTCCAGCTGCTCCGTCATGGATCCTGTATCGTCAGCGCCACCTTCTACTTCGAGAATCACAGTGGGATTGTCGGTAGCGTCCCTCTGGAGTTCTTCCTGGGTACCATCGGCCACGATTTTTCCCTGATGGATGATCAAAAGACGAGTACAGGTCTGCATAACCTCCGGTAGATTATGGGTCGACAAGATAACCGTATGATCCTGGCCAAGCTCCCGAACCAGATTCCGAATCTCCACGATCTGATTGGGGTCGAGTCCACTGGTAGGTTCATCTAGAATCAGAAGAGGAGGATCATGAATCATGGCCTGCGCCAAACCAACTCGTTGCCGTTGCCCTTTCGAAAGGGTGCCAATGGGTCGGCCCACAAACTCCTGGATTCCACAACGTGAACCCACCTCACGAATTCGTGCCTGAATCTTCTTCTTTGGGATCCGCCGTAGAGAGGCCACATAACTCAAGAAGTCGTACACAACCAGCTCTGGATAGAGAGGGTTGTGCTCCGGCAGGTAACCCACCCGGTTTCGAACCTGAAGCCCTTGCTCATAGCCATCCAGCCCATCCACCATGAACGAACCACTGGTCGGAGCAATATAGCCCGTAAGTACCTTCATCGTGGTGGTCTTGCCCGCTCCGTTCGGTCCAAGAAACCCTACGATCTGACCACGCGGGATTTCAAAGGATATGGACCGAACCGCATGGACCTCACCATAGGATTTGGTGAGTTCCTTTACTGCGATCATTGGCTGGCTCATCACACCACTCTACATTGTTCGGTGAACCGACCAAAATCATATCTACCGGTCCCCGATGGGCGCACCGCACTTAGCGGGCTAGTCCACGATCTAGGCGAAGGACCAGGCCCCGTCAAGAGTTGGTACAATGTTCCCGCTCTTGAAACCTACAGTTGACCCCAAAAAATCCTACTCTTAGCCTAGCTATTACACCTTTAACCAAGCCTCCTATGTCGACCCGCACACAGACCGATCCAAGAACTCTTTTTCACGCCGATCAACATTGGTCCGCGGCGGACACCCCCATTGGTCGAATCGCTGTTGGCTTTTCCGAATCGGGAGTTTTCCGTCTTATATTTCCACCGAACAGTGAACAGATTCTTCCAGATAGCGCATTACCTCCCGACCTGGCCCAGGCCCTACGGTCCTTTTTTGCAGGAGAAAGCATCGGGAATGATCTACGGCTCCACCTGATCGGGACCGCCTTTCGCCGCAGTGTGTGGTCGGTGATTCGCTCCATTCAACCTGGCGAAACCTGGTCCTATGGTAAGGTCGCAGCCCAACTGGGGAGTGAGGGTTCCGCTCGAGCGGTAGGAGGCGCTTGTGGCGCCAACCCGATCCCCATTCTGGTGCCCTGTCATCGAGTCGTCGCACATTCCGGGCTGGGGGGATTCACCGGTGGACTCGCTCTGAAAAGACAACTGCTGGCCTGTGATCGCGGAGAATTTTCTGCGGACCAGGTGCAGGAGATCAGGCCGTAAAAAAGGTGATTGTGCTCACCGACGGGATGGGCTAGAAATGTGTCAGCTATTCTCGTTCCCCACTTACACAGGATGAAAGAGATCGATGCGCGATCCGCTGCCCACCAGCAAGGAGCTGAGGGAAATCATTCGCGAGAGCCAACGGCTCGCGATTGATACACAGCGTCGATGGGGAACCATGCATCTTCTATTGGCATTCTTCGTGTCGGAGCGAAACCGAGCACGGGAGATTCTCCAATTATGTCGTGTGGAGTTGGACCAGATCCTCAAGAAGCTTGAGAAACGGCGAAAAACGGTCGAGGAGCCTACTCTGGTAAATGATGTTCTTCGTAAAGCCGAAGAGCTCACACGCCGTACCGGCCATACCCGGGTGAACACTCTTCATCTATTCACGGCCCTGTGCCGAACTCCCGATTGCCTCTGTTATAAGCTTCTCGTGGATGTCGGGGCCGATCCAGGCCGTTTGCGCTCGGTGGCTATGCGCAACATCTCCGAAGGTCGACCACGTGCCTCTATGAATCCAGCCGCCCGCGCGGACACCCAGGAACCGGAAAGCCTCGCAATACTCGCGCCGCTCGCAGATTCCGGCTCCAGCAATAGCCCCTTCGAGAACCCGTTCGCCGAAGCGGAGGCTCCTCGTAATATTGTTGTCGAAGCGACGCCAACGCCTCCCGCCAAACCCACTCCACCGAAGAAAAAGAAGGCCAAGAAGCCGGCCCCACAACCGGCCGCGCAGGCTCCCGAGCCAGAGGTCGAAAGCGAATTCGAATTAGATCCCGACGAATACCCGATCCTCACCAGCATGGGGAGAAACCTGAGCCAGCTGGTAGCCCAGGGAAGCGTGGACCCGGCTATCGGGCGGGATAGAGAGGTCGAGTTACTTCTCGACGTTCTCCTGAAACGACGGTCGAACAACCCTCTGTTAATCGGTGAACCGGGAGTTGGTAAAACCGCGATCGTGGAAGGTTTGGCACAACGTTTACAGATGTTGGCGGAATCGGACCCCATGCGTGGGGCCATTTTAATCGAGATCCCCATCAGCTCCCTGGACGCGGGCACCCAATTACGAGGAGCCTTTACGGAGCGTATGCAGGGATTGATGGATGAAGTAGCCCGGGCCGACGGCAACATCGTCATCTTCTTCGACGAAATCCATCTGCTTATGGGAACAGGCGCTGGCGATGGCGCGCTTGATGCAGGTAATGTTCTCAAGGCAGCCCTGGCACGTGGGCATTTCCCCTGTATTGGGGCAACAACCGTCGTGGAATACACACGCACAATCGAAAAAGACACGGCATTGGCGCGACGATTTACAACCGTCTATGTCGCCGAACCCGATACGGAAGCCGCTATCGAAATGCTGCAGGGCGTTCTACGGAATTACGCGAAGCACCATGGGGTGGAATACCAGAAAGACGTGGCCGAAGCTGCGGTTACCCTCTCGCGTCGTTATATTCCCGAACGCTCCCTCCCGGATAAGGCCATCGCTCTCATCGACAAGGCCGGTTCAAGAGCGCGTAGAGCGGGGCGATCTATCGTCGACCAGGAAGACATCGCCAATGTGGTCGCGTCTCTTACCGATATCCCTGCCAGTAAGATATTGGTAACGGATCAGGAGCGCCTCCTCGATATGGAGGAGCACCTTAGCGACCACATCGTTGGCCACGACTCTGAGATTCACGCCCTCTCGCGCGTGATCCGCAGAAATTTCGCTGGTTTTCGGTCACGGCGCCCCGTCGGTTCGTTTATTCTTCTAGGCCCGACAGGCGTGGGTAAGACAGAAACAGCCCGAGTTCTGGCCCGTTATTTCTTCCAGAAGGCCGATGCTCTGCAACGGTTCGACATGAGTGAATACGGGGACCGTACCTCGGTAAACAAGCTCATCGGAGCCCCCGCAGGATACGAGGGACACGACGAAATCCCCTCCCTGACGCGAGCCGTCTGGAAGCGTCCACATCAGGTACTATTATTCGACGAGGTCGAAAAATCCGACCCCTCCCTATGGCCCATCTTCTTACAGATGCTCGATGAAGGCACCGTTGAAGATCGCCGAGGTGTTCGTCTCGATTTTCGTGAAAGTATTATCATTATGACGACGAATCTCGGAGCCAACACCCTTCGAAGCTCGGATCGGGGAATCGGTTTTTCAGCCCGAGAGAATGAAGTCGACGGCGATCAACGGAAAATGCAGCGTGAGCGAATGCGCGACCGGGTACTGGAGGAAGCTCGAAAACATCTTCCACCAGAACTATGGGCTCGTTTCGACGAACGTATGGTCTATCTCCCCCTCGAATCCGACGAGCTGCGTCGAGTCGCGGAGATGCTCGTAGCAGAACAAAGCGCGATTCTCGATCAAGAACGGGGGATTCAACTTCGTATCAACCCCGACGCCCTGGATCATATCCTCCTGGTGGCTGGTAAGGCCGACACAAGGGATGGAGCCCGGAGTCTACGACGAGTTATTGAAGAGCACCTGGTGGACGCCGTGGCCCAATATCTCCTGGGGCATACAGTAGGACCAGGCACTCTGCTTTCCATACGATTGGTTGGGGAAAAGCTCAGCGTCGATACGGTAACAAGCGAAAGTCAGAAAGACGATACCGTCGTAGAGAAGGTTCGGTCTCTAGCGCGAGCCGAATCCTGATTCTCATTTTCCCTGTACATGGGCGAGCCAGGCGTCGAGCATAACCTTGAGAGAGGCGGTTTTCTCTGCTTCACGACGGAGTAGGTTTTTCTTCTCGCCCGGATCTGCCTGCACATTATAGAGGGCGCGAACCGGCCCCATCAGATCCCGTAGATATTTAAAGGGCCATTGCAACACAGCGGCCGCTTTATAACGTACATTTCCGCGCTTCAAATCCGTGTAGAGATAGAGCGGTCGTTGGCGCCACGATTCATCAAAACTGTCATCACAGACGAGGGGTAGAAGGGACCATCCATCCGAAGGTGCCGGGTCTTCGATCCCCGCCAGAGGAAGCGCGGTTGGAAATAGATCGTTCAGAATGACGGGAACATCTACAACCGCACGCTGGGCACCTGGGATACGGGCTATCAATACGATTCGCACGTCTGTCTCGAACAGGGTGTTCCCATGGTTGGTCTGACCGTGTTCTCCAAAAAGCTCTCCATGGTCGGAGAAGAAGACCACCATCGTACGATCGTAATCTTTTCGCGCCTCCAACGCTTCCAACAATGGCTTGATGCTATCGTCGCAATAGGCCAATGCGCTGTCATATCGATCGATGGGTCGGTTCCCGAAATCCCAGGCTTCATGTTTTATATATGGGTCATGAGTACATCGATAGTGGCTAAACAACAGGAAGGGGCGGCTGCCATCATCGGGCATGGTGGCGAGATACTCCAAGGCCGCGCGGGTGGTCTCGACCGCCGCACGACCATAGTATTTTTTCCATTCTCGTACCGGCCAGGGTGTAGACCAGTTACGAAAGCCCTGCCCTACTCCTTTATTATGCTGAATCACGAACGAGATTGTATGGCCAACGGTATCGTAACCTCGGACTCCAGAACGACTCTTTCGAAGGATCTCCGCCAAGGTCCTGGCCTGGGGCTTCAGCCGAAAATCATTACCCCTCAGGTTGTCGTAGGGGAGGCCGGTCGGATAGCGCCCCGTGAATACGCTCGACATGGCAAAACGGGTGCTCGGTGCTGGGGTATAGGCGTTCTTGAACCAGACAGTTCCCGGCTTCTTCGCAAAGGCATCCAGTACCGGAGATGTGTTCCGTGAGTACCCCGCGAGCCCGAGATGATCGGGACGGAGGGCGTCGAGTTGAATGAAGACAATGTTCATCCGCTCGTTCGGCTCCTTGGGGAGAGAGATGCAGCTTTTGTCCTGGTCCGGCTGACGTTGCGATACGTAGATTTGAGCATCGGCACCCGAGCAATCTTCATCCACACCATTCATCGGGATGTCCCGGGCCCCCGGATGAACCGACGCGTTGTCATCATCACAATCGCCGCCCAGAAGAATCGGGCTATGACCATCACCGTCGCCGTCAACAAAACTTCGCTCCAGAGCGAGCAATGGACTCAGACAGGGTAACTGACGACGCAGAATATCTTGAACAGACGGCCGCGCCGTTCCCAGGAATAGCAGGGCAGGAACCGTCGCGATACATAGAATAACGACCAGACGCCAGGCCATACGGTGCAGTCGACTCTGCCACGCACTAAGCCGAGGATGTAAGCCCAACGCCAGGAATAGCAACATAGCCGTCGGTGCCATGGCATAGGCCCGCGGCAAGAGGGTGGGTATCAAAACCGCCGAGCCCAGGGCCGCGACTCCCACCACCACCCAGGGCTGTAAAAATAGCCGGCAGCGGCAATCTTCCGCCCATAGCTCGCGTCGTTCTACCAGCCGCATCAGGCTACCCATCCCCCAGACGACCAGGATTCCAACCGTGAGAAAACCCCCGGTTGTTGCCAGCACTGTGGCAACCAGCGCAAAGCGTGGGCTCATCATTCGGCCCGCCGCGTTACCCGCCCAGAGACCGATCTCGAGAGAGCAAAGCACCGTTACCCCAGCGGCTATCAACGCAAGACCATGCAGACCAGCATCAGCTCCTACACAGGCTTTACGGTAACCTTCGGTCAGGCTGCGTACCGCCTCGGAATCCAGAATTCGGGCCAACAAAAAGGCCGGGATCAAACAGGAAAAAAGGAGGCAAGAGAACGTAAAGTAGACCAGCGACAAACGAGCGCCCATGGGTAGCCCCGCCTGGCCGGCAAGAATCCAACCGGCCAACGACTCCCCGAGGGCCAGGCCCAGAATCGCCAAAAGTAATGGGCCGAAGGCAGAGCGGGAGAGCCCTGTTGATTCGGGCTGCTTTGTTCCATCGTCAGTCATACGCACACCATTGCCTCAATCATGGTCTATCCGCAACTTGTTATGGGTCACATCCACCCCCATTGCCCTCCCCGCCCGCCAGGAGTATCCTCTGGGTGAAACTCTGGAGGAATACCATGACTCGCCTGTTTTCTTGTCTTCTTGCCGCCCTACTTCTTCTCGTCGCTCCTATGGGAACCTCCTTTGCTGGTCCCTGCGATGCACCCACCTGGGAAAAGAAAGCTAAAAACGGCTGTAAGGACCTGCAAGGCGCGGACCTGAAGGACGCAAACCTCAAAGGCGCGGACCTGAAGGGCGCGAACCTCGAAGGCGCGAACCTGGAAGGAGCCAAACTCCGAAAGACGAACCTGAAAGGTGCGAACCTCGAAGGTGTGCGATCGGGGGACATTCGGGGTAAACCCAGACTCCCCAAAGGCTGGAAGCTGGTGAAGGGCTATCTCATCGGTCCCGGCGCGGACCTGAAAGAAGCGTACCTGCTACACACGAAACTGAAGGGCGCGAATCTGGAAGGAGCGAATCTAGAAGAAGCGCAGATGTCCTCCGCAAACCTTACCAACGCGAACCTCAAAGGGGCAAACTTGAAAGGAGCCAATTTGGGCGAGTACGCAGATTATGATGCAGAGGGACCCGGCGCGAACCTTACCAACGCAAACCTGACCGGCGCGGACCTGACCGGTGTTCAATCGGGGGGCATTCGGGGTAAACCCAGAAACCTCCCCAAAGGCTGGAAGCTGGTGAAGGGCTATCTCATCGGTCCCGGCGCGCCCCTGCGTAATGCGGACCTCAAAGGCGCGAACCTCAAAGGCGCGAACCTGAAGGGCGCGAGCCTCAGCGGCGCGTACCTGGAAGGCGCAAAACTCGAAGGCGCGAAACTTAAAGGCGTGTTTTCGGGGCGCATTCGGGGTAAACCCAGAAACCTCCCCAAAGGCTGGAAGCTGGTAAACGGGACACTCGTCCAAGTTGGAAAGTGACCACCTGGCACCAGAACGGGCAAATATATATTGCCCTACCGGCTACGGTCTCAATGGTATTCCGACGGGTCCGGGGGCGCGTCTTCGGGGATCTCTTCCGGCCAGACCGGTTTGGGGACCGCGGGCTCCACCAGCTCTAAGGGCTGGTAGTCGTCATCGAGCCCCAGCATGGCCTCTTCGCGCCCCATCTTCTCCACCGCCAGCCGATGGCGCTTTCGAACCATCAACCAGGCGACCACAAAGAGGAGCCCCACAAAAAACCACATAATCATCTCGAAGCTGACCAGAAATGTAACCCACCGGCTCTGGACAAAACCACCACGCCATCTCTGTTCAAGGTTCGGCAGGGAGTGATCAAAGGTCCGCTCTATGGCGATATAG
>PBVT01000090.1 GCA_002728755.1 Myxococcales bacterium
CAGCGCCCGAGCCGACCCCACCACCCGAGCCAGCACCAGCACCAACACCAGCGCCCGAGCCGACCCCACCACCCGAGCCAGCACCAGCACCAACACCAGCGCCCGAGCCGACCCCACCACCCGAGCCGCCGCCCGCGCCAGAGGACACGGATGACGATTGGGGTGATGACGACGATCTAGATGATGATTGGGGTGATGACGACGATCTAGATGATGATTGGGACGACGACGAGGACCTGGATGACTAAATCAGAGCGCCCGCTAATGTATATCAAACCCAAATATCTCTTCAGCCTCATAGTATGCATAGGCCTTACCTTCGGAACGACTCTGTCTGTAACGGCCCAGGTCGCACGCTCCGAAGGCCCCAAAAAGGTTGTCTTGCTTGAAGGACTACAGGTGGAAGGAAAGATCGAAAAACCCGAGGTTTTCCTTCTCCTCACCAGGCATCGAATAGAGTTCAAACGACTTGAGCTGAAGAAGTCATTTTTGAAGGAAATTATGGAATCGGTACGCAGAAATCCGTTCTAAACACCGAATTCGAGTAGAATCCCAGACAAATTATAACGAGCCACAAGAGCACACAACCTATTGTTTTTATTTCCGTTTCGCCTTTTCCGTGCAGCCAGTTCCAGGATATTTTTTTTCTGGAGCCGCTTACACGCTTTACGTTTTAGATTTCCCTGCTATCATGCAGGTCCTTAATGTCTCAGCAACGCATGTTGGCTGAGTACAATTTCGTTTCGTTAATCGTTTCATTCAATCGAGGACAAAGTAGATGGATTACATTGCCAAAGCGTTCAGCGATGGTGGAGTTTGGATGTATTCAATCCTTGCGGTTTCAATTATCGCCATCGCCATTATGATCGAGCGATTTGTTACGCTCTACTTCCGGTACAACATCAACGCCCAGGCGTTCATGGCGCAGATCCAGAAATTGGTCTTGGCCGGAAACATCGACCGAGCTATCAAGCTCTGCAACGCTGCACCTTCCGCGGCTCTAGCACGTGTTATTAAAGCTGGACTTACCCGCGCTAACAACGGTGAACTGGAAATCCAGAATGCTGTTGAAGAAGCCACTCTCGACGTGGTTCCATTGGTCGAAAAGCGAACCAACTCGCTACTCTCATTGGCGAATGTCGCCACCCTTCTGGGGTTGTTGGGTACAATCGTTGGTATGATCAAGGCCTTCCAGTCGTTGGCACAAGCGAGTCCGGACGAACGGCAACAACAACTTGGTAAGAACATCGCCCTCGCTATGAACACGACGGCGTTTGGACTGATCGTTGCTATCCCCTGTCTTCTGGCCCACGTTCTGTTGGCTGGCGTTACCAAGAAGATCATCGAGGAGATCGACCTGTATTCGGTTAAGCTCGAGAATCTCTTGATCGCTCGTCTTCGCAGTGGTGCTACCGGAGCAGCGGGTGACCGCGATTCCTAATCCGACCGAATCTTCAATCGCTGAAGGAACAAATTGCTCCTTCAGTCGGTTGAATTCATGGATGCCTATCCATTCGATAGGCGTTCTTTAACGGTTCTAACCTGAACGAGAATAGCCCATGGCACGCAAACCATCGGAACGCTCCCACAGTCGAAAAACCCAGGGTGGAGATTTGAATCTCGCCCCTATCATGTCGATTCTGGTCATTCTTATTCCGATGCTCATCTTTGTCTTCCAGTTCTACCAGATTGCGGTTCAGCAGGTAGCTGCGCCAAAAATGGGTATGAACAAGCCTACAGAAACAAAGGAAAAGGATGACAAGCCAAAGCTGAACCTCACTGTCATGATCAGTGGTTCCGGTTTCAAGGTAAAAGAGCAACAGGCTGCTGGAAATCCAGATGTGGATATCAAGCGACGGGACGTAGAGATCTGTCATCTGGCAGATTCTTCGAAAAATACCGTTGAATCCTGTGGTTCGAACAATGGTGACAATCGTCGTACAATAAAACGTGAGTACGACTACGCGCGCCTATATTCTGTGGTATCCCAAAAGAAGGCCCTCCATGGAGACTCCAAGGATAATGAAACGATTAATATCGCGCCTGATTTTGATGTGCCCTGGAAAGTCGTCGTTCGAACTATCGATGCTGTAAGTGTTAAGCTGACAACTGGCGATACATGGACAAAAGACTTCAAGAATTTTGACGTGTTCCGGCAGGCAAAGCCCCTTATGGTGAGTCAAAAGGTTCCTACGGATCCATCAACCGAAGAGATGCGGCCCGCGTCTCTCTTCCCGCGGATTACCTTTGTCGTCGCACAATAAGCATGACGATGTCTGTATAGGAGTTGTCGTATGACTGAACAGAACACGGGCGATACACAATCAGGAGTTTCCCCGGCCGCAACAGGCTTTGCAAAGCCAAAGACTGCACGCCGTAAACGAGAAACTTCCAGCTCTCTCAACATCAACTCCCTATTGGACATTCTGACGATTTTGTTGGTGTTCCTTCTCGTATCGATTTCAAGTGATCCCTTGAACGTACAGCAGAACGCCAAATTACGACTTCCTAAGATGTCTCATGGCTGTGGTGTTGAATGCCTACAGGAGAAGGGTGTTAAGCCTGGATCCGAGTGTAAAGCTGAAAACCAGGTTGTTGTATGCCGTGATGCGTATCGTCCCCCAGAGGACACAGTACCCATTACCATTACAAAGTCTGCGATTCTCCTGGATAATAAGGAAGTCAAGACCAGTAACGGTACCATCTTGGAGCTCGTCTGCATGCTTGACGGTAAGCAGTGCCAGGAGAAAGACATCAAGGATAAGTTCACATGTGGTCAATTGGACGAAGAAGCCAATACCACAGACCAGAAGCTTCAGGCCGAAGGATGTACCGCAAGTAAAGTCCGACGCCTCTCAAAAATGGAATTCAGCTTCAGCGCTACGGATAAAGGTGGAGATAAAGGGAAATTCCTTATCCTACCCCTTCAAAAGGAACTTGAATCCAAGAAGACCGAGATCGAGGAAAGAATCAAGCGAGACGCCCAAGCCAAAGGGGGAAAGGCTCATAAATGGAAGCCTATGGCAACTATCATCGCAGACGGTGACATTCCATTTCGCCCGATTGCGGAAGTCATTTATACAGCCGGTATGGCAAAACTCCACGACCTACGGTTCGCGACGATCCAACGGGCTACTCGCTAACCTAATTACGGGTTTCTAAAGGTTCTGGCTGAAATTACCGAATTTCCACTTAGCAACTGTCCTATAAACCAAGAGCCCTTTTGATGGCGAAGCAGGAACCGCAGAAAATCCTCCGCGTTGGGATTATTCAAGCCGATACGGTTCTCGAAGAGCGCTTGATACGTCGCCGGCAGACGGTAACGATAGGAACAACGCCCAAATGCACGTTTATCGTGCCGTTGGCTAAGCTGAAACGACCGATTCCGCTGATCCAATATTCCAAGGGGATGTATTGGCTCGCCTTCGTCCCGGGGACCCGTGGACGAGTCTCTCTGAAAGGACAGGTCTTAAAGTTATCGGAAGCGGAGAACTTTCCAGGGGCCGAAAAACGGGGAAACATCACCCTGCTTCCCTTGGACGGGGACAGTCGAGGTAAAGTCCGTTTTCACGATCTGACAGTGCTGTTTCAGTTTGTCACTCCACCACCGACATTACCCAAACCACAGCTACCGGCATCCGCCCGAGGCAATTTCTTCCGTCAATTCGATCTGACTCTAGTTACGATCATGTTGATGTCTTTACTTGCACAGGGTGGCGGTATTGGTGGCGTTGAATACTGGTGGAACAATTATCGCCGCTATGGAGTCGAAGAGTTCCGAGTTACCGGTGATCAATACCTATACGAACAGCTATCTTTCGAAGCCAAAATCGAAACCGTCGTAAAAAAGAAAGAGAAAGAAGACGAAGAGGAAGAGAAAGACGAGAAAGCCGATGAGTCGACATCAACCTTTGAAAAAAAGAAGGTTAAACCGAAAACAACAAAACGTCGGCGAACCAAAGTCAGTAAGGCTCCTGCATCTGATAGCAACAAAGGAAGCCTGAAATCTCGAGAGAAGCGAACGCAAGAAATACGACAGAACACTATTCTAAAAGCATTTGGTACCCGCTGTGATGGTGACGACTGCGACGGTCAGGATCTGATCCAGGACGGTGTCGATGCCAAGAGACTATCCGATGCGTGGGATTCCAAATCCGGTGTACGTGATGCACAGGCGGGTGAAGGAACCGTGTATGAGGGCGGTCCGACAGCTGGCGGCCGGCGCGATGTGGCGCGACTTTCGACGTCCGAAGTCTCGGGTGGGCGGTTGTCAGATGAAAAAGTCACCGGTGCAAAGCGAACCGGTGGTGAAAGAGAAATTCGTCTTCGAATTCGTGGTGGTCAGCTCGGTGATCGCGGCGGTCTAGGCACTGTAGACCGAGGTGATGTGGCAAGCCGTATACGACGACGAAAGAGCGCTATTCGTACATGTTACGAACGTACATTGAAAAAGAATCCTACGGCTGAGGGGAAGATTACCATTCAATTTACGATCGGAATGGCAGGCCGAATCACTGACATCAGCGTTGTAACAAATAGCACTAATGACTCCGGTCTCCAGCAATGCATTATGAGCAAGATGAAGACCTGGAAATTCCCTCGTCCGAAAGGTGGCAGCGTCACCTTCCAATATCCGTTTATTCTACGTAAATCGTAGTCCATCGGAGGCTCTACCCCTGGCCGTTTCAGGCTAATCGTATCCCAAGTTTGACTTTGCCTCTTTGTTCCCACTATTTTTTGTCGTTCAACCTAAGTAATTTGCACCAATGAGATACCGTCGAACAATCCTGTTTTTCGTGGTTTTGATGTTCATGTCATCGCTCTCAGTATCTTCTGCTGATGACTCACGCATCAAGAGCCTGGCGGAAGTATCAAATGCTAAGCTGGTAAAGAAGATGAAACAGCTGGTGGACGAGATGCGTTCCGAGCTGAGCAAAGCATTTGAAACCCTTGAAAAACAGCGAAAGAAAAAGGATCTGATGCGAATGAACGCCATCCAGTCCGTACTGGTTTCAATGAAAGGGCTGGTTCGTCTTTCAGAACAGACCTTGATGCGAGGAAGTGAAGCCTCGGCTCGAGGAAAACGCGAACAGGTTGAGCACGCATATATAACAATTCGTGTCGCACGGGATAAGATGCAGGAACTGATCCTTCAAATGCGCAGCACAAGTGGTGGTAACCAATACACCAACGACGACCTGGGCGAAAGTGAAGTAGAAATCCTGAATAAACCGATTACAATTATAGGGCCCAAATACGCCTGGGATGGTAGTCCCATCACAGAGGCCTCTGCGACGCCGGGAGTCGATCCTAGCAACCCGCCAGATGAATCTCCGATCTGGGAGATTACCGATCCCTCCTACAAGAGACCCCAAACCACGAGTCCACTCCTTTAAGGGGTTCGGCGTCGGCGCGTTGATGTACAACGAAAACCGGAAATACATGTTGCACGGTTGGTCCACTGGCCGAGCACGAGGAGGGAATCGCCCCGCCTTACAGGGGATTCTCGTGGTGCTTTTTGTTCTCCTCTCTACGATAGGTGGATTCAAAGAAGCGAAAGCTGCGGATACTCTACCGGACCAGGACTTGATTCGGGGCATCCGTTCCGAAGATGTAACGCTTTGGCCAGCCCTCTTTCTGGAAGGAACCTATGACTCCAACATCTACCGAAAAGCGCTCGGAGAGGGTCCGCTGGTAGACGCATATTATCTGCGTATCCGGCCAGGGCTAGCGATTAAGAATCGTCAGACTGAGAATATGGCTCTACATTTTCGAGCCGTCGGCGACTTTCGCCGGTATTTTGCAGACCCCGGCACACTAGATGAACAAACACGATTTGGGGGCATGGCAAATCTGACGGCCGACTTCTTCCCCAAAGGTGTATTCAAATTTACCGTCTCGGATATATTTCGGAGGGAACTGGAATCCACCGATCTTTCCAACCCCAGTGCGCTACTCAGCTTCATACAAAATGAAGCAACCGTACGCATGGCTATCCGTCCGGGTGGTACCATTGAAAGACGCCCCCTTAGTTTCGTTCTGGGCGGCACGTATCGGGTTACACGACATAGCGAAGGCTATTACTCACGACTGGACACTGACGAGCTGGAAACGTTCTTCAAGGCGGTTTGGTTGTTCTACCCCAAGACCGCCCTTGTCGGTGATGTACGGTATGGCCTTCATTCCTTTCCAGACAAATCCGTCGTATCTTCCGCTCCAGGGCTTACAAACTTCGACTCCACGCCTCTTCGAGCAACTCTAGGGCTCGATGGGTTGATTACCAGCAAATTGGGTTTTGTAATAAATGGTGGATACGGAGCTAGCTGGCACGAGTCCGGCGCTTCCTATAGCGGACCCATCTGGGAAGCGAAATTGCTCTTTAGCCCAGCAACCAACCTGGTCTGGCGACTTGGTAATCGGCATGTGTTTGAACTCAGTTACATTGGTAATTTCTACAATTCCAATGAGAGTTACCTCGAAATGGAAACACGATTTGCCAACCGTTTCGATATCATTGCATCGGGCCGCTATACGCGAGTCGCATTTGGCACCTTTAATCCTGGAGCCGCCCAATACATCGTTTCCACAAACGATAGGGTCGATAATGTGGTCGGAGCCAATATAAAGACATCGTTTCACGTCTACCGGGTGTTGGGGATCACCTTGGGATACGACTTCGAACGAGTTAACTCGAATTACCAGGTTTTGAACACTGCATGCTCCAATGAAATCTGTACGGACTTTGCAGCCTACATCCGCCACATTGTATATGGCAGCCTCAATCTGCAATACTAGAGCGACGTGTGGGGAATGGTTAATGCGTTTTCAACAAAAAATCGCCCAGATATTAATTTGCATCGGACTGCTCGCCTGCAGTTCCGTTCCTCCGCCTCCACCGGCTGAGTTGGTCGAATTAAAGACGGAAGAAAAAATCGAAGCTATTTCCCTAAGTCCTGGAGATATCTTTGAAATTCGAGTTTTTCGAGAAAAAGATCTGTCAGGAACATTCCGGGTTGGGCCCGATGGAAGCATACGCTTCCCGCTCATAGGCCATATGATTGTGACTGGACTTACTCCCGAGAAACTATCCGACCAAATCCGAACAAAACTGGTTCAGGGTAGCTTTCTAAAAGACCCTCATGTCTCGGTTTTGATCTCGGAATACCGTTCGAAAAAGATTTTTGTAATCGGGAAGGTAGCAAAACCAGGTACATTCCCCTATGAACAGGGGATGAACATTGTACAGGCTATTACACTCGCAGGGGGGTTTGCTCCACTGGCTTCAGGAAACCAGACCATTCTGACCCGGCTCCGAGAAGGCAAGGAACAACGCATACGAGTACCTGTTCATCAGATCAGCCGAGGAAAACATCCTAATGTTTTGTTGAAGCCAGGCGATATAATTTACGTACCGGAATCAATTCTATGAGCTTGTTGGGGTAAACCGTGTCCTTTGGATCGATATCACCGAAGGGAACTAGTCGAAGTGCTGAAAATGCACCGATGGCGGTCGTGCACCCACCATCGCCCGAAGAACGCCCTCTGATAGAAGAAGTCCAACGCCTCTTCGGCGTCATCTGGAAACGCAAATGGGTCGTACTCCTTTTTATCGTAGCAAGCACAGTGGGCAGCTATCTGCACACACGAAAGCAGCCAAAGATCTATCGGGCAACAGCTACTCTTGTTATCGACCGGAGTTCTCCGAATGTTCTAGCTGGTATCAAAGAAGTCGTGGAGCTCGGTTCCACCGGTTTTCTGGGGCTTCGACAGTACTTCAAGACCCAATACCGAATCATTACCAGCGAAAAGCTCGCGAAGCGTGTTGTAAGCAGACTTGGTCTGGACCGAAACCATCATTTCCTAGGCATCAAAGAATCCATGTCAAAGGAGGAGATCGACGCTCGTATTGAGAATTCCGATCCTGCACGAATTCTTCAACAGAAGATCCAGGCAGAGCCTCTCGAAGAATCCTTTATCGTCTATGTCCATGTTCGGGATACGAAACCGGCCTTCGCCGCAACCTTGGCTACAGAGGTCGCTAATACCTATCGCGATGAAAACCTGGCATTCCGTCGAAAAGCAATCAACCTGGCCCAGGACGACTTAGAAAAGCTGGGGCAACATCTTCAGGAAGAAAAGGAAGCCAGCGCGAAAGCTCTTCTTGAATACGAACGGCAAAACCAGGTGGGTACGCTCTCAAAGCGAATCAAAGATACCGACATCCGGCGCGAAAATATTACAGCAGAGATTACGAAGCATGAGGTTCTTCTCATCGAGCTGAAGGCACGTCTTAGCCAGAAGAGGCGGTACGAGCGTAGCACGGACCCATACTCCATCGCGGATGGGGAGATTCTAGAGTCGTCTCTATTCCAGGATCTCATCGCCAAAGCCATCGAAGCAGATAGTCAGCATGATGAGACAAGGTACCTGGACTCGCATCCTCGCCTGAAGCAGATGGATAATCTACGAACCAAATATGAGCAGCGAGCAATTCGCGTGGCACGAAATAAGATTAAAGCCGTTCGTCACCAGGTGAAAGAGGAGAAGCAGATTATCAAGAATCTGCAAAAGAACCTTACTGACGTTCGTCAGGAGGAGCTAGAGCTCTCCGCGCAGGAATTGGAATACAGCTGGCTTAAACAACGCGCTCTAGAAGCGAAGGGTGTTTATGACCAGGTTTCTAAGCGCCTTCTAGAAACTCGGATTAGTAAACAGGTGGAGACCAATAACGTCTGGGTCTTGGATGAAGCCAAAGCACCGTCACGCCCAATCAGCCCAAGAATGCGACTCAACCTATTCATGGGTCTTCTATTCGGCCTTATTGGTGGAATTGCGATTGCATTCCTGCTGGAGCTAGCCGACAAGAGCGTCAAAACCGATCATGACCTGGAATCGCTGGCCCAGGCTCCGGTACTCGGTATTGTTCCAATGGTTCTACATACAGGTGGGCCGGAAGAAGAGATCGACGAAAGCGATAGTGAAGAGGATCCAGCGCTATTTGTATTCCACCATCCGAAAAGCCAGGCCTCCGAATTCTGTCGTTCGATTCGAACGAATCTCATGTTCATGTCTCCAGACGCGCCGCTAAAGAGTTTACTGATTACCTCCGCCAACGCCCGAGAAGGTAAAACAACGGTTAGCGCAAGTATCGCAATTACGATGGCTACTAGTGGAAGTCGTGTCGTTTTAGTGGATACAGATATGCGCCGTCCACGCCTACACAATGTCTTTGGAATTAAAGAAAGACATGGAATTTCTACCGCTTTGATCAATCCCAACTCTGTTCGAGAGTATTGCTATAAAACAACAATTCCGAACCTCGATGTGATCCCCTGCGGTCCAATTCCTCCAAATCCTGCCGAATTATTACACACCCGCCGATTCCAGGAATTACTCGAAGAATTGAAGGGTACCTATGACTATGCTATTTTTGATTCGCCGCCTGTTTTGCCCGTTACGGATTCTCTGGTAATAGGTAAACATGTGGATGGAGTTCTAATGGTTGTTCGAGCAGGAGTAACGTCAAAACGCGCCGTGTCCCAGTCCAAACACAGCATGGATAAGATTGGGGTTCGGTTATTTGGATGCGTCATGAACCACGTTGATGCACACCAAAAAAATTACAGGTATTACTATCATTATTATGGTGGTAAGTATCAGGCTTCAGACACGACAGATGAATCGATAGCGTAGATACGGAAGGGCAGGCAAAGGAATGGGTAAAGTCATAGGGATTGACCTGGGAACTACAAACTCCTGTGTCTCCGTTGTTGAAGCGGGCAACCCGCTAGTCATGCCGAATTCAGAAGGATCGCGTATTACGCCGTCGGTAGTGGCATTCTCTGAAGATGGACAACGGCTGGTTGGTCATGTTGCAAAACGTCAGGCTGTAACAAATCCTGAGTCCACAATCTTTGGGATTAAACGACTTATGGGCCGGAAATCCGAGATGCCCGAAGTCCAGAAACTGAATCGTATCGCGCCATATCATATTGAAGCCCAGGATAACGGAGATGCGGCCGTCGTTATTAACGACCGTAATTATTCTCCGCCCGAGATCACTGCCGTCATTATGCAAGAGATCCGTAGTGTGGCGGAAGGATATCTCGGAGAAGCCGTCACGCAGGCCGTTGTAACGGTCCCTGCTTACTTTGACGATACGCAGCGCCAAGCAACGCGTGACGCTGGCCGTATCGCAGGTTTGGAAGTACTTCGTATCATCAACGAACCTACGGCTGCTGCGCTCGCCTACGGTCTAAACCGTGGTGCTAAGGGGCGGGTTGCCGTATATGACTTTGGTGGAGGCACGTTCGATATCTCGATTCTCGAGGTCGGGGATGGTGTATTCCAGGTAAAGGCGACGCACGGTGATACATTCCTCGGTGGGCGTGACCTGGACAACCGAATTGCAGATCGTTTGCTACGAGAATTCCAAGACATGCACGGTGTCGATCTACGGGAAGACCCCGTCGCAATGCAGCGAATTATCGAAGCCGCAGAGGTCGCAAAGATCGAATTGAGTTCATCACAGGAAACGGAAATCAATCTTCCGTTCATCTATTCCAGTGATGAAGGCCCCAAACACCTTCAGTTTTTGCTTACACGCGATGAGATGGAGAGCCTGGTGGAAGATCTCATCGACAAGACTGTCTGGCATTGTGAAGAAGCTCTGAACCTGGCGGAGATGAAAAACTCCGAGTTGGATGAGGTCATTCTGGTTGGTGGTATGACCAAGATGCCCATGATTCAGCGAAAGGTATCGTCTTTCTTTAACGCCGAACCACATCGAGATGTAAATCCGGATGAAGCGGTAGCGATCGGCGCGGCAATCCAGGGTGCCATTCTTACCGGTGAGATTCAGGATGTACTTCTGTTGGACGTCATCCCGTTGAGCCTTGGTATCGAGACCCGTGGAGCCGTCTTTACAAAACTTATTGAAAGAAATCGCACGATTCCAACTTCGTGCACCGAGGTCTTCACCACGGCCGAAGACTACCAGACCATCGTTAACATCCATGTTCTTCAGGGTGAACGCCCAATGGCACAGGATAATAAGTCGTTGGCGAGGTTTGAGCTGGTCGGTCTTCCACCAGCCCGGCGAGGTATTCCAAAGATCGAGGTGACCTTCCAGGTCGATGTCAACGGTATCCTACACGTACACGCCAAGGATCTTGGTACCGGTAATGAACAGTCTGTTCGAGTTCGCCCCACCAGTGGTCTTACCGAGGCGAATATCCAGTCTGCTATCGAGGAATCCCAACAGTTCGACAGCGATGACTCGATGAAGAAAGAGCTGGCGGAAATAAAGAATCGGCTTGAAGGGCTCGTTTACACGACGGAAAAGTCCCTCACAGAGTTCGTGAATTATCTTACGGATGAAGAGCTCGAACAGATCACAAAAGATATGCAAGAAGCGCGGGCAGCATTGGATACCGATGCACAAGACCGGGTTCGTGCTGCAATGGCCCAACTCGAAAAATCCTCGTATCGCATTGCTGAAGTGATGTACCAGGGTGGGGAATAGGTCCTTTGTGATCAATGACTGCGTGGTTACACCGCGTACTTGGCGTGAATCAATCGGACTCCCGAGACATTAGCCGAGTTGCTTACGCTCGACTTCTAAAGAACTTCCATCCCGATCTGTGCCCCAACTCACCGGCAAATCAGGTTCGGTTGGAATTAATCCGTATTGCTTTTGCGGTCATGAGCGAGCCCGAGCTGATGCAAGAACATGCCCGGACAGGCAAAATCCCGAACAGTATAACGATGACCGACGAGCTTACCGCACGGCTGAAAAAGCCCGGACTCGGTCACCTCGCGCGTGGTTTTGTAAAGAATTTCCGGCGCGAAAACCAACGAAACGGTAAAGATATTGTTCAGATTATATACCTCGATTACGAAGAATTAATCGCAGGCTCCTCCAGGATCGTAGAGCTTGAGCGTGCCGAGCGTTGCAATGATTGCAGTGGCTCTGGCGCGACGAAGGAGCACCCTCCGTCCCAATGTCATCTCTGTGATGGCAGCGGAGTGCTGAGCTATCGAAATCTCCTTGCGGTCGGGCTGCCGTGTCCATTTTGCGACGGAAACGGTGCGATTATCATCTTTGCCTGTCAGAGCTGTGATGGGACCGGCAGCAAAGACGAACGAGTGCCATGCCGACTCTCCTTTCCTGCTGGAGTGGACGAAGGACATCGTATCGTTATGAAAGGAGAGGGAGAACGTGGCGTGCAAGGCGGACGCCATGGCGATAGGGTTTTCCTTGTTCGGATGCGGCCGGAGGAAGGGGTCGAGCGTCACGGTAAAGATGTTGAGTTTCGTGTACAGGTCGCCGCAAACGCAACGTCGGTGACCGTACCGTGGCCCGAAGCAGGTCCCCTTCGATTTGAGCTTCCCGATGGGGACGAGACAATGCTATTTATTGCACAAGGCCTGGGCTTTCCTACGTCAGATGCTGACGACCGCGGAGATGTTCGGGTTCATGTCACTCGAGCCAAGGACCAGCCGTGAAGTGGAGTTCTGGAAAAAACACAGTCGGAGAAGTTGGTGAAGATCAGCTACTAAGCCTGATCTCAACCCATGCCCAGACACATAGCGAACTGGCGATCCCCATCGGGGATGATGCCGCGTGTCTCACCGTAGGCGACAGTTCCCTGGTGGTTACTGTCGATGCGCAGTTGGAAGGGCAGCACTTTCATCGAGAATGGCTAAGTCCCAGACAACTCGGCTACCGCGCCTTTCGCGTCTCTGCCTCCGATGTTTCGGCGATGGGCTGTCTCCCCAAATGGGCTTTGATGTCACTTCAGATTCCACCCGATCTGAATGTCCAATCCTTTGAAGAGATTATGGCTGGATTCCAGCAAGCCTGTGCAGACGCATCGACCGTCCTGGTAGGAGGAAATCTCGCCAAGACCAATCAGATCGGTTTGCATATTACAGTTATCGGACAATCCACCTCCTCGCCGCTAAGCCGTGCGGATGCGTCGGATGGAGACTATTTATGGGTAACGGGTTCTCTTGGAAGCGCAGCTGCAGGCCGACTTCTGTTGGAGCTGCCGAAGCTACCGGATAATAGCCTGCCGTTAATTGAGAAATGGCAATGCCCCCCAGCGCGGTGGGATCTATGCGGCCGACTCTGTAGCGAAGGGATTGCCACGGCCGCAATGGACATCAGTGATGGGCTCTATACAGACGCATCGCGTATGGCACGTGCTTCCAGCCTGTCGATAGAGATTGATCTGGACCACCTCCCGATTCATCCTCTGACACCGCGGGCCGCAGACTATTTGAAAACCACTCTATATGAGCTCGTCGTTCGCGGTGGAGAAGACTACGAAGTACTCTTTGCTGGTCCCGAAACGCTCCCAGACTGGGCCATGGCGACAGGAGTTCGAAGAATTGGACGTTTCAAGCCTGGTGATGGGCTTGTGACTCTGAAATATCGAGGGAGTGAATTCCGTTCGGGAGACATTCCCACCGGTTGGGATCCCTTCGAGGGTACCCCATAGTTCAGCTACTCTTCGGACTTGTCGCGGTGTGAAATATGAGTCGAGTGGCCATCGCCTACAAGACTGGAATGTAGGTGTTCCGATATATATACGGAGCGGTGCTGTCCACCTGTACAACCTATGCCGACCGACAGGTTCTGTTTGCCGGCCTTTCTCGACAGACGCAGAACTCGACGTAGGAACGTCGTAATAAATCCCAGATAACGTTCGACTTCCGGCTGCTCCTCCATGAAGCGCTGAATCTTCGGATGACAGCCGCTGTAGGGGCGTAGTTTTTCATCCCAGTATGGGTTGGGAAGAAACCGAACATCAAAGACATGATCCACATCGGACGGTATGCCATGGCGGAACCCAAACGATTTAATGCGCACCGTATAGTTGCGCTCGTTTTCGGTAGCAACGAGAGATTGTACCGCCCCCTTCAAGTCATGGGGGCTCATACCGCTGGTATCCAGCCTATCCGTTGCACGAGAGCGGACATCGTCCAGTAGGTCTCGCTCGACCGCAACCGCGTTGAAGAGGTCATCTCCTAGGGGATGGCTTCGACCCGTCATCTGATAGCGTTTTGCCAGGACCTTATCTTGTGCATCGAGCCAGATAATCCGAAGTGGCCAACGATCACCAAGTCCATCCAGTACCGACGCAACATTCTCAAGAAATGGCCCAGATCTGGCGTCCACGCCGATAGCCACATCTTCGACTTCGTCATTACCGTCGCATAGAGAAAGGACCGACTCGATCAGAATAGCCGGTACATTATCCATGCAATAGAAGCCTAGATCCTCGAGAGAACGTAAGGCTGTACTCTTTCCTGAGCCCGAGGCACCAGAGATAACAACCAACTGGCGTACACCGCTAGCTTTCGGAAGCACAGCCAATACAACCCCCGTTCTCAATCACCACGAGCTCTACGGATGTTTGAACCCGGGTCAATCCTCAACCGGAAGACCCACACGACGTTCTCGCCGCCGCTCCCGCGTTCGGCGTATCTGTCGCTCAAATTTATCAATCGCCAAATCGGTCGCTGCGTATGCGTCACTGCTTCGTTCTACGACCTTTATCGCGTGACCATGCAAAGTAGCCCGGAACTCCACTTCGAGTTCCAGTTTTTCCTGGTTATAGATCACCTGTACATCCAGAATCTTATCGGCCATTCGATGAATGCGGCGTAATTTCTTTTCCGCATATTCACGCAAAGGAACCGAAGGATTCATATGTCTGAAGACCACCTGTACCTGCATACCCATCACCTTACCCGCACGCTTCGGTGCTTGAATTATTCGAGATGTCCATTAACTGTATCTGATTTTTTCACAAATCGCCTAGACAAGTTTTTTTCGCTCGGATGAGGATCCAATCCCCATTTGCTCACGATACTTCGCAACGGTCCTCCGCGCAATTCGAATACCTTCCGATGATTTCAACAGGTTCGAAATGCCCTGATCGGATAACGGTCGTCGCCCATCTTCTTCCTGAATGAACCGCAAGATCTTCTTCTTCACCGCCTCACTCGCAAGATCTCCACTTCCAGCCCGCTCGATTCTGCTGTTGAAGAAATACTTCATCGGGAAAATACCCTGTGGCGTATGCATATATTTGTTACTCGTCACACGACTAACCGTAGACTCGTGCATTCCTATATCCGTTGCCACATCACGAAGAACAAGTGGCCGTAGAAATTCCGACCCCTTTTCCAGGAATTCTCGTTGGAACTGAACGATCGATTCAGAGACCTTTCGGATGGTCTGTTGTCGTTGTTCAATACTCTTAATGAACCAGACGGCTGCGCCAAGACGCTTCTTAATGAATTCTCGGGCATTCTCGTTCTGGCCCTTTAGGCCCTTTCGGTAATGTTGGCTTACACGCAGACGAGTCATTCCATCGTCATTAAGAATGACCACATATTCGTCATCAATCTTATGTACCTGCACATCCGGTACAATATAGGGATTGTGCTCGCCTCCAAAGCCCCGCCCTGGTTTCGGCTCCAGATTTCCCATCAGTTCGACCAGGCGTCCAAGCTCTTCTGTGGATATTCCTAGAGCACGGGCGACCTGTTTCACACGTCGTCGCTCAAGATCCTCCAGATGCACATCGATCAATCTCTTAAGCTGCGCCTCTTCTGGGTAATAATGCTCTGCCTGGACGAGAAGACATTCACGTAAATCACGCGCACCAACCCCCACGGGATCGAGTCGCTGAATCTGCCCTAATACTTCCTCGACATATTCATTTGGAGCACCCAAATCCTGAGCCACAGCCTCTACCAGATCATCACCGACCTCATTCCGAAGATAACCAGTATCGTCGATATTCCCTATTAGCTCCGTTGCGACCGCTACCTGTAACTCATCCAGGTCAGCCATGCGGATCTGCCAGATCAGATGGTCATGCAAAGAAATCGGGCTCGCTACGAAATTCTCAAACGATGGCGTTTCGTCTGCGTCACGCCGCACGACATGCCCACCATCACGAAAGGACTCGTAATGCTCAACAAAGCGATCCCAGTTCAGATCGTTTGCGTCTTTATCCGGCTGTGGAGTCTCCGCAGTAGACTCCACTGCAGCACTCTCTGGAGAAGTCTGTGCTGTTTCGGGTGTTTCCGGCTGGTCCTGGCTAAAGGTCTGACGCTCTTCAATCTCATCCAGGGAGGGCTTCCTGTCCTCCACGCCTTGTAATAGTTGATCTGGAGCCGTTTGATGCTGACTTTCCAGATCTTCTTCTAAACAAGGATTCTCCGTAAGTTGCTCACGAATCTCCTGATCAATCTCCAGCCGACTCATCTGCAAAAGACGAATTGCCAATTGAAGCTGCTGTGTCATCACCAGCTTCTGTTGGAGCCTTAACTCTTGTCGCAAGAAAATATCGGACATTTGGCGTATTCAGCTTCTCTCTGAACAATCATCAACAGGAAGCCCACTGCTCCCTACTCAAAAAGAGATTTGTAGACTCCGATCCTAGCTAAAAGATTATAGGGGGTAGGCAAAACGGTGACAAGCTAGCTATGCTGTATGCATAATTGCTTTTTCTGAGTGGTATCTTTCCCGATGAGGTGGGTATGAGTTTTCGAGTCTGGATTCCTGTTCCTGTAATTTGTCTTGGTTTTGCTGCCATATTCCAGCTACTGAGCTGTGGCGGTGGTGGTGATTCGAGCTGTTGTTCCGCAGGTGTCACCGTATGTGAAGATGGAATACGTCGTACCTGTAACGAGACGGGTACCGACCTCACCATCGCCTCCTGTCCTAGCGGAGCATGCCTGGGCAATGAGTGTATGCCCAAGCAATGCGAGGGCGTCGGAACCATCGGAAGTAGCCGCTGTGATCTAAGTGATGCCAGTAAAAAGACCGTGCTGACCTGTACGGAAAGTGGCACCGAATTCCCCTCGAAATGCGGCGATACCGAAGAATGTGTAGATGGTACCTGTCAGTCCACGGAATGTAGTGAAGGCTCTTCTACATGTGGCTCCAAGAACGTTCTGACCTGCACATCGGGGACCGGATATTCTGTTTCCGAAACCTGTAGTCACGGCTCTACGGTCTGTGATGAGCAGAGCGCAGCCTGCGTGCCCGTCAGTTGCGCCCCGGGAAGCCGAGAATGTTCAGAGGGTGGTGTACTCGTATGCACAGCCAATGGTAACGCCAGCAACCTGGTTTCCTGTGGCTCGGGAAAGACCTGTAAGGAAGGAGCTTGCGTTAAATCCGCATGCGTCTGTGACAACCCCCCATGTGGTCAAAATAGTAACACTGATACCCTGACGGGCGATGGAGCTGGAAATGACGGTGGTGGGATTCCCGACTCGGTTACTTTCCAGGACATCCCCCAGCAAGACACTGGTAGCGTATTGAAGCCACCTTCGACGGCCAGCGTTACCATCGATGGCTCTTCATTGACCTTCACCGCTGGAAAAGTCGCGCGCTGGGTGCCTATTTCCGGAACAGAGACGGGCCCACTGGAAGATACCCTTCAGCTCACCATGGCAAAGGGAGCCAAGAAGATCGAAATTCTTCTGGTCGGGATTACTGAAAACCAGGTGGGCGAATGGACCGAAGTGAACACCGGAAACGGTACCGTCGAAATTCGCTGGTCCGATGGTTTCACAGAAGAGCAACCTCCGGTCAGTGGTTGCTCGAATTATGGGTGGACGTCCTGCGCTGCAACCTACACATTCAACCTGACGACCTTTGGGGCTGTCGGGGAGCGCGTAATTGGATCGTTTGAGTCGGTCCAGAGCGATGGTGCAGTCTTTACAGAAGGAACCTTCGATCTGGAACGTAAACAATAGAACCGTTCCGGGAGTACCCCATCCGTGCCGAGTAAACTCCTCATTAACAAGACCGCACTCTTCACACGAGTCGCATTGATTCAAGCCGAGCGTGTTCGGAAGATTCTGGTGGAACGCCCAGAGGAGCGAAGTCTTATTGGGAATATATACCGAGGTCGGGTCACACGTATCCTCCCTGGTATTAACGCCGCCTTTGTAGAGATTGGCCTGAAGCAGCCAGGGTTTCTTTATGTCCGCGATCTGGAAGGGCTCATCAACGGACGAGGCACCTCTCCTGATAAACCAACACGGGACATCCGGAAGACGCCCATCAAAGATCTACTTCGGATCGACCAACCGATCGTTGTGCAGATCACCAAGGATCCGGTGAAATCCAAAGGGCCACGCGTGACAACGAATCTGTCGATCGCGGGGCGATTATTGGTCTATGGGCTGACCAACCCTCCAGGGATCTCAATCTCCAAACGAATTGAGGCGAATGAAGAGAGAGAGCGGTTAAGTACCCTTCTTCGCGCTCAAAAAAACACGGATGAGAACGTCGTCGTACGTACCGCTGGAGAGGGAAAGAGCGAGGCAGATTTTGCTGCGGACCTCAAATATCTACGGGAGATCGGAGAGGCGATTCAAACACGACTGACCACCAACCAACGAGAAGGCGGAATCTATGGTGATCTCGATCTACCACATCGATGTATGCGCGATATGGTGGACCCGAGTTTCGACGAGATTATCGTGGATGACATCGAATTATACGGGCAGTTAACGTCTTTTGCCGAACAATACCTGCCAAATATCCGCTCGCTACTTCGTCTCGCAGATAATAAGTCGTCACTCTTCGAAGACTACGGTGTCGAACGCGCCCTGGTCGGCGCTATTTCACCACGAGTATGGCTAGAAAATGGGGGGCACCTCGTCATAGAAGAGACGGAAGCCTTAACGTCAATTGACGTAAACTCTGGCCGATTCTCTGGCACGCAAGACATTGAAGAGAACCACCTGAAAATCAACGTTGAGGCAGCAAAAGAGATTGCCATTCAGCTACAGCTCCGAGATATCGGAGGCATTATTGTGGTGGACTTCATTGATATACGGTCGGCCGCTTCACGTCAGTCCATCACCGACGTCTTGAAACAATCACTTGCGTCGGATCGCGCCAAAACAAAGGTGCTCCCGATGAGCAGCATTGGGTTGGTTCAGATCACCCGGGAGAGGACCCGAAACAGCGTCGGCCGCAAACTGACCGCGACCTGCCCAACATGTCAGGGGAACGGTGTCTTGATCAGCCCCTGGACTCTGTCTTGCCAAATTCTGAGTCGCGCAGAGGTCCTCCTTTCGGACGACCGGTTCAAAGAAATACAGGTGGTAAGCCATAGTGATGTCATCGACGAAATTAAGACGACATTCGGTGAAGCCCTCGCGAATCTACAAAGCCGTACAGGTAAGAATATTGTTCTAATGCCTCGTGACGATTATCATTTTGATAAGTTCGATATTATCCCCAAGAGCTGAAATGGCCCCTGACGAAAAAAATGATGCGACGCAAGAGGATGCTCGACGCTCCCCGAGAACTCTCATCAACCAGGAATTTGAGAGCATCGAATCCTTCGTCCAAACCTTTGTGAGTGACATCTCCAGAGATGGCGTTTTTGTTCGCTCGGACACCCCCTTATCCGTTGGAACCATCGTGAATCTCCGGTTCTCCGTCATTGTAGACGGGATCGAAAACATCGAAGGTGTTGGAGAGGTCATTCGTACGGTAGTTGCCCCAGAGAGCCCTACGGGAATGGCCATCCAGTTTAAAGAACTGGATGATAGAAATAGAGCTATCATCGATCGATATCTCGCCAGGCGCCCGCGAGGCTCGGGATGACCGAGTCTGTCATTCCGGGGGGATGGACCGCCGCCCTAGAATCGTTTCAGACCTATATGGAATATGAGCGAAGATTCAGCCCTAGAACGGTCCAGTCCTATATGGGTGATATTCTCCGGTTTATCGAGTCTGTCGGCATACGGGACAATCCCTATGATGTGGACAGACGAGATGTTCGTGCCTTTCTAGCAACCAATATGATCGACCACACGGCGTCTTCCACGAGCCGTGCACTTTCTGCACTACGTCACTTCTACCGCCACTTACGACGTACGGAGCAGATCGAGATAGACCCCACATCAGGTATCCGTGCACCCCGTGTGGAACAGAAGCTCCCGCCTCACCTATCCGTCGAGGCCGTAGAGACTCTTCTGCAAAAGGATGCCGGGACCACAGAAAACCCACTCCTACAGATTCGAGATCGAGCTCTCTTCGAATTAATCTATGGCTCGGGGCTTCGCGTCTCCGAGGTTACTGGACTCAATATCGACAAGGTGGATATTCGCAACGGCGAAGCCCATATTCTCGGAAAGGGAGAAAAAGAGCGGGTCGTCCCCTTAACGGATCCATCAATGATGGCACTTCGTGCCTATCTTGGTATCCGTGATCGACTTTCGCCACGGGACGGGCATGAAGACGCTCTCTTCTTAGGGCACCGCGGTACACGCCTGACATCGCGCGGCGTATCGTATCTTCTCCGCAAACGGCTTAGCCGTTCTGGCCTGAATGAGAACATGGGACCGCACGCATTACGTCACTCGTTGGCCACCCACCTACTCTCCGCTGGTGCCGATCTTCGTATTATCCAGGAGCTCCTGGGGCATGCTTCGGTTCGTACCACGCAGAAGTACACACATGTAGGTATCGATGCTCTTGTGCGAGCCTACCAGGATGCGCATCCACGCGCCCTGGAAGGAAAAGTACAAACAGAGGTCAAAAGCGACTAAATCGGGCCGATTGGGAATGGTGCATATACAGGGTTTTTGTCATCCCTGCCCATTACCTTAGGATTGCAATATGCGTCGCCGCAGAAAGCATTCGTATCTGATCCCGAAACCAGTTCGTTTACTGGTAATTGCAGCCAGTGGGCTCGCCGTCGGTCTCGCCTTTATGATGGCGAACGCTCCGCCACCCAAGGCACGGAAGAGTACGACCACTGGGACGCTCGCACAATCCAACCAGAAGAAAGCCACGCAAGGCCGCAGGACCCCTGTATTATCGGTCGGTGGCCAGGCCCTATCAAAGCCCAAACCCAAAGTGCCAAACATACCTCTGCCCCCGATGGAATGCTTTGATGCACACCTACATGAAACGACTGTGGCCTGTATTGACCCCGATATGCGCTCTGGCTCCACAATCGATTGGGCCTTTCAAGAACGCATTACCCGGTATCTTCGAAGCAAACCGGTCTTGGCAGCGGCATACGTGGCGATCGATATCGAAACGGGAGAGATTCGAGCAATTATCTCTCATGACGCCACTTCAGACCGGGTGTCCGATGAGGCCTTTAAGGCCCGCGCACCAGCCGCGAGTATCTTCAAAATCGTGACGAGTGCGAGCCTTATCCAACGCGGCCTCCATGCCAATAGCCAGGTCTGTTCCCATGGAGGAAGCAGTGGCGTCGAAAAGGAGCACCTCCGAGACTCCGCCAAACACGACCGCTGTGAAACATTACGAGATGCGTTCGCTCATAGTCGGAATTCCGCCTTTGCTAAACTAGCCGACCGCTTTACTACGACGCAAAGCCTCTCCCATGCAGCCACATCTCTAGGCTTCAATTCGGAGATCCCTTTTACGTACCCACTTAGCCCAAGTAAGGCCACAATACCGACCTCCAAGCTCGCAAGGGCACGACTGGCTGCAGGCTTCTCTGCCGTATCGCTCAACCCGGTACACGCAGCTTTGATAGCAGCCACTATCGCACGCGGTGGCACTTTCCCATTGCCACGGCTTACCCAGGGCACGATCGATCCGACGCAGATACGCCGGGTTCTACCACGACGCTCCGCGAAGACATTGCAACAATTGATGCGAGCAACAGTCACCTCCGGTACAGGTCGTAGAACTCTAGGACGTAGCCGTACTCCATCGGCCGCCAAAAGCGGTACATTATCTGCCTTCCGCAACGGTAAGCGCGCCCATAACACATGGATGATGGGCTATTTCCCAGTGGATGAACCTCGTATCGCCTTCGCCGCGCTCGTCGTAAACGATGAAGTGTGGCATATTCGCGCCGGCGATGTAGCCAAGAAGGCCATGGATCTATACGCTCAGATTCACCCTGGCCTATGATGTGCCGGTAAATTTGAGGGATAGAAATGGCGTTCAACCTAGATAATGTCCATGCGTTACAAAAGCGCTTTCCAACTCTTGGCCTGATTGGAAATACCCCGCTCGTCGAGCTTTCCTTCTTCAAAGATGAACTTCCAGACGTACGAATTTTCGCCAAGGTAGAGGCCTTCAACCCAGGCGGTTCCCTAAAGGATCGACCGGTCTTATTTATGCTCGCCCAGGCGTTGTATGACGGCGTTCTAACTCCAGAGCGGACTATCCTCGATTCATCCAGTGGTAATGCGGGGATCGCCTATGCCATGATTGGACGAGTCCTACAGGTACCCGTAGAGCTGGTCATCCCGGATAACGCCAGTAATGAGCGGAAAAAACGGATTATGGCACATGGTGCGCGTATTACCTTCACGGATGGCGCCCTTGGATATGATGAGGCCCTTCGTGAAGTACGTCGTCGATACGACGGAAACCCAGAGGGTTATTTCTTTTCCGATCAATATAGCAACGACAACAACTGGCGAGCCCATTACGAGACGACAGGCCAGGAGATTCTGGCACAATCCAATAAAGAAGTGACCCACTTTGTGGCGGGTGTTGGTACTGGCGGCTGTATAACTGGCGCTGGCCGGCGACTCAAAGAGCACGGTGTCGAGGTCCACTGTATCCGCCCCGAAGAGTTTCCTGGAATCGAAGGGCTGAAACCACTTGGAAACCCGGATGATATCGTACCGGAGATTTTCGATGACTCCATTGTCGACGAATATTGGGACGTCACCATCGAAGACGCCTACGATATGTGCCAACGCATGGCTCAAAATGGCCTCTTTGTAGGTCAATCCTCGGGAGCCTATGTGGCCGGTGCCTATAAGTTGGCAAAGACCATCGGTAAAGGAACCATTGTCACGATCTTATGTGACATCGGAGAGCGATATTTCAGCGCTCGCTTATGGGATCCAGATCTTCTGGGCTAAGTGAATAGTCCCAATATCGTATCGCGTAGCTCATCCAGTTCGAGATCTTTACTGATGATCTGTTGGATTCCTTCGGTTCTTGCCTCTTTCAACGGCCCATCACCGTCATCTGCAAACCCTGTCATCAACGCAAAGGGGATGTCGCGTGTCGTCGTATCTGTCTGAATCTGCCGGTAGAGTTCGACACCACTCATTCGAGGCATATTCATATCGCTGACTATTGCGTCCGGCTCATATTCGGCAAGAGCCGCGAGAGCTTGCTGTGCATCGCCCACACAATGCACATCGACCTCATCCTCCAGAATCAATTCTACAATCCGCCCAAATGCCAGGTCATCTTCGACCAATAATAGCCTGCGTTGCGTCATATCTGTTCATTTCCAAAGGAATCGTTTATGGCTACCATCCTATCACCGTTCTAGGCTGTCTGTCGCAAAATCGGCCATAACTTCACCTCCCAGAGAGAAGAAACCGGAAATGACCTCCGAAAACATCGCCCCCTTTGGTGTCCTCGCCCACCACCCTATCTCTACAGCCCGTGGTATCGAGGTGTTGAATCAGGTGAAAGAGTGGCTCCGTAGCCAAAAGCCGGGATTCCAGTGCTGGGCAGTATCGGATCCTGTCGATGCGGTATGTGCCGAGTTACAGAACCTACCCGAAGAAACGACGGTCCACATCGTCCCATTGCTCCTCTTTCCTGGCCAACACTACCAGGGCGAAGTGCATGCCCTTTGCGCGAGAATCCAAGAACTCCGACCGGACCTGAATGTGGTCGTAAAACCAAGTCTCCTTGAGACCCCTGGCTTTCTGGACGGTCTGTTCCGAGATCTCTAAGAGCCCGATAGAGATTCAAAAGACTCGATCTCAAGACCAAATCCACGTAAGCCCCGGAACGTTCGGGGGCTGGAACTGAGTACACGAATCCTTCGAAGCTCTAATGAACGTAGAATCTGCGCCCCAATACCAAAGGCTCGAAATGGCGGAGTATCTCCCTCGGATTTCGGAGTCTCCATACCTTCCCATCGGTCATCTTCATGACCCAGGTAGAGAAGAACGCCCTGTCCTTCCTGGCGAATCCGGTTCATCGCCTGCATAAGTACAGAATCACCTTCCGGTTGAAACGCCCCAAATGTGTCATCTACCAGGTCTGCTCGGTGCACTCGAACGAGTGTAGAGCCCCCTCCTGCGATGTCTCCTAGCTGCAAAACCACATGGTTGAGTTTATCGACCACACTTCGGAACAAGCGAATCTGAAAATCCCCATAGGTCGTTGGGAGATCTGCAGCAGTCACTTCTTCCACCAGATTCTCATTCTGTAACCGGTATTCAATAAGGTCCGCCACAGTCGCGACTCGTATTCCATGTTCCGCGCCAAACTCCAAGAGGTCGGGTAATCGCGCCATGGACCCATCTTCTTTCATGATCTCACAGATGACCGCCGCATGCGTACAACCGGCCATGCGCGCCATATCAACGGACCCCTCGGTTTGCCCGCTTCGTACTAGAACACCGCCATCACGAGCTCGTAACGGAAACATATGCCCGGGTGAGATGAGGTCACTGGGCCGGGCACCGCGACTAGAAGCGACCTTAATCGTGTGGGCTCGATCTGCTGCGCTTAGCCCCGAGCCGATCCCATCACGCGCATCCACGGATACCGTAAACGCCGTGCCGAGGGGGGCTTTATTGCTCTGTACCATCGGACTCAAGCGAAGGTTCTCAACAATGTCAGAGCTCAGGGCTAGACAGATTAAACCGCGGCCATGAGTAGCCATAAAGTTGACCGCCTCAGGCGTAATATACTCCGCAGCAATGACCAGATCGCCTTCATTTTCACGATCTTCATCGTCGACCAGGATCAATAATTTCCCTGCTCCGATATCTGCCAATGCCTCCTCGACGGAGGCCAGCTTTTCACCATATTCCGACATCAATCATCCAGTGTTTTTGCGCAACGAAATCCAACATTCGAACTGATACCCAATGGCCCTACCGGTCGGTTTTGACGGTGGGTCGAGCGAACAATACAGGTACCCGTACTATAGGTTCCGTAGTTTCCGCCGCGGACTACAGCATATCCCACTCCGGAAGACCAGGGCCATGGACCACTATTTTGGTTAAGAGCGGCTTCCTGCTCATAGGGATAGCATATGGGGAGTCCGATATCACCGTATACGGCCGAACACATCGTATAGCATGGACTGGGTTCACTGGGATCTGCTGGATGACACTCTGGACAGGACAAGCAATCATCAAAACACTCTGGATTCGACGAGCTGCAATTCCAACAATCACAGTCCGGATCGCCAAGAGCCTCTTTGCAGGTCACCCGCTCCACATATTCCGTATCCGTCCATTCCGACACATTTCCAGCCATGTCGTAGATCATCTCTCCGTTCTCGATCACAAAATCATCGACGCTGGCCCCAACCGGTGCCGGATCAAATACCCCGCAATAAAACATGGCTACGCTCTTTCCCACACAGGAGCTGATGTTCTGGGCAAATGTCATGGAGGAGTACACCCTCTTTTCCATCTCTGTTTGGTAGCCACCGGCTGCGACTCTCTCCCATTCGACCTCCGTCGGTAGGCGCTTATCTACAAAAGAGCAATACTCCTTCGCCTGGGCCTGACTCACCCAGACCACCGGGTGGTTGGCGTATTGGGGATTGCCATAATATTTTGGAATGGTCGGAGTCAGCGAAGTCCATATGGGGGGCGTACACGCACCCATGGCCACACAATAGCGATATTGATCATTCGTGACCTCGTTCCGATCCAGGGCAAACGGCTGCAGCTGGACCTTGACCGTGGGTATTGTCAAAGTCAGTGGCGGTTCGCATTGTTGGAGCACACCTTCGTTACATCCCTGTGTCGTGCCGAACAGAAAGACCAGATTCTCCCGAACCTCAACGGTTCCCGTGGTGACTGGTGGTGCCAAACCTTCGGCACAGCCCAACGATAGACAAATGCCGACTGATAACAGACGTATCCACCAGGAGTTCATGGTGTCACCGCCTGCACATCGACACGCGACGTGGACCTGGGAGTAAAGAAGTAATCCCACACCAATAGAGATACGCCGGCCGTCAACAACGTCGTCCCGCCGAAGTACCCGACATTTTGCCACTGCTCATAGGTTTGAAAATCCGGCGTCCCCACAAACTGCTGGTTGGCCTTATTCTTCATAACGACACCAACAACAATTCCTGCGGCTCCAACTAAAATAGAGCCGATACCGGTATAGCGTTTCCAAGACGCAGAGACACGTGACAACTCTACATTGACCTGAAATTCACTCCCCTGTTTAACGTCCAGGGTATGCATCAATGTGTCATGACCAGCGCGCTCTACCATAATCTGGTGTGGACCGACTGGCAGAGTGATCGGATGTGGAAAGGGACTAAACCCAATCACCTTTCCATCCACGAAAATTCTCGCACGGGGTATGTTTACGTCTACCCGTAGGCTACCGCTGGACTCAAATCTCCGAAGAGGTATCCATAAGTCCATAGAACGCGCACCCACTTTGATTTCGCGCTCCACAGTTTCAAAGCCCTCTCGGACAAGACGAATACGATGCACTCCCGGTGTCAGCATCAACGTATATGGAGTCTGTCCAACGGTTGCGGCCGTATCGTTCACCTGGATGTCTGCCCCAGGTGGTTCGGTCTGCAGCTTCACCTCGGTGGTCAACCGGGACTCCAATCTTTTGATACTCTGACGAACCGCATTCGCGTCCTGAGGAAAGCCACCGTACTGGGTTTCATAGACCTGAAGGTACCGACGAAAGGACTTCACCGCCTCCGCCGGGTTCTGACCGCGCTCGTAACACGTCGCGATATTATAATGAATCTCAGCGTAGGGAATCAGATCTTGCGCAGCCTGGTATCGACGAACACATACGTCGTACTGTCCCGTCTCAGCCGCCTCTTTCGCGTTCTGGTGTAGCTTTTTTACGCGCCGAATTGTCGACGCGTCCTGAGCATACAGGTACCCAGACGCACCACAAAGGCACACAAGAGCCCAAATCAGGCTAACCACTCGAACAAGTGGTTTCCGTGCAAATACAACACCCATTGGAGTCTAAACGTACCAATATGCAGGTGACGAGGCAAAGCAACCTTCCTAGATAGCGATTCGCACGTCAACACTCTTGACATCCGAACCCACCCTCAATAGATCATGAACGCCTCTGCGGGATTAACTCAGCTGGTAGAGTGTCAGCTTCCCAAGCTGAATGTCGCGGGTTCGAATCCCGTATCCCGCTCCATATCTCTTAACGTGGTATAATCAAAACCCATGTCTGCAGAACAAAAGGGCCATCTTCAAGATCTGCGTGAGCGTCTCATTGAGCTCCGGAGGTATCTTTGACATCGATAAGCTGACTACGCGTATCGATGAATTAGATGGCCTGAGTCAATCGGATGGGTTCTGGGATGACGCCGACGCTGCCCGTACCAAGCTACAGGAGCGAGCCCGCTTGGTGGAGTCGGTGGAGAGTTTTCAAAAACCCTGGCAACGAGCAGAAGACCTTGAAGTCCTATGCGAGCTCGGGGACGAAGACCCCGACGACACCGACACCCAGAAAGAGATTGGGGACGAATTCAAACTCTTGAAGCAAGAGCTTGAGCAGCTCGAGTTTCAACGCATGATGAGTGGTAAAGAAGATCGGAACAATGCGATCTTGTCCATCAACGCAGGTGCAGGGGGAACCGAATCACAAGATTGGGCCGAGATGTTGCTCCGCATGTATCTTCGCTACTGCGAAAAGAACAACTACAAGACGTCCATTCTAGACCAGCTCTCTGGGGAAGAGGCCGGGATCAAGAGCGCGACCATTACCATTGAAGGGAACTTCGCCTATGGTTATCTGAAAGCCGAGGCAGGTGTACATCGACTGGTTCGAATCAGTCCATATGACGCACAGAGTCGCCGCCACACATCTTTTGCCAGCGTATATGTCTATCCCGAGGTCGATGAAGACATCGACATCGAAATTGCTGATAAAGATCTTCGAGTCGACACCTATCGGGCCAGTGGTGCTGGTGGTCAGCACGTCAATCGTACCGATAGCGCCGTGCGCCTGACTCATCTCCCCACAGGGATCGTCGCGTCCTGTCAGAACGAACGTAGTCAGCATAAGAATCGCGCAACTGCCATGAAGGTCTTACGCGCTCGGCTTTATGAGCTTGAGCTGCAGAAGAAAATGGAAATGCAGGCAGAGTTGGAGTCTGAGAAAAAGGCCATCGATTTTGGTAGCCAGATTCGATCCTATGTCCTTCACCCCTACCGGATGGTGAAAGACCATCGAACGAACCATGAAATGGGCAACGCCGACTCGGTGCTCGATGGAAACCTGGATAGCTTTCTCCGGGCCTTTCTACTTTCCGATCAGAACGCTAACTAACCGTCAAAACGTTCAGCCCTCAGCCGAATCGTCTGCCGACGTGTTGTGTCGCTCAAAACTATCTTCCACGGATTGTTTGCGACTCTTCGCTTCATTCATCTCTTCCGTCAGCCCCGCCTTTTCATAGGCCTTGGCCAACATCCCCAACGTTCGCGGCAAATGAATCGGCGCGCCAATCGCATCCAGGCCATTCAAGGCAGCTTTCAGGATGTCGATCGCTTCTTGCAGGGAGGGAGTAATCGGAGACTCGCCGTCCTCAGACTCTGCGATCTCCAGAAGAATCTCCGCAATACTGATCTGGCCCTGGTAGATCATCATACGATGACGCGTCGTTTGGACCTCCATTAACCCCTTACGCGCGACCACAAGCGCTTCGTCCATCTGTCCCCGAAGGGCGAGTATCTTGGATAATGTAAAGCGAGTTCCTGCGACCCCGCGGACATCAGAAATATGCTTTGCAATCTTATAGGCCTGCTCAATCCTCTTCTGGGCTTCATCGAGATCGCTCTCCGCGAGAATATCCGCAAGGTTGTTCAATATTTTCGCTTCTTGTGAGCGGTCTCCAATCCCCCGTGCCTCTTCAAGCCCTGTCTCCAGTAACGTCCGACCGCGCGCCGTTTCACCATAATATAGGGCGATGACGGCCTGCACATTGAGGGATCCAATCACACCAAGGGGATCCTGAACTCGACGGAATAGAGCATGGGCACGTTCGGAGAATCGGGCTGCACGCGCGAGATCCCCCGTATCGATATAGACACGTGAAATATTCAAGAGTGCGACAGCGAGGCCTCGTTCGTCCTTTCGTTCACGACGAATCCGAGCGTCTTGTTGGAGATAGGCTAACGCCCTGGGGAAATCACCAAGCAACCAGAAGACCTGCCCGACCTTATCGCACGCAGACGCCATTCCGTTCCGGTCATTCATCTGGCGGAAAAGCTCTAGAGAGCGTAACCCCAACCGTAATGCCTGGTCATAATCACCGAGCTCTCTCCGTACTCGAGACAGCTTCTCTAAAGCGACAGCCCCCTTGCGTTTAGCACGTAGCCTCCAGGCGTGGTCGAGCATTCCCTCGAAACACGTAAGCGATTGGTCGAGATCACCGGTGTAGAAATACAGCTTGCCCAATTCGTGACCCACGTCGATGAGCTCGGGAGAGCGCGCGGGGCCGAAAAGTCTCTGGGCGCGTTCAAATAGAGCGATCGCCTGATCATTGCGAAAGGATTGGGCCGCGAGTTTTCCGGCGCTTATCGCGCTCCTGGCGGCAAGCCTCGAATCCCCAGCGGCCTCATAATGACTCGCCAATAATTCGTGCTTGGAGGGTACCGAATCTGGGAGGTTCACCTCGTGCCATTGTGCAATTATTCGATGCATACGAGAACGTCGCTCCGGAACCAGCGACTCCAAGAGTAGATCTCGTTCTCCGCTGGACGTGAACTCGTATCGCTCCTCTCCTGGCACACGCTTCTCTGCGACTCGACGCAAAAACGCACGGCGCACCAGATCGTCAAATACAGCTCTCGTTTGCTCCACATCATCCGGAACAGGCCCACTTGGCCCCCCCGGTCGACCAAACCCCTGCTCTGCACGCTGAATCGCAAGCACCGTTCCCAACCGGAACCGCGTTCCAACCACCGCAGCACGAGCAAGATGCTCTTTCTCCTCGTTGTTCAAACACTGGTAACGAGCCGCGGCAACACCAGCCAAAGTAGGAGGAATCGCCAGGTCGAAAAAGGAGGTCTCATCTATGGACCAGGCACCATCGTCCCGCGTGATAACCCCCATCTCATGGAGATACAATAGGATATGATATGCGGCGTATGGGTTCCCTCCCGAAGTCTCAGCTACCCGCTTTACCACCTCGGCCGGTACCTCCTCGATACCATCGAGCAACCCGCGAACGAATTGCTGTGTCGCACGTGGTTTCAATGGACGTAAATCCACTCGATGCTCGACTTCAGCGGCCTCCGGTTGCGTATCCAACATCTCGGGTCGACCCAATAGAACCATCCATACAGGGTGTCCCTGTAGTGTTCGGTAGATATGTGAAATCACATGTCTACTTTCGGGAGACGCGAGATGGTACTCATCTACGACGATCAGTAACGCACGCTGCCGCGCGTCACGAATCAACAGACGAGTAAGCGCCTGCAACGCCATAAATTTCAACCCTTCCTGCTCTGCGGTACGCAATGCAGCATAGGGAGATGTTCGCACCGACATTCCCAGGAGGAAGCCAATTAAATGGGCGTCATGCGTCGGGTCAGACACATCGTGAAGGGCAACAATCTCTTCATAGAGCCGATTGGCAGCTTCGATAGGATCCACTTCGGATCCGATTCCATATCGACTCTTCAGCAGACTTCGAAAGAGTGCCAGGGGGCCTGCACCATCATCATGAGCATCGGCCATGAAGATATACTTGGGCTGCGGCTCTATCGCGTGCATGAATTCTCGAACGAATCGAGTCTTCCCCATACCAGGATCCCCGTATACGAGAATCCTTTCGCAACGCCCCTGTATCGCTGCGCTGCTGTATTTTTCCTCCAGCTCGCGGACGCGTGTGTCATGCATAAAGACTTCTGGCACATCGGGAGAGAGCCAAGGCAAGGTTTTGCGGACCGGTGCGTCGGATTCCTGCGCATCTACGTCTGAACCTGCTCCTTCTTCCGCGAATAGACCTGGCGATCGCAACGCCTCTGCGGCCGGACTGGAGGGGTCCAGAATCGACAGACACTTTTCACAAAAGCCAAAATGCGTGATGTTTACGTGGGAACACGACGGACAGCGCATGACCCCAACCTCCCGATTCAGGGCGCGCTTGTACCCCTGAGCAGAAAAAAAAGCAAGGGGTTATCGTCTTTGAAGGCTACATATCGGCTGAATTTCTTTCACTCTGCCCTTGAAACAACACTCGCTCCATATAAGGACTCTCAAAATTGAAGTTGCGCTTGATCTATAAGGGGGTGATGGACCAAAACGGGCTTGACACCATTGGGGCTATCCGGGTACACGAAATTGGTCGTTAATAGAGGTTTTCGTTGTCGCCAACACGCGACATTCAGCCTTAAAAACCGGAGGGTTCCATGACAAAAAGTGATCTGATCGAGGCCGTCCAACAAGCAGATGGTGTGCCCGAACTGACAAAAAAAAGTACAGCTGCAATTGTTGAGGCTGTCTTTGACGCCATGAAAATGGCTATCGATGAGGACGATCGCTTCTCCTACCCTGGGTTCGGTACCTTCAAGAAAAAGCACCGAAAAGCGCGCAAGGGCCGCAATCCCAAGACAAATGAGGAGATTACAATACCGGCTCGAAAGACGGTCAGCTTCAAAGCTGCCCCGTCATTCCGCGGCTCTCTTTAAGCCAGGAATCAAACACACGAAAAAAGCTGCCTACTGGCAGCTTTTTTTTGCCCATACAGCGTTCTATTCCTTACCCGGACCGATGTTCTCGAGATCAATCGGTCTACGGAACGTGAGAACCGTACCAGCATCCCCAACAGCGATTGCTGTCGTATCGTCCACTACCACGATATCGTGGAGAGTCGCGACCGTACCGGTATCGATGGGGTGCCATAAAGAACCATCAAAATAGGCCGCATATCCGGCGCTTCCGACGCCGAGAACGGCATCATTGGACCATCCCGTCAACGAGCGAATCAGATGCGGATCCTCGTAGGTAACTCGAGACCATTTCTGCCCATCGTAATGCACAAGTCGGCCGCCGTCCCCAAAGGCCCAAACATCATCAGGTGCTGCGCCCCATACGGAATAAAAGCTCTCTGTAATCGGCTCTTCCTCGCCATCGGCGTTCGCTGGATGGTTGGCCTGTTGGCGCGACCAGATATTTCCATCAAAGAACATGATCGTTCCCAGACTACCGACCGCCCATACATGATTGTCATCGAGTGCATAGACCGCGCGTAACGTGTTACTGGTCGAGGCGAGCAGAAAGTAGAATTCATCTCCCACCTTACGAAGCACCGACCCCTCTACTCCCACTAGAATCAGGTCACCAGACTCTGTGCCTGTTACATCGTAGAGATCGGCGGTTAATGCCGTCTCAACCTCAGCCCATTCGGTACCATTGAAGTGAATGATGGTACCAAAGAGACCGACAGCCCAAACATTATCTGCCGCAAAGGCGAAGATGCCTTTCATATTCTTGGATATTGGGGACTGCTTCTTCTTAAAGGACAGTGACGGTATATCCCACTGCACGATGGTGCCGTAATCGCCAATAATGAAGATGTTTTCTTTATCCACGGCGTAGATAGCGTTCAGTCCATCGTTGGTGAATTTCGGATGCTCGGTCCAACCAGTACCCTCATCCTGAATGATCGTACCCATCGCACCTATGGCCACACGATACCCATCCGGTAGAACAACTACCCCATGAAGATCATGGCTCACACCCGTGGATTCCACCGTGAAACTTTCACCATCCCATCGCCAGGAAGTTCCGTTTTTTCCCACGATGGTGACGTCATCCGGACTTTGTCCAGCAACACCCATGAGATCTATCGAGCTCGGCGTATTGCTTAACTCGGTATAGGTTCCTTCCCCCGCATTCGACCAAAGCACAAGCCCATCATCGCCAACCGCAATCCTGGAACCATCGGCAAAAACGTGGACTCCCTGAACTGCCCGTGTTGTCCCACTCTGTGGCGACGAGATCGCCTCGCCGTTGCGTTCAAGGAGACGTCCTTCGGCACCTCCCAACATGGTATGGTCACCCGTCGTATGGGCTGCATACCAATCTCCCTTACTGGTGGTTGCCATATCCTGCCACCCGAAGGTCTCGTCGTAGCCCCAGATCGCACCGTTCAAGCCGACGGCAATGAAACGACCGTTGGGTAGAGCCGCTACATCGAAGAAGCTGGGCATATCTTCGCCATCGTCCGTTCCATCGGACGGGTCGCTACACTCGCTGTTTAGCACCAGATCATCGACATAAACCCCTTCGGTCGAATTGAGGAAATAATCGATCGAGTCGAAGACGAAACTAATCGTTACCGTCTGGTTGGAATAATTCGTCAGGTCTACAGATACGTCGACGAAACCCACTGTATTTCCCGTAAAGCCCGTCACCTGGGTCTTGTCCCAGACCGTCGTGGTGCTGCCCTGGCTTTCCACGTCGATACGGAACTCATCAAAGCCACCCGTCGACTCGATAGCCATGAACAGGGAGAAGTCCAACGAAGCCGACGCCGAATTCGGGATGTGGATATCGGGCAGGGTCATACTGGACGACACCCGACTACCAACACATTCCGATGTATCAACACAGGCGGCCGGATTTCCCGAGACACACGCTCCCTCTACGCAGAACCCATTGTCATAGGTCATAAGGGATGGGTGACCAAAATACATAGACGACGGGGCACTATTCGCACGCGCTGTCGATGTGTGCCAAACAATGCCACCTCCCTCAAGCGTAGCCAGATCTACGATATCGAGGGACGTCTCTGCACCGGACTCATCAAAGGTCTGGGTATATACGGGCATACCACAACAGCCCTCTTGAACCTGCGGAAAGTACTGGCATTCATGAGCAATACAAACACCCACGGTACAGGAATCACCATCTTCACACGCTAGATCCGAGTCACAGGAGTCGCCGCCAATCCAGATGGATCCATCTCCCGTCACTCGAGTCCCGAACATACCCACAGCGAGCATATTATCGGAGCTATTGCCATCGATACCGTGCAGATACGGAAACATTCCAAAGCTCTCAATCGACCATTCGTTATTGGCTCTTCGAAGCACTACGCCATCTTGCCCCACGGCCCATACCGTGGATGAATCCGCCCCAAATACACCACGTAGAACAAAGTTTGCGGGATCCGGAAGCAGTTCCTGGCCGATGGTAAAGTCCCCTGGAAGCGCAACGGAAACGTCCTCTTCAATGTCCGAACTCTCCAGATCTACTCCACCGTCAGAGCCCTGGAGGTCTTCCCCTACATCGGGAGTCGCGACATCAGGTGATGTACCAGGGTCCTCTTCCGAAACATCTGGAGTAACCCCTGCATCGGTCGTAGAGGTGTCACCCCCACCACAGCCAAGCATCACCACAAGATAGAGGGCTATCCATGGAAGGAGCGGTTTATTTCTGAGACTCTGCATCCATCATTCTCCCAACGGAACGCTCGCTTCAGAACGTTCCCACATCTTGCCACCATCACCGGCGACGACCAGAATCCCATTACTCTCTCCGACGGCACGCAAGGTGTTGGAGGTGGGCCCTTCCGCCGGCGCCAACGACATATCAGGCCGCAACCGTAAGAATACTCCCGACCAGCCTACGATTAAGATATCGCCGTTTGTCCGTGCCCAGACCCCATAATAGAAGTCACCTGGGCTCTCAGCCACCTTTGACGGGCTCTGCTCATCAGTCCAGGAGAGTACGATTCCATGAGCTCCGACGACAGTCGTTCGTCCTAAAGCATAGCTACCGGCATATAGATCAAGAGTCGTAGTAGACGGGACCGTTACCCAGTTATCGCCCTGCCGTCGCAAGATCACTCCACCCCGACCAATGGCTAGAATACCAGAACCATCCTCGAACACATCCAGTAGATCTCTCGGGTCCGGCGTGGGCTCAAACGATACGGTACCGCTCTCTGGATCACGGTGAAGAACAGTACCGTTGGCACCAACTGCAAGAAGCGTCCCGTCATCGAGAATAAGAGCGGCATGCAGGTCCGAGAGGGTTCCTGTCTCTAACGCATGTATCTGGCCATCCGCATTACGCTGAATCAATGTTCCAGATGCCCCCACGGCATAGGCCGCTCCGTCTTCACCTACTACGGTGCCATACAGATGTTCCGTTGTGCCCACATCAATTGAGCCATACCCGTCGGCATTCCAGAAGACGAATACACCCTCGTCACCAACGGCAGTCCCCATATCACCAGCAAAAGATATGTCATGAAGGTTTCCTGGAGGCTCTGCCAGACCGTCACGGAACACTTCATCCGGAATCAACTTAATCTGAAGAGCGCCTCCCTCCCCTGCGGCGACTACACGATCTGGACCTGTGGCTAGGCCCTCATAACGTCGCGTTGTGAGTAGAGGCCCTTCTACATCATCGAGCAGAGACCAGACACCATTGGAATCATGCTTTACAAATAGACCGGCATCACCAACGGCAAGAATCTCACCAGAGCCGCCGCCTACAGCATATACGTCTCTCTTCTGGCTATCGTTGCTCAGCTCTAATTGCCATTGTCCACTGCCATATCTCGCGATGGTTCCGTCCGTCCCGACAGCCCATATATTATTGCTATCAAGAACCAGTAGATCGCGCAGAGTCACGGTAGCCGATGCGGCCTGAAACCCTATCCAATTATGATCCGGTTCCGGAATACAAAACCCTTCTTCTTCAGGATTCGTACAGATAAAGGATTCCGGACAAGCGTCCAACCCTTCACCACATGCCTGTGTACACTTCGTCTCTTCGCCACCCGGCATGGTTTCACAACGATCGTATGTGCAGTCTGTTGAAACCAGGCATGGAGTACAAAGATCGTCCGGACCTTCATCACAGGTACGAGGACTGGCTACGCGTTTCACCGCGACCCCGGAATCTCCAACCGCGTATGCTGTGCTCTCTGCCACCGCTTCTACCGAATGAAGTGCATTAAAGACACCACTTGGCTCTTGGCTGAAGGTAGCCCCACGGTTCTTTACAATGACCCCGGAATTTCCAACGGCGACCAACGCATCGCTGACACTGGTCAGGCCACGAAGATGAATATCTACGCCAGGATCCTGGCTTTGCCACATACCATTGCCGTCCTGACTCAACCAGGTCCCATACTCCCCAACGGCATGCATATTCCCTTGATGAACCTCGATATCTCGAATCGCCTGGGCAGTATTAGGTGTCCATTCTCGAACCCAACCATCCCCTACAGGCCGTAAGATTGTTCCTCCATGTCCGACGATGCGAAATCCAACGGCCGGCAGGTACCGCACTCGATGGAGGTCACCCGCTGCTCCTACAGGAATGGGAGCCCACTCGTAGACAATCGTAGTGTTGGTGTCTCCACCGCCGGTATCACTACTATCGACTCCAACGTCGCTGTCTCCGTCCGTACCACTATTCTGGTCCGTACCGACATCCCCACCGACATCGGTCAGTGTGTCTCCAAGATCTGCACCAACGTCGTCTGTCGTACCACCCCCGGAACAACCGCTAATCAGAAAAGACACCAGCAGAGCTAGTGCGCAGATGCCACTATGTCCAAACCGTCGGCTATGTGTTCTTAAAGGGCAATCCCCCAATTCCCCCCGTTTGTACAACATCATGGCTCCATCTTCATAAACAGCATTGTATCGTAAGCCCATGCCTGCCAATCGAGTGTATTCAGGTCCGAATAGTCAAAGTGATCGATATCGAAGCCCTCTTTGAAGACTCGGAAGAACGTAAACCGAAGCAATCCACCTGGGATGCCCGGTGTCCCCTCAATATTCTGGAAGTCAGGAAGAGCTACCGCATTGATATCGCCACCACTGATAAACGTCCAGACGGGAGTATCTCCCATAAGAGAAGGAATACCGATTTTCTTATATTGGAAATGCGGCTCTACACCATCGCTGGTGATCCAGGACATGAAATCCCCATCTAGAACACCCCCATCGGTGGGGTTTTGCATGACAGGAATTGGAACCATCGGGCCAAGGAAGAGCTCATGATCCCCGAAGGTCAACACCGTACTATCATCAGCAAACGCGACGACCTCATTCAGATTCTGACTGAAATCGGGTGTCGAGACGTTCGCCCAGGTGACCCCGTCATAATGAAGAACAACGCCTCGTCCACCGACGACATAGATGTCATTCGGACCTCGAGCGCTGATTGATGTCAGCGTACGGTTGGTCAAAGACTCCATCACCTCGAAATTCTCTCCATCGAAATGGAGGATTGTACCGGCCTCACCAACGATCCAGACATTGTCTGGTGCCAGGGCATGCACGGCACGAAGGCCTTTGGGAGTTGGTACCTGCTTCGAGGTCCAGCTCGTTCCATTATAATGATTCACACGGCCAACATTTCCGACGAGCCAGACATCGTCTGCACTTGTCCCATGAATGCCGTACCAGGACCCGGATGGGGCGGGCATAAAGCTCCACACACCGTCCGCTGTACGTCGCCGAATCATATAATTCCCAGCAACAAAAACCTCTCCATTGTCCGCAGCAAAGACGTCGCGGAAGTTGGACGTTACACCCGAATCATCTTCGGTCCACGTCAAACCGTTGAAGCTCAACACAATCCCGCCGTCACCAACGACCCATACGTTGTCATTGGCCGATCCGTGAATGGCACGAAGAACTTTATCTGTGGTGGAGGGCTGAATATTGAACGCAGTTCCGTTGAACCGGTAGATGCTGCCATCCGTTCCAACTGCAAATACAGTCTCCGGTGTCTCACCCCAGGCCCCCAACAGGTTACGTGTGATGCCCGTTGGCAGAAGGTTCCACTCGCCTTCGTCGAGCAACAGCATCCGGTCATCTTCCGGCTCGGTAAGATCGCGTCGTAGTACGACCGAATAGGGCGTATTGTCTTCTGTGAAGCTCATCGCCCCCGCCATGATCGTATACGAGGCGTCCTCGATATCACCCGCAAATCCCACAGGCTGACCTTCTACGAATAGCGTGTTGTCGGAATAGGCAAATGGGGCCACAGGAGCCTGGAATACCCCATCGGAGCCAAAGTCATAGTAGATCCAGCCGTACAGGAAGTCTGCAACATCGAGTGGCGGATCTTCCAAGCGTAGCTTCAGGGTCCGGCTAAGAGGTATGTTGAGATCGATATTGATATCCTCTGCGATTTCGCCAGGTATCAGATTCAGATGTCGATACACACCCATTACAACCGGTGTGAAATAGGGAATCATATTCGACAGTACGTACGCGGGATCCACAGGATCGGACACATTGTCCATAAAGCCACCGAGACATACGATGGCTACCTCTCCCGGATAGGCGAGAATCTCATAGGTTCCAAGCTCGCTCACGACCGCACCGTTACCGGGAGGAAGCCGCTGGGCGAACATCGACGGTTTCGTACCCTCACATACAACCACTTTCGTTCCAGGGGTTGGTACACAGCGAGAGGCTTCACCGTAGTTCTGGCAAGCCGCATTGCTCGGGCAGTCCTGATCGGAATTGCACGCCATAAGACATCGCTTACCCTGGCTGCCAATATCGAAACAGGCCGCTCCTTGTATTCCGCACTGCGAATCGGAGTCACAGGGAAGACAATGGCTGGGATCCGAACCCTGTCCCATGGAACATGGACCTGGAGGCCCTACAATATATTTACCCAGGCCAAAGACCTGGCCCCTGACGAGCGGCGGAGCGATACCGGCCCCAGGACCCATCGATGGAGGACTCAACTCCGTCAGATAGATGGTCACATTCTCCGCATCAAAGGCGACAACAGAGTTGTTCTCGTATCCCTCTTTGGAGACACTGACCATCTGCTCTCCCTCAAGGTTCGGCCCACTGAAGGTGATCTGTCCGTTCAGGTTCGTAAAGCCCTGGTACGGTGTCTGAGGTTCGCTTCCGACGATTACAAACGCATCGGGTACACCCGAGCCATCGCCCGCCTTCAGCACCGTGACGTTCAAGGCTACCTCAACAGGCTCACCCCATGTACCACCGTATAAGCTGACCGGATCGTAATAGGTATACCCGTTTTGTAGTACGGCATCTCCGATGGGCGTTTCAACACGCACATCTACAGTACCAATCTCACCCGGAGGTGTACGTACGTTGAGGCGTGTAGGATCGATAAAGGTGACGTGAGTTGCCTGTTCGCCACCAACATAGACCGTAGAGTCATCCGTAAATCCGATACCCAATACGTCCAGTTGTGTTCCACCAGCGATCGAACCCTTATCCGGAGTGACAACATAGATATCGGTACCACCCGATGTATAGAAGAAACCGTTCGCCAGGTCTGCAGATTCTAATCCCTGCGCGACCTCGACTTTGGCAAAGCCCGGACTACCAGGCGGAGTCACAGCGTGGATCTCCGTATCACTGACGACCTGAACATTCTGTGCAGGTAGCGCCGCTACGAAAACCTCGGCATCGGCTGCAAAGCCCATTCCCGTAACCACGATATCCGTTCCACCTTCGAGTGGACCATAGTTCGGGCTTACCCCCGCGACGGCAAAGGTGCTCGTATACGTGAAGCCATTCTCCATCACACCGGAGCCCGATGGACTATATACCGAGACCGTAACGGGCCCTTCCGATTCAACCGCCGGGCTCACAACCAGAGCGCTCTGGGTTACGGGATCAATCCATTGAATCTCCGCAGGTTGGTTGCCAAATCGTATGGATGTGTCCAGGCTCGAGCCTAGCCCTGCTGCCGTCACCACGACCTCTGTTCCACCAAGAATGGGTCCCGAATTCGGCACCACGTTCAAGATCTCTACGCCCGTGGGAGGCGTATCATAATACATATACCCGTCTTGCGTGATGGAGGCGCCATACGACGTTGTCACCCAGATATCGACCGAACCAGCGGCTGATGGGGGAGTCGTAATCTCGATGGTATTGTCGTTAACCAGCTCGATGTCGTTGACGAGCGTAGTACCCAATCGCACCTCAAACGGCTCGACAAATCCAGTACCGGACAACGTTACCGTCTGCCCTCCTGCTGTCGGTCCTGCCGCGGGGACGACTGTATTCACTTCTGGTGGCGCAGTATATTGGTAGCCATCCTTCAGGGTACCAATACCCGACGGAGTCGAAACGAAGATATCGACGGTTCCGGCCTCACCGCCTGGGGTCAGTCCCAGAATGGTACCATCGTCAATGATCTGCGTATTAATGGCCAGTTGGGGACCAATCAGCAGCTTGGTCTCGGCAGTAAAGCCGCTCCCCTTAACCGTAACCGGTGTTCCGCCTGAAGCGGGACCAACGGCCGGAATCACTTCCGTAACCGAAACATCGTTATAATAGAGGAATGCGTCGTCCAGGCTGATCTCCTTCTCCTGTGCAGGCAGCACGACGGTAACGCGTGCAAGACCTGGAGAATGCGGAGGTGTCGTCACATTGATGCGATCAGGACCCAAAACGAAAACAAATAGCCCAGCACTTCCATCGAAAAGAACCTGCGCCCCTGGCTCAAAGCCATCACCGTAAATCGTTACGATCTCACCACCAGCGACTTTGCCCTTGCTCGGCTCAACACTGTCAAAACGAAGCTCCGCCGGGGGCTCCTCTACGATCTCTTCCTCACCAACCACATCCTGTGAACCCGGGACTACATCATCAACAGGGGTTGCCCCCGTATCGGTGACACCGTCACCCGTCGTGGTCGAACCACACGAGGCGACGAGGACCAGCAAAATAGCTACTGCCCCCCGAATCAAAAGGTTGCGAAGTTCGGTTTTTGTTCGTGCGTACATAAGTCGCCTCCCCGCACCAGGATCAGAAATCCTGGTCAATTAACTTCAAGTCCTTCAAGTCCAGACCACCAGGATACCCATAGGATACGTATTGGTCATAGCCATAAACCGTGATCGCCACGGGTTTATCTGCCTTTACGCTGTGAACACCGTCTTCAATCTGAATTCGGGCCACATGGAAATCTGGTGTAATGGGATCGAAATAAAAGGAATTCAGTTCATCGCCATCGTAGGTCACCACTGCATCTACGGGTGCGATAATACTAACGTAATCATAGGCATATTTGTTCGGTGCCAGAAAGACATAGCTGTCTCGATATTGCTCTACAGGAACACTGAGCATGAAGGCTGGATCGCCTGTACCTGCGTCCCCCTCACCAACGCGACCGTTTACATTGGGGTCCGGTGCCTGTTCTGCGGCGAGATACTGGCCTAAGAGAACCGGTTTGTCCGAGAGAACCTCAAAGTGGTACCGACTCTCAAAGTCGTACCAATCGCCACGATTGAGAATCGGTATATTCCCCTGTGGTGGGTATGTCGTAACCGTCGTACCATCTTCCGCCGCAAGGATACGCCAGCTGTCGGATTCCAGGTTCCGATCGAAACTCTTCGCCGCAATATAGTGGGTACCCCAGGTCCGAACCGGGAACATCTGTTGTTCCATATGATCCGCACAACAGGTGATGTAGCCATCGCAATCTTCATGGCTGTCACAGGGCTTGGCCTGACTGGCCGGGATCCCTTGTTCCAGGGGCCACGCGCATGCACCTTTTTCAAAGTTACAATGGTTCGTATTCGGTGCATTGCTAGCCTCACTACCACCGAATACTGCGACCTCACGATCGGCCAATACCAGTGTACCCGTCAGGTCTGCGGCCGTTTCGTTCGTTTCGATATTCAACACATCATACTGCTGCAAAGTGAAGGATGCTGAATCTCCTGCATTCATTGCTGGAATAATCGGCTGGCCATCAGAGCCCTTCTCCGTAGAAGCAAGCGTCTTCCCGGTGACCGTAAGGGTTACATTGGTTTCACCCGGCCGCGCCGCCACTACGGTTACGTATCCGCGAAGGCTATCAAAGGTCTGCTCGCGGGTCATGGCGATATAGTATTTACCCAATACGTTCTCTGGGAGAAGTAAGGAGGCATCATTGGAGAATACATTTACGTTCTCCAATGGATTGAACTGGTAGGCGGAGATCGGGATGCTTGCGTCGAGTTTATAGGCCAGCGGAGCGATAACCGTCCCATTCACATTTCGTGCGGGCAGATTAAAGATTCGAAGCGAACCAGGAGGAATCGGTGAAAGGTCTAGCGGCTGACCACTACTGTCCTCGGTTACCGGCCCATGGACCGTTGCGATCTCGATGGTCGCGGGGCGTTTATCATCTGGATTACTCACCGCGATGGAATACTGTGCACCCTGCGCATCGTAGAAACCGCGCGGCCCACCGGGAACAAAGGCGTTGTCCAGATCAACCGCCCAATATTCGCAGCCCATATAGGTCTGAAGCTTGGTCGCCAGTTCGCAGAGGGCCTGGCACACACCCTGTTCACAGCGATGGCCCGTTACAGCCCCATTGCATTCCTGGTCGAGCTCCCACGCAGCGCCTGTTTCATTACAGCGCTCTACATTGTCGTCGTCCATGCAGCGTTTCTCGTTGGGTGTGCACTCGGTACACGTGTCCCCAAGGCATACGCTCTGCACTCCATCAGCCCCCGTACAGTTCACAGGAATGTATCCCATACCATCCGATGCACACCGTAGAACCTGGTAACCATTCGATGGGTTACAACCGTTCTCGGTTCCTGGGCAGCAAACCCCACCTTCCGGAATCACACATTCGCCCGTATCGGAATCCGAATCACCAGAAACAACGTCTGTTGAAGCACAATCCTGTACGGCCGGATCGCAGGGTGTTCCCTCATCCGTTCCACACGAAATTATCCCACCAAAAAACACCAGGAAAAATGGTGCCAAAAATATACGACATGTCTTCATCAACCAACCATCCATGCGAAAGCGCACCAAAGAGTACCCAAGCAGGCAGTAGCCATCAAGTAGAACCTAATAAATAGTATAAAAAATAGTTTACGTATTTAACGGTCCAGTAGCGAACGCACCAACCTCTCTGCCTCAATACGGTCACCGATAGCCCCATCTAATTGAGCACTTTCAAGAGCATATAAGGCTTCTTTAAAGAGTGGACCTGGCCGATATCCGAAGGATTCCAGGTCCGCACCGGTCAAGAGCAGGTCCGGTCGAATCTCAGCCGTCGTGAGCCCATCAAACGAACGTAATAGTTGTCCCGTAGTTTTCGAGACACCTGCGATTTGTTCCTCGGCAGCTGCAATCACAAAACCGTCTCGGCCCCCATCGATTCGCCCCAAACGAATCCAAACGTTTCGTGACGGTTCGTCGAATCTCCGTAAACCATGTACAGCCGCAAGGGCATTGAGCGCATGCAGATTTTCCGCGCGACTCAGCCGTAATCGAGACAAGCGTATTGTCGCATTCGGGAGAAGCGACTCAAGGCAAGAGCGTGCTCCATTGCACCCACTACAGGCTTCGGGTGTTGGTTGATCGACACCGACCAGCAAAGCGGCCAACCGACCGATCGAACCCAGTTCGGGGTGAATTGCCAGGGCGGCTTGTAATCGCCCACGGTCCGCATCACCACAACAGTCGGCAAGGACAAATGGAACCAACCCTGCCTCCTCCAGGCGAGCAAGTCCGCTCAATACATCGTCAGCGCCCAGGATTTTCAGAAATTCATCTCGAATTCGCTCCGCGCTTATACGCTCCAACTTATCAGCAAAACGTTGCACAGACTGCCAGGTCTTCTCCTCAATCCCGAATCCGAGTTCCGTAGAAAACCGAACCGCACGAAGGATTCGAAGATGATCCTCCTCAAATCGCGCGTCCGCATCACCAATGGCTCGAATATTCTGTTTTTTCAGATCGGCTAGGCCATCGACATAGTCCACAACCCGGCTACTTCGCGTGTCATAGAGGAGCCCATTCACAGTAAAATCGCGCCGAGCTACATCTTCAACGACATCACAGAATTGCACGCCTTCCGGCCTTCGACCATCACGATAGGCCATATCTCGTCGAAATGTCGCCACTTCATAATATTCACCATCGGACTGCGCTTGCATCACGCCAAAGGCCCGACCAACAGCAATGGTTCGATCAAAAAGCTTCTCGATCACATCGGGCACTGCGTTGGTGGCAATATCATAGTCCCTGGGCCGTCGCCCAAGCACCATATCTCGTACACATCCACCGACGAGATAGGCCTCGTATCCGGCCATATGCAGACGCTCTACAATAGCCAGAGCTCCCGGATACCGTTCATCGCCGGTTGGTGGAGCCAATTCAAGTTCGACCACGCGGTCCGCGCCCGTCATGGATTTTCCTTCCGATGGTATTTCGAGACCATCTTATCCAAATCAACCACCCCATCATAGATGGCTTTACCCACGATTACACCATGAATTCCCTCGTCACGCGCATTCCATAGGTCGAGAACATGCCCTTCGTTACCAATTCCGCCAGAGGCGATGGTTGGCGTGGGTTGTACAAGTCGTGCCAGAGCCGCTGTATTTTCAATATTTGGTCCGCGCCCCGTACCGTCCCGAGAAATATCGGTGTAGATAATTCCAGCGACAGGAAGCTGAGCGACCCGAAGCGCAGCATCATATAGGGATTCATCCGCGTCTTTGAGCCAACCACGTAACGCCACCGTATCTCCTCGCGCGTCCAACCCCACAAAGAGGCGGCCTGGCCATCGCTCAATGAGCGCCGCCGCTCGCTCCGGATCTTCCAGTGCAACCGTCCCCAAAATAGCCTCAGACACCCCGGCATCGAATAATTGTTCGACATCGTGCGCCGTTCGAACACCGCCACCTACCTGTACCGATATCCCCACCTCTTTTACGATACGCGCGATGACATCGAGATGGACCAACGTGCCCTCACGTGCACCACTCAGATCGACCACATGGAGCCTCCGAATACCGGCATCCCGAAAACGACGTGCCGCTTCTACTGGGTCCGGGGCCACCTGCGAAGCCGAATCATAGCCCCCCTGCCAGAGGCGAACCGCGCATCCATCGAGGAGGTCAATCGCCGGAATCACTCGGAACCCGACAGAGATCGGGTCAAAAGAAAAATCCTGGTTCATGGAGTCCAACGACAAAATGCCTCAAGTAACTTTAATCCGGATGCGGAGCTCTTCTCTGGATGGAATTGTACAGCTATTAATGCGTTCTTGGCCACAGCTGCGGTAATCGGCTCCTCATCTCCCTCTGGGCAAATAATAGCCAACGTATCGTCCAGGTCTTCACACTGCGCGTAATAACTATGCACAAAGTAAAAGTACGGCTTTTCACCAGACGCAGCCAGAACAGGGTGTGGTCGTAGGGTTTGCACCGGACACCATCCCATATTCGGAACTTTTCGTTCCGCCGTTCTCTGTAGGCGAACAACCCGGCCCGACAACCAATCCAGCCCCTGAACAGGTCCAAACTCTTCAC